>CATEPI010000001.1:0-243714 GCA_949525845.1 uncultured Eubacteriales bacterium
CAAAACTGGTATACTTTGTGGCGAAATTTGGCCCTTTTTACTTGACTGCTTACAGATGTGCTTGTCGATGTAGTTTTTGTAATAGGCTGCAGTCGTTTCTCGAATGGACGGCTTGGCGTAGTTTTCAAACCAGAGAGTTGCCCACTGCCCTACTGTATACTGGTCGGTCTTGATGAAATTGATTTTGCCAGCCTCCTCTTGGGCCAGTCTCAGCTTTTCTTTACACTCTTTCTGCGTCTTAGCCAAGACATTTTTGCTGATTGGTTTTCCAGTGGCTGGGTCGTAACCCACTGTGTAGCGTCCCTCCCACCGTCCGTCCTTGCGTTTGCGGATGTTGCCCTCGCCGTTAGCTCTCTTTTTTGCCATTATACATCGCCTCCTTAGCCACACAACATACCATTGTGCGGCCACAATAGCCATAGGTTCACTGCAGAGTTATCAGAAATTTATCATTTGAATTTTGGACGCCGTTTGTTATCTTTGGAGACAGTGGTGCAGTTGACAGCTATCCCATTGTCATCGTCCAGCTTGGTGTCTGCTCCTCGTGGTCATCCGGCTTGTGTCCCATTGCGATCTTCTTTTCTCTGAGCTGTGCCAGCCGCTTCCGGTCGATCCGAATACCGCCAGGGACAGACGGGGCCGGTATCTGCTCTTGGAAGATACGGCCCATGTGATGGAGCAGTCGAGTGACTGACAGCATGACCGAGGGAGGCTTCAGGCTGTCCCAGCGGTCCAGGAAAAACTGAGCGTACTCGTTTCCCTGAGCGGCTGCCTGCGAGAACCAGTAGTAGGCCTGTTCATGATCCTGTCTGTCCAGATACAGCTTACCGAGAACGTATTGGGCGTACTGGTTTCTACCTTTAGCCGATCGGGTCAGGTAGCTGATGGCCCTGGCCGTGTCTTTGGGAACATCCTCACCTTGGAGATAGAGCTTGCCCAGACGGTAGTTGGCGTACTGATTGCCTTGGGCGGCGGCTTTTTCATACCAGTCGACAGCTTCCTTAATCCGTTTCCTGCTTTGCAGGAGCTTGCCCAGTGCGTATTGGGAGAAGTCATTTCCAGCCTCAGCGGAGCGGCGGAACCACAGCTCTGCTTTATCATCGTCCGGCAGGACACCTAAACCATCCCGCCAGCACTTACCCAACTGGTGCGCTGCCACTGTAAGGCCGGCGTCCCAAAGCTGTTCCAGCACTTGGACAACCTCCTCCTGTTCCGCCCAGGTTGAGTCGTCATCGCAGAGGACATGCTGGGCTCCCCGATATGCGTTCACCATCTGCCAGTGCGTATGAGGGACTGGGACATTTTCCTCCTCGAACGGCTCGTCATCCATCTGCTCATCCTCGAAGGTAACTTCACCCAACAGGATATACTCCGCTTCCCGGATGACCATATTCTTGATCGACTTGAACTCCTTCTGCTGAGACAGCGGCAGACGTTCTCTGGGTTTGTCCTTGTAGTAATTTTCCAACTCGTCTCGCAGCTTGTTCCAGACCTCATAGCACTCCGCCACCGCTGGGAGCCGCGCCAACTCATCCACGATGGCGTCCACCTGGGCCTTGGCCGGCTTTTTCAGATAACCGTACATCTTTTTGCCCTTAGCGTCCTGGAGCATCTCGGCCAGAGTGAACAGCTTGTCCTCAATGACAGGACAGTCACAGATTCCGGACTTCATCTCTCGGATTAGATTGCGCATTGCCTCCTGCGCTGTATCGCGCACTTCCTGATAGGACAGGTCCTTTTGTTTGTAGAGGTGCAGGAGTTCATCTTGAAAAATATCGTTGGTCAGTTTGGAGCGCATCGTCTCGATGCCTTGCTCGGTCAGATAGCCTTGCTTTGAATCAGCGGACCAGACCATCATGTGGATGTGGGGGTGGTGCTTCTCATCGTGAAAGGCGGCGCACCAGCGGAACTGGTTGGGCGGTATCTTCATCGCCTCCGCCAGTTCCGTCTGGTGAGCCAGAAGGAGCTTCCGCCAGTTCTCCGCCGAGTTGTACCCCAGCCGGACGGCGTCCTCCCGTTTGAGCGAGTAGATGAACGTCCAGACGGGAGCCGGGTGGTTGTTAACCTCCTTCATTGTGTCATCGAGGTTTGTACTCTCGGCGTTGGAGAACAGGCCGTGAGACCTTGGACGCTCCGCGATGTACTTCAGGTACTGGTCGCCGGCGTTCAGCAACTCCACACCATCCCGGGTGCCGATGTACTCCGCGTAGTGTCCAGCACCGCCACCCGGTTTGATGTATCCGCTTTTTTGAACCAGTCCCTGCATCAGTCGAGCCTCTTTTGATATTTGTAGGCGTCTTCAAAATCGACTTCGCCGTTCGTTTCTTTGATGTCCTTGATACAGTTGACCTGTACCTTTTTTAGCGTGTCCAGATCCACATTGAACCCGTAGGCAACGATTTGTGCCATGATCGCCTCCTCCACCGACAGCTTGAACAGCAGTTTCCCGATTCGGCCACCCAGAGCATCCAGTTTGCCCTCCAGCATCTCCGCGAGGACACGGGGCAGATAGCTGTAGGCCTGTTCGGTATCCAGATAGCCGGAGTAGAACTGGATCGCTTTCTCGATGTACTCATTCTGTGTGGAGCAGTTGTCGGTGCGGTAGTGATCCTTGACTTTGTTCCAGGCCTCATCCGTCAGCCAGACGGTGTGGCGATTTTTCTCTTCTTTCATGTGTAAACCCTCCTTTTTCCGCAATAGCGTTATTGGAAATCTTGAAACAGTGGCTTTTTCCTTTGCTCTTTCGGAAATCAGCGTCAATCAAAAATGTCAGCCTGTAAAAAAGCGTCAGCTCCCGTTCCTGAAACCGCCCGCACTGCGGGTGGTTGTGACCGCACCGGCGTAGCAAAAGCGCCGGCGCTTTCTCCTGCTTCTCACCGTCCCCTCGTACACTGGCGTTCAACTGGCGCACAGCGGTTTGCACTGTTGGGACGGGTCAGGTGCTGCCGGAGCGGAGTCCGGGGCACACAGGGCCGCTCTGGGGTGACGGTGGTCGTATTCCGCTTGCCGTCGGAGAACACGCCTACACTCCGTGTCCAACTCCAGTTGATGAAGCTGTCGCTGGTTGAACGCATCCATCGCCGCCCGCACAGGCAGGATCGTGTAGAGGTTGTTGCCCTTCCACTTCATCCCGCACTTGTCGAAGTAGCTGCTGGACTCTACCGCAATGAGCCCCATCTCCAAGCGTGTGCTGACACTTTTCATCGCGGTGTTCTTAGCCAGTCCTGTTGTAGTGGCGATGCTGTTGTAGCTTGGGTGGCAAGTGTGCGTTCGGCGATCCTCGATTAGCAACAGATAGGCGTAGACCAGAAACGCAGAGGGTGAGAGATTCAGCAGAAACACCTCGTTGGGCAGAGTGAAAAATTTTTCGCTGGTGATGCACTGAACGTCCAGCGCAAGAGACCGTTCAGCCGTAACGAGTTCTTTGTCAACCAGAGCCTCCAGATATTTTTTCACTGTACTTGCCGTCATGTGGACGCCTGCTGCGATTACCTCCGGAGTGAGTGCGCTGGGAGCGCGGCGATAGCAGAGGTAGGAAAAAATTGTGAATTCAACTGGCTTGAGTTTGTACTCCCACACTGCGTTGGGTACGGCGAAACGATAGTGCCGCGGGTTACGGCGAGGCCACCCGATAGGCGTTGCTCGCCGCCTCATAGCTGCGACCCTCCAGTCGTGTTCTGCTCCACCCACTGGATGAACTTCTCCTTGGGCACCACCATCCTGTTGCCGATTTTCAGCACCGGGAAACCCGATTCATGCATCAGCTCGTAGCCACTGGATGGTGATACGCCCAACACCTTCGCCACCAGTTCCGCATTGAGGAACAGCGGCAGTTCACTGTAGTCTTTGAATTGAGATATTTTCATTTTGTTTCCTTTCTGTAATTTTGTTGTTGGCCACGCACCGTACACCTTCCAGCCCCAGGTCGTCTGCGGCGTTTTCACTCTGTTGGCACGCTCACTCCGCTACGGAGGTCTTGGCGCTGCTTATCTCAGGGAGTATGAACTCCGGTGGTGGGTATTCAGTTGTCGAGGTGCAGATGGTAGTTGACTATTCCTTTCAGATGTGATATAGTCTACTCGCCGATGCGGCTATCGTAACACAGCAGAGCAATATTGTCAATAGATAAAAATAAAATGATAGTCTATTTTACGAGAGGAGAAATTCGGATGGATTTTCCAAAACTGACTTTCCCGCTGACTGTGGACTTTGGTGATACAGAATATTGGGTTGGAGACCAGGGCCCATTTAAGTACGGCGCTGCGGTGACGGCGTTTTTCATCGGAGAGGATATTGGGCCTGTCTCCAACGACGGCATTCCTTTGATGCATGAGCTGGAGCATCAGCTCCAGACCTTCGGCAGTCATCTCCAGCCCTATGTGAGAGAACGTGCGATAGATTCAGACTCCTTTTTCTATCCCGAGGAGCAGTCCGTCAGCAATTCCATGTGCTTTGCCTTTCATGTTACAGGAACGAATACCGGAATTATGGCCGAGCGGTACACTTTTTCTTCTCTGCATGACTTCCTCTACGTGGAGTTGGGTAAGGCAATCCTTCGTGGCAACGCACCCCGGCAGTGCCGTCTGTGCGGACGATGGTTCCTTCATGAGCAGGGAGACCGGGCGATGTACTGCGAGCGCATTGCGCCCGGCGAGGAGAGCAAGACCTGCCGGGAGGCAGGGGCGCGGGTGGTCTTTGAAAAGAAGATTCAGGACGAGGAAACCTGGAAGCTCTACAAACGGGCGTACAAAAAATACTACGCCCGCTATATGAAGGGGAATATGAGTGAGACGGACTTCAAGGCTTGGGCAACACAGGCGGCGGCTGACCGGGATGCCGCGATCGAGCAGATCACGCCGGAGATCGACGCGGCGCTGAAAGCACAGATCATTGAGCAGCTGCGAGAGAAACTGAACCGTCAGTGAGCGGGGCCCTATCTTTGGAGACACAGGTGCAGTTTATTTTGGTAAGGAGGATTTGACATGTCTATTCTTGGAGCAGTGATTGTCCCTCACCCGCCGCTGATCATTCCCGCAGTGGGACGCGGGCTGGAGCAGGAGGTCCAGACCACCATCGACGCTTACCGGACCGCCGCGAAGCAGGTGGCGGCCTGGAATCCGGAGGTGCTGATCGTTACCTCGCCCCACCAGATCATGTACGCCGACTACTTCCACATCTCGCCGGGCCGGGGCGCCACCGGAGATATGTCCGCCTTCGGCGCGGCCCAGACCAAGCTACAGGTGGAGTACGACGAGGTACTGCGAGATGAGATCATCCGCTGTGGGGAAGCCGCCGGCCTCCAGGTCGGGACGCTGGGTCAGCGGGACCCATATCTGGACCACGGCACGTTTGTGCCTCTGTACTTTTTGCGGGAAGCCGGGGTGGACTGCCCCATCCTCCGTATCGGCCTGTCCGGATTTTCGCCGTTGGACCACTACCGGCTGGGCCAGTGCATCGCCCAGGCTGTGGAGAACCTGGGCCGCCGCACGGTGTTCATCGCCAGCGGCGACCTGTCCCACAAGCTGAGGGACGACGGTCCCTATGGCTTCGCCCCGGAGGGGCCGGAGTTCGACCGTCAGGTCACAGAGGCGATGGCCGCCGGAGACTTCCTGCGCTTTTTGACTATGGACCTGCCCCTCTGCGAGCGGGCGGCGGAGTGCGGCCTGCGCTCCTTCCAGATCATGGCCGGCGCGCTGGACGGACGAGCTGTGGAATCGAAGCTCCTCAGCTACGAGGGCGTCACCGGCGTGGGCTACGGGGTGGCCACCTTTGCTGTCACCGGCCCGGACGAGAACCGCCGGTTTGGTGCACAGTGCGCAGAACTGGAGCGCGCTCATCTGGCAGAGAAAAAAGCCTCCGAGGACCCCTGGGTCAAACTGGCCCGGTTGTCCCTGGAGACCTTTGTGAAAACAGGAAAGCAACTGAAACATTTGCCGGAGGACTTGCCCGCTGAGCTGACCAAGCAGGCTGCAGGGGCCTTTGTCTCCCTCCACGCCCACGGCCGGCTCCGGGGCTGCATCGGGACCACCGGACCGACCACGGGCAGCGTGGCCTGGGAGATCGTGCAGAACGCCGTTTCCGCCTGCGCCCGAGACCCGCGCTTCCCGCCGGTGACTATTTCGGAACTTGACAGTTTGGAGTACAGCGTGGACGTGCTGGGCCAGCCGGAACCCATCGTCTCCCCGGCGGAGCTGGACGTGAAAAAGTACGGCGTCATCGTCTCCTGCGGCGGCCGGCGGGGTCTGCTGCTACCCGATTTGGAGGGAGTAGACACGGTGGAGCAGCAGATCGATATCGCCCGGCAGAAGGGCGGCATCAGCGCCCGGGAGAAGTACACCCTGGAGCGGTTTGAGGTGGTGCGTCACACATGATTTGTGAACTGTGTTTTCACCACTGCGACCTGACCGAGGGACAGACCGGTTTCTGCCGGGCCAGGGCCTGTCGGGATGGCAAAATCATTCCGCTGAACTACGGCAAGGTGACCAGCCTGGCCCTGGACCCTATTGAAAAGAAGCCACTGCGGCGGTTCCACCCCAGCAGTAAGATTTTGTCCGTGGGCAGCTTTGGGTGCAATCTGCGCTGTCCCTTCTGCCAGAACCACGAGATTTCCATGTCTGGAGACGGGGAGCTTGAGACGGCGGAGGTGTCCCCGGAGGCGCTGGCCAGCAAGGCGCTGGAGCTACGGCCCTACGGCAACATCGGGGTGGCCTATACCTACAACGAGCCGCTGATCGGCTATGAGTACGTCCGGGATTGCGCCGCATTGGTCCATGAGTGGGGGATGGTCAACGTACTGGTCACCAACGGCACCATTGAGGAGGTGCCCTGGCGGAAACTGCTTCCGCTCATTGACGCTGCCAACATCGACCTGAAGGGTTTTACCCCAGAGTGGTACCAGAGGCTGGGTGGCGATTTGGAGACAGTGAAGCGATCCATCGTCCTGGCGGCGGAGCGGTGCCATGTGGAGGTGACTACCCTCCTGATCCCCGACGAAAATGACAGTGAGGAGGAGGTCAGGAGTCTGGCCCAGTGGCTGGCATCGGTGGATCGGAATATCCCTCTGCACCTGTCCCGGTTCTTCCCCCGGTACCGGATGGCGGACAAGGCACCCACGCCGGTGGAGCGGGTGTACCGGCTGGCCGATGTGGCGAGAGAGTATCTGTCCTTTGTCTATACAGGGAATTGTTGAGGATTGAATTTCCGCCGTTTTTCCATTACAATGTAATAGAGGGAATTTTCACCGAAATTAGGAGGGCTTTGAGGAGGATGTGGACGAATACACCGCCGAGGGGCTCTTCTTTGTCCCGGTCAACGCTCGGTGGAGCGTCATTGCCAAGGCGGCCCATACCCAGTCCATCGGGATCGCCATTGACGATGCCATGCGGAGCATTGAGAAGAAAACAGGCGCTTAAAGGACATCCTCCTCAAGAACTTCGCCCGGCCCGAGCCGGACAAGCGGCGGCTGGGGGATGTGGTAGACCTGTTCACTAACATCCGGATAGTCGAGCACGGCAGTGAAAAGGACATTCTGGATCGCACCTATGTCCAAGTTTGCCGAGCAGGAGGACAAGCTGACCGGGAGTTCTACACCCCGTCCTGTGTCGTGCGCACGCTGGTGGTGGTACTCCATCCCTACCAGAATATGATTGATTGTAAAAACCTCGCCAACCTTAAAGATTGTCTGTTACCTAAACTTATGGCTGGGGAGATTGATGTTTCTGGTATACGGTCCTAAGCCGCTAAATTATCGTTGATATATCCTCCCACTCTAATGAAACACCGGACTGCAATCCTCCCATGAACACAAGATAATGTTGAGGTGAGAGTTTATGAACAGTGAGCTTAATTTCAATTCAAGGTTTATCCAAGAATTTACGCCTGACAGCATGGCTGGAGCAACTGAGTCTACTATTGTGTACCACTATACGTCACCAGAGGCATTTCTTTCTATAGTACAAGGAAAATCTGTACGATTTTCAGACCTCCGATATATGAATGATAAATCAGAGTCTTTCTTTTTTGTAAAACGCCTTCTTGAATTTTGTGATGAAAATAAAGAAAAATATCAACATTTTATAGATGTTGTAAATGAATTGCTCAAGGAAAATGACTACAATAAAATTAAAAGATTGGAAATCCAAGATATACGATACAAAGATTTTCTGGGATTAAGAATGGAAAAACAACGGAATTTTATTTTTTGCACAAGTAATGATTCCGATTCTTTGAATATGTGGAATTATTATGCCTCAAATGGGAAATATACTGGGTATAATATTGGCTTTTCTGTTCCCAAATTTCTTAAAACATTTGATGTGGATCACGATGGAACTGTTGATTCTTTTATAATCTACTATGGGAATGTATTATATAAAAAGAAGCTACAGTTTGAAGCAATAGAAGAGCTGGCAAAAGCCGTCGAAAGTTTTATCACAAAAAAGCCTGATAAGCAGTCCGTGCAAAGAGCGGCAATTTCTATACGAAGTTACATAGAACTGCGTGGTCCCTTCTTCAAAGATGAAAGCTTTAGATCAGAAAACGAGTTTCGCTTCCTGTTTTCCATTGCAGAAAAGAGGATCCCCCATAATGAAGATGAAGCAAAGAAGTACTTTGGACAATATAATCAGCGGTTGAAAGAAGGCTTTTGTGTAAAAAACGGACTAGTTGTGCCTTTTATGCAAGTTACAATTCCAGAATATTCTATTAGTCGTATTACGATGGCACCTATGACCGAATATGAAATAGCTAAAAGTAGCATCAAGGAGTTACTTAATGTTAAAGGATTAAGGGGAACAAATGATACCGAGATTCCTATTTTCAAATCAAAAATTCCAATTCGATTCTAAAGGGCTGGTTTAATATCCCGTTTATTTTACTGAAGCTACCTTTGAACGGGCTGTCATCGAGCTGTTCGTCCAAATGGTCTACACCCACATCTACGCCCAGACCTGAACCGCATGGACTTCAGTCTCCTGCTGAACTCGGTGCTTCTGGATAGCCTGGCACCTGAACAGAGACCTGCCCCTAGTGGTCATAGAGCTGAAAAGCCCCTCCCGGGAGGGCATAGGGGTGGAGAACACTTACAACCAGCTACGCAACTACATGCAGGACATCCCCTCCCTGTTTATCTACAACGCCATCTGCGTCATCAGTGACCTTTCCGCCAGTCGGGCGGGCACCACTACCTCCGGCCTGGACCGCTTCATGGAGTAGAAGACTAAGGACGAACGCTATGAAAATACAGACTTTGCCCAGTTTGACACTTTCTATGAGTAATGCCCTTAAGTTGAGAATCCAAGAGAAAAAGATATAAAAAAGCTTGATAAATCGCAAAAAATGTGCGGTGAAGCCCTGAAAAGTAAAAATACTTTTCAGGAGGGGCCGCACATAAGATACACACCAAAACTTTTGCGAGGTATGCCAAATTCGTTGATTCGGAGCATGGGGAGGCATCCCGAAAAATATGTCAGACAGCTGGGCCGGGTCTTCACCCGTCCCCGGACGCTGACCTTTGAAGAAGAGGCAGAAACTGCTGTCCGCAGCGCTGGAGGCACTGTTCCACCGCTTCACAGCAGCTCTGCTGCGTCTGGGATAAGGCTCGGACCATCGCCTATGGAGCCATTCTGCCTGACCAGCTGGAGTTTGACATCCTCCTCAAGCTCACCAGCGGCAGCTGGAGGCGCAAGAAATCGCCGTCATCTACTATATGATGCCTCCTCACTTAATCTTGAATCCGTTTTTTATCCTGCGAAGTGTCTTTTCTGGAGTTTCCCGCAATTCAATAAGGAGCATAAACGCAGCTTCACCATCAGTATACTTTGACAGTTCAGAAAGAGATTTGGCAGTATAGCCCTCCACAGAAACACCGGGCTGCAAATACTCATTATGTTCTATCCAATATTCAAATTCCTTTAGGATGTCCGTGTTTCTTTGGAGCTTGAGCATTTTCTGCTTTAACAGGAGGGGCATTACATTGGCCTGCTTATAATAGGTTTCAATAATTTTGCTCATCATGCGGCCTCCTTATTTGTAAAGATGTTTGCAAAAGCTCTGGCTTCGGCTTCTACCAGCTGATCTTGATAATCGGTGAAGAATAAGTATTTCCCGTCAGCCAGAGAAATAGGTGAAATATAGTTCTCAAAATTGAGTTTGTATAGCGTGTCTTGCCATGTTTCTTGTAATTCAGCCCTTTGGTGTTGATAGGCATGGCGCATTTCATGGGCTACGGTATCAACAACTTCCTGCGGATCATCCAAAGTGTTCCGATTGATCTCAATCTTATTCTCACACGGAAGAAATGCCCCACAAGAACCGTCACGTCCGTCATAAAACTGAATTTCCGGATCTTCGACAATTCCTAATTTCTCGCCAATGACAGCAACTAATTCGCTTATTGCATCTATTCTCTCGCTTTCAGTTAGCTTTTCCCATTTTGATGCCTCAAAGCGGTCTAATACCGCCTGGATTACATCATCCAGCTCAAAATCAAAGTCAAACTCATCCTCAAATCGTCCAAAGATTTCGGCAAGCAGACTTCCTTCATCTATGGAAGATGTATCCCAGCTTTCTGAATCAACCGAGAACAATCCATCTAAGAACGATAGAGCTTCCTCATTGGACATAGAGCCAGTTGGTCTTATGTCTTGGAAAGCGGTAGAGGAAAGGAGTTCCGAATTATCCTTTTTCTCCACTGTATCGTGAAATCGAATCATACCAAAACTCCTTTCCCGCCCAGCTTCAGATTACAGAACAATATCCTGTGTTCCCACCTTTTTGAATTTGCCGTTTTCAAACACTACCGCTATACCATGCTCCATATCGAATTTGTAACTGCACATAATAGCGGCAATGCGATGTTTCTTAGTGTGCGGGACAAAAATGCTTTTCGGCATAACATACTTGAAGATGTTTTCTATGCCATCATCCGCAAGCTGACCTGCACCGGTCTTACGCACATATTTTTTGACAGCCTCGAGAGATTCGGCCACTTCCTTTGCATTATCTTCCACCATTGCAAAGGCTTCCTTCTGACTTTCCAGAATTTCCTCTCCGGAGTAGCACTCATATGCAACGGACAGATCAAAGGCTCTGTCCCAAATAGTGATTTTACACTTACTCATCGAATCCACCTCCATCTACATTAGTAGCATCACGCACTTTACACTCTGCACATCCGCCATAATGTCCGAAGTAACCATGAATATCTCTTGACACCAAGTCCATTGTACGGGTATCACACCGCTCATGCCAGGAACATTCATTTTCACGCCGCCAGTCACGGACATCTGCTGCCGTCCAGTCGGATCTTCCGTCTTTTTCAATGGCGTTCCATTGCTCCGCACACTTGGCGTCCGCCTGTGAGAAGTTTCCTTGCTTCTCATTTCCATCTGCATCCGTATAATCAAAACGGTTCTCGGTCATATCATCAATTTCAACAGTTGCTTCGGCACATTCCGAGAAGTCTGGTTCAGCGTATCTATACTCAACGCCATCCATATCCTTTTCAGCCAGCTTGTCCCGTGCTGCTCTGCCTTCTTCCGTTTCGTTGGATGGTATGTACTTGGATTCTCCTCGTTCTCCCTCCCATTGGCCACGAATACCGTCAACAGGTATGTTACTGCTTCTGGTTTCGTAGGAATTATAATATCCATCCGAAGCATCATGCGTTTCCTTAAAAAGACTGTTAACGAAGGATTTGGCTTCTGAAACCGTCATATCCGTTTCGGGCTTGATTTCCTTGAAACTCGAAACTTCTGGTTTCCCAACATCAGCTACTTCAGATTTTCTATGGAGTTCTGACATCAGAACACACCTCCTTCTGTTTTATAGATTTCTACAAAGTGAACCAACAGATCATTATAAGCCGCATCACGAATCGCCTGTTCATGCAGGATCAGAGCAAGGGCAAGGTCAATCTGCTTCTTGGAGTAGTCCTTGATAGACGGATTCAGACCATCAACCACGGAATGTACCCAATCCGTGATTTCATTGCAATGTGCCGATGCCTTGATTGCTTCTTCGGCAGACAGGAAGTTATAAACTAACTGGCGGAGAGCTTCGACAGCTTCGGTATCGTCAGAAGATATATACTCCATGAAGTCTTTCTTAATGGATGTATCCAGCTTGGAGCGAATGACCATCCGCTTCAGCCGTAGCATACCCTCACGAGTTCCTTTACGGAGCAGTTCCTTGTTCATAATGCAGTCCAACAAGGATTCAGACACGATACCGGCTTCTACATCCAAATGCTCATCGTTTTCCTTTGGAGTATACATATATCTGATTTGCTTTCCGGAATATTTCGTTACTTTGCAAAGAACCGGCTGAACCCACTCGTTCTGATAAATGGCAGCCACACCGCAAGGCAATTTCGCCAGTTCGGTAATCTGATCATCATTAAGGTTAGCGGCTCGTCCGACCAGCTCACGGTCAGTTCGATCTGGCAAACGCATGATAATCTTGGTGTTGGTATTGCGAATGACCGACAAGTCAAGCAGCCCAGGAGCCTGGTCCGCAATGACAAAGCCTTGGCCGTATGTTCTCATTTCAGCTATGGCATTTGCCATCATTTCAACACTCTTACCACGAAGGTTCGCACTCTCGGATGCCTGTTCTGTAGAAGTTCGCTTTAACAGATTGTGAGCTTCTTCCAAGACGGTGATATGCTTCAGCTTTTCATTCATACCGGTGGCCGTTACCATACGATGTTCTTGGAGTTTCAGGACAAGCATACCCATAATCAACGACTTGGTTTCAGAAGATCCCACACGGCTCAAATCAATAATTACATTTTTATCGAACAGGTCTGCATCTGCGATTTCATCACAAGTGAAGATCATCCCGTTAATACCGTTGGTCAAGGATTGCAGACGAGTCAGCAAAGAGCCTTTATATGCACCCTTGTTGTCGCTGTCATATTCGCTGGTATCAATGATCTCCTTTATGTTACGAGCAACATCGGCGAATGACGGGTAGAGATCTTCTCCGTATTTGTTGATAGAGCGGACAAGGTTCCAGCCACAATCCACGTAGGATTTCTCCACAGCGTTTTTCAGAACAGCAGGCATAGCTGCGTACATGGGCCAGCACACATTGAAAATTTCGATCAGCCGGTCAAGGTGCTCTAAAACATGAATCTCTTTCGGGAAGCTGAACGGGTTGATGCGGAGCAGTGGGGTAATTGCTGGATTGGTACCAAATACGGAAACATCGGGGTCGGAGCCAAATATGTGTTTATATTCGCCTTTGGCTGGCTCAACCACCATAAATTGGACGCCTTGTTCCAAAGCCTCGTTCAGGAGCTGATAAACTGTGTTGCTCTTTCCGGAGCCGGTGCTGCCAGTGATAAATGTGTGAGAGGATAAGGACTCCTTAGCAAGTTGAACCTTGACGTTTTCCTCATGATGCATGTGAAAGATATTGCCAATCTCAACTTTTTCCTTGCATTCCGGAATAATGTCAAAGGTAGCAATATTACGTCCAAATTCAGCGCACTCAATGACAGGCAGGCCGGGGATAGATTTTCTGGGGAAGTTTAAGGAGTACGCCAGTTCTTTCCCGGATAGGTTTGTTGTGGCTGTCACGATAGGCGGATAAACATTGTAAGTCGGGCTTTTAGCTGTGATATTCGGATTAAGGCCAAAGAGGGGGTGGCGGAGTTCCCGCAGATAGTTGCAGATTTCTTTTGCATCGCCGCTGGCTTCGCCCATATCGCCACGCCACAGGTTGATGGCAGCCTGGGACATATAGGATTCCTCGCCCTGAGTAAGTGCCAGGTAAGAGTGAGCCACATTGTTGGCGACATTTTGATCCTCGCTCATAACATAAGCGGCGAAGTCCCACATACCGAGAGCCGTACTCAATTCAAGGCGCTTCATCTGGGCTTCCAGGATTTCCAAAGCGTGTTTGATGTTATAGTTTGTGAAGCTTTGATTGATGCCCTCACTTTTGCCGATGGTTGCCATTACATTAGAACTTCTTGCAAAACTTGCACCGAAATTCGCACCAAAGTTCACGCTTCTGAAAGTACCAACAGTTTTGGCGACGGACTTGGTTAGAGCACGCCCCAGTGTATTTGCCACAGATCGTCCAACTGTTGAAGTCACTGCATGACTGGCTGATTTTGCGATTGCTTTTCCTGCGGATTCAGCAATACTTTGGGATACATTTTGCGTTGTTCCAGTGGTCACCGTGTCAGAGAGGTTTGCTCCTACTTGTTCTGCGGTACTACTGTTCCAGCCATGGTCATAATGCCCTGATATAGTACCACTCATGTTTTGGCCTACACTGGCATTTGGGCCACCCGGTATCCCAGCACCTACTTGTACAGTTGTACCCATAGTCGTGCTCACACCACCACCCACAGTATCGGATTGTCCGGAGGTCTTCGTAGTAGAGGCGCTGGATCCTTGTGTGTGTGCATTACTAACAGACTCCGAACTGCCAGTCGTATCCGTCACAGAACTGTTGGTGGAATCTGTTATCGTGTCCCCGGTCGAATCAGAGGTGCCCTTGCTTGTAGAATCGGTAGTGGTATCACTGGAAGAATCCGTAGTACCATCTGTATTGGAAATGGATTGATTCTGTCCGTTCTGGATACCGGCACTCGCACCAATATTGACACCCACAGTCGCAGAAGAACCAGTGGAGTTCTGTTCATTGTAGGTAAAGGAAGTAGACCAGGAGGCATACGGGGCAAGACCGGAATACATCTCTGCCAAACCAAGTTTTCTGTACTCAATGTCACGAATGGGTGTTGCGAGCAAAACAATGATGTACTCCTTGCTCCGTTTATCCGGTACGATCCCATCCAGAAGCTTTTCAATCGTCTGACTGATAAATTTTTCTGACTTCTCTGTAGGGACATTGGATGCTATTGCAACAGAATAGGGAATATCATTTTTCATGCAGGGAATGACGCCGCTGCCAATATCCTTGGCCCATTCAGACCCTGGAAAATTTCCCTTTATCGCATCGCCCAATCGGATTCTGAAATTTTCAGAGGAAACATTGTTATTGGCGTTTTTAGTATTCGTCACTGCCAAGAACACATTGGTTGTTTCACATGTCCTGTGAAATACCAGCGAGATATTACAGTCTTCGTTGGAAAGGACTTCGTACACATTCACAAGCTTTTCCAAGCTGTTCTCGTTCTTGTCCACTACCCACTTTGTGATGTTGAAAAAGCGGATGTTCCTGGCAGTATCGAAATCCATACCACCGTACTCAACTTCCCGCTTGATGGGAACATAGAGTTCTTTGAGTTGCGCAAGATAAGCCTTGTAAATTTCTACGCTGCTGGCAGCAAGAAGCCGCTTGGTCAGTTCTTCAGCCGCACTATCGGTTGGATCAGGCATCTGAGAGAGGTATTCATCCCGCTGGAGCTGGACACTTTCAAGTTGTTCTGGACTGAGGGAGGATTGCCTTGAAACCTTATCAGCAGCTCGTTCTCCAGCTCTCGCAATAATATCCTTGATGCTCATGACATAGCCTCCTGCCTATCAATTTGGCTCTATAAACTTTCAAGATTCTTTCCAATCCATCATCCGCCTAATTTGCTCCGTGTAATCGTTGAGTTTGATCATGCGGGATTCGAGTTCAGAGATTCTTGCGGTTTCTTCCCGTATGATTTCGGCCTGTTCATGAAGCTGAGGACTAAACTCTACAATATTTCCGATAATTGTATCCAGCAAGCTGCTCATCCAGGCGTCAAAACTATTTGCGTGGCTACGTTCAAAAGAGTGGTAGATTTCCAAAACCTGCTTTTGCATCTCCTCGTTATACTTTCTAGCAAGTTTCTCAATCTTCAGCCTGTTGGTATCGCCGAAAAATCGGTATAAAAATGCTGTTTTATCAAAAATAGCTTCGGCCTTGGTATCAAAGACTAACTTTTGATATTCCAGGATAATTCCTGAGAGCTCAGTACGCTTTTCATCTGTCAATGCGCTGGAGTTGGTCACAATCTGAGAAAGTGCAAGTTTAAGCTGCTCGGTTCTGGCAGCCCAATACTCCCTTGACGTTTTTTCCAAAAAGACCTGCGCACCACTAAAATTGGTGGTAAATATGTTGCGGACGGTTTCAATAAGCGCATCAGAGGAAGCCTGCTCCGCATCTTTCCTGGTTTCGGTCAGTTCATTATAATTGTCAATAATATCCTTGAAACCTTCTGTAAAGTCAGCTCCGATTTTTTTGAGAGCAGATAAATTGCGCTCTCTAAAAGTATTGGCAAAGTTTCTTCCTAAATTATCTACAAAAGATTTAGTGGATTCACGCACATCCTCACGACGGCCTTCAATGTCCTTTTCCTCTGCTTTCGCCTGACGATATGACGCTTCAAGATCCGCTAATTCGGAAGACTCATACGTTGTAGTTGCCGCTTTAACAAATTCGTCCATGGCCGCAGCATAGTCTTGCTGATAACCAGTTTCTGCTTCAGTAGAGTGGGTTTCCAATCTGTTAATAAGGTCTTTCTTTTCCTTTTCAAGATTTGCATGAATACGTTCACGGTAGGCTTCCTTTTTTTGCTTTGCGTCTGTGATTTCATCAAAAGTAATTTGAATAACCTTACCGAGAAACAGCTTAGATTGTTGGCATTTATTGTAGTGAGAATAGATGCTGGCAAAGGTTTCAATCGCCTGCTCTACACTGTAAAGACCGCTGTTGGCATACAGCAGGTTTTTGTGTCTCTCGGAAAGCATATCATACTTACGCTTAATCTGAGCTGGCAGAATATTATAACGATAAAGCTGTTTGTAAAATCTCGAGGTCGAATCTGTGTACTTATTTTTTTGATCCTCAAAGACTTCCGCATTATGTTCTTCAATAAAATTTTCATCGTTTTTAGAACCGAGACCCATAATCGAAGAAACAAAGTAAATTCCGCCGGAATATAATTGACGTGGAATTGCAAGGTTTAAAATCCGATCACGATCATCATCAGAAAGGCCCGTTTTTTTCAAAGATGCAGCATCTGCCTTATTCACAATAATCATTGTGAAACGGTTGTCCAGTTCGGCCATGTTATTGATGTCCTGATACAACCTGTCATTATCCATGCTATCCAGCGAATCATACTCTGATACAAAGATGGGAAGTCCATTGGACAAACCCTCCAAAGCTGTTTGCAAAACTTGATAATGCTTAATATTGGAAGCGGAGTTTGAACCCGGTGTGTCGAAAATAACAAAGTTATTCCATATCTTTCCCCACAGTCCATCATCGTCAAAGGGCGTTTCTATTTCAATCAAATCGGAAATAGCTTCATCTTTTTCGTGATTAGCGAATCCGTTAATCGTTTCTAAAACCTTACTTAACTTGATAGGTATTGGCTCTGCAGCAATTCCGTCCAGAATTTTCGATAGCTTTACAGCCAGTAAATTTTCCTCCGGATCGGTTAAAAACTTGTAGGAATCTGGATTAAACCGGATGCGAACACTCTTTAAATCGTATTCGAATTTGATGGTCGCCCTGTCTGGCTGCTTCGACTGAGAAATTTTATAAATCTTTGCCGTCGTAGGCTCATCACTGCTTGGAAGAAGTTCATATCCAATCAGGGCATTGATAAAAGTGGATTTTCCGGAACTGTAATTTCCGATTACACAAATCGGGATAACATCGTTGGATGCATCAGAGAACTTTTCAAGCTCTCTTTTAATTTTATCCTTATCAGAAACGCTCTCCGCCACGAGTGGGCTTAACTCTTTGAAAATATCAATTACATCAGGCAAAATATCTCTCGCATTTTCGAGATATCTGCCAGATTTAGAAAGCTTGACCGATGCACTATAGTCATCTTGGCTACAAATTGAGTACAGTTCAAGGTACTCGTCGTCTGTACCTTCAAAAATAACTTCAATTTTTTCTCCATTGACACTGTATTCGCTGACAATCACATCAATAATCTTCTTGGCCTTGAAAGGAAAAAATCCAACACAAAGTTCGTCACAAAGTAACTTACTGTCCGCGTTGCTATCAGCATCAATCGAATGCCATTGTTTCAATGCCTCATCCCAACACTGAAATACTGTCATTTTTTGGTACGGATTGCTGATTATTTTTATTTTCGCCATATCTTTATCTCCCCCATAGTTTATTTGGATGGTAGATACTTCTTCTTACCTACCAGTATCTCAAAATAATTGTCCAATAAAACGGACTCTTATTGGAGACGGCCCAAATTGCCTCAAATATCACTAACATATATTGCTTATCATATAATTTTTTTCGACATTTTTCAAGAGGAAAGGTAAAATCTGGCACAGTTTTTCATGCGGAAAAAGAGTTTGTAGCAAAAATGTACTTTCAATATACCTCAAGTGATTAGAAAATAGTTATTAGTGTCAAGATTAACCACTTCTTCTTTGGAGACACTGGTGCAATCTATAAATCTCCAATTTTGAAAAACACTGTAAAAATATCTTGACCCAAACCGTGACCCAAACGCCGGCTGGATTGAACGGAGACAAGACGATTCACTGGAGCAGATAGCAGTCTCTCCCCTACCCAACGCCTCTACATGGACACGAAATTGTCCGTTGAGACTTCAGAGAGATATTCGGGTCCAAGAGGCCGTGGGTTCAAATCCCGCCACTCGGACCATGTCGAGTGTTCATAACGCAACTGAACACTCGTATGTAAAGGAACAGTCGAAAGGCTGTTCCTTTGCTATTTCTATGGGGCGGTCTGCCCCGGTGGAGCGGCTTTCGAGCCGCTCCGTTTTCTTTACCCGGCCTTGCCGACAAGATACTCAATCGCCACACCCTGGCGGCTGTCCAGCACCACGTTCTCCGGGTATTCCTCTACCTCCGGCAAATCCAGGACGCCGATGAAGTTATAGTGGATCACGATGCGCTGTGTCCTGTTCTTTCCCCTGCCCTGGGTTTGGTACACGTCGATGCGCTCCACAAGCTCATGGAGGATGGTGGGCGTCAGCGTTTTCATCTCCATGAATTTCCGCACCGCTTTCAAAAACTGCTCCTTGCAGAAGGACCGGTCGTTTTCCCTGTCACACTGGCGCTGCAATTCCTCAATGTCCTTTTTGAGCTGCTGCTGTTCCTCATCATACCGCTGGGACATTTTCATAAAGCGTTCATCCGTCAGCTTACCCGATACATTGTCCTCGTAAATACGCTCAAACAGCCGGTCAACCTCCTTATTTCGGGCAATCAGCTCTTGAAGGCGCTGCCGCCTGTTTTGGCTCTCACGCTCATAGTCCTTGGTGGTTTTCCGGGCCAGCAGTTCGGCAAATTCCTCCGCATGGTTTTTCAGATAGCTGACCATGCGGTTGAGTTCCAGTAACACCACCTGTTCCAGTGAGTCGGCCCGGATATAATGGGTTTCGTTGCAGGTGCCCCGGTTGCCCCGGTAGTTGGAGCAGTTGAAATACTCAATGGAGCTGTTGGGATGGTTGATGTTGTAATGCAGCTTATGGCCGCAGTCGGCGCAGTACAGCAGACCAGCGAACATATTCTTCTCGGTGTTCTTGGGCTTCCGGCGCTTTGTCCCCTCCCGGAGCTTCTGCACCTGTTCCCATGTGGTCTTGTCGATAATGGCCTCATGGTGGTTTTCAAAGATAGCCCAATTTTCTTCGGGATTGTCCAGGCGGCGCTTATTCTTGAAGGATTTGGAGTAGGTTTTGAAATTAACCAGGGTGCCCGTGTACTCCCGGAGGGTCAGGATTTTGGTGATGGTGGTCTTACACCATTTGCAGGGGGTGTCCTGGCTCTTTTTGCCACCCTTGCGGATGCCCTTGCTCTCCCAATACTGCGTGGGGGTCAAAATACCGTCCTCCTGCAATATCCGGGCCGTGGTTTCAATCCCCTTCCCCTCTACGCAAAGCCGGTAAATCCTGCGGACAACCTCGGCGGCTTCATCGTCGATGATCCATTTCCGGGGGTTATCCGGGTCTTTCTTGTAGCCGTAGGGCGGCGGGCACATGGGGTCGCCAGCGTTGCCGCGCAGCTTCTTGGAACTGCGTACCTTGCGGCTGATGTCCTTGGCATACCATTCGTTCATGATGTTGCGGAAGGGCGAAAAATCATCGTCGCCCTGGTCGCTGTCCACGCCATCGTTTACGGCGATAAACCGAACATTGTGGTCAGGGAAATAGGTGTCGGTGTAGTAGCCAACCTGCAAATAGTTACGCCCCAGGCGGGACATATCCTTTACGATCACGGTGGTCACATAACCGGCCTCAATATCTTCCAGCATCTCCTGAAAGCCCGGACGGTTGAAATTTGTCCCCGTGTAGCCGTCATCTGCGTAGCAGCGTGTGTTGGTGAAACGGTGTTCCTTTGCGTATTTGGTGAGCAATTTCTTTTGGTTTACGATGGAATTGCTCTCGCCTTGGAGATCATCGTCACGGCTGAGGCGGAGATATAATGCCGTAACACCGTGCTTATTACCTGTTCTGGACTGCATATTTCCTCCTTTCCGGCAGCCAGACAAACACATTTCTATTTCATTGTAATGGCCCTGACTGCAAAACGCAAAGGTGCAAATCACTTTTTCCTCGGCTTAATGTCCTCGGTCAGAATGAGCCGTTTCATCTTGTCGGCCAAATCCTCCGCTTCTTTCCCAGCTTCAGATTCCTTAAAGGCGGAAACGACCTCATATTTCACGTTGTTAACCGTATGCTCGGTCAGAGGGGCGGCAAGGCTTCTTTTCATGCCTGCCCCCTGTTCTCCTTGGGCGTTACATCAAAATACGCCCCTATGCGCTGTTTGCAGTAGGCGCAAATCTCCTTTTCAGCCTGTACCGGCGTGGCCTCCCGCAAAGCAAAAGCGCCTGTGCCGCGAAAAGCGTCAGCACAAGCGCCGCATAAGCAGAGGGTCAGTTTCGGGGGTACGGGTTCGATCAGGCCGATGCTGACCGCCAGGGCGTGGTTGATGCCCCGGATATGTTTCTCGTCCAGCCTGCCGATGTAGCCGGACAGCCGCCGCTTGTCCACGGTGCGAATTTGCTCCAACAGGACAAGGGAGGGCTGCGTCAGCCCGTTCCCGGCGTCCAGGTAGTAGTGGGTGGGCAGCTTGGCCTTGATGTTGGCCTTGCTGGTGATAGCGGCGATGATAACGGTGGGGCTGTACTTGTTGCCCACGTTGTTCTGGATGATAACGATGGGCCGGATGCCCTTCTGCTCCGAGCCGATCCCGTGGCCCAGGTCGGCGTAATATAGGTCGCCGCGTAAATATGTCCTGCTCATGGTGTTTGACCTCCTATAAAAATTAGACGGCCTGCGCCGCCTATGTAGGGGCCGGACAGCATGACATATCAAGGTTGGTGGAGCATAAACGCTCCCGTTTCCATAAAATAAGTCCCGCTGTCCGGCTTATATCAAAGCAAGCCTATTTGTCCGCGACACCCCGGCCCGCTATGGGAAGTCATCAAGCGGCTGGCGGCGACCAGCTCCACGGGAATTTCACCCCCGCATGGTTCTCATGCGGCTGCTCTCATTGCCTGCGACGGCATAGTGCTGGAAACACTTTCACGCTCGGACTGTGACTGAACAGGAGTCTCATTGTCCCTATTGCCGGTCATGGCCGTACCGGGAGCCGCCCGGTATTTCATGGCCGCTGGTTCTCGCTCCATGCCGGATAACAGACCGTGGACGAAATGATAGTGTGGCATCCCGCTGTCCTGTCCGGCACATCCTGGCGCGGCGGCAAAAGTGGCTCACGGCAATAGGAATGTGCTTGATGAATGGGTATGAAGTTGTCAAAGGTCAAACCCATTCGCCGCACAAACGAGGAACAGGTGAAGGGCTTTCCATCGCCCTTCACCTGCTACTCACTTCAAACGCTTAATGTGTAGTCTTGGTCAGAAATTTTCTTTAAGATTTTTGAGGGCTATATCTACGCTAAATTTCACAGCCCTTTTTGTGCATCCCTCCATTTCCGCAATCTGCTCGTATGTAAACTCCCCGAAGTAGTACAGCACCAGACGGCGGCGCTGCTTTTCAGGCAGTCGGGCGATTGCTTGATGGAGCTTGTCTACCTCCATCCGCTGGGAAACGATTTCCTCCACGCTTTCCTGGGGCTTTATGGCCCGCTTATTCAGCGATGCCTCCGTTTGCTCTGTCTGCTCATAGTGCTTGTCCACTTTGTGCATGAAAGAAATATCCTCCAACTCAAAACGGTCAAAGGCATCAAACAAGGGCTTGTCGATCTCAACGCACCGTTCCACGTTGCTACTGTCCACAAAGGTCAGATAGTAGTGGGGGGTGGTAGTGTCGATACCTGTTGTAAAGATCGTGTAGGGATTGTCCTTATCCCTCCGGCGCTTGGGCCGGGGATCAAGGTTTTTTGGATGGCTGTCTGCCATTTTCCTTTACCTCCAGTCTGAATTTTTGGAAAATTCAGACCGGGGGCGGGCCACGGCAGCGAGGGGCTAAAGCAGGACTATGTTGTAGAGATGTAGCCTCTACTTGCTGGATAGAAAAGCCCCATGCAAAAACGAGGTTTTTTTTAACCGATCATCCTCGCTTTTGCACGGAGCCTCATAAGTAATCGCTGCTTTTAATAAGCAGCGGGCAGGTCATGTCAGACCAATGCAAAGAAATCCCTCCAAACTCAAACGGGTCTGGAGGGCATAAGCCGATTTTAGGCACAGCAAAACAGTCCACCCAAAACACCGTTTTTTTATTAGGTGGGCTTGCTTATTGTTTTTCAGGTAAGTCGAAAGAGATATTTCACCTCTTATATTAGGATATTACAGCTCGTTTAATCGGCGCTCACATATCTGTAAAATAGTGATTATACTTCTAATATGCAGAGGTGAGCTTATGGATACTCGAAACAACAAATTCAAACTTGACTTTATGCCCATAGGGCAGGACATCAAGCAGGCCCGTGAAGCCAGGGACGTAACGCGAGAACAACTTTCAGAAGTGATTGATTATGCTCCCCGTCACATCCAGGCTATTGAAAACGAGGGGCAAACCCCCAGCGTGGATTTACTGTTTCAGCTTGCCGAAATGTTTGACGTTTCTCTTGACCGGCACATATTCAAAGAGCGGGATAACGTGAAAAGCTCTATGCGGCGGCGCGTGGATACATTGCTGGATGGGCTGGCTGACAAAGACCTTGTTATCGTTGAAGCGGTTGTAAAAGGGATACATCAGGCAAACGGGTTGCCAGGAGAATAATATCAGGCTAATAAAAATAGAGCCGATGAACTTGCGAGATGTTCCAAGGTTCATCGGCTCTTTGTCCTTATATCTGACGTTTTATCTGTGCTTGGCAGAAAGCCTATAAGTGGTTCCAGTTCATGCAATTATCCTGTCCAGGCGGACACCCAACCGGCTTAATATTTCATTTGTAATTGTCCCCGCCTGCTCCGCAAGATCACAGGCGGAAATTTGACGATTGCCGGACATTCCAATCAGCACCGCCACATCACCGACCGCAACATCTGAAATGTCCGTAACATCCACCAGCATTTGATCCATGCAGATCAAACCGATCATAGGGGCCTCCGATCCTGCAATTAAAACCCGGCCCTTACCGCAGGACAAGGTACGGGGAATGCCGTCCGCATATCCGATAGACAGTACAGCAATCTTTCGGTTGCTTTCGGCCACATAGCCCAATCCATAGCCAGCGGTTTCCCCGGCATACAAATCTTTCACCAGCGAAACACGCGCCTTCACCGACAGGACAGGCCGCAGGTCGATCCAGCAATTTTCCCAATCTGTTCCTTGGCTCAACACACCATAAAGGGCAATACCTATTCTGGCATAGTCCCCCGCCAGCTCCGGGTATTGAAGCAATCCATAACTGGACAGCAGATGGATTTTGCCGCAGTTAAGGCCCCGCTTATTCAAATCGCAGATCACACGGTCGAACGCCGCTGCCTGTCCCAGCGTGAATTTTTCTTGTTCCGCTGTTCTCACATCAGCGGCGCACAGATGGGTATAGATACCTGTTATGACAAGATTTCTGTAATTGAACACACGGGCAATTTCTTCTTTTTGGTCTGCCGGTATCCCTAATCGGTGCATACCCGTGTCGATTTTCAAATGGACTTTGAGCTTCTTTCCGTAGGCGTTCAGCAATCGGGCGTAGGATAGATCAACGACTGTTTGTGTCAGCCGGTATCTCCGCAGCATAGGAAACTGTTCGGGATGGGTATAGCCCAGCACCAGGACTTCCCCCTTGATACCACCCCGCCGCAGTTCCGCCCCCTCCGTCACGGTTGCGACGCAAAAAGCCATAATACCCAGGCGGTTCAGTTCTTTTGCAATCAGCACCGCTCCGTGTCCGTAGGCATTAGCCTTGACCGCTGGCATAAGGGCGCAGCCTTCCGGGAGTATAGACTGCAACTGTTTGACATTATGGCGTAGCGCGGCCCGATCCAGTTCGATCCAAGCCCGTCCTGTCTGAAAGGGGCGGGATGGCTGGAGCAGCAATACCATCTGTGACAGGAAGAAGCTGGAGGCCAAGACCAGGACAAAAAGCACAATGGTGTTTTCCACCAGCAGGCCGGTCAGTCCGACTATCTTTGCTGCCCCCCGCACCAGCACAAGACACCAGGGATGGATTAGATACACCACGGTTGTCAACTGGCGTAAGCTGCGCCGCTCCCCCTGATTAGCCTCCAACAGCAGAGAAAACAGAAATACCATCAGAAACGGGAAGAAAAAATACATACTGTCGTGCCTTTGAATACCTGACCGATGGAGCGCAAGCGCCTCCACAATCAGCGCGGCCAAAGAACACAGAAGTCCAATAATAGAAGTCCTCCGACTGAATACGATCCCTGCCGCCCCCAGCAGGAGAAACAGCGGGACATAGAAAAGTCCGTTTCGGGTGTAGTCAAACACCTGGAAGATACCGCTGTAAAAGGCGGAGAGAATAGGGATATTTGACACCAAGCCGTAGTAGCTCTCTCCGCCCAGCCCAATCAGATACAACGCCCCGGCAATCGGGATTGCCGCCTGTGGCTTGAAACGGCTGAGATAGTAGGCGATGGGCGTCCCCAACAAAAGGGCGGGGAGATACCACAGATGATAAAAGCTGCCGTCAAAAATCACCCGGCGAAAAAAATCCGGCGATAGCTGTCCGGCGTAGTAGTTCAAGGGCAGGTACAGCAGTACCCCCACACCGTAGAGCATCGCCGTCTTTGTCAGGAATTTCCCCGTAGAGCGCCAGTTCCCACGAGCCAGAAAATAGCCGCTGACCATAATGAAGAATGGGACGGCCACCCGGCGCAGTACAGTCAGCAGCCAGAGAAATTCACCGTCAGCGGAGCGGGTGTGATTGGCGACAACAAGGATCACGGCAATCAGCCGGAAGTCATCTAAAGCTGGAAACTTTTTTGCTTTCAAGTCGGCACCTCCAAAGAGAACGGCTTTTGATGTTTGTGGTATTCCTCCAACGTCCAGCCATGCTCCACTATGATCTCCGCATGGGGGACGCCTACATAGCGGAAATGCCACGGCTCATGGGCAATCCCGGTGACGGCCTCTTTTCCTGCCGGGTATCGCTCAATGAAGCCATAAGCTGCCGCCCGCTCCCGGAATGTTTGGCAGATACCTTCATAGGGGAAATAGGGGCGGAGGAAGTCAATATCCGGCTGGGTCAGTCCCAGGTCGATAGCAAGCCCGGTCTGGTGTTCGCTGTGGCCGGGTCTGGCTACAAATTGCTTTGTAAATTCTTCTCCGTTTTCCCAAAGGGAACGGATATAAATTTCATGCTGTTCCTCCTGGGAACGCCAGCCGCTTACCGCTGTGATAAAACGCCAACCGTCCAATTCCTCCATAAGTTTGTTTAAGGCAGAGGCCGCACGTTCATCCATCAGCACCCGCCCGCCCACTAAAACCAAAGATTGCGGGTTCCAGGAAATGGGATGCTCTTGATTTACCAACATCAAATCCCGCACCTGGGAGAGTTCTACGATCATCTTTTCACCGCCAGTTCGATCAGAGCGGAAATGACCTGCTCAAAGGACATCCCCGCCGCTTTCATCATATTGGGGTAGCGGCTGTGGGCGGTAAAGCCGGGGATGGTGTTGACCTCGTTGAATACCAGCCTGCCCTCGGTTGTCAAAAACTGATCCACGCGGGCAAACCCCTGACAGCCCAGCGCACGGTATATCCGTTTGGCGCTGGCTTTGATCTGCTCTCGCTGTTCCGCTGTAATGCGGGCAGGCACATGGATAGCGGAGGTTTCCAGGGTGTACTTTTCTGTGAAGTTGAAAAATCCCCCGGCCAGCTCAATCTCGTCCGGCTCCCCCACCGTCAGGGTTTCGTTTCCCAGGACGGCGCAGCCGACCTCAAAACCGGGGACAGCTTCTTCCATAATAATTTGGTCATCATATTGAAAAGCCAGTTCCAGAGCGGCAGAAAGTTGGCCCCGCTCCATGACCCTTGTGATCCCGTAGGAGGAACCGGCCCGGACAGGCTTGACAAACAGCGGGTATCCCAGTGTTTCCCCTTCGGCCAGGGCGACCGTGACGCCCATCCATCGTTCCAAAATGGTAGATTGGGGGATCGCCACCCCTGCGGCCTGGGCCAGCTTGTGGGCACGGTCTTTGTCCATGCACAGCGCCGAGGCCAGCACACCGCAGCCCACCAGCGGGATGCCCGCCAGTTCAAAAAGACCCTGCACCGTCCCGTCCTCCCCGTTCTGACCGTGGAGGACGGGAAATGCGGCGTCCAGGTGGATTTCCCGCATATTCCCCGGCCCAAACACCAGGAGGGCCGGGGCGCTCCGATCAGGGCGCATAACAGCGGGGACACAGGTTTCCGCATTGTGCCAAGTGTCGCTTTCAATGCTGTCCACCGGGCCGGTGTAGTGAAACCAGTCCCCCGCCTGGGAAATCCCCACCATCACCGGCTCATACCGGCCTTTGTCCATGTGCCGGAGAACGGCGGCGGCAGACTGGAGGGACACCCCGTACTCCGGGGAACAGCCACCGAACAAGACGGCGATGTTCAGTCTGCTCATTCCTCTCCCTGCCTTTCCGCCAGATATTCCTCCAGGCACAGGCCCTTTTCGTACATTTCCGTGGCCGCTTCTACGCCCACATAGCGGTAATGCCAAACTTCCTCCGCCACGCCGGTGATCTCGGTTTTGCTCCCAGGGTAACGGAAAATAAAGCCGTACTTGTAGCTGTTTTCCTGAAGCCAGAAATAGAGGTCATAGGTGGCCCCGTTGATGTCCACCGCCAGCCCGACTTGGTGTTCACTGTATCCGGGAACGGCCACCCACTGCTTTGCCAGTTCTTCCGCCTCGCTCTTGGAGTGTCCTTCACTTCGATATTTGGATACCTTATCATCAAAGAGCTTCTGCTGCTTGGCCTGGGTGCGGTAGCCGGACACTACCATCGGAAGCTGATCCCAATTCCCCTCTTTGGCCGCTTCCAGCATTTCCATCAGAGGATCATAGATGCGTTCATCTACCTTTTCGCCGCCAGCTACCTCCACCAAATTGATCTCGTAGTTTTCGGGGATGGCGGTTTCATAGTTCACCAGCACCAAATTCCAATCGGTGTCGCTGGCCGCAGGCTGCGTGTTTTCAGCCAAGATACCAACCTGCACGTTGTCCTGCGCCGGGGTCGTGGTCGGAGCAGATGCACCCCTCACGGTTGTTTCTTCATCGGGCGTTTTTTCGCCAAAGGACATAAAGACGTAGACACAAAGGGCCACCACCAACAGCGTCGCCACAATATCTCCCCAGGGAAACCGCTTCCGGCGGCGCTTTTGACTGCGGCGGGGGTGGTCATTACGGACTTGCATCATTTTTTCTTCCATCATAAAAAGCTCCTTTCAAACGTTGAGCAAAAGTGCCCCTGTCAGCATTTATTCTACTGGACAGCGGCACTTGGAACTTTAATATGAAGTTGTTTATTTCCTAAGAAAATCCTAATATAATGCGGAGATTTAACTAATTTGTTTTTGACAGACAGACCGCAGCTTTGTGTCAGATAACACCACACCTTTCATGCTATGGCTGTCAACAGAAACCAGGAGTTGAAATGTGTGGGCGGTATCGTTTCTGACCTTCAAATCCAGCCAGCCCTCGGCCACCGCAGCGTCGATGCCCTGGGGAATACCGGGCATATTGAGATGGAGGTCAATTCCGTGGGTGTGCTGTTCTGTGATAGTCAGCGGGGTATGCAGAAACAGCCAGTACAAAAAGCTGCTCATTTGGCACAGCCCGCCCCCCCGGCAAAAGCTGGAGCCGTCCATCGGACAGAACATATCCATTTTTATAGGCCGTTTCCCGATCTGCGCCCCGTACAGCGTTCCAAAAGGAAAATGTTTCGCCGGGGGGCGATGATAAGTTTATCAAGCACCTTCGCCGCCAGTTTGCAGTTGTAAGCCTTATTCTCCTGGTAGGTCAGCTCGTAGCCCGTTTTATAGTTATAAAGAGGCCAGCTTGCATGAAAGAGCGGGTGGGACAGCATGAAGTCAGAACGGATTTCTGAATAGCGGTTATGGTCTAACCTCATTCCCATGTAGTAGCAGAATATCTTCTGTTTTTTCCGCAGCGGCAGCAGGCCAGGAAAAAACTGCGTAAGGCGTTTTCTTCCCATAATGCGCTCCTTTCTGTTGTCGCTCTGACAAAGAAATGCTCCTGTCAGCATCATTCTACTGAACAGGAGCATGGAGTGCTTTAAGATGAAATTGATACATTCCTAAGAAAATATAGAGATTTTCCTAATTTGCCAGCGGTAAAGAAATTGTGAATGTAATGACATGATTTTTGCTGGATGCGCTGATCGCTCCGCCGTGGAGTGTGACGATCTCCTTGGCGATAGCCAATCCCAGCCCTGTGCCGCCTGTATCAGAGGAACGGGACTTGTCCGCCCGGTAGAATTTGTCAAAGAGGGATGCCAAAGCCTCGCTGGGAATATCTTCGCCGCTGTTCTGAAATTGGATGATGACCTCATGTTCTGACTTTTCTGCGGAGATCGTGATTTCGGTGTGCGGGTAGCTGTACGATGCCGCATTTTTCAGAATGTTGCTGAATACCCGCGCCAGCTTTTCCGGGTCGGCCTCCACCGTTAAATCCTCGGCCAAATGCAGTGCAACCGTGTTCCCCCTGGGGGCAAAGACCGGGGACAATTCATCAGATAGCTGCACCAGCATATAATATAGGTCAATCGTTTCCTTGGACAAGGTAATTTGCTGGGAATTGTACCGGGTGATCTCAAAAAACTCGTTTATCATGGTTTCCAGTCGGTAAGCCTTTTCCAATGCGATATGGACACGCTTGGCCCGCTGTTCCGCAGGCATATTCGGTTCTTCTTCCAATAAATTGAGGTAGCCGATCACAGATGTGAGGGGCGTCCGAATATCGTGGGCCAGATACATAACTAATTCATCTTTCCGCTGCTCCGCCAGGGCCGTTTCCGCTTTTCGCTCCGCCAGCGTCCGCTTTACCGTGTTCAGCTTCCGCTCAAAGGGCAGCATTTCCGGCGACAGTTGGATTTGTTCTTCGTCGTCTGCCAGTAACGCCTCAATGCCTTGGTTGACCTCGCTGAAATAGCCTGTCACCCATCGGAAAATCCGCACCAGCAATACCGTAAATATCAGCAGGACAGCGGCGGCAAAAAATATCTCTTTGTTACCCCGAAAATGGTCGCTGTAATAATAAAACGCATCTTCGTGTTTCATTTTGAAAAATGTTTCCAGCAGCCAGACAATCCAATCGCCCATTCGCTGTTTCCAAACAAACAGATAAAGCCCTACCACCACAGCGGCGGAGGTAATTGCGTTGACGCAGGCCCGCCGGATCAGTTTGGATTGAAAAGCAAGGTATTCGTCCTTTCGATCAGGTTTCAATTTTATACCCTACCCCCCATATCGTTTTGATAAACCTGGGCTTGTCCATGCTGTCCCCCAACTTTTCCCGCAGATGACGGATGTGGACGGTGATGGTGTTGTTGGATTTGCTGTAATACTCGTCCTGCCAGATTTTGTGAAACAATTCCTCCGAGCTGACCACGTTCCCGGCGTTCTCCAAGAGAATACGCAAGATAGAAAATTCCGTAGGTGTCAGCACCAGCGGTTTTTCACCCAGGAAACAGGTGTGGGCTTTGATATTCATAGTCAAGTCGCCGCAGATGATGGTGTCTGCCGGGACAGTGGGTGTTTCTATGCTGCCGGAACGGGCGGGGTTGTATTTCTGATACCGGCGCAGTTGAGATTTCACCCTCGCCATCAGCTCCAGAGGGCGAAAAGGCTTGGTTACATAGTCGTCCGCCCCCAGGGTCAGACCCGTGATTTTGTCTGTCTCCTCGTCCTTGGCCGTCAGCATGATAATGGGCCAGGTGTGCTTTTCCCGTATCTTCTGGCACAGCGCAAAGCCGTCTATTTCCGGCATCATCACATCAAGAATGGCAAGGTCAAGCTCCGTGGTGTTGATACACGCAAGGGCTTCCGTTGCCGAGTAGAACTTAAATACTGTATAATTTTCGCCGGTCAGATAGGCTTCAATCAGGTCGGCAATTTCAGCTTCATCATCTACAACTAAAATCCTATTAGCCATTTTACTTACCTCTTTTCTGTGGTGAATTTTAACCATTATATCAGATTTTCTTTTGCAACTCCTTGTTTTTTCAATGATAATTCATTAAGAATTTCCTAATATTAAGGAGTTCCATCAGATTATACAATACTGATTCGCACGATACAAGTGTGCGAAAATATAGTGTATGTACCAGCCGCCGATTATGGCGGCTGGTTTTTTAATAGGCGGGAGTACCGTACCCGTAAATCTCATAGTGCCCTATGGCATAGCGGTTCTCCCGGCAGCTATCGCCGGAATTGCCCTCTACGGTGTAGACCATTCCGTTCTCCACCTTCTCCACAATGCCCACATGGTCGGCAAGGCCGTCCTGGGGGCCGGAACTTCCCTTGTTGTCCCAATCGAAGTAGATGATGTCGCCGGGGCGCGGCTCATAGCTGTTGTCCTGCCATAGTCCCCTGTCTTTGAACCAATTAGAGCCGGTGACACAGCCTGCCGTTTTAGGGATCACGCCAGCGTCCAGATACCCGCACTCATTGGCGCACCAACTGACAAAGCAGGCGCACCACTCCACGCGGGAGTTGAAGCCGTACCATGACCAATAGGGCTGGCCCCCCACGTTGCCGAGCTGGGAGAGGGCCACCACCACGATCTCCCCGTCGCCCACACCGATACCGTATAGGGCGCTGCTCCACATACTGCGGTTTTCTTCAGCCAGTAACTCCGCAAGCTGCGCCCGCTGGTCAGCGGTGAAGTTGTAGACGTTCGCCATTTCATCGGCGGTTTTGTGGGTCACGGTGATATAGAGGGTCGTTGTCGTTACCTCAACTTCTTCCTCAACGATATTGCCCGCCCCGTCGTCGGTTTCCACGGTTTGGATGGTGGTGGCGGTTTCCGAACGGTGGCTTATCTCGTTCATAGCCCAAAATATCTCTTTCAACAGCTCTTTTTTGCTGTCGTCCATCGTGGCGACTTCCTGGGGGTTGTCCGGGTCGGTGGTGGTCTTGACGGCGTATATCGCCAGCACCTCCGGCCAGACGGCGCGGGAGCCGGACATTTCAAGCGTGTCATGGGCGGTGCCGTTCTTGATCTCGTCCAGCTTGCCCTCGTATTCCTGGTTGATCTCCCGGACAACGGCGGGCATGGTCTGTCCCGTGCCGCTGTCCTCCCCGGAGAAGAAGATACCGAAGCAGGAGCCGACGATCAGGCCAATCAAGCAGATAATCACAACGGCAAGGATGGCAACCCAGCCCCCAGCGGCAATAGCGGCCACAAGCGCCTTAACGGACGCAATCATGGCCTTTATCGTGGCAGAAACGCCCTTTGCGGCGGCTTTCGCGGTGGCGGCGGCGGTCTTGGCTGCGGCACGGGCGGCGTGGGCGGTCATTTTCGCCGCCTTTGCGGTGGCTTGGGCCGTTTTCTGCGCCGCCTTTGCCGTATGGTCTGCGGTCTTGATGGCGGTTTTAGACGTGTGTTGGGCGGTTTTCACGGTGCCCTTTGCGGTGCGCTGTGCCGTCTTGACCGTCCGCTGGGCGCTCTTGATAGTGCCCTTTGCGCTCCTGCCGGTGGCCTTTGCGGCCTGCCCCATAGCCTGGGCGGGCCGTTTCACCATTTTTACGGGCGTTTCCACGGTGTTGACCGCCGTTTCCACCTGCTGGGGCGCTTTGGCGGTGGCCTGGGGCTTTACCTGCGGTGGCCGGTCAGACTGAACAGCCCGATTTTTCACCTGCCGTTTCCGCTCGGCCCACTTTACGGCCTGCTTTTTGGCAAAAGTCCGTCCTCGTTCTACAAACGAATTTACAGTATCGGCGGGGCACTCAATGTCAGCACGGGCCGGGGGCCGCTCTGCTGTGCGCTCATACCGTGGGAGGGACTGGCGCTCCGGGGCCGTCCCGGTTCGCTGGCGTGGGAGCCGTCTGTCCTGGGCGGGGCCGGTGCCCTGCCGGGGGCGTTGCCCATCCCTGGGCGGGTCGGTGCGCTGACGCGGGAGCCGCCCCTCCGAGGGTGTCCCGCTACGTCGCTGTGGGGGCTGGCCCTCCGGGGCCATACCCTGGGGCGGTTCGGAGGCGGGGAGCTGTTCGGTGGGGGCGGTGTTCTCCCGCCGTTTCTCCGCCGCCCGCTTCTCCCGCTGGCGCTGGAACAGCTTTCGCCCCTGGCGTACTGCCGTTTTCGTGCCGGACACCGCCACATTCGCCGTATCATGGGCCAGATCGTCGGCGGCAAACTCCACCTTGTCCTCGGCGTACTCGCTGGGGGTGGCCTGCCGGTCGTCCATCAATGCCGCCGCGCTCCGCTTAGAGCGAATAAAGGCGTTTTTCATGCGCTGGCCCACGACGGCGGACTTGTCCAACACTTTAATATCCTTGCCCTTTTCACGGGTCTTGATCCTGCTCATGTCTGCTCACCCGCCCGTCTTTTTATCCAGCGGTGTTTCAGTTCGGCGGGGGCCACATAGTAGTCCCTGCGGCGCTGGCCTGTCCACTCCCGGCCCCCGGCCACACCGTCAAAGGCAAAGCCAGCGGCCCGCAAAGATGCTCCGCTCTCCGACGCCAGCGTATAGGTGACGATGCGCTCATAGCCCATATCAAACCCGATGCGGCAACAGGCCCCATAGAGCTTGGAACAGGCGTTGTCCGTCCCGTCCGTACAGCAGCGCAGGATTTCCAGGGTCAGCCCATCATCCAGATACCGGGCGACGGGACGGCCACAAATGGCGACGCCGCACAGGTTGTCCCCGTCATAACAGGCCACGGCGAACTTGCCGCCCACGGGCGGGATGCTGTGCCGGTGATACCGGCCCACATACTCCCTCGCCGCCCGCAGGTGGCAGGGCTTGATTTTCAATGGCATTTTCATCCCTCCATTCAAAGAGGGGGGCAGGCATTAAGCCTGTCCCCCCGCAAAGCGGCCCTCACCGGGCCGGGTGGTCATCAAGCGGTACAGTTCGGTGTTGGAGGGGAAGCGGTTGACAAAGGGCACCAGGGCCGAGCCATACTTGATAAGCCCGCACCCGGCGGGGGCGTTGGTGATGTGGCCCATCTGTTCCTCGGAGATATTCAGCAGACGGGCCAGCTTCTCCCGGTCGCTTGCCGCCTGATTCAGCATGACAATAAACTCGGAGTTACTGAGCATAGTGCTGGCCTGAACGGAGTCCAGAAGATACTCCACGTTCTGCGTGATGGCGGTGGGGTAGGCGTTGCGCTTGCGGAACTGCCGCCACGCGGAGTTGAAAAAGGCGGCGGAAAACTCGTTCTCAAACATGACGTGGAACTCGTCGATAAAGACGTGGGTGCGCTTGCCCTTCTTCCAGTTCAGGGTGACGCGGTTGAGCATGGTGTCGGTAATGACAAGGTGGCCGATGGGCTTCAACTGTTCGCCCAGGCCGTGGATGTCGAACACCACCACCCGCTTGTCCAGGTCAACGGTGCTTTCATGGCCGAAAATGTCAAGGGAGCCGGTGGTGAACAGCTCCAGGGCCAGGGCAATCCCCTTTGCCTCGCTCTCCGGCTGTTCCAGCAGCATTTCCCGGAGGGCTGTCAGCGTGGGAGCAGGGCCACCGTGTTTTGCGTTCTCGTACAAATCCCCCGTACAACGGTCGATGATGGAGTTGTGCTGGGGGCCTACGCCCTTGGGGTCGATACGCTCCACCAGGGACATGATAAACTGCGACTTCACCACGATGGGGTTGTTCTCGCCGTAGCCGTCCACCATATACATGGCGTTCAAGCGGTCTTTCCCGCCAGCGGCCACCCGGACAACGCTGCCCAGGCCGTCCATCGCTTCAATGAGGGGCGCGTACTCGCCCTCCGGGTCTGCTATGAGAATATCGTCGTCCGTGTTAAGAATGAGGAACGCGATCTCCTCTTTCACGCTGAACGATTTGCCGGAGCCGGGGACGCCCAGCCGGAAGGACGACTGATTGAGCAGGTTGGCCTTGTTGCACATGATAAGGTTGTGGGAAATGGCGTTCTCCCCGAAGTAGATGCCGCCCCTGTCCATGATCTCCTGCACCTTAAAGGGCATGAATACGGCAAGCGATTCCGTGGTCAGCGTGCGGAAAGCGTCGATCTTCCGGGTGCCGATGGGCAGGACGGTATTCAGGCCGTCAAGCTGCTGGTATTTCAGCACCGCCAACTGGCACCGCCCGGACAGGGAGCGCACCTTTTCCGTGTCGCTGTCAAGCTGCTGTTTGCTGTCGGCGGTGATGACAAGGGTGAGGACGGCCTGCATCATCCGCTGGTCGCGGGTGGTGAGGTCGGCCAAAAACTCCTTGCTCTCCTTGCGCTGCAACTCCATGTCGTAGGGGACGATGGCGGAGAAGTTGTTGTTCTGATTCTGGCGGCGCTGCCAGTTTGTGATATTGGTTTCAACCCCCAGCAGACGGTTCTCCACCTCCCGCACGGCCTCGTCGGTGGGCACGGAGAGAATGTCAATGGACAACATCATATTGCGGTTCAGGTCGGTCAAGTCCGCCACGATCTCGTCCTGGATATAGTTGGCGTAGTCCTTCAGGAACAGCACCCGGCAATAGCGGTCGCCCAGCTTCAGGTAGTCGCTGTGCTTCTCGATCCCGTCCGGGCAGATATAGTCCTTGAAGTCGTGGCCCTTCCGGGCCATATCCGCCATATCAAAGTGAAAACTGCCCTCGTCCCCGGCCCGGTAGAAGTCGTGGAGGATACGCAGCCGGTCAGCGGCGTCCAGTTCCACACACTTGGAGCCGAGGGCGGCGAAGCGGGCGGTCAGGTCGGCCCCGATGCGGGTGAAGTAGGCGCGGGCGTCCTCAATGTCCCGCTTGTAGACGGTCACGGTGACAAGTTTCTCCTGGATGATGCCGTTGGCCCCGGTCGCCTTGTCAATGAGCATTTGGTTGTACTCCTGGCGGTACTTGTCCAGGCCGTCCCCACGCATGGACATAAGGACGGACTGCTCAAAGTCCGCTTGGCTCTGGCGGCGGTTGCAAATGGTGAGCTTGGTGGTGGCGGCGCTGTCCAGGCTGTTCAGCAGCTCCGAGTAGGCCAGGAACATGGTTTCCTTGTCCTCCCGGCTGGCTACCTTGTAATTGATGTCGGTGAAGCGGTAGGTCTTGGAAAACTTGCTGCCCACCTTGAAAATGCCGTCCGGCCAGACGCATTGAATGGGGATCACGTCCTGCACCCGATGGGGGACGCGGTACGGCTCCCGATCCTGCCGCATGATGGTCTTGATGCTCTTAATCATGGCGCTTGTATTCCTCCTTTTCCCGCTTTTCCATGCTGGACTTCAAAAGGTCGTAGTACAGCGTGGACGATTCAAAGCGGAGTTCTCGCGGTTCCAACAGTTCCGAGCGCAGCCACGCCCAAATAAACTGCTCCGCCGTCATGCCGTGGTAGGTGAAGAAGCCCAGGGCGGCAAAGGGGGCCGCGCCCAGGACGCACATCCAGGACACAGTTTCCGTGCCGACATAGGGTTTCAGCAGAAAGTACAGCCCCACGGCCACGACTACCGCCAGGGCAGAAAAAACGAGCTGCCGCAGGGACAGCCCGAAAAACATACTCTCCGTGTAGTTGCGAATTTCACGGTTGATTTTGACTTCCAAAAATTTGACCTCCTTTTAGGCACAAAAAATCGCCATTCTTGGAAAAATGGCGATTTTTCAAGTTTATTCAGTTTACTTCCAACTCATTCTGGCGTTATAAACATTGTTTACCGCTTCGATATAGCATATAAAGGAGGGATGGTCGTGGTCGTTTTGCTGCAAGTATTTGTTTTTGATATTCAAGTATTGCTTCCTGACAAGCTCCCATTTCCCCCTTTTCTTGATATACTCAGCTTTTTCCCGTATTCTCGCAGAATGAGGGGCTTCGTTCCAATAGTATCTGTCCCAATAGGTGAAACCTGTCTTTTGGTGTATCAGTCTGTGAAAATGTTCCTCTGTATCTCTGAAAACAATACAGACATCCATCGAAAACTCGGTGGGATTTCCTTTGACAAAACACCTTTTCTCCGTGGTCAAGGAAGATGTTGAATCCTCACAATCCCTCCAACCATGTTCGTGCAATGCCTTATTAAAGGATTTCCTTGCAGATTCTTTGATAGCCCTGCAATCCTCAAAATCTTCGCATTTCACAATCTCAAGGTTGTAATCCAAGTCTATCGGCAATGAAGCGTTTTGTATGACGAGATTCCGTGCGCCGCTCCCTACAAGATAGAATATTGCACCAATATCATAGTCCTCTTTCAAGTAATGGCAAAAATCTTGCATTATCTCACCACATAGATTTCGCATACGGCTTAGAAATTCCTTATCCTTTACATAATCAAACATAAAGTCTCCTTTCCTCCCCAAGCCATCCATTTAGACTTTGAAATCTAAATCACCGTATTATAGCCGTATGATAATAAAATGTCAAGCATTTTTCGACTTCTTTCGCCTTCTTTTGCTTTTTCCTGCGGTGGGTCTGCTTGATTTTTTCCCTTTCAGGCGCACATGGATTTATCTATCTTAAAGCCCCATCATTTCACGCACAACATGGTCGGACATTTTGACGCTGCCCACCAAAATGAGCATATTAAACGTCAATTCCCCGATATAGCTCCACACCATAGAAGCCGCCGCCGCGTCCGGGTCAACGGCGGGCGGGGAGCTGGCGAACACGGAGAAGATGATGCAGGCCAGCACGATGACGGCCCCCTCCAGGCAGACGGCGGCGTAGCTTTTCAAGAAGCTCTTGCCCACGTTCTGGCTGGGTTCCCCGGCAAAGCTGGACAGGGGGATGGGGGCCAGCGCAGCGTACATATACATTTTGAAAAAGCGCCCGTAGACGCTCAAAATCATGACAAAGGACAGCACCCAAATGAACAGCCCGCCGATCAGCGTCACCGCCCAAAGAGGTATGCTCTCAAAAAAGCCGCAGTCCTCAATGGCGGTCACGATCTCGGCGGGCAGGACGGTGGAGTTGGGAGCGCCGAAGCCCGCCGCGTTCATAATGGAGGACACCACGCCCTGAATGATACTCAACAGGGCCAGCATCAGCTCCATGCCATAGGTGATAAGGGCCTTTGCCAGCGCAAAACGGACGAACATCTTTACCGCCAGTTCCGGCCTTTTGAGTTCTGAGAAACTCGCACAGGTTTTTACCACGCCCACCACGAAGAACAGCACCAGCAGGGCGTAGCCGACGGCCTGGAGCGCACCGTGGATGTCCGTTACCACGTTCCAAATTGCGCCGCCCTTGAAGTCCTGGGGGGACTGCGTAATGAGCTGCCATATCTCGCTCAACTTGCCGTTCCAGACCTCCAGCGCGTTCTCTAAATTTTGAACTACCCAATTATCCGACACGCAAAGCACCTCCTTTTGAGGGGCAGGCCCGTCCCTGCGGGCCTGCCCCGTGTCAGTGGATAGTGAGGGCTTACGCGCCGGTGATAAGGGTCAAAATCTCCTTGGCAAACGTAATGATAACGCCGCCCGCCAGGGTCAGGAAGCCGTTGGAACGCTGGGACGGGTCGTGGCTCTGGAGGGAGAGACCCACCTGGACGATGCCCCAGCCCAGCAGAATCAGGCCCACGGCGCGGATTAGGCCGAAAATAAACTCAGACAAATTGTTGATAACGGTGAGGGGGTCGCCGCCAGCGGCGGGGGCGGCAAAGGCCGTCATGGTGCAGCAGCCCATCAGGGCCACCACCGCCACCAGGGAACAGTACCAGCGGTAGCCCCGCTTTACCTTGTTGGGCATGGGCAGGCGGTTGTCGTTCTTCTTTTCGTTTTTCTTGAAAATGCTCATTGTGTGTTACCTCCATGATTGATGATATATTCCTCCAATTCTTCCTCGGTGAGAAGAATTAACCGGTGTTGTCCGGCGTCCAGTTCCACCTCCACTGCCTGTTTCAGCAGTTCCGGGTCAAACTGGATAGAAGCGATGCTGTGGGTGTCCTCGCCGTGCCGGTACGGTTCGGCCCCGCCGTCTGTGGTCAGTTTCACGTTGGGGTGTTTCAGAATGTCGTACTTGAAGTCCTGGATGGGCCGCTCCCCACGGATAAAAAGAAGCGCGTACTGGTTGTCCAGCATACGCACTTCATCCGGCATAAGCAGTTCGCGGCCCGCTAATTGCCAGTTGGTGGAGTAGCTGCCGCTCCGCCCCCTGGACTGTCCGTAGGTGTTCGTGTCGATTGTCTCTTTCCCCAGCAGTTTGGAAACGTACTCGTGCGTCGCCTGCTCATTTCCACCCAAATAGATAAACTCGTCGCAGTTGCCCACGATGCTCTCCCACTGTTTCTCAAAGAGGGCCTTTAGCTGGGCGAGGTTCTGGATGATGATGCTCACGGAGATCTCCCGGCTCCGCATGGTAGCCAGCAGCTTGTCAAATTCATCGGGCAAGGCGACATTCGCAAACTCGTCCATGACGAAGTGGACGTGGACGGGCAGACGCCCGCCGTGTACCACGTCCGCCTGATAGTAGAGCTGCTGGAAAAGCTGGGTGTAGAGAAGCCCCACGATGAAGTTAAATGAGCTATCATTATCTGGAATGACGGCAAAAATGGCCGTCTTTTTCTCGCCCAGGCTCCATAGCTCCATCTCGTCTGTCTGCGTCATACCGGCCAGGGATTCCAGGTTGAACTTTTCCAGCCGGGACACCAGCGTGATCTGGATGGATTTCAGGGTCTTGCCGCTGCCGGAGCGGTAATTGCGGTAGTATTTCAGGGCGATATGCTCCGGGTTCCGCATTTCCAGACGGTCAAAGAGTTCATCCAGCGGCGATTGAAACTCGTCGTTGTCCTCCCTGACTTCCCCGGCCCGTATCATTTCCATGACCATCGGGAAGTTCTGTTCATCGGGCGGGGCCTCATAGTGGAGATAGAACACCAGCGCCAGCAGGAGCATTTGCGCCGCCTGATCCCAAAAGGGGTCTTGGCTCTGACTGCCCTTGGGCGTGGTGTTCTTGAACAGGTTCGTCACCAGCCGCTGGATGTCGTTGTCGCTGCGGAGATAGACAAACGGGTTGTAGCAGTAGCTTTTCTCCATGTTGATAAGGTCGATCACCTTAATGTCGTACCCCTTGGCTTTCAACAGGTTCCCGGTGTCCCGCAGCAGTTCGCCCTTGGGATCGAGGCAAACAAAGCTGGTGTTGGCGTTCATGATGTTGGGCTTTGCGAAAAACCTCGTCTTGCCCGCGCCGGAGCCGCCGCACACCAAAATATTGAGGTTGCGACGGTGTTTGCGTCCGTCCAGCCCTATGGCCACGTTCTGCGTCAGTATCTTGTTTTCGGTCACTCTCCTGTCGGCGTACTTCTTTCGGACAGCCTGGGCGGTGCCCCACTTGGCGGAGCCGTGTTCCTCCCGCCTGCGGTAGTTGCGGTCGGTGGAGAGATACACGCCGATGCCCAGCCCATAGCACAGCAGAAAAACAAGGACAGTTTTCAGGCTGTCCCCGCACAGTACGATGTGGAACGGGTCGTTCAGCGCCGCCCCGCCGTACTGCACCAGCCCCAGCAGACCGCCGCCCACATAGGGGGCCAGCAGCAGGGCCAGCCAGACCACGGGGATGATACCGCAGGCGTAGAGGGTCAAGTGGGTCTTGGAGAACTTATCTTGCCTCACGGTCAGCCCTCCTTTTTTCTCGCTTTGTCGGCGCGTCAATGACTTTGAGAATGAGGCCGTCCAAATCCTCGGTGGGCTTACCGTCCCGGAGGGCGTCGTTGCGAAAGTCGGTCAAGCCCGCCACCATAAGCCGCTGCTCGAAGTTGTTCAGCGTGACCACACGTTTTTCATCACGCATAGAGCGCCCTCCTTACCTCGCGCCGCCGTCCCGGTTTTTCTGCGCTTTCTCCTGGGCGGCAAAGAGCCGGTTCATATCGGCGGTGATGGTGCCAGCCACGTCCCGCATGACGCCCGCCTCGGCCCGGAGCGCCTTGGCGTCCATCATGGCGTAGCTCTCCGGCAGGCGGTCAAAGGAAAAGCCCTCTACCGACACGCCGTTGCGCTTGCACAGCATATAGGACACGCTGTACGCCGCGAAGTCCGGGCTTTCACAGGTGATACCGCCCTTGTCCATGTGGGCGCGGGCAAGCTCCTGGGCCAGCCCCCGGAAAATGGTGGGGGCATCCAGCCCTTGCCGCACATAGATGATATTGTTCTGCGGGTGATAGGCCATGTTGGTGCCCTCCGGCAGTTCGTTGGAGATGGAGAAGCGGCAGGGGGCGTTGTTCATCAGGGCTTTCAGCAAAAGCCGCTCGTCACGGGCCACGGCAGGGGCGGGCCGCTGCTCGGCCCTGGTCTGAGAAATATCAAAGACCTTTTTCACATTGTAGGATACGCCCGTGCTGCCATCGTCCTTTTTGTACTCCTTGCCCGGTTCCAGAATGGTGATGGCATCCTGGCCCCGCTTGACGTACACGCCGTCGGCCTTCCAACTGTCGAAGTCGGCCAGCTTGGTGGCCTCCGGGCATTGAGCGGCGATCAGGATGGCGTTGCTCACGGAGTAAAGGTCAAAGCGGGCCTGCACGTCCAGATAGGCTTGGAACACGCCGCCGTCCATGCCCATGTCGTGAACGTGGTTGTCGATCATGGCGTAGACGCCCTCGCGCTCCGCCTGCTTTTTCGCCGCCCATGCGTCCTTATCAAAGGGCGTTTCCTCCCCCTGGGCGGGCGGGCTGGTAAACAGATCATCATAGTTCGGCATAGTTATCGCTCCTTTAACCGTTTGGGTTTATACTTTCTCGGGGCCTTGTGCTTCGGCCCCTTGGTGGGCTTGGACTGCTCCTTACCTTTCGCCGCCTTTTCTCTCTGCTCCGCTTTAATCGCGTCCAGCTCCTTACGGACGGAGGGACGGGAACGCTCCTGCGGATCAGAAGTACCCGGTGCGGCTGGCTCTTTGGGCTTTGAGGTAGGCTCGGACTGACGGGATTTCTCGATCCGGCCTTCGGTGGGGTTTTCGGTCTGGCCCTCCTCCCTGGTGGGGGAAGCGCCCAGCACCGATGCCAAAAACTCGTCCATGTCCTGTTCGGGTTCGGGGGCGGTGCGCTCCGGGGCGGGCAGTTCGCCCTCCGGGGGCGGGGACAGCATAGCGTCCAGCAGCTCATCCACCTCCTGCTCGGTCATCGGTTCCGCCGCCGCTGGCGCTTCCGGGACTTCTGCTTGCTGTTCCTGGCGGCTGCGCTCGATCTCGCTCCTGATTTCAGCCATATCCACGGTAGCCAGGTTGAATCGCTCAAAGATACGGTTGATCTTGCTGGCGTCCTCGGCCCGCACCATAATGTCGGTGATGCCGTCCGTGGCGTCCCGGTCTTTCAGAACGCAGTAGAGGACGCCGTACTTCTTGGCCTCCCGGCAAAAGAGCTGGAGGTCGCTGTCCTTCACGGCGAACACCTTCAGCTCCTTGCCGCTGCGGAGCATATTGGTCAGCCGGGTCTTGCCCTTGGTTTTCTTCTGCTCCCGCAGGATGGCGTACAAGAGGATGGCAAGCTGCTTGGCACCCTCACCGGCCAGCTTCACCGCCACCTCACCTGTTTCCAGGGACAGCCTCACGACCTGCTCCGCCGCGTCGCCTGAATAGCTCATGCTGTGTCAACTCCTTTCGTTCGGTTTCCTTTTGCTTCACCAGCCGTTCCAGGTTTTCCCTGACCTGCCCGGAACGCTGGGCGATGCCGTCACATAAGACCACCTCCTTTCGTGCCGCCCTGATCCGGCTGGACAGGGCGCTGATCTTCTGCTTCACCTCGCCCACGGCCACGGGGACATACGGGGCCCCCGCAGAATCGACAGATTCTGTGGGGAGAGGAGGAGCAAGGGAGCGGGCGCAGTTTTCGCCGCAGGCGGAAACGGAGTCAGCGGACTTTGCGACGACGAGCCGGTTGAGCCGCCGCAGCTCCTTACGGAGTTCCTGCCGCTGGGCGGTCAGGGCGTCCACCTCCGCCGACGCCGTTTCCCGGTGGACGGTCAACTCCCCGATGGTGCCGATGCGGTGCTTTCCCAAAAACCGGGTTTCCGCGTCCAGCCTGTCCAGCTTGGCGATGTCCTCCCGCAACAAAAAAGACACCCGCTTGACGGATGCCGGTCGCTTGACGATGATGTGCAGTTCATAGCAGTAACGGAAGTACAGCGCCCGCAGGCCGGTGATTTTCTTCCGGGGCTTTCCCCGCACCCGGTAGCGCCGGGGCGGACGATGCACTACCTCCGGGAATGGCACTTGCTTTTGGAGATTGTGCAGAATACGCTCCTTGATCTCGTCCAGGGAGTAGCCCTCGCCCAGCTTGTGGAAGCGGAAATAGCCGCCAGCGTCGGGCGGTTTCAGGGCCGGATATTTCAACGGCTTGCCGCCCTTGCCCCTTGTTTTGAGCTGGTAGCCCATTTCACCCATCACCCGCAAAAAGTCGCGCTCGGTGGTGGAGGCACGGATGGCCCGGTCAATGTCGGCCCGGATGGTGCCCCGGTGGGTGGGCTTGCCGTTCTGCTCGGCCTGCCATTCGGCGTAGTGCTTGGCCCGCCCGCCGGGGTTCTCAATAACGGAAATGGCGTACTCCCGGCAAAGCCGGTCTGACACCTCCCGCATACGGGCATAGTCGGCGGGAGAATTGTAGAATTTGTAGCCGTCAGCCCAGGACACCGAATTTATCACAAAATGATTATGATAATGGCCGGTGTTACAGTGGGTCGCCACCACCACCTCAAAGCGGTCGCCCCATAACTCCTGGGCCAGCTTGACACCGATCTCATGGGCGGTTTCCGCCGTTACCTCGTCCGCCTTAAAGGACTGATACCCGTGGTAGCACACCCGGCCCTCCAGCTTGCCCCATAACCGCTTTGTTTCCATGAATTGTGCGGCGGCGGTGTCCTCCCGGCAGTTCAGGCAGGACACATAGGAGCGGCGCTCCGTTTTCATATCGTCAGCGGCGTACTCCACCACATTGTCAATGGCGTGGAGGGACGCCAGTTCCCCATAGCTGCCCTCGGTGGTCTTTTCCGGGTTCCGGGCGTAGTTTATCACCCTGTCCACGCGCCCCTTGATGGGCCAGATAGAGGTAACGGCCATATCAGTCGGCGGGGGTGGTGTAGGTGTCCACGATCAGCTTTTCCACGGCCCGGTTGTCCTCCAGGGCCTTGCGGAGCTGGGGCACGTCCAGCAGGCCGATGGAGTTGGCCCGCTTCAAAAGCTGGTCGATGTTATAGCCCACGCGCCGTACCTCCCGGATCAGCATGGGCACCTCGGCAGGTGGGGCCTCCTTCACCACCGCGCCGTTGAGAATGCGGCGGCAGTAGCCCTCACGGGACAGGCCCGCCTTGCGGGATTTCTTGGTGAGGGCGTCCAGCTCGGCCCTGGTAAAACGTATCTTCATTTCAAGCGTTCGTTTCAAAAATACCATCCTTTCTTAATGTGTGTCTAAATGCGGGGTCATAGGGGCGGCAAGCCCCTGTCAAGCTGAATTGTGGCCCCACAATTCGTTGCTTGTTAAGACAATACCGCCCTCTGCGCCTGCGGCGCGGGAGAACGGTCGGGGTAGGTTCAAGCCCGGTCGGATTTCGCCTTGGGCGGACGCTCCCAAAGCCAGAACTCCCGCTTGGCCTGCATATATTCCTCATAGGCAAGCTGGCGGTTAATGCGGTCGAGCCATGCCCACTCCGCTGGGGAAACACGGCGGGCGGGTCTGGGAGGGGGCTTGCTCTGCGGCGGTTTGCCCTGCATGGAAAACACCTCCTTTTTCAGTGAGTGACGGCAAAATGCCGTCATGGTCGGTTGAGGTCAAAAACAATGACGGCAAAATGCCGTCACGAAAAGCTGTCCAGGAAGTCCATGATGGTATCGTCCATCCCATCGTCGCCCTCCGGCTCTGCCCACACAGGCTGAACAGGGGCTTGGCGAAGGGCGGCGGCAAGTTCTTCCCGGATAATACTGCGGAACTCGTCTTTCATCAGACTGATACGCTCCGCTTGATTGATGATGGCTACCATAGTCCTGTTCAGGGACACCGCATTAAGACCTTGCAGGTATTCCCATGCCTGCCTGTCCTCCGGGTGGTCAAGGTCAAAGCGGAGGGTCATCTTTTTACGTTGCATGGGCACCGCCGCCCTTGCGAAGCGCCATTTCGCACAGGTACTCGTAGCCCTTGGCCGTGGCGCAAATATCGTCGTAGATGGTCACACGGTCGGCGTCATACTCCCCGAAGTTGCGGATCAGGCAGCTCCCGCCGCCCAGCACATGGAGGCGCATGAGGGCCGGGTTGTACTCACGCTCCCGCAGGATGCGGAAAATCTCACGCACATACCCTGCGGCGGTTTCCCGGATGGTGGTCAGGTAGTCCGCCTGGATGTCCGCCGTGCCAAACCGCAGCACACGGTTGATGATGGAGTCGTCCACCGTGGCGTGGTGGGTTCGCATGACGTTCTCCCGGACGGCCAGCATACATTGGTGGGTGCCGTACTTCTCCGTGAACATTCGGTCAGCGGCGGGCCTGCGGTCATTGATGAACATGATGTTCATGGTGCCGTTGCCAATGTCGCACAGCATATTCACGCCCTGGAAGTCCCTGATCTGGCTGGCTACCGCCGCGAAGCCCTGGGGGAACACGTCGGCCCCGGCGATCTCCACCCGGTAGGGCTTTCCCCGGAACGTAAAGCGCACCTCCCGGCTCCGCATGAGGTAGGCTTTGAAGTCCTCCCGCTGCTGGCTCACCCAGGTCAGGGGCAGGCCCACGGCGAGGCGCACCGTGGCGTCGGTCAGCCCATGCACGTTCAGCTCACGGGCGATAGCCGCCAGGGTCAGGATATAATAGTCGTCGTCCCCGGTCTTGTCGGCGGTAAACTCCTTGTGGCCCGCCCCGATCAGGTAGTACCGCCCGCCGTACACCAGCAATTCATCCTTGAACACCGGCTCCACGTCATGGGCGGTCAGCCCTGCGGGGAAACAGCAGTTGGCGGTCTTGATGTTGCCGTAGCCGTTGTCGATGCCGATGATCTTCATGCCCTGATAGTCCTTCACCGGCTCCATTCCTCCTTTCGATGTGTCAGCCCCAGCTTCCGCTGAAGCAGGTCGTTCACGTCCTTGCCATAGGGCGGCGGTCTGTCCTGCACCGTGTACTTGTCCCCCAGGCCCTCCATGATGCCCGCCGCCGCGTCCCGGCCCACCTCGTCATTGTCCAGGTGGAGATAGAGCGTGTTGGTGCCGGGGTGGTCTTGGAGGTACTGGCTGAGAGCGAGAGGGATAACAAACTCCTGTTTCCGTTTGAACACCCCGCCCAGGGAGAGAAGCGCGTCCTGCCGCCAGTCCCGGCCATTCATTTTCAGCAAGGTGGCGTAGCTCAACAGGTCGATGGCCGATTCAAACAGGTGGACGCCGGGGGCGCTGGGGTTCTCGTTGATCGTGAACGAGTACCGCTTGTCGCTGCCGGGGGCCTCGCCCTTGAAGTCCCCCACGGTGCCGCGCAGGGCGGCGTACCGGGGCTGGCCTTTCAGGTCACGGCCCACGAACACGCAGTTGTGATAGGGCAGGCTTTCATACAAGCGCCCGGTCTGGATGCAGTAGTCGATCACGTCATAGTCGATGCCCCGCCCGTGGAGATAGCTGACCATGTGGGTGGCGCACCGGCTGGACTTGGGCAGGGACAGCACCCTGGGTTCCTGCTTTTTCGGCTGGGCCTGGGGCGCACGGGGCAGGGGGGAGAAGTTCTGGCCCACCAGGGCCTCCACCGCCTGGGTAAAGGAAAAGCCCTGGACTTTGATAAGATAGTCCAGGGCCGTCTTGCCGCCGATGCCACGGGAAAACCAATTCCATTTGCCGTTGCTGATTTTCAGGCTGTCATGCTCACGGGTGCAGTAGGTGTTCCCGCTGACGTGTACCAGTTCATGGGGGTCGAACCGCTGGAGGTAGGTCAGCAGGTCAAGCTCCTTTGCCTGGGTGATCTGTTCCGGCGTGACGTAGCCCATCTACCGTCCCTCCCGCTGGCCCGGAGGCCAAAGCCGGTATCGTTGCCGGTCGTGCAGCTTGATTCGCAGTTCCTCGTCTGTCATGGTTCATCAGCTCCTTTTTCAGATAGTAATAGCCGGAAAGACTTTGAAAATCTCCCCGGCTATGTATAGTGACTTATGCACTCAATTTTCCGATAGCATAGATAGTAACTATTGCAACGGGAATTGATATAAACGCCACTGTTGCAGGCCAACCTTCGAGGCGAAAACTGATTGCCGTATTCCGCGCAAGTTCTGGAATACCTTGAGCTGCATTTTCAATGTAATCTTCCATAATTATCACATTCTCCTTTCAAAAATTCGGAGTATCACTGACTTTCGTTCTCTAATACAGAACGAATTTGATTGATTTTCTCTATTGCTTCAGGGTCAGACCTTTTTAGAAGTCTTGAAAAATCCGCAATCATTTCCATTCGTACAGCCAGTGATAAACTATCATGGGCCATTTCTGTTTCAGATAACTCAACATAATTAAGGAGCCTTTTGCCCACAACATACTCGTCATATTTTCCACCACAATATTTTAGTAAGTAAGCGGAAATTCCCCGGAGATGGTTCCCAAGTGAAAAAAATTCTACTTTATCTTCTGGAATTTTCACTTCAAGTACCACTTTATCATCTCCAAATGGCATCGGCCATTGAAGTTGAACGTCGTGTCTCGAATAAAGATTCAAACTGGCGGCTTTAACGCCTTTACGGATGTCTTGTATTGCATTGATAGCCTTCATCTTTGGATTTGCAAACTCGATTTGCACCATTTTAGAAACAAGCATAGTATCCCTCCAGATAAAATAATTTATTGTTTCTGTAAGTAATATACCACTAAAATTTCTTACTGTCAACTCCCTTTTTAGGGCATTTGTTGAGCGCATAATAGCCGGAAGGATTTTCAAATTGAAAATCTCCCTGGCTATGTACGGTTCCTGTTGTATCAGAACGAAAAAGATGGTATAATGCGGCAAAAGCAAAGTTTCGTATGGAGGTGCCCCATGGTAGAGCATGAATATATCCCCGCCTCAAAAAAGGCGGTGCATCTGGATAAGCAGACGTTCTCCACCATTATGTGCATGATACCCGCAGGGAAACTCACCACCCAGGAGGCCATCTGCGATATGTGGGCCAGACGGAAGGGTGCTGACTTCTGCGAGATCGAGGGCGGCGGTATCATGCCCTTTGATAAAAAATTGTTCTGGAAGCCCGCCGATGTTCAGCGGGTGGACTTTATCACAGAACTGAAAGACTATGGCGAGGCTGACCGGGATAGCCTGATACCCTACTGGCGCATGATCTCACTCCGGGGGATGCTGATAGACTATGGCCGGTATTTTGACAAGGAAGCGCAAAAGGAGCTTTTGGAACGAGAAGGTCATGTGATAGAGCAGCCCGATCCCAATAAGCGTCTGTACCGGGTACAGAATTATAAAGCGGCGCTTTTTGACCTGAATAAGCTGATTATCAACGAATAAAAATATGAATTTTATTCCTTTCGATATGTAGAGGGCGGCGCTGGCCAGCGCCGCCCTTCATCACAAAATTCCTGCTTTTCTGAGGTAGCCCACGCTGTCATAGCAGCCACGGAAGTACGCCGCCTCCATTTCAATCTCCGTCCGCTGGTTCCGCAGGCTGGCGATCTCAATCACCGCCGCGCACTCTGCCTCGGTCAGCGCCGACACAGCCTCCTGGTCGAACAGCCCCATCACCCTGGGATATTGCTCGTAGATGGCGCTGATGCGCTCCTGGATGGCACGGGAGTTTTCATCCACCTTGGGCAGCTTCGCGGCAATCATACTCAAATACTCCCGGAAGTCCACACCCTGGGCCTCCGCAAAGGCTTCAAAATTAAACCGCTCACTCATGACGATTCCCTCCTTCAAGCGTTGGCCTTATTATATGCCATCATGCCCTTCAACTCAAATGTGCGAATTATTTTTCTGGCGCTTGAACTATATCCGTGTTCTACGGTTATGGACTATTATAATATCCCTCCACAATGATTACAATAGCCATGATAAAAACTTGTTGCAGTGGAGGGGCCTCATGGAGCGAGAACTTGATTACAAGGCAATCGGAAAACGGGTCAAGATCGCCCGGATCAAAGCCGATATGAAGCAGGAACACGTCGCGGAAAAATCAGGGCTGTCCCCCACCCACATCAGCAACATTGAAACCGGCACGACAAAGGCCAGCCTGTCGGCCATTGTCAGCGTGGCTAATGCTATTGGCGTCACGGTTGATGACCTTCTTTGTGATAGCCTGATACACGCAAGGCCGCAGTTTGAACAGGACATAGCTGAGCTGATTGAGGACTGCGACGATTATGAAATCCGCATGGTGAAAGACATAACTGAGGCGCTGATCGCCACCCTTCGGCGGGACGCCCACCTGCGGCAATAATACTGCGAACTATGTACGGGGGCAAGTGTGTAACTTGTCCCCGTGCTTTTTGCTCACCGATCCCGGTCAGGATCATCACGGGCAGGGGCGTCGGCTTCGTCCCCCACATCCCCATCCACGATCTCGTTTTCCTGCTTGTCCATATTCAGTAGGATGTTCAGTTCATCCAGACGGGCAGATTTTGTTTTCAGCTCGTCCTCCTGGGGAAACGGCTTCTCAACCTCTACCTTTGCGCTGGCAAGCTGGGTTTCGTAGGTGGTCAAATCGTTTTGGGCAGATTTCAGTTGGTACTCAAAGTTGTTGAGCAGATTGTCAAGCCTCTGGATGTTGCCAAAAACGTCCGTACCCAGGCTTATGCCGCAGTCACGGACACCTGACAGCTTCACGGTGTAATCCTTGTAAAATGGGTCAAAAGAAAGCTCCATCTGAAAGCCCCGGTACTCTCCCAGGGGGACAATGGCATTATTGTCTGCCAGGGTTTTGCGGGCGGCGAGGATGGCGGTGCCCGCCGCCTTCTTCTCGGTATAGGTCACACCCTCCACCACCATAGGGGAAAAGCCGTCCTTGTTGGGGTGGGTATTCGCGTCCCGGATGGCAATATGCTCCTGTGCGCTCTTGATCTCCGCCTTGGCGATGGCGATCCGCCGGGGGAAATGCTTGATGATGCTGTCCTCCAGGGAATACTTCTGGCTCAAATGGTTGGCTTTCAGCAGTTTCAGCCGCTGAACGTCAATGTCTAAATCCATCTTCTCCTTGATTCGTTTGTCACCGGCGCAAAGTGCCTTGATCTCGGCGTAGGACAGGGCGGTTTCGTCAATGTCCTCAATGGAGCGGGCCGGGGATTTGCTGGTCATGATCTGGCCGATGAATTTCTGCTTGCTCTCCACCAACTGATAGAGGTAGCTGTCAAAAGTGTCCTCGGTGACGTAGGTGTAAATATCCACCTCGTCGTTTTCGTTCTTCTGGCGGATGATGCGCCCCTCCCGCTGTTGGAGGTCGCTGGGCCTCCACGGGCAATCCAAATGGTGAAGCGCGACCAACTTCTGCTGGACGTTGGTGCCCGCCCCCATCTTCTGCGTGGAGCCGATCAGCACCCGTATCTGGCCGGAACGCACCTTGCCGAACAGTTCTTTTTTCTTGGCCTCTGTGTTAGCGGAATGGACGTAGGCTATTTCTTCAGCCGGTATGCCCTTGGCGATCAACTTGTCGCACAGGTCATCGTACAAGTTTTGAAACGCCGCCATCTCAAAAGCGCCCGGTTCAGTTTCCGCCATTTCAATGGGCCGCTCCTTTCCGGGGGTGGACAGGTCGCAGAAGATCATTTGCGCGGAACGCTGATCCGCTGTGCGCTGCCATATCTCAAAGACATTTTCAGCGCAGGCGTTGACTTTGCTGGTTTCGCTGTCAGGGAGCAGGGGGTTAGAGAGGCGCTGGTCAAGGGCCAGCTTGCGCCCATCGTTGGTGATAAGCAGCATATTGTCCTGGTCGCTGCTTACCCCTCCGCTGCGTACCTTTTCAGCCCGTTCCGCCAGCGCCGCCACCATCTGCCTTTGCAATTCAGAGGGTTTCAGGGAGATCGTGTGATAGATGGCCTTGGGGACGGGAAGGTTCAGCATATCCGCCGTCTGGATGTCCGCCACTTCCTTGAACATAGCCATCAGCTCCGGGAGGTTGTGGAACCGGGCGAACCGGGTCTTGGCCCGGTAGCCGGTGCCCTCCGGGGCCAGTTCTATGGCGGTGACGGTTTCCCCGAACGTGGACGCCCATGCGTCAAAGTGCAAAAGACCTTGACGGCGGAGCGTTTCATACTGCAAATACTTCTGCATGGTGAACATCTCCACCATCGTGTTGCTGATAGGAGTACCTGTGGCGAAAATAACGCCCCGGCCCTCGGTCAGCTCGTCCAGATAGCGGCACTTCATATAGAGGTCGCTGGACTTCTGCGCCTCGGTCTGGCTGATGCCGCCCACGTTCCGCATTTTGGAAAATGCGGCGAGGTTTTTATAATAATGTGCCTCGTCAATGAAAATGCGGTCAACGCCCAATTCCTCAAACGTGACCACATCATCTTTCCGGCTTTGGTCGTTCAGTCTTGCCAGCTTTTCCCGAATGTCTTTCCGGGTTTTCGCCAACTGCTTAACGGAGAAATTCTCCCCTTTCTGCGCTTTCAATTCAGCGATACCCAGGGCGATCTCGTCCAACTGCTGTTCCAGCGTAAACCGCTGGCGCTCTATGCTCATGGGTATCTTCTCAAACTGGCTGTGCCCGATGATGATGGCGTCATAGTCCCCGGTGGCAATTCGGCCACAAAACCGCTTTCGATTTTTGGTTTCAAAGTCCTTTTTAGTCGCCACAAGGATGTTCGCAGAGGGATAGAGCTGCAAATACTCCGCCGCCCACTGCTCCGTCAGGTGGTTGGGCACCACGAACAGGCTCTTTTGACACAGGCCCAGCCGCTTGCTCTCCTGCGCCGCCGCTGCCATTTCCCACGTTTTCCCGGCCCCCACCACATGGCCCAACAGGGTATTGCCGCCGTAGAGGATGCGGGCGATGGCGTCCCGCTGGTGCTTGCGTAGTGTGATCTCCGGGTTCATGCCCACAAAACTGATGTGGCTCCCATCGTACTCGCGGGGCCGCAAGCTATTGAATTGCACATTATAGAGCGTTGTCAGCCGCTCTCTCCGTGCCGGGTCTTTCCATATCCAGTCCTGGAACGCCTGCTTGATAAGCTCCTGCTTGCCCTGGGCGATGGCGGTTTCTTTCTTGTTCAGCACAGCGACTCTCTTTCCGTCCCTGTCCTGAACATAGTCAAAAATCCGCACATCCCGCAGGTTCAGGGTGTCCTCAATGATCTTGTAGGCGTTGATGCGGGTGGTGCCGTAGGTGCTGTTGGCCTTGACGTTCACCCGGTCAACACTTTTCCCCTCCACGTTCCAGGCCCCCGTGTATTGGGAGAAATGGATGTGAATTTTTTCCTGACAATTAGCGGACGTGTCCAGCAGTTCAAAAACAAACTGCTCCACCACGTCCGGGGGGAGCCAGGTGGAACCGAGCCGTACGGAAATCTCACTGGCGTTTAGATCTGTCGGCTGTACCTGTTCCAGCGCCTCCACATTGACCTGAAACGCCGGGTCGGTTTCCGCCGCCCGTTTTGCGTCGGCCAGCTTCTCCCGCACGTTGCCGGAGAGGTATTCGTCGGCGGTCTGCCAGCCCTTGTACCAATCCGTGCCGCCGTCCTCAATATCAAAGGGGCCGGTGTTAGGGTCTTTGAAAATGACGCCCTTCAAGTCCTCCACGACCTGGGGTATCTTGTCCCCGCCGCCCATCAGGGAAGCCATAAAGCCTAAATCCACACACGCCCTTTCAGCCAGTGACACAGCCAGGGCCTCGGATGCGGTGTCCACGCTGGTGACAACGGTTTTCTGCTTGATGGTGCGCTTGGTGAACATATCCGCCTTGCGGACAAAGTTGCGCTCGTCGTCCAGCACTTCCAGGGAGGCCAGCAGAAAATAGGCGCTGTCCATCCTGAAGGCGATACTGTTGCCACGGGAGTTGATGCGCCCGTATTTCTCCACATAGGCGTCATAGAGGGTATTCAGCTTCTTTTGCTGGGCCTGGATGTCCTCGGCGGGCCAGTCCTCGGTCTGATACTCAATGAGCGTCCTCACACAGTCCCGGATTTCAATAAGTCCCTTGATGCGGTTCGCCGCTGTGACGGACACCTCCACCGGGTTCATCCGGCTGTTCTCCCGGTAGTAGATTTCGCCGTCCACTACGGTATAGCTGAAATTCCGCACATTCGGGTCGGCGGGGATGGCTTTGTCCTCGCCCTCCGCTTCCGGGTCGTCCATCACATACTCGGTGATGGTGCCCTGGATATTCTGGATGGCGGCGGTGAGCTGCTCCCCCAGGTCTTGCCCCTTGCGGGGCAGGCAGGCGGTTTCCGGCCCGTGGGGGCCGCTGACCTCCCGCATTTCGCCCATCACCATTTCCGGGTGGTTGATGAAATACTGATTCATTTTCAGCCCGTTTTCATCGGTGTTCAGGTGTACCCAATCCGGTTCCCCGCTGGCAAGGGCCTCCCGCTTCTGCAAAAACAGGATGTCGCTGGTCACTTCCGTACCGGCAGCGGCCTTGAACGTGTTGTTGGGCAAACGGATGGCCCCCAGCAGATCGGCCCGCTGTGCGATATACTTTCGGACGTTGGGGTTCTCCTTGTCCATCGTACCCTTGCTGGTGACAAAGGCGACGATGCCGCCCGGTCTGACCTTATCCAGCGTCCGGGCAAAGAAATAGTCGTGAATGAGAAAGTTGTGCTTGTCATACCGCTTGTCCGTTACCTTGAACGCACCAAATGGCACGTTGCCGATGGCGGCGTCAAAAAAGCTGTCCGGGAGTTCTGTTGTCTCAAACCCCTGGACAGCGATGGAGGATTTTTGATAGAGCTGCTGGGCGATGCGTCCACTGATACCATCCAGCTCTATACCGTAGATTTTGGAGTCGGTCAGACTTTCCGGGCGCATACCGATGAAGTTGCCGATGCCGCAGGACGGCTCCAGCAGATTGCCGGTCTTAAAGCCCATGTTCTCCAACGCCTGATAGATGGAGCGGATGACCACGGGCGGGGTGTAAAAGGCGGTGAGGGTGGATTCCCTGGCGGCGGCGTATTCGTCCTCGTCAAGCAGGGCTTTCAGTTCGGCGTACTTGCTGTGGCGCTCGTCAAAGCAATCGGCCAGACCGCCCCAGCCCACATACTGCGCCAATACCGCCTGTTCCTCCTGGGTGGCAAAGCGGTTCTCTCTTTCCAGCTTTTTCAGCAGACGGATGGCCCGGACATTGTTGTTGAACCGTGTCCCCGGCGTCCCCACGCCGATGGCGTCATCGGTAATGTGGTACTCATGCCGGTCTGCGCTGGGGACTTCGGGATGAAGGACAAAGGGGGACACCTTGGCTCTGCGTCGGGGCGCGGGCGGGGGCTGGACTGGCCCATCACCATCATGGCCGTGCCCATCCGCTAAATTTTCGGTGCCCTTTTCAGCCATCCCCGCCGCAGGTTCCTTTTCAGCCGGTTCCGGCATCCCCTGTTTGGCCCGTTCCACCGCCAGCCATTCAGCGGCCTCCTTGTCCGCCACGGCTTTTTTGACCTGCTTCAGATAATCCTCGGCCTGCCATTCGCTGGTAAATTCCTCCTGGATGCCCTCGCTGTCCACATATATCCCGCCCTGAACATCGTCCCATACGGCGTAGCCGTCCTCCGTTTCAATGACGGAAAATCGTTCGGGGGCCTGTGGGGTGTTGGCGGCGATCTGCTCCACATCGGCCTTGACCTGCTGAATAAAGGGGTTCGCGTCCAGCTTCTCCGGGTCTACCACATGGCCGTCTGCGATACCGTTCTCCGCAAGGGCGGCACGGATGGCGGCGGGGTCAATGTCGGAAAAATCATCGGTTTCCTGCTTGGCCTTTTCCCTGGGCTGTGCGGGGAACATGGAAGTCACACGCCGGTTATCTTCCAGCGCCGCCACCACCACATCAAAGCCTTTGCTGTTCAGCTTCTTTACATAGTCCTCCAGCTTGCGGGCAGGAAAACCGCACATGGACACGCGGCCATATTCGGGGATATTGCGCTTGGTCAGGGTCAGATCGAGGGCCTTCGCCGCGTTCCATGCGTCGTCACCCTCAACCCCTCCGTACAACTCAAAGAAGTCGCCCACCTGATATAGCAGCAGGCAGTCGGGGTTACGCTCCTTGATGGAGTTGTAGGCGTCCCAAAACCTGCCGCTGTCAGGCCCCGGCTGCGGGGCGGGGGCACTTTGCGCCGCTTCTGCCTCCTTGCGGACGGCCTCTTGCAGAGTGGGAACGATCTCACGGTATGCGTCATACTGGCTGAGAAAATCCAGCACACCGCCGTCGCCGTCCCCAATGTCCTGACGCTCGGTAAATGTCCGGCCATCGGGCATGACAAGGGTAAACTTGACCTTATCATAGCCTAAAAATGCGTTATACTCCAGGTCGTCGGCGTCATACCATTTCTGCCACGTCCCGTATTTCGCCATAGCAGCCGCTTTTTTGGTGACATATTCATCATCCGCCTGCTTCATCAGCCGGTCAAATTCGGAGAGGGAGTAGGCCGTCTTATCCTGAAAGACAATGCTCTCGCTCCACTCGCAGAAAATATAGGGAAGCTCACGGGGCGGATAGGTCAGCTCACCGGCCACGGCTGGGGCTACGGCAGGTTCCCGAACCAGCGGCGGGGTGGAGAACACGGGGGCGTCCTGGGTGGCGGAAATGGTCATGGTGGAGGTGGCGGCAAATTCTTCGATCCGTGTCCGCACATCCCCCGGCAGACCGTCCTCATAATAGGTCACGGTTCGGTCGGGGGCGATATGGGCGATAGTCTTGTAATCGCCGTATCGCAGTTCCAGCCGGTCCCACACCGTCACGCCGTTGCCCAGGTGCCCAAAGCCCAGGTCATAACCGGGGGTGTCAGGCTTTACGGGTTCGGCGGCGGGGGCTTCTTCCTCCACCACCTGAAGCAGACCGTCATTCAGGGGATTTTCCGCCAGCAGCCGGTCAAATTCCTTGCGGGGCAGTTCCTTGTTGATGATGGGAAACGCCGGGTCAAAGAGCCGGACAGTCTGAGCGTCAAAGGCCAGCAGTTCATAACCCTGCGTCCCCAGGTAGACTGTGGCCCCCAGGGTCAGCCGGTACTCCTTCGGCGGTGCCGGGGGTGGGTTCAGCTCGTCATGCTCCGGCTCCGGCGCTGCGGCCAGGGGGCCGGGAACACTCTCCTGACGATGATACTCCTGGTATTTCTCCTTTTCAGCCGGTGACAGGTAACGGCCCGCCTCCACAAGCTGCCCAATGCGTTTCGCCGCCTTTTTCCACGTCAGCGTGACCTCGGCCTCTGGCTTGGACAGATCACCGATGGAGATTTTCACACCGCCCCGGTCAAACCATGCGCGTATCTTCCTGTCTGTGGTAACAGAAAAATAAGTGGTCGATTTGTATTCTTCTTTGAGAAAAGATACGTTTTCAGTGGAGCTGTGAGCTGTTTCAAACTGCTCAAAAACACGGAATTTTCCATCGGCTATGCCGCTGCCATGCAGGAGAACGGCGTCAATGTCCTCCTGGGAAATAGCGAAAGCGGAGGATTGTTCATCCTCCGCCGCTTGGATCGTCGCTTTCTGTTCTTCCTCCGTGGGGAGGGGGTCGGTCAGTTGGCGTACACGACCTCCGCCAGCGCCGCTTCCTCCGCCGCTGCCTGGATATTGTTCATCAGGCCCACCCACTTCGTCTGATCGGACGCTTTCAGCTCCTCGGTCACGCCCTGCTCCCGCGCCATTTGCGCCGTCAACCGCTCCACCATCTCGGTGGCCTCCCGGTCGATCTTCTCCAGATGGGCGTTCAGTTCCCCGGTCAACAGCATCCCGGTGTAAATCCCGTGCCGGTGATTGGCGAGGAAACTGCGCCGCAGCATCCCATATTTTCCGACCTTCGGTGCCTCCGGCACGTCCAGATTGGGCAGACGGTAGCCGCTCTCCGTTCTGTATGTCAGTTCCATGCTCAACGCTCCTTTCATGTCTTACTCTGCCGTTATTATACTGCCTGTCAGGATTCCCGGCAAATGTGCGATTTTGTTTTTCTTCCTCCCAATAGAGGGGTAACACGGTGCTGGCGATCTCACGCAGGGGCATTTCAGCTATATCACTGGCCGCGGCCCCCAGGATGGCAAGGGTTTTCAGCGTATTAAAGTCGTAAATACGGGCAAAATCCTCGCCGCTGAAATACTCCTGGGGGTCAATGCCGCACCGGGTCAGCATGATATAGGCCACACTGTTTTCCAACAGGCCCTTGAACCACGCTTCGGTGTTGAGGTCGTCCAGTTCCTCCAACAGACTGCCCTCTTTGACACGGCAAAGGTCGGCGTAGTAGTCGCCAAAGTTATCCTCCACGATGATCTTCGCCGTCTGCAACAGACACTCGGCAAAGTCGGACTTGTCGGAAAACTCGCCGTAACTGTTTTCCAGCGTCTCCACCGCCGCCCCTTCATACTGCGGCTTCATCTGCCAGACGGGAACGGTGCGCCCCGCACGGCTGTTGGTGTCGGACATATCAAAGACGTGCCGCAGCTTATAGCCCCGGTCGGTGTCCACCAGCAGGGCGATCCCCGTGGTGCCCCGGTTTGCCCAGCGGCCATGCTTGTTCCAGAACTTGATTTCAGCGCAGGCCGTAGCGTCCGGCTTTTGGGCAAAAATCAAAAGCTGGTCGCGGAAATTGTACTTGAAGTTGTGGGCGGCGGTGGTCAGGAACGCCATATAGTTCCCGCTGTTGGCGGTGATCTGATGGGCAGTCTGCACCGCAAGCCGGACGATGGGTTCAGGTTTCTTTGCCACGATTTATCCCTCCTTTTCTTCATAAGATTTCAGCAGCCCTTTTGTGGCGGCGGCAATTTTGGAAATGCGCCCGGTGAGTTGAGCGACGGTGGCCCTGATCTCGGACTGACGTGCCGCGTAGAAGTAGCCGGTGGCGTCGCTGCAAATGGGGTGGCCGTCACAGCGCAGGCGGTTGACGGCCCGCCGCAGTTCCGTCCCCTTGACGTGGAACGCGGCCTCCAGCTCCTTGCTGGAGGCCGCGCTTTCCTGCCCACGGCGGTATTTTTTCAGGTACTCGCACAGGGCTTTGTCGATAGGTGCGCCCTTCATGGGGCGTCACCCCCACCGCCTTTCTTCAGCTCCGTGCTGTACTCCCTGTCCGGCTGGTAAAACCCGGCGCAGGCATAGAGAAGCTGCCAGATCATCTCCGCCGCCTCGCTCTCGTACATCTGGATGCTGGCGCAGGGCTTGCCGTCCCTGCCGGGATAGAGCCGGGTAAACCGCATACGTTTCTCCATCAAGTCTTGGGCATTGTTGCGGGTCTGTACGTCCTCGGCGGCGGTGTTGTGTTCCAGAATGGTCATCATCAGGTCAAACGTGGAGGGGTGTACCTTCAATTTGACCGGGGGAAATTGTGCCATAATGCTCCTACCTTTCCACGGACACGGCCTGCCGTCCACGCTGGGGGAAGTCCCAGCCGTAGACCTTGCCGATCTCGTCACCCAGCCTACGGGTGATCCTGGTAATATCGGCGCGGGTAGCCGTTCCGTAATAGAGTTTTTCTTTCAGCAGGTCGATTTGCGATTCCGTCACTCCGGGTTTGTAGGTGCGGTAAAGCAGGTGATTGGTGCCGTCGTGGTGGATGGCGTCACAGCGCAGGTCGCCCAGCCTGTCAACGTACCAGGTGGAGTAGTCAATATCCCGGTCACTGTAAAGGCAGTCCCGGATGTTGCCGCTGGCGATCTCCTTGTAGCCCATGTGCCGCCCCGTCCAAAGGCCCAGGTCGGCAATAATCAAGATAGGCTGGTCAAGCTGGATATTCAGGTTGGCCCGCTCATCGTCCAGATAGCCGCCGTTGATCTCGTGCATCAGCATCATGCGCTCGTCCTCGGTCAGCTCCGGGTAGTCAGCCTCCAGATCGGCCCGCCAGTTCTCGTAGTCCAGGTCAAGGTCGCTCCAAATACGGTACTTCTGCTCGGTCATCTGGCATCACCCCTGTCCCGGTGCCTGGGTTTGATGGGCTGGCCCTGCTCGTCGTAGTTCTTCGGGTCGGCGGCAGGGTCGGCCCAGCCCCGCATGGCCCCGGCCAGCATAGCCGCCGCCTGTGCCTTGGTAATGCCCAACTCGCCGTTCAGCTCGTCAACCAGCTTCCGGCTGGTTCCACGCTTCGCCGCAAAGGGCGCGGAGCGGTAGCCGTCAAAGCCCCGCTCAAACATGACGATGGCCCGCTTCTCCGGCACCTTTCCGTAACACACCACCGGCAGGGAGTTTCTGAGGGGGATAACGGAGTTGCCGTTGCGCTCCATCATTTCGGCAAACTGGCAGATATGGTAGAGGTTGTCCCAGCCGGTGCCCACCTCCACATGGCACTCGTCGATATAGCGGCATACCCGGTCAAGCACCCGCCCATCCTGACACCTGATCCGCACACTGTCACCGTCCGCAACTCTGAACTTTTCATCATAGTGCGGGGTAATGAAGCGGATGCCCTTTTCAGCCTGTTTCATGTGGCTGTCCAGCCAATCCCGGCGGTAGCAGTAGATGAACAGGTTTTCCTCCCCCTTGTAGGGTTGCAGCCGTATCAGGTAGGCATACTGCGCCGTGTCCGCCCGGAAGCCGAACGCAAAGCCGTCGTTAAAGCCGCTCTCCGGGTGTTCCTGGCAGAAGTCCCGCATGGCGTCCCGGCTTTTCAAAAAGCCGCCGTACTGCTCGTCGCCCACCAGGGCCTCCATGACGCCCTCCAACTCCTGCTGAAATTCCTCGGTGTCCAGGTTCTCCCGGTGACTGTTCCACTTGGGGAAAAAGCCCTTGCCGTCCCCGCCCATGTCGGCCCGCAGGTGGCCGATGCTCCCGGTCTGGCCCGAAATTTGCGTACTCTGGCGGGCGGTGTAAAGCCGCTCCGCGGGGGTAGCGGCCTGAAACGTCAATTCCATCAATGTCACACTTCTTTCATTTGCTCAAAAAAAGACCACCATTCATCCTCCCGCACCTGAAAAGCGTCGCCTAATTGGATGGTGTCGGGGAAGTTTGCTTGGGTGGTCTTGATGGCATATTTGTCGATCTCGGTGGCGTAGTAGCGGAGAACGGTGGCCCCCAGCTTATCCAGGGCCAGGTGGCCGCAGCTCATGCCGTCGTACATGGACAGCACTTCCAGCGGTTCCACGGTGATGCCGGGACAGTAGGACAGGATGTGGGCGATCACGTCCACCGTCCAGCCGTTGCCCAGCATTTTATACGCCTGGGTGTCGCTGACCGGGAACACAAAGCTCTCCGGCACCGTTTGGAGGCGCATACACTCCCGCACCGTCAGCTTGCGGATGATATAATAGCCGTCCATCAGCTTGATGGGGTACTGCTGGCCCTTTATCGTGATCTGGCCGTCGCGGACTTCGTAAATGGGCCTGTCCAGCGTCCCGCAATACTGATAATACTGGCAGGAGGTGGTCAGGCAGTTCGCCTTTTCCCTCATGGCGCGGCCCCTGCGGGTCTTACTGTTGGGCATGGTCAGGTCAACGCACTCGCCGGGGAGGATGTCGGTGTAGCCTTTGGCGGTGGCCTCCGCCACCCGCAGGGCGGGACAGTCGGTGGGGACGGTGTAAAGCCCGGTTTTCGCCCCGGCCCCGCCGCCGTTCCCACACAGGGTCTTGCTCTTGCCGTCCGCTGAATATACCCGGTGGCCCTGGCCCTCGGAGCCGGTGCCGCTCTCTATGGTGCCCACGCGGACGGGGGCAAACGGCACGGCAATATGCGGGTGAAACGCTGTGGCAACTGCGGTTCCCTTGCCCTCAATACTGTAAACTCTGTCGGCAAGGCTTGGCTGCAAGCCGGGAACGCCGCCCCGCCCGCTTTTGCTGTTCACGCAAATGGGCTGGGCCACACAGGTCTTGCGGTCTATGGTGTTGCCCACCATATTGCGGATACCATCTTTATAGTAGTTGGCCCGCAGGCATTGGGCCTTGCCATCGGCGGTAACATTCACCGGCTCTATCGCCATAGGTGCGGGGAAGTGCTCGCCGTCCAGGGCGTTCACGGCGCTGGCCCTGCTGTAATTCGCTTTCAGCGTGTAGCCCTTTTCATGGAGCGGCAGGCCGCTCTCCAGAACGTCCAACAGGATAAGGCCCCGATTCTCCGGCAGCTCCACGCCGGGGATGTTCGTCCAGTATAGCCGCTGACGGCTTTGGGCGGACACAAGGGCGGAGTTTATCAAAATGGGTTCCACGCCCAGCTCCGCCGTGATCTGTGCCCGTATCGCCGGGGCCATGCTCTTGTTGTTTTCGTATAAATAGAAGTCCGGCCCATACCGCTCTTTGGCAATCAGGTAGTTGCGAAACAGCTCCCAGCCCAGGCCCTCCGGCTGTGTTTCCCGGTTCCGGGTCTGCGCTATGCTCCAATGGGTGCAGGGGGAGCCGCCCAGCAGAAGTTTCATCGGCTGTCACGCCCCTTTTCCAGCGCCCGCTCCCGCTGAATGACCTGCAAATGGTCTTTTGCCCACTGTGGCAGACACTCCGGCCTGACCTCGCCCAAAACGTCCCTGCGCTCCCACCGGCCATCCCTGTGGCCCGTGAACACGTTAACGCCATAGACCGATGTGCCCCGTGAATAGCCCCGCGCCCCGCTGCCATTCGTCACAAGGATAAGCTGACAGTCCGCCCGCCGGTACTCATAGCGGAGAGAACTTGGCTTGACCGCCACCACTTTGCCGATGATGTCGTCGTTGTCTTTCAGCGGAAAACACTGTTCGCCGTTCAGCAAGTCCAGCGGGATATGGAGGGTATTGCGCTGGGCTTGCAACGCCGCCACCTGTCCTTTCAGCCTGTCCGCATAAAGCTCCATGATCTCCAGGTAATCGTCGCTTGCCATCGCCTCGGTGCAATACTCGTTTATCCCATCCTGGGTGCAAAAGCAGCACATGAACTCCTGCTCCGGGCTGACGCCCACCACCACCTCACGCGCCCCGATCTGGAGCGAGTGGATGACCTCAAAATTTTCAATCATCCGTTTTTCGTCTGGCATTACCGTCACCTCTCCCGGTCATCACGCGGCCTGCGCTTCTTCTGGCGGGCCTTTTCCTGTTGCTCCTTCACATGATCTGCCAGGGACTTGGCGGGCTTATCGCCAAACGAGATTATAATGTTTTGCGGCGGAACGCCCCGCAGCATCCCGGACAGCTCCTTATCCATGTCTTTTCCTTTATCCATGATTATCGCTCCCCTCTGACAGAAAGGTCGATTTGCCTGTCCTCGTTGGCAAATCGACCTTCTAACTGTTCCACTGTCCAATTTTTTGTGAATTGCCCCAGGGGGTTGTGTCCAAACTGCGCGATAGCCCGCCTGTCCATCTCCCGGAGCCGCGCCCATAATTCAGGGTGATGGGCACGCAGTTTTTTCAGCTCCCCGATCCGTTGGAGGGGACAGCACCAGCAGGAGCAGCGGTTGTATATCCGATACAGACCGCCCCAATCAAAGCCCCGGTCATAGCTGATCTGCAAGGCTTCGGCTTCGGTGATGCCCCAATCCACCAGGGGATATTGGTCGTCCTTGATGCGCTTCGGCTCGTCGGCGGCGATCCCGACATAGTGCAGGGCGTTCCGCTCTTTTTTCAGCCGGTTCACCTCTTTGTGGATAAGGTGTGTTTTTAACTGGCCCGTACACCAGCGCACACGGGCACCGGGCCAGCCGTTCCCATAGAGGGACACCCCCAGCCTTTGCCGGTTCTCAATGCTGGACTGTTTCACCTTCGGTTCCTCAAACATGAGCCATTCAAAGCCCCTGGGGTGCCGCAGGGTGGTGATGTGGATGCCGCGCTCCCGGTAGAGCAGGCCGTCCAGCTTTTGCATATGCTCATACATCTCCGGGAACTCCATACCAGTGTCGGCGGTCAGCACCACGTCAATGGGCATATCCCGTTCGATCATCAGCAGGAGCATGGCTGTACTGTCCTTACCCCCCGAGAGAGAAACAGCGTGATAGCTGCCCTCTATGGGGTTCTTGCTGTCAGCGCCCATGCTCCTGCCCCCTTTCCCGGTTGGGCGGTTCCTCATAGAGTCGCAAACGATACCTGATGTTCAATGTTGGTACCTCCTTGTCCAAAAATTTACACCGCCCTGTGTCCAGCGGACAAAGAGCGGTGTATGTATGGAGGAACACATTATTTTCAGACCATCAGTTTTATCAGAAGCTCGTTCACCGGCGTGGCGTCCCGGCCCTGGGCGGTCAGCTTGTTCCGCCAGCCCAGCAGGTACTCCCTCAAACGCCGGTATTCCTTATCAGTCAATTCAAGATAGACATTCTTTTCCCGTTTGAACATTTGAAACAGCTCCTTTCCTTATCCCCATAGTACAAGAAAAAAGAAACGGTTTCAAATGTGCGAATGGGGTATGTAAGTGGCCCGCTGTGCGGGCCACGGGGATGGTGCTTAATACCCCGTCCGGGGCAGGGGCTTGGAGGGGGCGTAGACCTTCGTCACCCAGCGGGTGGTCGCCATGATCCACTGTCCGTTGTAGACGCCGCCCACGTCCGCTTGATTGACGAACTGACTGCCGCCCTTGGCCCAGGACACAACGGTGCAGTCAATTTTGGGGGCCTCCACCTGCCGGAAGTTGGCGGGGACGATGCCGAACACGAACATCACTTCTGTGACATACTCATTGGACGCCAGCCGCAGGGCCACGGGGGACGCCTCCAGCACATAGTTCTGCTGGGTGTTCAGGCTGTCCGCCAGCACACGGTAGTCGGCCCCGGAGAGATTGGTCTTGTAAACGATCTTGTAGCTGCCAGCGGCATTGTAGGTGCCGGTGGTGATCTTCGCCAGCCGCACCGCCTCCACGGGCAGGGTGTCCCTCCAATAGTAGGAGGTAAGCGCCGTGGTGGAGTTGTTGGCGATGTTGGAGAACGTGTAGCGGATGTTCTGACCGGGCATGACCTCCGCATAGCCCGTTTTCTGGATAGAAACATTTGTGGAGAGGGCCTTATTGGTCATGGCCGCTTTGACGATCTGGCCCGCGTGTTCGATCTCCACGTCGATGGGGGTCTTGTCCAGAGCGTAGAAGTCCGCAGCCTGGGATTCCACCACCTTGTAGCGGCCCAGGGGCAGGGGCTTGGACACGGCCACGCCGTTCTTATCGGTGCGGATGGTGTCAACAAGGTTGCCGGTGCGGTAGTGGTAGATTTCAAACACGGTGCCGGGGATGGGGGTGCCAGCGGGCCAGCCGTTCATGCTGTTGTAGTCGGCGCTGGTCTTGGTCACTTGGAGCTGCCCAGTGACGGCGGTGTTCTTCCAGGTGATGGTGGTGCAGCCGCCGTACTCCACATAGATGGTCTTGGGCTGGGTGTCCAGGATATAGCCGTCCGCGCACTCGATCTCCCGGACGGTGTACTTGCCGTCCGCAAGCCCGCCGTCCACATAGACATACCCCTCATTGTCGCTCTCATAGGTGCCCACGGGGTTGCCCTTGGCGTCGGAAAGCAGGAATTTCACGCCGAAAATGCCCTTGCCGGTCACGCTGTCGATCTTGTGGATGATGGCGCTGCCGGTCTGCCGGTTGGTGATCTCCAGGGTGGCGGTGCCGCCGTCCTTCACCTCGATCTGATAGGGCTGGCTGTCCAACTGATAGCCCTTGGCCGCTTTCAGCTCCGTCACCTGATACCAGCCCTTTTCCGCTTCGGGCAGGGAAATGACGCCGGAGCGGTCGGTGGTGTAGGTGCCGACGATCTCCCCGTTGAGCTTGCGGATTTCAAACTGGACGCCGCTGATACGCTCCCCGGTTTCCTCGTCCTTTTTGATGATGGTCAAACCGCCCACCTTCGTGTTATACACGGTGATGGTCTGCGTGTCGGTGGGGTTCACCTTGACGGTCTGCGTCTTGGTGCCCTCGTCCATCACATAACCGGGCAGGGGCTTGGTTTCCGTGATAATCAGGGTGCCCACCACGCCGGAAATGCGGATTTCTCCGTTGGCGTCGGTTTTGTAGAGGCCCTTGCTGGACAGGTGGCCGTAGTCGTCGTCCAGGTAGGAGCCGTCCGAGTAGGTGATCTGGAACTCCACCCCGGCCAGCGGTTCGCCGGTCTGCTTGTCCAGCTTCTTCACCACGATACAGCCCTGCTTGGCGTTGTAAAAACGGAGGGTCTGAACTTCACCTGCCTTAATCAAAATGGATTTAGGCTGGCCGTCCAGCACATAGCCCTCCAACGCCTTGACCTCCCGTGCGGTAACGGTGGTGCCGGGGGTCAGGTCGTTCAGAACGATGCGCCCGTTCTCGTCGGTGATGAACTCGCCGTTGCTGTTGCCCACAACGGCCCCGCTGGAGTCTGTCACAAGGAACGTGACGCCTTTCAGCGGTGTGGTGGTGCCCTCAATATACTTCTCAATCACAAGGGTCGTGCTGGGTGTGTTGGTGAAGTGGAGGGTCTGCGTGTCGTTGGGGTTGACCACCACAGTCTGCGTCCGGGTGGCCTCGTCGATGGTGTAGCCGGGAATGGTGGCTGTTTCCGTCACTACCAGCGTACCGACCACGCCGTTGATGGTGATTTTGCCCTCCTTGTCCGAAAAATACAGGCCGTTGCTGCTGATCTGTCCGTTTTCAGCGGGTACGAACTCGCCCGTGGAGGTAGTCACCTTGAAGGTGACGCCTTGCAAGGGCTTCCCGGTGAGGGCGTCCCGTTTGTCGATCACCAGCGTACCCGCCTTGGAATTGGTGACAACAACGGTCTGCGTGTCGCCGCCCTGCCCGATGACAACATTGGTGCTGGCGGTGTCCATGACATACCCGGTGGGGGCCTTGATTTCAGTCAGGACGTAAGCGCCGGGGGCGAGGTTGGTGATCTTGATTTCGCCCTGTGCGTCAGTGGTAAAAATGCCGTTCTGCGTCAGGGTGCTGGTGCCGATCACGCCGTCCAGCCCCACTTCACAGCCTGCCGCCGTCGTTACCCGGAACTCGGCCCCGCTCAAAGGCTGGCCGGTGGCGCTGTCCCGTTTCTGGATGATAATGGCCCCTTTGGGCTGGTTCTTGAACGTCAGGCTGACGGTGCGCCCCTCTTTGACCTGGACGGTCTGGCTCTGCGTGTCCAGAATAAAGCCAGCGGGGGCGCGGGTTTCCGTCACCACCACGCTCTTGCCGGGGGTCAGGCCGGTGATGCGGATTTCGCCGTTTTCATCGGTTCTGAAAACGCCGTTGCTGTCGCCCACAACGGTGCCGTCCGCATACAAAACCTTAAACTCGGCGTTCTGCAAGGTGACGGAGGGGTTCACCGAACAGACCTTGCGGATAAGCAAAATTCCGTCCGGGGCGTTGGAAAATCTGACAGTGACAACGCTCTGCTCCCCACTGTCAGCCAGCATGATCGTCTCGGAGGACTGGATAATGTTGTACCCGTCCGCAGCGTCTACTTCCTCCAGCACATACGCGCCGGGGTTGAGGCCCGTCCACATGGCGGTGCCGTTCTTCCCGGTAACTTTGGTGCCGATGACGGTGCCGCCCGTGCCGCTGGTGCCGCCCAAATACCGCAGTTGGAACGTGCAGCCGGGGAGGGCCGCGCCGGTCACGCTGTCATATTTCTCAACGATCACAGCATTTTTCGGGACATTCTCAAACGTGATAACCTTGCTCTCGCCGCCCTTGATATAAAATTCCTGGGTAGCGGGCTGCTTGATGGTGTACCCTGCGGCGGGTTCCAGCTCCGTCACCTTGTACCAGCCGTCACGCAGCAGGTCAACGAAAAACTGGCCGTTCTCATCGGAGAAGAACGTGCCCAGGCTGTTCAATTCGCCGGTGGTCGTGTTGTTGGAGCCGTACCAAACCTCAAACTTGGCCCCCTTGATGGGACTGCCGGTGATGCTGTCCACCTTGTTTACCGTCAGGGTCGGCTTTTTGTGGTTCTCAAAATAGATGGTGTGGTCGCGGTTGGGGTAGAGGGTCACAAGCTGGCTGGGTGCGTCCATGAGCCAGGGGGCCGGGACAGACTTCTCGGAGATTTCGTACACTCCGGGCAGAAGGTTGTCCAGCGTGGCCTTGCCCTGGCTGTCCGTCTTGATCTCGTCCACGCTGTGGCCGTCCGCCGCCCGGACGGTGAAAATGGTGTCCGGGATGGGTTTGCCGGTGTCCGCGTCCTTTTTGTAGACAATGAGGTTGGGCCGCTTCTGATTTTCAATGGTGATGGTGCTGGTCTGGCCGGGGAACAGCTCCACATGGTATTCCTGGAGGTCAAGAATGTGGTCGGCAACCGTGGCCGTCTCCTTGATGGAGTACACGCCCGGTTCCAGGTTGGCGATGTTGATCTCGCCGTCCTGGTCGGTGATGCGGTCAAGGTAGTGGGTGCCGTCCTCAATCCGGGCGATGCGGAAATGGACGCCGCCCAGCCGGGTGCCGTCCGAGCTGGTCTTGATAAGCCGCAGGGAGGGCTTGGGCGTGTTGGTGAACACAAAATTGGCGTTTTCGTCCGGGTTGACTTGAACGACACGAACAGCATCGTCGATCAGGTAGCCGTCCGGGGCCTCCAGCTCCCGCACTTCGTATGCGCCGGGGGTCAGCTTGGACAGGTCGATTTCCCCGTTGATGTCGGTGGTGAACTCCTGCCGGTAGCTGCCGCCCACCAGCTTGAACTCAAAGCGGACGTTCGGCAGGGATTTCATGGTGATGCTGTCCACCTTAATCAAGTGGATGCCCGGTTTCAGGGAATTGAAAAAGACCAGCTCCCGCGTCTGCGTGTCGCCTGCCTTTAACTCGATCTGCTGGGGGGTGCTGTTTACCACATGAGCGTCATCCGTGGCGATTTCCTTCACCAAATAAGTGCCGGGGTCGAGGTCATACAGGAAAATCTCGCCGCTGGCGTTGGTGGTGTACTCCCCGAACAGGTCGCCGTCGTGCCAAACCTCAAAGGTCACATCAGGCATGGGGGAATTGCTGGTCAGGTCGTATTTGAGGATGCGGAGGGCGGGCCTCGCCCGGTTGGTGACGGTCAGCACGGGGTCGTCCTCGGTGGCGGGGTCATACGGGTCAATGTGGATGCCGTGAGGGGTCTTATCCAGCACATACCCGGCGGGGGCGGCGGTTTCCACAATTTCGATATACGCCTCTTTTTGGATGCCGGTCACGCGGGCCTCGCCGTCGTCGTTGGTGGTGACGGAGGTAATGAGCTTGCCGTCCGCGAACACATCAAAGCTGGCGTTGGGGAGGGATACGCCCGTCTGCTCGTCCACCTTGATGATGGTCAGGCTGATGTCCCGCACGTTCTCCCAGGTGATAAGCACGTCCTTGGTGCCGTCCCACTCCACCGTTTCCACACGGGTGGACTTCACATAACCGTCCGGGGGCGTCTGCTCCGTGATACGATAGGAGCCGTAGGGCAGCTCGTCACCCTCAAAAGAGATGGTGCCGTCAAAGCCGGTGATGCCGGTGGTCATATAGGAGCCGTCGATCTGCTCAAAGCGGAACACGGCCCCCTGCAAGCTGCCCTTGTTCTGTGCGTCCACCTTCTTGATGGTGAAGCCCCGTTCCACATCGTCCGTGATGGTCACATACTCGGTGCGGCCAGGGGTCAGGGTGACGTTCATAGGGGCCACGATCTGATAGCCCTCCGGGGCGGCGGTTTCCGTCAGGGTAAACTTTTCGTCGGCGGGCAGGTCACGCCACACGATCTGGCCGTTGCGGTCGGTGGTGCCGCTGACGCTGGTGCCATTATCGCCGGTCAGGGTAAACTCGGCCCCCTCCAGGGGAGCGCCGCCCGCCCCGGCCTTGATTACCTGCAAGCTGGCGGTGTCGGGTTCCTCCGTGCCGCTCCAATTAAAGGGGATTTGGGCGTCCAGGTTGGTGTAGCCGGGGTCGGAAATGATATAGGACTGCTCCGACGCGGAGGGGTTGTAGGCCAGATACAAGTTGAACTGCGCCACGCCGCCCGCCGCCTTGATGGTGAAGCTGCCCTCGGCGGCAGCGGTGTCCACGGGGATGCAGACCTTGAACGCGCCGTAATACTCGCCGCCGTTGGAGTTGAGGGTGGTGGTGCGGTTCTTGCTGGTGTCCACCTTGTAGCAGGTGGCCCCATTCTCCTGCACTGTTTCCAGGGGCGAATTGTTCTCCGCCACAAAGATGGTGCCCTGGGGGGCGTCGGTGGAGTACACCTTGGTTTTATAGTCGTCGATCCAGGTGGAGGTGGCGGAGGACACATACACCACGCGGGTGTAATACTCCCTGCCGTTGATGCGCTCCAGCTTGATGCCGTCGGTGCCGTCCTCTGCGGCCCCTTCCAGGCCGAACTCGTTCACCACTTCCACGCCGCGCACGTCCCGGTTTTCCTCGGCCCGGAGGGACAGGCCGGTGTGGAGGTACTGCGTCCAGCCGTTGGCAAGGCGCAGGATGGCCTTGATGCTGTCAAAAACGCGGATTTTCTGAGCGTCCGAGGTGGGTTCCGTCAGAACATCCCGGCCAGCGGTAAAGGAGGTGCCGGGGACGGAGAGCTGGCCGCAGGTGGCCCAAACCGCCATCTGGGTGGCGTATTTGTACTCGTCCTCCGTCAGACTGGCGATGCCCCGCACATCATTGGCGTGAAGCTCCTTGAACTGCTCCAAGGTGCGGTTCGGATAGCCATTCGCAAAGGCTCCCATCGTCTTAGGTTCCCGGTTGTACTCCTGCACCGTCAGGGCCTTGGAGGGGGATACCCCTTTCAGCCCGTGGTTGACGCAGTAGGCGGTGCCGGTCACGCCGTTGTTGCTGGTGTACTTCCAGTAGCCGCCGCCGATGGTGCCGCCGTTCTTCTTGGACAGATAGTTGCCGTACCCGGCCTGTTGGATGGTAACGGTGCCGCTGTCGCCCAGCGTGGCGGCGCTGGCGGGGACGGCCAACAGGCCAAACAGCGTAGCCACCACCAGCAGCATGGACAGCAGGCGGTTGAAATGCTTGTGTTTCATGGTTTCTCCTTTCTTTCCGGGCATAAGAAAAGGCAGGCTGCTCTCACAGTCTGCCTATCCGATGCGCTTGTTCGGTTGTCTTACTTAGTCGAGCCGGGGACGAACAGCTCTTTCAGGAAAGCCGTCTGTTCCGGCGCTCGGTCTGGATGGTTGGGGTAGGTTTCCCGAAGCAGCATGGAATGGCTGCTCGTCAGGTCGTTCAGGGACACGTCTACATGGAGCCACTGGCCGTCCACATAGACCATATTCCAGGTGTGGTTGCTGGTGCTGATGGTGAAGCAGGGGATGCCAGCCGCCCCGCACAGGAATTTGAACGCTCTGGCGTAGGAGCCGCAGGCCGCTTGAAGTTCCCCGCTGTGCTGGGTAAAGGTGCGGGTCACGCCCGCCGTCTTGCCCTTTTGGTAGGCCAGCAGGGTACACAGGTAATCGTTCAGGTACTCCACCTTCTCCCGGTCGGTCATCCCGTCTGCGGCCTGGATGGTGGGCTGGATGAAGTCAAAGGGCGCTTGGTAATTCTCCGGCATGGCGGCGGACACAGCGAAATAGTCCAGGTGCTGCCAGTAGTTGGTGAAGTTCTCCGGGACGTGATGCTCATACCGCACAACGCCCTCCATCCGGGCCAACAGGTTCTTGACGGCGCTGTACTCGCTGTCGCCCACCATCGTGTAGGCGGGGGCGGTGTCGCTGGTGCCGTCCACCAACGTCTGCCGGATGGCGTTGTAGAGCGCCCGGTCATAGGTGGCGGTGAACACGTCCGGGTTGGCGTCCTGGGAGAAGTCCTCCCGGCTCCATTGGGCGGCGCTGATGGTGTAGGGTTCCGGCTGGGCTTCTGCGGCGTGGGCCGGAACGCTCAAACCGGCGACAAGGACGGTGCAGGCGATCCCGGCAAGCAAGCGGTTCAGACTGTTTTTCATTATGAACGACCTCCTATGTGATATGTTCGGGGCTTTGCTGTCCCAACAGTACCACAAAGGGAGAAAACAGTCCAACGTGCGAATACCTTTTCAGCGGGTATCAGACCTCCACGGCCCGGACGGCCCAGCGGTAGGCGCTCTGATTGCGGACGCAGGTGAACAGGGTCACGCAGTTTTCGACGGTGGGGGCCAGCAGGGAGTTGTCCGTTTCGCTGATCTTGTTCACGCTGGTGACGGAGTAGGTGCGGGTGCCCAGCCGGGTGGTCAGGGTGATGGTGTCGCCCACATTCAGACTGTGGATTTCTCCGAAGTAGCAGTTCGTTCCCCGGTTATGACCGGCGATACAGCAGTTTCCGTCCCAAATGCTGGTGTCCTCGAAGTGGCCCGCCCCTTTTGCCAGGACGGAGCTACCCGTGCCCTCGTAGACCTTGACGTTTACGTTCAGGCTGGGGATTTTCAGGGTAGCCAGGTAGCCGCCCTTGTAGTAGAGGTCGGACGTGACCTCCGTGAAGCCGGTGGAGGGGGTGGGGGTAGCTGTGCCCCCGGTGTTGGTGCCGCCGCCGGACACGATGCCGCTGGGGATGGTGTTGAAGTCGGGCGGGGCCACGGTGACGCCGGTATTGCCGTTGATGACGGCCCCCTCACCCAGCATATAGCCGGGGGCCAGATTGGGGGTCAGGGGGTTGCCGGTGTTCAGGGTGTAGGCGGTGGGGCTTCCGAACGTGGGCGGGATCAGGGCCGCGTTCTTGCTCACGTCCACGTTGGGCAGTTCGCCCCGATCAGCCGTGATGACCGGCTCGATGGAAGTGGACTTGCCGTACTCCGGGTCGCCGGGGCCGTCGATGTTGTACTCAAGGGCGCTGGCGGGGACGGTCAGGGCCAGCGTCAGGCACAGAACGGAAAAAAGCATGGTCAGTTTTTTCATGGTGCATTACCTCCTGCGTTTGATGAAGTAGAACGCTCCACCGCCCAGCAGCACCACCACGACAACGGCCACCACGGGCAGGACGCCGTTCTTCTCGCCGGTGGGGGTGTCCTGGCCGGTGGGGTCGGCGGGGTCAACGGGAGCGGTGGGGTCGGCGGGGTCAGTCAGGCCGGGGTCAGGGGTGTCGCCGGGTTCCTCGGTAGGGGCGGGTTCCAGGGCGGTGCCCTCGAAGATCGCCACATAGCGGATTTTGTTCAGGTTGATACGGCTGACGGTGCCCGCATAGTCGGCGGTGACGGTGTGGCCCTTCACATAGGAGCTGGTGGCGGAGCCGGAGTAGGAGGCCACGGCGGTGAAGTGGCCGTCCCCCTCGGTCTGCCAGTTCACGGTCTGGAGGGTCAGGGAGTGGCCGTTGTCGGTGATGGACTTGGGGATATACTGCGTGTCCTGGTCGGCAAGGCCGGGGTAGGTGCGGGTGGCGGTGACGCTCTTGGTGGAGCTGCCATACCCGGCCACCTCCACCTTCACCGTGTCCAGCTTCAGGGCCAGCGTTCCGGCAAGGCCGTCCTCGGTGATAAACTCCTTTGTCTGCGGCAGGAGGGCCAGCACCGCGCCCATGTCCTTGCTCTGGCTGGGCACGGACACGGTTTCGGTGTGCTGGCGGCTCTCGTTGGCGGGAAGCTCCTGTTTCAGCAGGTCGGTGAGGGTGTAGTGGTAGCCCTCCTGTTCGAAGTCGGAACGGGGGATGCCAGCGGGGTCGTCCTCCGGCCCCAGGTCGTACATCTTCCTGATCTCGCCGCCGTCCTCGCTCCGGGTGACGGCGGTGGGATAACAGGGGGACGGCTGGGCGGGTTCAGGCGGGTCGGCGGCAAAGGCGGCGGTGGTCATGGTCATGGCAAGGGCCAGGACGCACAGCAGCCGAGCCGCGTGGGTGATGGTTTTCCGCTTCATAGAAAAAGTACCTCCAATTTGTTGATTTTGGGCGCAAAAAAGCCCCGTGGCGTCCACGGGGTCAAACGCTGCCCGGTGTTTGATGGTTCTTGCGCTGGCGCGCTTCTCTCCAAAGGTTTTTACCGGCTGAAAAAAGGATGGGCAGAGCCTTTCTTTTCAGCAGGTACAGCAGGTTTGGAGGGGGAGAGTGTGAGAGGGGGAGGGGGAGGGCGAGGAAAGTGCCAGGGCCGCAAAAGGGCAGACTGCCCCCCAGGTGTGACATTCATCGTTCCCTCGCCCTCTCCCGCTTGCGGTACATCTCCAACGCCTTCACGATGGTGTCCTCGATCTTCTGTGCGGGCGTCCCCGCAGGAAAAAACTTGTCGATGCGGTTTCGGGGCATTTTGAATTGTTCCACCTGATTGGGCTTTTCCTCCTGCATGATGGACAGGATCACGTCGGGGTTCAGCTTGCCTTTTTCGGAAAAGTCCCTGATTTTGATGGCCTGGGCGTGGGAGGGGGTGCAGTCCTCGCTCTCCATGACCTCCAACAAGGCGTTCTGCTCATTCTCCGGCAGATAGGACAGCTCCACGGCGGGGCGCAGGGCCATTTGTAACGTGCCCTTTTCTTTCAGCACAGTATTGTCCACCATGTCCAGCAGTTCGGGCACAAGGTTCGTCAAGCGGATATAGCGTTGAATTTGGCTTTTGCTATCACCTGATTCAGCCGCTACAATGTCACGGGATTTAGGGTTTTCTAACTTGTGCCCCGTTGGGGCACAAGTTAAGTCTGTACGCTCTCCCTGCCGTTTCATGGCGTCCAGCTTCATTTTATAAGCGAACGCCTTTTCTGACGGTAAAACCTGCTCCCGCTGGAGGTTGCTGTCCACCATGATAATGATGGCTTCATCGTCGGTCAGCTCCCGGACAATGCAGGGCACCGTGGGCAGTTCCGCCAGCTCCGCCGCCCGCTTACGCCGGTGGCCGGACACCATTTGATAACTGCCGTCCGGCATGGGACGTACCAGGGAGGGCACAAGAATACCGTGCTGCTTCACGCTGTCTGCCAGCTCCATCATGCTCTCGTCCATCCGTACCTTGAACGGGTGGTCGGGAAAGTCGCTGATCTCTGCGGCGGGCAGGTCGATCACATAGCTGCGCTGGGCGTTGTCCCGTTCCTCCTGGGTGGTAAACATACTATCTACTGAGGTCAGAAGTCCGGCTGCGCTCTTTGCTGCCAATGTCCAGCACCTCCTTTGTCAGTTTGCGGTAGGCGTCCGCCGCCCGTCCCCTGGGTTCGTGCTGGAAGATGCTCTTGTCCGCTGTGCTGACCTCCGCCAGCCGCACCGTGGCCGGGATCACCGTGTCCAGCACGGGCAGGTGCCGTCCAAAATTGGATTTGACGCTGTTCACGATGTCCTTGCGGAACGTGGTTTCATTCGCCATCGTCAGGAACACGCCGCCAATCTTCAGCCGGGGGTTGATCTGACGCTGGATGCTCCGCACGGTGCCTACCAGCTCTGTCATGTCCTCCGCCGCCAGATAATCCGCCTGGACGGGGACAAGCACATAGTCCGATGCGGACAGGGCGTTGATGACCAGCATCCCCAGCGAGGGACGGCAATCCAGCAGAACGTAGTCATAATCCCGCTTTACGCTGTCCACATACTGACGCAGTACCGTTTCCCGGCTCATTACGTTCACCAGCCCCACCTCTACGGCGGACAGGCTGCGGTTTCCCGGAACAAAGTCAAAGCCCTCATGGTGGTGCATGATCTCCGGGTGATCGCGGGGCATCGTCCCGGCCACAACGTCATTCATGGCATTGGCAAGGGTCAGGGGCAGGTCGTGGGGCTTGCGCTGGCCCAGCATCTTGGTCAAATCCCCTTGGGGGTCTACGTCAAGCATCAGGACTTTCTTTCCCTCCAGCGCAAGACCGGCCCCCAGGTTGTAGACAGTCGTGCTTTTGCCAACTCCGCCCTTTTGATTTGCTACACTCAACACTTTCGGTTTCGCCATTTGGGGTTTCCTCCTTTCATAGATTTAGCCGCCTGCGGCGAAACAGACGGCTATGTATGGGCATGGAAAAAGCCGCCTTTTCATCATTGAAAAGACGGCCTATCCAGTCAAGTGATACGTGATTTTCAGGGGTATTTCAAAGGGTTGCGCTAAACCGTATGTCCGCATTTCCCGGTGTTTTGTCGTATCAAAGCTCATCCCTTGGTAGTAAATTCGTAGTAATTGGGGTGGTTTGCTATCAGGAAATGCGGGGTAATGCGCTGTCTCACAAGGTTATGTAACTGTTCTCAGAATATCTTGAGAACAATTTGAAATGAACTAATTCTGCAAATCAATTTTGTCCTTTAAATATTGTGCGAAATAAGGATAATATCTTTTTTGTAGTTCCTTGATTTTCCAATCAAATCCTGTAATAATGTGTCGACATTTGGGACTGCCGCAATGACATTCAAAAGAATAGTCTTCATTGTCGATAAAAGCATAATCAATTGTTAGCTCCTCACCTGCCTTAATATCCTTTATTGCAACAAAAGTTATCTCCCCGTTCATTCCGCAATTGGGGTCGCATGAATGATTATTGTACAATTTAACATATGGTTCTTCCTCCACGGAAATTGCTCCAATAAAATAATCATCGGAAATCGGTAAATAACTGTTTATAACAGATGATGAGAATAACTCATCCCTGGTCAATATGTGCCCCCCTTTAATATAAACAATTTCACCTTTGGAAATATCGTCCTTTGCATACATTCCCATCTTATCAATTCCGCTTTTACGAACTTCAACTTTACTACTTATTATAGATTTCATGCTTTTCCTCCAATAGGGGAATCTCGTGTAATAAACAGTGTATGCCCCCCCCTCCTAATAAGGGTTCACGACTATATATTTGAACAATATCTTTTTGGGGAAATATATCCTTAAATATGGTCTTTACAGAATTATCAGTGTCACATCCAAATGAGGGAATTAAAACGGCACCATTAAACATATAATAATTGAGATACGACGCAGGTAAAATATCTCCTGCATTTCTTGGCAATGCATCTGGATGATTCCATAAGCCCTTTGATTCTTTTTCCTCCATATACTGCGTTGGCGGAAGTGGGATCAAATGAATTTTATATTTATCACCATTAAGATTAGTAATATCAGATAAAATTGTAAACGCTTTTCTTATGCGCCGATAATTTGGATTGCGTTTATCTTCTGTCCACGCTAAACATAGTTCGTTCTGATTAACAAAGGATAATAAATTATCTATGTGACCATTTGTTTCATCATACGCAAGTCCTTGATCAATCCAAACAATCCGTTTATCGTGAGTCGCTTTTAGTATCTCCTCTTCTATAAATTCCTTTGTCTTAAACGGATTGCGATTTCGGTTAAGTAGAACACTTCTTGTGGTAAAAAGTGTACCATTGCCATCCGAAATTATACCGCCACCTTCAACGATAATGTTAATCCTTTTGCATATTACCCTAAAATAAGAAGAAACTACTGAAGCAAAATTGTCATCTGCATTCCAGGGGAAGTATGCCCCCTCCTTCTTACCACCCCAGGCATTAAATTTCCAATCGATGCATTCAATCTTGCCATTACGTTTTACAAAAGAAGGGCCAATATCTCTTGCCCATATATCATCATACTCAGCACAAATTATCGTAATATTATCTGGGACGTTTTTCAATTTATAGGTCAATTCTGATGGGCAAAAAAGAAATACGGGCTCATATCTGGAAATAATAGAAATAAGATTGAGTATATATTCTTGCATATGAACAGCGTTATCTCTCCAAATGTCGTTTCTGAAAGGAAACATTGCAATGGTGCCATAATGCTGCTCAAATTCCCCTATCAATCCGTTGTCCATCTCATTATACATTATCATTTGTTTTCAGTCTCTGCTTTTGAGCCGCTATGGCCTCTTCTGGATGATAGCCTTCAAAAGGCCTTCCGGACTCTGCGTACATATCAAAAGCAACACCATTGTAACCTCCATGAACAGGTACAAATCCACCAGAGATAAAACTTGCCTTATCGGAAACCAAAAAACTAACCACGTTAGCGATTTCATAAGTCTCTGCAAATCTTTCTAACGGGCATAATTGAGAACCTGTACTTCTTGAAATAAATGGAACCATTTCAGAAGATGATGGATCTGACTCATCAAATGACTTAACCCATCCAGGGCAAACTGCGGTGACCCGAATTTTCTTCTCATCATACCCAAAATTAATTGCCAAACTGTCAGTTAAATTAATGAGGGCCGCTTTACTTGCAGCATAAGCCAAACTTGAAAATGATCCTTTCATGCCATCCGTGCTAATCATATTAACGATAACACCATCTTTGTTCATCTGCGATTTCAGTCCCACAGCAAGAGCAAGGGGAGCCGTTACATTAACGGCAAGAACACGATCCCATGTTTCAAAATCATAATTATCTATATCTTCGCCGCCACCAAATGCTCCTGCATTGTTAACAATGACATCCAGCTTTACATCAGAACTGACAAAATGACTAATGAGCAAATCTATGGAATCCCGCTGTGAAAGATCACACTGCAAAAACTCAATGTTACTTGGATTCTTTTCAAAAAATTCTTTTGCTGTAGAATCCTCACTATGATAAACAGCATACACGAAAAAGCCGTCTTCTATAAGCTGCTTAGAAACTGCAAAACCGATTCCAGTTGTCCACGAGACACCCGTTACTAAGGCGTTTTTCATTACAAATACCTCCGATACTTTTTATAGAAAATCAAAGCAGAGCGAAAACAAGCTTGCAATAATTAAGACAATCGCAATAAGCAAGTAGATAGTCAACTTAAGTATAATTGTACATATTTTTGGAGAGCCACATATTTGCTCAATGCTCATTCTAATTTTTTTTGCATTTGTAATTTTTTCAGTATAGTTTTGAATCAATACTGACTCAAGAATAAGCACTCCGCTTCCAACCAACATCAGACCTATGGAGGATAAATTCAAAATTGAAAAGCATTTTGAACTATCCATTAAAATACTTGTGAAAATGTTAAGTGAAAGTGATACGCATATCCCACTAAAGAAAGAAAAGACAGATTGATTGAATCGCAAAAAAAACTTAGCTAAAAATTTCATTTCTTTCCCTCATAAGTATCCAACATCTCCTCGATTTTATGAAGTTCGTGCTTGAATGATGATCGACAACTCTTAATCTGTGCTTCACTTGTGCATTCACTTATTTTAGACTTTGCGGAGGCCAACAGTTTCTGAACATCGCTTGAGTAAGAAGTATATAAATCAGCTTTTTGTCGGGGGATATCATCATCAATACCATCAAACGATAATTCAAATGATGCGTCAAATGCCACTTGTATTAACCCATTAAGTCGAAGAATCAATGTGTTGCTCTCCGCATCGCAATCAATAATTGCTTCTTTTTTTGTTTGACTCAATGCAGCGGCAATAGAAATATTATTAACTTTCAATTCGTCAACAATATCATCCAAATAGTTTTGAATGTCATCTGTCAATTGTGTACACTTATTTTTACATATGGCAAATTCATGGGAAGCTAATAAACATTGATCGATTGACTTGGCTTGCTGAATACTGGTGAGTTTTTCTTTCATGTTACAAGTAATTTTTATATTTGTTTCAGAAATATCGTATTCCAGACCACCAAGCCTTTCAATGTCTTCTTGACTTAAAGTGTCTTTTCTTCTGCTGTTAAGAATTTTTCTTGTAATTGCAGTTAATTCTTTAACTCTTACACTAACACTGTCTAAAAAAGATTTGTTATCATTTTCATACTGAGCAATCATTGACCGAAGTTTTTGATAGCTACGAAGTATGTCTGCATGTTTTTGAACAACCTTTTTAACATCTGTAGGCAACGCAATTTCTGCTTGAAGCCACTTCTGAGATTCCTCGTCAAAAATACGAAAACAATTTGTCATTAGGGTCACATCTCTACCAAGACTGTCAAAATCAACCGCAATATTGTTAATGAATTCGCCCGGTGCACTGCGGCCTTCAATAATTTTTGTGCATTCTATTTCTGCTTGATTTCGTTCGGGTGCAGCAACGAATAATTCTAAAAAACGTTTACCCAGTGCTTCTTTTGAAGAATAACCATAAATACGTTCACATTGACATTCCCAATAGCAAATTATAAATTCTTCGTCACACGCCCACATGGAAAATGGTGCGCTATCTACAACCTTCAACTTAAAGCGGTCAGACTTGGAAAATGCCCGCATTCTTTTAAGTTCATCAATAAAGTTATCTTTTGAAACTTCACCAGATATGAACTTCTCACAAAGTAAATCAAATTCCATATCCATTGCTTCTTATCTACCCCTATGTATTTATGGATGCAAGTATTTATAAGGTTCACTTTCTCCAAGTTTTCTATATAGTGTGCGTATTGCCATACATTTAGTCACATTTTGACCATCCAATCGCCCAAACTCATTCACCGTTTCTCCTAAACAACAACCACCGCAATGAAGTTGAGCGGGGCAGTTTTTGCAATGAGCCATTTCTGTGGACTTTCTGTTTTCGAGTGCTTGCACTTTGTCAAAGTTTATTTCAAAACTATGGGTATTACTGTTCCATTTTCCGACAACAAATGGACTCATGTGATACGGTTCTGCACCTAAGACTACCATATCACAAGCAGAAATATAGCCATCAGGTGTAAGGTGTGGCGCACTTAATGGTGTACAGCAACGACAATGATACGGAGATTCCCCATCAAAGTTGATAGTAAGAAAGCTTCCCCAAAAAACGCCTTTTGATTTTGCATATTCATAAGCTTTCAGATAATTTTCAATATACAAATTCATATCAAAATGATATGTCATTTTCTTTTTTTCATCTGCACATACAGGAACTTTGTCGACGCTGTAAAACAGTGGATTTGTCCAGACATAACGAATACCAAGATCGTAAAAATAGTCTACCATTGCGATTTGCCGTTCAATATTTAAATCAGTAATTGTAACTCGTGCCCCAACCATCAAATCACGCTTACCTTTGTTTCCAATAAGCCATCGTACATTATCTTCCAGCACATCCGCAGAAGATCTGCCATTGAACAAACCACTATAACATGGATTTAAAGGACGATTATATGACTGGACATCTTTCATTCCGTCAAAAGACATCCACATAATGTTAAAGTTATTTAATGCCCAATTACGTACATCTTCCGTAAAAACCCCATTTGTCTGAATCTCTACGGTGACCTTATCTCCTCCGTCGGAATGATTTTTAGCATATTCTGTAATCTCTTTGAGTAACGCAAACTCTTGGGTTGGTTCTCCTGGCCCATAAAATCTAATATGACGACTAACATTTTGGGAGAAATACCAATCAATTCCTGCTTTTGCCACCTCAATGGGAAGTGTTTTCTCCTCGATAGCATTTCTTTCTTTGGCATTATAGCAATATCTACAGCATAAGTTACACTTTGTCGTCAAAAAAAACGATAGCATTTTTTTATTGCAATGAGACACTTCCATTCTCCTTTCTGTTTCTAAAGAAATGTATTCTCATAAGAAAATATGAATACTCATTCACAATGAAAATTTGATGTTGTCGTGCTACTTCCTTTATATAATAATACAATTTTATTATATAACTTGTCCTCAATATTGCAATGTGGCCAAATCATATCTTTTTGGAGTTTGTAGCCCCACCTAAAAAGTCTGTTTTATTTCTTCTGCCTCATTGCTATGAACATATTGAAATGTAACGGTTTAAACCTTGTGGGGAATACAAGCGCGGCTGGGAACTTTTGATTTATTGTTGACCAAAAGAATATTGTCTTCTCCTTGCCTTTTCCTATTATCGAAGTATGGCTACACCATTCTAAAATAGTATTGCTCTGCCAGTTTTACATTCTAATGGTATGGCGATATCCTACTTTTAGGAGGTGTTACTATGACGTTTACCCCAAAACAATTTGGTACAGTGCTTAAATCTGCACGAATGGACAAGAAGCTTACCCAAGCCGAGTTAGCTGAAATACTGGATATTTCTTTATCTTATTTAAAGGATCTTGAACGTTTTCGAAATAACCCAAGCTATGAAATATTTGAAAAGGCAATTCGCTATTTTAATCTTTCAGCAGATACAGTAATCTATCCCAATAAAAATCTAACTAATAGTACCTATCAAAAAATTGTCCGTTTGTTAACTCGTTGTGATGAAGGTCAACTTCAGGTCATCCTTGCTACTACTGAAGCAATTCTATCTGTGAGCGAAAATTTCCAAAAATCAGAGCAATAAAAAACTTATTTCTGTAAACTGATTTCTACAACGGAGTATCTTACCCCCATTTACTTATTCTTTTCAAAATTACTTTCGGGGACAAATCCTGCCGCAAAAGTTTCATTCCACTTAATAAAAGAATGCAATCTATATATCCTTGGCAATATGCCTTCTGCCCTTCCAGCGAATTCATGCCCTCCAGTTTTGACATCCATTCTAAAATTATTTGTTGATCCTCTTGGTGCAAGTGTTGTACAATGGTTTCACATTTTTCTCGCAACTGTTCTGTTTCATTTTGCATATCATTATAGCCAGGTACGTCTACTGCGGTGTCCCTTGTTATATTTTCACAACGGAGTTTATTTAAAAATTGCCCAATTTGCTCCCATATTTCGTTTTCCATATTTGTACCATCCTAAATTATACTAATAGTTAAATTATATTTTGTGGACATTTTGAAACCACAATAATGTCAATTAAAAATAGCAGGAATAGTATCCACATCATTAAGTTTAGCTTATAAATTCAAAAAATCGGCTTGAAAAGATTGAAATGCGGTGAGCAGTCTTGCTTTTTTCTTCCTTGCCAGCGCAGATTTCTGACACAAATATGCGCATGTCAATTTAATTAAGAGTTTCCTTAACTTATTGACATTGGTGATAGTATTCCTCTTTTTCCATTTATAACACTGTCTATCTTTTCGAAACAAATTTTGGAGACTTAAAGCAATACAATGACAATCAGCATATTTATAAAAAGTAACCGTATGCAACACATCATTACAATTATCTTCCAGATTGCTTATTAACGTCCTATCTACGACTATACAGTTGGCCATGTATGAGCAGAAAGGCATCGCTTATTGCACCGGCACTCCCATTAGCAGTTATTTAGTTGGCGAAATGTGTTTGCCTGTTGCCGAAAAACCTTAATTTCATGCGCATTTCAGGGAGTGTCGTTATGAACACTCGTACCAAAAATCCCCTGAAATCTGTTTGGTTTCAGGGGATTTTTGCTACATTCCGCCGCGAAACGCGGCGAATCGGGCCGAATCCGGTCAAATAACGCCCTTTCCACACAGCGCCCAATAAGGAATTTATTATGAAATATGTTCATCGGCTCCGGGCCGTCAAGCCGCTGCGGTGGGCGGGCTGGGCCAGTCTGCCCCTGTTTCCCCTGCTCTGCTGCCTGGTTCTGGAGTACTACAACGCCGGTGATCTGGCTGCGCTGGCCTCCTTCTGGCGGCTGCACACCCCCCAAGCCGTCTTTGGACTGCTGGTGAGCTGTGTCCTGTTTGCCCTGGTCTTGCTCCTGGTGAGGCGGGCGGCGGCAGCCTGCGCCCTCACCGGCGGGGCCTCCCTCCTGATCGCCTTTGTCCACTCCATGAAGCTGGCCCTCAACGGCGACCCCTTCTTTCCCAAGGACGTCCTCATGGCCGGGGAGGCGGGCTCCCTGCTGTCCTTCCTCAGCGGAGGCCTGCCCAAATACATGGCCCTGGCCGCTCTGCTGCTGGCCCTCTGGTGCGCCGGACTGGCCCTGCTGGGCCTGCGCCTGCCCCTTCGCCGGACGGACCATCTGTTCTGGACCGCCTCCGCCCTCTCCCTCAGCGTTGTGCTTTGCTCCAGCCCCGCCCGGGTCGCCCGCTTGCTGGAGCGGTTTTCCATCTACACCGAATTTACCATGCTCCAAAGCCTGAACTATGAGGAAAACGGCTTTCTCGGCGCCTTTATTCTCAATTTGAACAACATGCACCTTCAGCCGCCCGGCGGCTACTCCAGGGACTACGTGGAGCGCCTGCTGGACCGCTATGAGGCCGTCCCGGCCGCCGGGGAGGCCTTCGACGTTATTCTGGTACTCAGCGAGAGCTTCTGCGACCTGCGGGAGCTGCCCGGCCTCACCTTCAGCCGGAACCCCCTCCCCCGGTATGACGAGCTCCTCCGCCGGGACAACTGCTACAGCGGCACGCTGTACACCAACGCCGTCGGCGGCGGGACGGTCCGCCCGGAGTTTGAGGTCCTCACCGGCCTGAGCACCGAGGTGCTGCCCGACGGGGCCACCCCCTACGAATATGTGGACGGCCCTCTGGAGGGCTACGTGTCCAACTACAAGGACGCGGGCTATCGGGCGGTGGCCCTGCACCCCTACGAGCCCAGCTTCTACGCCCGAAACAGCGCCTACCCGCACCTGGGCTTCGATGTCTTCTACAGCCATGATGAGCTGTACGCCATGCGCCCCCTGGAATACAGCAGCCGGGGCTATCCCACCGACGACTCCCTGGCGGACCACATCCAGCTGCTGCTGGACGGGGCGGAGGAGCCCACCCTGCTCTTTGCCATCACCATGCAGAATCATCAGCCCTTCTCCCCCATGCCCCGGGAGGATATTACCCTCACCGTCTCCTCTGACCGGCTGTCTCAGGAAAATCTGGACGCCGTCACCACCTACGTCCAGGGGCTGGCCGACGCCGACCAGATGCTGGGCCGGCTGGCCGACTACATCGACCGCCGGGAGCGGCCCACCGTCCTGATCTTCTTCGGTGACCACAAGCCCACCCTGGGGGCCAACTTCGCCGCCTACGAGGAGAGCGGTTACTTCTCCGCCTCCGACCCGTTCACCTTTGCCGTCCGGTCCAAAATCTACACCACCCCCTTCCTGATCTACGCCAACCGGGCGCTGGACCCCGGCCTGTTCCCCCAAAACACCGGCAACCAGCTGTCCACCGTCTACCTGATGGACGCCGCCGCCCTGTGTACCGGCTTCCAGCGCACCCCCTACATGGAGCTGCTGCTGGACTGCTTCCAAAAGGCCCCCTTCTACAATAAGCGGCTGGCCATGGAGCTTACCCCGGAGCAGGAGGAGGCAGTCCGGGCCATCCACAGTGTCAGCTACTATCGCCTGAGCGAATGACGAAAAGCGAGCCCCTCGAGGGGCTCGCTCTATTTTTGAAACCGCCGGGCGAAGCCGCAGCGGCGGCATAGGGCCTCGCTGGCCCTGCCCTGGGAAAAGCCGTCGTAGACGGCCCGGGCCCGGGGGCCGTCCAGGATTTCCGCCAAGGTCTGCCGGTAGAGGTTCCCCAGGGGGATGTCCCCCTCGTGGTCCAGGCAGCAGGGGACCACCGTCCCGTCCCACAGCACCCCCACCTGGTCCCGCAGGCCGTAGCAGAAGGTGGGCCCGTCCCCCTCCGGGGCGGAAAGGTCGGGCCAGTCAAATACCTCGCCCCACTCCAGAAAGACGCCGGGGGCCAGGGTGGTCCCCCGCCACCCCTCCCTCCAGGGCCCGGGGAAGGCCTCTTTCAAAGCGGACAGGATGGTCCCGTTCTGCCGGTTAGCCCCCCGGGTGCCAGCGCCGTCCAGATTCCACAGCCGCAGGGCGCACCGCTTCCCCCCCGCCGAGGCGGAGCGGGCAAAGCGGATGCACCGGTCCAGATAGTCCGCCAGCCCATCCCCCTCGTTCCCCTCGAAGGAGTGGAGGGAGATGCTCACCCTCTCCACCGCCGGACTGGCCAGCAGCAGCCTGCCCCGTTCCTCCAGAAGAGTCCCGTTGGTGGTGATCATCACCCGGAAGCCCAGCGCCCCGGCCCGCCGCAGGATCTCCTCCAGCTGGGGATGGGCCAGTGGCTCCCCCATGAGGTGGAGGTACAGATATTCCGTGTGGGGCCGCAGCCGGCCGGCCAGCAGAGAAAAATCCTCCGGGGTCAGAAAGCCCGTCGGCCGCCGGGTGCCTGGACAGAACGCGCAGGACAGGTTGCACAGGTTTGTAATTTCCAGATAGGCCTTTTTCAGCATCCCCTCGCCCCCTTTGGGGACCATCCTACCACAGACGGGGGCTCAGGTCAACGGCGCACCCCCAGGATGTGGAGAAACCGCACCTCCTGAATGGGGTAGGTGGACAGGGGCCGGCAGTCGGCATCCTCGCTGTGGGCGGCCACCAGAACGTTGTCCGGAGTGGGAGGACTGCCCACCTCCACAACCACTGGGTTGTGGGCAAAGGGCCCCGGCACAAAGCGCAGCTGGACGAAGTCGCCGGGCAGGAGGGCGTCCATCCCCGTCTCCTCCCCCACCGGGCCGGGGGTCTCCTTCCCCCGGGTAAGGAAGTTGTAGAAGAAGGGTACCCCCGTCCAGGCCGGAGCCCGGCTGTACTGGCTGTTGTAGTACCAACCGAAGGTGGGGGTGTAGTCCATCACCCCCGCGCCGGCGTAGAGACATTGGGAGGCGAAGTTGGTACAGTCGCCCCCCAGCTTGTCAAAATTGTAAAAGGCGGGATTTCGGAGATAGGCCCACCGGTGGGCGTAGGCCACCGCCGCCTGGCGGTCATAGGGGCGAAGCGTCATAGGAAAAACCTCCTTGTTTTTCCTTATATTATGCGGGTGGACAAGGGAGAGTGCCTGTCAGCCCAGCGCCCATTGAATCACGTCCCTGACCCAGCTCCACATGTGGGGGAACTCAGACTTTACCGCATACCACACATCTTCTATATGGTATCCATATTTCTGAAGATAGGGAAAGGCACCCTGAGCCTCATTGATCCCCACCGCCACATGTCCGTAGGCGGAGCCGCCAATGGCCAGCCCCGTGGACCAGGCGCCGCCACCGATGGCCAGGTAGTTAGAGAAGGCCCCGCCGCCAATGGCAAGCCACTGTCCCACAGCGCATCCGCCCACCGCAAAGCCTCCAACGGCCAGTCCGCCCAGGGCGAACAGTCCAAGGCTGCACCCTCCCAGAGCCAGTAGCAGGCCCAGGCTGACGCCTCCAAAGGAGAGCAGTCCCAGGGAGCAGCCGCCGACGGCCACCACCCCCACCGCGCAGTTGCCGATGGCGATGATCCCCTTGGCCAGCCGGGGACCGTAGCCGAAGCGGACGTGAATCAGTGGCAGGCCAAATACCTTTACAGGGCTGATGTACTCATATAATGTGCCCCAGGCCCACGCCCTGGCCGGCTTCTCAGCTGCATCCCAGGGGTCCGGCCGCTCCCCCGCCGCCTCCAGACCCACCAGCTGGTCGATGGACATGCCAAAGAGGCGGGACAGCTCCATCAGCTTCTCCAGCTCCGGGGTACTCTGGCCCATCTCCCACTTGGATACCGTCTGGCGGGTGACGCCGATCTGACTGCCCAGCTCCTCCTGAGACCACCCCCGCTGCTTGCGCAGGGACATCAGGTGTTCCGCAAAGTTCATGGAAAAACCTCCTTTTCTGCCCCTACCATAGCAGATACTCCCCCGCCCCGTCAACCAAATGCCCCTGGAAATCTGTCAACCAAAGTTAACATAGGCCCAAAACAGCCCCATGGGAGGGCTCCCACAGGGCTGTCCGGTCAACAAAAATTAGGTTTTATTTACCGGTTGCCTTCTGAACAGGCAGCCAGACCTGAAATTGCATCTCCTCTGCCCCGGGCTCGCTCAGGTAGACCTCCACGTCCGGGGCCTGGGCCCACTCATAGCCCGAATCGGGCAGCCACTCGGCCACAATCCGCTTTTGCAGCTCCTGGATGGCGGTGGGCTGCTGGCCCGTCCCGGTGAACACCGCCCAGGTGGCGGCGGGCACCGTCCACGCGTGGGTCCCCTCCGGGGCCGGCGCGTTGGAGGCCACCGCGATATAGTAGTAGTTCTCCTCCTCCCGGTGACAAGTGCTTACCCCTAACAGGCCGGGCGTCCCAGGGTCCATCAGGGGGATCAGCTCCCCAATCCGTGGCCCGGTCTCGCCCCAGAACCGGGGCACTGCCTGAAAGCTCTCCTCCGCATCCATAGGCAGGGGCATGCGGAAGCCAACAATGCGAAATTCCCCCCGCCGGACAATCTGATACTCCATCTCCGTATCTCCTTTGAGTACAAATTTGAAGCGGATACGTGGAAAGGCTTTCAGCTTTACACCATCCTGCTTTGCAAGGGACGGGGCCACGCCATGGACCGCCTGGAAGGCCCGGTTGAAGGCGGTGGGCGAGTCGTAGCCGTAGCGCAGGGCCACATGGAGGACCTTCTCCCCGGTCCGCAGGTCCGCCGCCGCCCGGGTCATGCGCCGCCGGCGGATATACTCCTTCAGCGGCACGCCGGCCAGGTAGGAGAACATCCTCTGAAAGTGGTAGGCCGAACAGCCGGCCAGCCGGCCCAGCTCCTCCAGCCTGATCTCCTTGTCCAGATTTTCCTCCAGATAGTCCAGCGCCCGGTTCCAGTTTTTCAGCCAATCCATCGCTATCCACTCCTTACTTTCCAGTATAACCGCTCTCCCCCGCCCTGTCCTCGCTTTTTCGGTGCAGAAAAAGGGAGCGCCGAGGCGCTCCCTTGGAAAGCGGAAAGCTTAGGCCTTGCCGTTGCAGCCCAGGACGTTCACCAGCTTGTGGCGAACCAGCTCCTTGATGTTGGCGCGGGCGGGCTTGAGGTACTCACGGGGGTCGAACTTGTCGGGGTGCTCGTTGAAGAACTGGCGGATGGTGCCGGTCATGGCCAGGCGCAGGTCGGAGTCGATGTTAATCTTGCACACGGCGCTCTCGGCGGCCTTGCGCAGCTGCTCCTCGGGGATGCCCACGGCGTCGGGCATCTTGCCGCCGTTGGCGTTGACCATCTTCACATAGTTCTGGGGCACGCTGGAGGAGCCGTGGAGCACGATGGGGAAGCCGGGCAGGCGCTTGACGACCTCCTCCAGAATGTCGAAGCGTAGGGGAGGCGGGACCAGCTCGCCCTTCTCGTTGCGGGTGCACTGGGCGGCGGTGAACTTGTAAGCGCCGTGGCTGGTGCCGATGGCGATGGCCAAGGAGTCGCAGCCGGTCTTGGCGACGAACTCCTCCACCTCCTCGGGGCGGGTGTAGTGGGACTCCTCGGCAGAGACGTTGACCTCGTCCTCCACGCCGGCCAGAGCACCCAGCTCGGCCTCGACGACCACGCCGTGGTCGTGGGCGTACTCGACAACCTTCTTGGTACCCTCGATGTTCTCAGCGAAGGACTTGGAAGACAGGTCGATCATGACGGAGGTGAAGCCGCCGTCGATGCAGGACTTGCAGGTCTCAAAGCTGTCGCCGTGGTCCAGATGGAGCACGATGGGAATCTCGGGGCACTCGATAACGGCGGACTCCACCAGCTTCACCAGATAGGTGTGGTTGGCATAGGCCCGGGCGCCCTTGGAGACCTGGAGAATCACAGGGGCCTTCTCCTCACGGCAGGCCTCGGTGATGCCCTGGACGATCTCCATGTTGTTGACGTTGAAGGCGCCGATGGCGTAACCGCCGTTATAGGCCTTCTTGAACATTTCGGTAGAAGTAACAAGGGGCATGGGAATAACCTCCTTATAATTAAGTCCCTTTTATTTTACCACATTTTCCCCAGATTGCAACATCCCAGCGGGAAAAAACTCCCGCCGGACAGGCAGGAGTTTTGTGGGATTTGTGAAGAAATTCAGTGTCAGTTCAGCGTGATATCCTCAACATTCACGCCCAGAGAGGACAGCTTTGCAATGGTTAGCTTCAGCACATAGTCAAGGGCCGGATTTTCATGGTCTCCGTTCGCTTGTTTTATCAGCTGCAAGTCGCCATAATGCTCGATTGTTATCGTAACTAGTTCTTTATCCGACATAGTTATCTCTCCTTCCATCGGCATGATTTGACGGGATGGTCAAGTATATTATAGCAGATCGGCCGACGAGTGTAAACCCTGTTCATTGAAAAGCTTCCGCCGGATGGGCAGGCGTTTTGTGGGATTTGTGGGACCGGATAACGCATGGATTCAGGGGCGAAAACGGACAGCGTTTTCCAATACACTGATTATTTTGCTCCGAATAATTGCAAACCGGCTCAGATTTTTCCATTTTTATCCCAAAATGTTCCTCTACAAAGTCGATTGCCGTTAAAATGGACAGGAAGGAGTCTCTTTTACAGCACCGGGGGCCGCCCACCGCTCCGATTGTGCCAAGCGCGGCCGAGGTCATCTGGTGGGACAGTCCGAAGGGTTCCCGGGTAAGAGGCGTGGATTTTGAGAGGATCGAAACAAACATGCCTGTGCTTATCCCCGCCCCGCAGGCGCCCCAAAAGCCGCAGGCCCCACCCGGGACACTTTTTCCGCGGTTCATCATCTCCACCAGCGCGCTGGAGAGCTCTATGTCGCCGCCCGCGTTTCGATAGGCCGTCAAGAGCGCGGCCCCCACCATAACGTGGTGTTCAGGCCCGTGCATGTGGCAGAACGGCTGTGCCATCAGCGTTTCGATGATTTTCAAGGGGTCCCTGGACCTCTCCTCCAGGCATATTCCGATGATGCTGTCCATCCCCTCGGTATGGCAGTGATTGCAGATGTAATGCCCATGCACGCACCTGGTCTTGCTGCTCTCCTGTCTATGGCAGATCGCGCACTCCATAAGCGTATCCTGTTCCAGATATTCCAACGGAGCGGCGCAAATCAAACATTCTTCCTTCATGGGACAACAGCCTCCATAAATTTAAAATTTGTTCTGATTTTACCATTATGGACAGCAAAAATCAAGACGAGGTCAGTCAATCTGCCAGAGTTTGTCCACCAAAATATTGGGCCATTTCTCCTTCTGCATGTCGTGAAAGAAGTACAGCAGGGCGGTCACGGTGAATTTTCGGGCAAATTCTTCGTCATACCCCTTCTTCCCCTTCTGCAGCGCGGCGGACAGCTCCTCCACCCAGGCGTTGAGGGCGGGCGTCAGCTTGCCATAGCAGTAATCTTCAAAAAACACGGTTTGGGAGGGGGCGGAGAAAATGTGTTTCTGGTTTCCGTATTGCTCCTTATATTCATCCGCCAGCTGGTCCACACAGCGGTACACCGCCCAGACGTCCTCTTTTGTCAGCTCCCCAATGTGCTCCCGCAGGAAGACCCGGACAATACGGAAGTGGCGGGACTCCCGGTCCAAAAAGCCCTGCTGCTTGTCATAGGACTGTTGAATCTCACCCTGATGCTCCCGATACCACTTCCCCAGCTCCTCCAGTGCCCCGTGCAGTCTGTCCCGGTCGTTATCCGCCAGGAACCAGGGGGACTGCACCTGAAATCTAGGGGACAGCTGGGACAGCTGACTGTAACGGCTGTTGTTCAGCACCTTGCCGGTACACTGGGCCGTGCCCCAGTCGTACTTGATGTAACTAACCAGAATGCCTCCCAGCTGCAAATAGATTTTCTCCCTGGCAAAGGCCCGGCGGACCTCCAGATGGCAGAAGCTCCCCTCCGGGCGCTCTTTCGCAAAGCGGTGGACGGAGCCGTTCAGTTCCTTGTATTTGGGGTCATAGGTGTGATAGAAGTTATCCTGTTTCAGGTCTGGCAGGGGCAAGGTGACCTGAAAGCCCTCGAACCGCTCCTGAACAAAATCAATAATGTCACTTCGACAGCTGATACAGCGCGCCATAGCCGGGTCCCTCCTTTTTTCTTTTCAATTGCAGTATCCCAGCGGGAAAAAACTCCCGCCGACAGGCAGGAGTTTTGTGGGATTTGTGAAGAAATTCAGTGTCAGTTCAGCGTGATATCCTCCACATTCACGCCCCACGATGACAACTTGGCAACGATTAACTTTAACTCATAATCAAGCTCGCTGTTCATCTGGTCCCCATTTGCCTTTTTAATGCGCTGTAACATACCGTACTGGTCAATCATGACGCCCATCAATTCTTTATCCGACATGGTAACATCTCCTTTCGTTAGATCAATCCGCTTATAACTGCTGAATCCATTATAGCAAATCAGACGGCGAGTGTAAACCCTGTTCATTCAGCTGGAAGCTGTCGATGTGTTTATTTTGTCTGAATACACAATAACTTTATACGTTCCGACAAAATTGTCACAACTGGCGACCAGCGTATATGTCCCAGAACGTTCCAGCGTAAAATAGGCCGCCAGCTCTTTTGCGTTATCCAAGGTATATACGGCATTACCAGCCGCATCATACAGTGTCATATCCAAAATTCCGCTCATAACATCCGATTGCAAAACAAACTTGATTCTGCTGCCTGCTTCTTCTGTGAAGGAGATGTCAGAAGTTGTTGTGACCTGCTTTGAATACTTGTTGCTCATATTGCCTAATACGGTGGGCCGGGCCAGCAAATAAACACCTGTGATTCCCGCAGTCACAGCGAAGAACGAAATGATGAGGATAATATATTTTTTCTTCATATTATTTATCCTTTCAAATTATCCCTTCAAACAGCGCCTGTTTCTACTCTGATTTTACCATTATCAGCGCTAAAATGCAAGACAAGGTCGGCTATTCTTCCCGTTTACAACAGCGGGAATCTTTGTTATAATATTCCTGTTTCGGTTATCACCATCCCACAAAGGATATTTTGAATTTGGAGGTAAACAACATGAGCAACACATTAAAGGGCGCCCTGATTATCGGTCAGTCCGGCGGCCCCACTTCCGTTATCAACGCCAGCGCCTACGGCGTGATCCGCACCGCCCTGGACTGCCCTGACATCACTGCCGTCTACGGCGCGGCCCACGGCATCAAGGGCGTGCTGAATGACAAGCTGTATGACATGGGCCAGGAGGACGCCAAGGAGCTGGAGCTGCTGCTCAATACCCCCTCCTCCGAGCTGGGGTCCTGCCGCTACAAGATCGCCGACCCCGACGCCGACGACACCGACTACAAGCGCATCCTTGAGATTTTCAAAAAGTACGACGTGCGCTACTTCTTCTACAACGGCGGCAACGACTCCATGGACACCTGCAACAAGATTTCCAAGTATATGCAGAAGGTGGGCTACGAGTGCCGCATCATGGGCGTGCCCAAGACCATCGACAACGACCTGTTCGGCACCGACCACTGCCCCGGCTTCGCCTCCGCCGCCAAGTATATCGCCACCTCCTGCGCCGAGGTGTATAAGGACGCCCGGGTGTATGACACCGGCATGGTGACCATCATCGAGATCATGGGCCGTCACGCCGGCTGGCTGGCCGGAGCCGCCGCCCTGGCGGGGGTCGTGGGCTGCGCCCCCGACCTGGTCTACCTCCCCGAGGTGAATTTCGACATGGACAAGTTCCTCTCCGACGTGGAGCGCATCTATAAGGCCAACGGCAACTGCATTGTAGCCGTCTCCGAGGGCATCCACTACGCCGACGGCTCTTTCGTCTCCGAGGCCAAGACCTCCGCTACCGACGGCTTCGGCCACGCTCAGCTGGGCGGCCTGGCGGCCCTGCTGGCCAGCGTGGTCAAGGAGAAGACCGGTGCCAAGGTCCGGGGCATTGAGCTGTCCCTGCTCCAGCGCTGCGGCGCTCACGTCGCCTCCCGCACCGACATTGACGAGTCCTTCCTGGCCGGCAAAACCGCCGTAGAGGCCGCCGTGTCCGGCGAGACCGACAAGATGGTGGGCTTCGAGTGCTCCCGCGAGGGCGGCAAGTACGTCTGCCAGACCAAGCTGTTCAACCTGTCCGAGGTGGCCAACTTCGAGAAGAAGGTCCCCCTGGAGTGGATCAACGCCGAGCAGAACGGCGTGACCCAGGCCTTCATCGACTACGCCCTGCCCCTCATCCAGGGCGACGCCAAGGCCCCCACCGAGAACGCTCTGCCCCGCTTCGCCCGCCTGAAGAAGGTTCTGGCCAAGTAATTTTTCCAAGCGAAGGCCCGCCCCATTGGGGCGGGCCTGTTTTGTTAAAAAAATGCTTGAAATTCATTTTAATTGCCTGTATTATCAACTTATCTGGCCAGAAAATTAAATATAATTTGGAGGCAATTCATTTTGAAAATCGAGACATTTCAGAGCATTACCATAGCTTATATGCGCCGCACTGGGGCATACGGGCCCGAAAATCGTCAGCTAATGGAGAATTTGAAGGCCTTTTTAGCGCAGCACGGCCTGCTTCACGAGAAAAGCACCATATTAGGTATTCCGCTGGATGACCCGACTATCACACCGGCAGAACAATTAAGATATGATGTCGGCCTGATCGTCCCTGTGCATGCGGTCATTCCCCTGCCCACCCGCAGCATCGACGACGGAACATACGCTGTCTTTGAAGTTCAGCATACACAACAGGGCGTATCATCCTTCTGGCAAAATATTGGGCAGCTCACCTTGTCCATAGACAATACAAAACCGATCATTGAACGCTATTCTTCCCAAAAAATCGCGGAGCATTTATGTGAGTTTTGTGTTCCAATCATTCGTTAAAAAAGCTCAGCTGCCGGCACTGGAAGAAAGCAGCTCCTTATCGTCCCGCCGCAGCGGCAAAAGGCTCCTTTGGAAAGGAGCTGTCAGCGAAGCTGACTGAGGATTGCGTTTTGCGAAGCAAAACATACGGAGTAATCAAAGTTTCCGCCCCACAAAAGTCCCAGACCCCTCGTTTGCTTCGCATATTTTGGCTTCGCCAAAATGCAATCCTCCGCCCCAGTGTGCGCACTGGGGCACCTCCTTTCAAAAGGAGGCTTTTTTGCGCTCCCAAAAACCTCAATCAAAAAAACTCAGCTGCCGGTCCTCATAGCTCCGGGTGGCGGCGGAGATGATGTGGCGCATCTCGTACAGCAGGCCCAGCTCCCGGCACCGGGCGGAGAACAGCGCCCACAGCTCCTTGGCCCTGGGGCTGGAGCAGTAGTAACGGGAGCCGTAGCGCTTGCGGTACCTCTCCCCCATCCCCGGAAAGGCCCGGTCCAGACCGTTGAGGAAGTAGTCCCGCTGGCCGTCCCGCATGGTGACGCCAAAGGCGGCATAGACAAACCTGGCCCCCGCCCGGGCGGCGCTGTCCACCACTGACAGTACATTTTCCGTCGAATCCTCCACGTAGGGCAGCACAGGCATGAGGAGCACCCCGGAGAAAATCCCCGCCTTTGCCAGCTCCTCCAGCGCCCTGAGACGGCGGCTGGGAGGCGGCGCGTGGGGCTCGATTTTCTCCGCCAGAGCGTCGTCGGTGGTGGTGACGGTCAGTTTACAGATTACCGGGGAGTGGTCCTGAATCAGCCGGTACAGGTCGACATCCCGGACAATCAGGTCGCTTTTGGTGGCCGCCGCCACCCCGCACTGGTAGGCGTCGATCAGCTCCAGGGCGTGGCGGGTGAGCTGGAGCTCCTCCTCAAAGGGGTTATAGGGGTCGCTCATGGAGCCCATGGTGATGAAGGCAGGGCGTACCTTCCGGGCCAGGTCGTCCCGGAGCAGGCGCAGGGCGTCCGCCTTGGCTTTTACCCGGTCGAAGTCCGGATTTTGGTAGCAGTCGCTGCGGCTGTCGCAGTAGAGACAGCCGTGGCAGCAGCCCCGGTAGAGGTTCATGGTGTGGTCGGTTCCAAACCAGCTTGTGGATTTGCTCCGGTGGAGCAGGTGCTTGGCGGGGATGTAGTCCATCACCACAGCTGGTACTGCTCCGAGACCATAAAGGCCCGGGACATCATCAGGTCCTCCAGCTTACTCCCGTTGTTGACGGCGTTGTTCAGGGCGTGAAGCATGGCGCTGGTGCCCGCGATGGACAGAATCTGGTCCTTACCGGGCTGGTCCTCGTGGAAGTGGTCCATTATGGCGCTGTAGACCGGGGCCCAGGCCCGGCACTGGGTAAACCAGACCGAGGTCTGCCCTGCCCCGCGTCGGCTGATGCTGAACTGGCCGGTGACCTTCACCTGGGGCCAGACGACCTGGGCCATCAGCTCGGGCAGGAAGCCGAACACATCTTCCGCCAGGGAGGGGTCCGGGGAGGATTTTTCCAGTTCCTTCGGAATCTGGTCATATTTCGTCCCGCCCTCAAACAGGCGGATGGCCTGCCGGGTCAGGTCCTTGACCTGGCCCCAGGTGTAGGGGCAGGCGGGACAGGTGGCGTCGTCCTGGACCAGCACGATGTACTGCTTGGCAATTTTCACCGGCGCACCCTCCAGCGGCCAGCTTTTGGCCAGCTGAACCATGGTCTCGGTGAGCTCCGGGACAATCCAGCCGTTAATCCGCACCTCGCAGGAGGTATCGCCGCCGTTGATGTGGGCCATATAGAGCTTCACCCAGTAGACCTTCTGGCTGCCCAGACAGCCCAGCACCGCCTGCGCCATCCGACTCCACAGGTCCCGCCGCTCCAGCGGCTCCTGGGCGTTGGTCAGCAGCACGCCGGACACGCTGGCCTTAAAGCGGTGGGTCCGGCCCCAGAGCTCCACCGGCGGCGCCGACTCCCCCTCCCCCCGCAGGGCGGGCAGCAGAGCATCCAGCACCGAATCCGCAATCTGCCGGGCGGCGTATCTGGCCTTGTCCTCGTCGCTGTCGGCCACCCCGGCGGTGGACTCCACCAGCGGACCGAAAAAGTCCGGGTGCTCCAGAATGGCCTCCATGCGGAACTGGGGGCCGTCCAGGTCGGGAAACTCCACCCGCATGGTCAGCCCGCCACAGTCGGGAAACCGCAGCCGCTCCCCCTCCAGCACCGCGCCGGGCGTCAGCTGCGCCACGTGGCGCAGGACACGCTCCTCCAGAGGGACGGCCTCCTCTGCCGGCCGGACCGGCTGAGCCACGGGGGTTTCCTTTTTCTTGAACCATCCAAACATATGTCACACCTGATTTCTGTTTCATTGCGGAGCTGAATTATTCCAATTTACGCGCTCCTCTGCATCGGTCTTTTGTATATTGTACCAGCTCCCGAAAAATTTGTCAAGAAAAAATAGAACAAAAGTTTGACTTTTTCTCCCCGCTGCTGTATAATGGCCGCAAAGGAGGGTGCGGCCATGGACCGGGTCATTTTTCACTGCGATTTAAACAGCTTTTACGCCTCGGTGGAGCTGCTGTCCCACCCAGAGCTGCGCCACCTGCCTGTGGCCGTCTGCGGCGATCCGGCCAGCCGCCACGGTATCATCCTGGCCAAAAACGAGCCTGCCAAGATCTTCCAGGTAAAGACGGCGGAGACCATCTGGCAGGCCAAGAAAAAGTGCCCCGGCCTGGTCCTCCTCCCCGCCCACCACGGGCTGTACCAGGATTTTTCCCGTAAAGTAAATTCCCTTTACCAGGAGTACACCGACCTGGTGGAGCCCTTTGGCATCGACGAGAGCTGGCTGGACGTCACCGGCACCCTTCACCTCTTTGGCGGCGACGGCACCGCCCTGGCCAACCGCCTGCGGGATGAGGTACGCAGCCGCTTCGGCCTGACCATCTCGGTGGGGGTGTCCTTCAATAAGGTGTTCGCCAAGCTGGGCAGCGACTACAAGAAGCCGGACGCTACCACTGTCATCACCCGGGAAAATTTCCGGAAGCTGGTCTGGCCCCTTCCTGTCACCGACCTGCTCTACGTGGGCCGGGCGGCGGCCCAGGTGTTCCAACGGTTTGGGGTGCGCACCATCGGCGACCTGGCCGCCTTCGACCGGGCGCAGCTTTTCCAGCTTCTGGGAAAAAACGGCGTCCAGCTCCACGACTTCGCCAGCGGACAGGACCGCTCCCCTGTGGCCCCCGCCGGCCAGTACACGCCCCCCAAGTCCATCGGCAACGGCTACACCTTCCCCAACGACCTCCTGGGCCGGGCGGAGATCAAGGCGGGAGTGGCCCAGCTGGCCGACCAGGTGGCGGGCCGCCTGCGCAGGAACCGCATGAAGTGTCAAGGGATTTCCCTTGCCATCCGGGACCCCAATTTTCGGGACATCAGCCGCCAGACCCGGCTGGACCCGCCCACCGATCTGGCCCGGGAGCTGACCCAGGCGGCCATGGAGCTGGCCGACAGCTGCTGGAACATGTCCAGCCCGGTGCGGGCCCTGACGGTGACCGCCATCTACCTCATCCCCGCCGACGAGGCGGGGGCTCAGCTGGACCTGTTTTCCGCCGGCCAGGACGCCAAGCGCCGCCGGCTGGAGCGGCTGGAGAACACCCTGGACGTCATCCGGGCCAAGTACGGCCCCGGGGCCATCGCCCCCGCCTCCGCACCCCGGGACCCCGGTCAGGAGCGCCACGCCCCGCCGCCGGGGGGAAGCCTCCCTCTGTGAGGGAGGTGGCACGGCGAAGCCGTGACGGAGGGAGTCGGGAAAACTCCCTCAGTCACCGCCTGCGGCGGCGACAGCTCCCTCAGAGAGGGAGCCATAAATAGTGCTATTCAAAAATTCGGTAGCATAATCTGGGACATGGAGGTGTTGTCCATGCCCCTGTTATTTTTTGACTTTTTAGGCCAGTTAGGCGGGAATCCCGCCCTGTTTGGCACGGTTCTGCTCACCCTGGCCGTCCTGCTGGTGAACGGCTGGACCGACGCCCCCAACGCCATTGCCGGGGCGGTGGTGACGGGGGCCCTCCCCTTCCGGCCCGCCGTGGCGCTGGCGGCGGTGTGTAACTTTTTGGGGGTGCTGTGCGTCACCTCGGTGAACGCCTCGGTGGCGGAGACGGTCTACTCCATCGCCTCCTTCGGCGGCGGGCCCAGGGCCGCCCTCACCGCCCTGTGCGCCGCCATGACGGCCATCGTCCTGTGGGCGGCGGCGGCCTGGTATTTCGGCATCCCCACCAGCGAGAGCCACGCCCTGGTGGCCGGCATCTCCGGGGCGGCGGTGGCCCTGGAGGGCTCCCTCTCCTGCATCCGCTGGGACTGCTGGGGGCGGGTGATTTTGGGACTTGTCCTGTCCACCGCCGCCGGCTTCTGGGCGGGACGGGGGGCGCAGAGCCGCCTGAAAGCTGTAAAGCTTTCTAACCGTACATTCCTTCTGGCCCAGCTTCCCGGGGCGGCTGTCACCGCCTTCCTCCACGGGGCCCAGGACGGCCAGAAGTTCATCGGCGTCTTCCTGCTGGGGGCTGCCCTGGCCCAGGGCCGGGCCGACGAGGGCACCTTCCTGGTGCCCCTGTGGCTCATGGCCCTGTGCGCTTTTTTCATGGCCCTGGGCACCCTGATGGGAGGCCGGCGGATTATCGACACTGTGGGCCGGGAGATGGTGTCTCTGGGCCCCCGGGAGGGGCTGGCCGCCGACCTGGGGAACATCGCCTGTCTCTTTACCGCCACCCTGCTGGGCCTGCCCGTCTCCACCACCCACACCCGCACCTGCGCCCTGCTGGGGGTGGGCTCCGCCGGGGGGAACCGCCCCGACTGGGCTACCGCCGGAAAAATCGCCCTGGCCTGGCTGCTCACCTTCCCCGGCTGCATGGCCATCGGCTACTGGATGGCGCGGGTGTTTTTGGCCGCGTAGAAAAAAGGCTCCCTCCTTGAGGGAGCTGGCTGGCCAAAGGCCAGACTGAGGGAGTTGCCGAAGACGGTAAAAACCCTCCGCAAGACTCCCTCCGTCACGGCTGCGCCGTGCCACCTCCCTCTGAGAGGGAGGCATTTTGTCCGTCAGCGCACCCCTCCCCTCTCCTGCGCATAGCCTAATCTGGAAGCAACCGTACAGGCGCCCGCCTGCGAGTCTTCCAGAAGGGGTTCTTACATCGTGTTACAGGCACTTACTTGGGCCGCCGCCGGCACGGGCTTTACCGCCCTGATGACCGCCGCCGGGGCCGCCGTGGTCTTTTTGTTCCACAGGAAAAATTCCCAGACCCTCCACCGGGTGATGCTGGGCTTTGCCGCCGGGGTGATGATTGCGGCCAGCATGTGGTCGCTGCTCATTCCCGCCATCGAGAAGGCGGAGGAGCTGGGTCAGACAGGCTGGCTCCCCGCCGCGGGGGGCTCGCTGCTGGGCATCGGGTTCCTGCTGGGGATGGACTTCCTCCTCCCCCACTTCGGGCCGGAGTCCTTTCACCGGGGGGCCAGTCCCAGCCGGACGGCGCTGCTGGTGCTGGCCGTCACCCTGCACAACATCCCCGAGGGGATGGCGGTGGGGGTGTCCTTCGCCCTGGCGGCGCAGAACGGCGACGCCGCCCTCCTCACCGCCTCCACCGCCCTGGCTTTGGGCATCGGCATCCAGAATTTTCCGGAAGGGGCGGCCATCTCCCTCCCCCTCTACCAGGAGGGGATGGGCAAGGGCAGGTCCTTCCTCATCGGGGCGGCCTCCGGGGTGGTGGAACCTGTGTTCGCCCTGCTCACCGTGCTGGTGGCCGGGACGGTCCAGCTGGTCCTCCCCTGGCTGCTCTCCTTCGCCGCCGGGGCCATGCTCTATGTAGTGGTGGAGGAGCTCATCCCCGAAGCCAACCTGTCCCAGGGGGGCCACTCGGGCACCCTGGGGGTGATGGCGGGCTTTCTGCTGATGATGATTCTGGACGTGGCGCTGGGATAAGGGTGTGTCCTATTCGCAGATTTTATGTAGGGGCGGACATTGTCCGCCCGCGGGCGCACACTGTGCGCCCCTACAAATCGTGCCAATTCTCCTGACTGTGATAAAATGCGCGGTAGGACACTCCCTGGGATAAAAAAAGGTTGACAAAGCCGGCGGCAGGGTCTACAATGGCCTCGAACCGCAGTACAATCGAACACAGGGGCGCTGGGAGCTTAGTTCCCGGCTGAGATGCAGAGACAAACACAGCTGTCTCCGGTCCCTTGAACCTGATCCGGGTAATGCCGGCGTAGGAAGTGAAAGAGAGACCGTGCCGTCGTCTCCTCTAAAACCGCACTACACCCGTCCGGATGTAATGCGGTATTTTTTATTTGGAGGAATCGACTATGACAAACCTGCAAACCCGCCGCCTGGTGGAGAGCGCGGTCATGATCGCCATCGGCACCGTGCTGTCCATGTTCGAGTTCAAGGGGCCCTGGGCGCTGGGGGGCGGAATCACCTTCTGCTCCATGCTGCCCCTGGTGCTGGTCTCCTGGCGGTACGGCTGCCGCTGGGGGCTGTTCACCGCCTTCGTCCACAGCCTGCTCCAGATGCTGCTGGGCATTTCCAATGTACAGTACGCCACCAATGTGTGGACCGCCATCCTGATTATCCTCTTTGACTATGTGTTTGCCTACTCGGTAATCGGGCTGGCGGCCATGTTCAAAAACCGGCTGAAGAACCAGCAGGCGGCGCTGGTGCTGGGCATCGCAGTCACCTTTCTCATCCGGCTGGCCTGCCACTACATCTCCGGCGTGGCGGTGTGGGAGGTCCTGTGGCCCAACGAGCTGGGCTGGGCTCCGCCCATCTGGTCCATCTCCTACAATGCCAGCTACATGGTGCCGGAAATCATCATCACCGGCATCGTGGCTGCGCTGAGCTACCGCCCGTTACAGCGGTACTATCAGGGCGAGGACCTGCGGCGGGGCTAAGCTTCCCCCTTCGCTGTCTCCTGCTCCAGCAGCCGCCGGAGCCGCTCCATGTCCTCTCTGGCCCGGCGGTCGGTCTGTTCGGTGGAACCTCCCTCCTGCTTTCTCCTTTGCCGGTACTCCCGCTTGCTCAGCCAGCTCTCGGTGTCCCACCGGATGGCCGCGCCGATGAAGCCGCAGGCCATCCGGGCCTCCGGGGAGAGCCGGGGAAAGCCCTCCATCACCTCCTCCAGCGCGGTGGAGGGCTCCCGCCACACCCGGTCGGCGTAGACCATGAGCACAGAGAACAGCAGCCCCCGCTGCTCCATGGGCAAGGCGGACAGGATGGGGTAGCTGTCAAAGTAGACCACAAAACTTTTCTTCGTCATTACAATCATCTCCTTACCCTGGGTGGGATTGGGGAGAAAGTTGTACGTTTTTGTACACCGAAGACAACGTAACTGTAATAGTTATAGATACTGAAATAGATACTGTCACTGTTATAGATACTGTGCCGCGCTGTGGGCGGCGGGGAGAGAGAGAAACCGCTCTGGATTTTTCTCCGGAGCGGTTTTCTTCTCCCCCCAGGGGGAGCATCTTTTTGTAGGGGCGGACATTGTCCGCCCGCAAATAAGGATACCTGTCCCAATTGCGCATTTTGACAAGAGGAGCGTGTAGGGGGCGGGCTCTGTCCCGCCCCGCTTTTCCGTAACCGCCCATATTCGAGAGACGGGCCGGGACGGAGCCCGGCCCCTACATAAGTCTGTCATACGCGGGCGCACACTGTGCGCCCCTACAGAGGGAAGCCCAGCCTGCCCCTCACATCTCCTTCCGAATCTGCCGCAGGGCGTTTTTCTCCAGCCGGGAGACCTGGGCCTGAGAGATGCCGATTTCGGCGGACACCTCCATTTGGGTCTTGCCCTGGAAGAAGCGCATGGACAGAATCTTCCGCTCCCGGTCGGTGAGGTGGCCCACCGCCTCCTTCAGGGCGATGCGCTCCACCCACATCTCATCGTTGTTCTTGTTGTCCTTCACCTGGTCCATCACGCAGATGGTGTCCCCGCTGTCGGAGTACACCGGCTCGTAGAGGGACACCGGCTCCAGGATGGCGTCCAGGGCCATCACTACGTCCTCCCGCTTGATGTCCAGGATTTTGGCAATCTCCTCAATGGAGGGCTCCCGCTGGTGCTGGGCCATGTAGGCCTCCTTGGCCTGGAGAACCTTGTAGGCCGTGTCCCGCATGGCCCGGGAAACCCGCATGGTGCTGTTGTCCCGGAGGTAGCGGCGTATCTCCCCCACAATCATGGGGACGCCGTAGGTGGAAAACTTCACGTCCAGGTCGGTGTTGAAGTTGTCGATGGCCTTGATCAGGCCGATACACCCCACCTGAAACAGGTCGTCGGCGTTCTCCCCCCGGTTGGCGAACCGCTGAATCACCGACAGCACCAGCCGCAGGTTGCCGGCGATGAGCTCCTCCCGGGCGGCGGCGTCCCCCGCCTTGGCCCGGAGAAGGAGCGCCTGGGTCTCGCTGCTTTTCAGCACCTTCAGCTTGGCAGTGTTCACCCCGCATATCTCTACTTTGTGCTGCATGATGGAAAAAACCTCCCGCCCGGTGTGATACTGTTTCCAGTATTTCCGGGGGGAGGTCTTTCATACCGCTTTGACCGGACCTAAATTTTTTATCGTCAGACCGTTTTCGATGGATTTTTGCCGCCTTGCAGGTTTATGGCCCGGAGAAAAGGATGCGGAGGAAGTCCTGTCTGCCGTGAAACACACGGACCACCGATATCACATCCCCGTCCCGGCGGTAGATGGCCGCATAGCTTTCACAGACCAGCAGCCGCAGGTCGGTGTGCCAGCCGGTCTTCCCCTCCACCGACACCCCCAGCTCCGGGAAGGTCTTCAGGGCGGCGCAGTGGTCTAAAATCATGGTTCCGATCCGGGCGGCGGCCCTGGGGTTGTGGAGCTGGTCCCGGATATAGGCCTTGATGCTGCGTATGTCTGAAATGGCCTCCGGGGTGTAGCGCAGCCTCATGTCTCCTCCCCGAGGAGCCGGTACGCCGCCTCCTCCGAGACCCAGCCCTCCTTCTCCGCAGAGTCCCAGCCTCTTTGAACCTCCTCCATCAGGCGGCGCACCGCCTTTGCCCGTAAATACGCCTCATTCTCGGGCGAGGCCAGAAAGGGCAGGCCCTCCATGTTCAGGGACTGCTGGATGAACAGGTTCACCGCGTCGGTAAAGGACAGCCCCTGCCGGGCGTATATCTCCTCTACACGCCGCTTGATATCCGGGTTGATCCGCATTTGAAAGGTCGCAGTCTTGGGCGCAGACGTAATATCCATGGTATCAGCTCCTTTGAGAGAAGTATACCCCTTCCCCGGGGAGATGTCAATACAATGTCACTACACAGCACATCCGTCTCGTAAATACGGAAAGCCTCCGGAAATGCCGGCTGGTACATTCTGTAGGGCAGGGGTTCTACCCCTGCCTATCCCCGTAAGGGGATAAACGGCATTGGAATGAGGCAAGGACAGAAACGAGGTAAGGCAAGGGCAGAGCCCTTGCCCTACATGCGGCAGCTTTCTTAAATTTATGAGACAAGCATGACTAAACAGAAGTGTCAATTGCGCATTTTAACACGGTCAGGAGCATTGACACGCTCTGTAGGGGTAGACAATCCCCGCCCCTACAGGTACAGCCGGGCCTGAAGGTGCTCCTCGTCCATCACCTCGATGCCGGCGTCGGCCAGCAGTCGGGCGGTCACCCCCCAGCCGGGGACCGCCGTGTGGGTAAAGGTGCCATCGTACACCTCCCCGCAGCCGCAGGAGGGGGAACGGGCCTTCAGCACGGCCACAGTACACCCGTTCTCTCTGGCGATCTCCAGCGCCCGCTCCGCTCCGGCCCGGTAGGCGGCGGTGACGTCCTGGCCGTCCTGGGTGAGGACCCGGCCGTCGGGCTGGAGCTCTGCGGGGCTCCGGGGGACGTCCAGGCCCCCCAGCAGCTCGGGACAGACGGGAATCAGGTTGTGCCCCGCCCGGTGGAGCTCGATAACCTGCCGGTCCAGCCGGCTCTGCCCGTCGTACCGACAGGGCTCCCCTAAAAAGCAGTGGCTGACTAAGATGTTCATATCAGTTCTCCCTTCCTAGCGGAATTGACGAATCCAGACATTATGTAAACAGATCAATGTCAGAATTATAAGTAATATAGTGGTGACATAAGGATGAATGTCCAACCCACAGTTTGAACCCCAGTTTGCTCTCGGCCTCTCCGATTTTGGCAGCTGACTGCACAAAAATGACACATACCCGGACAGAATACAAAGCAATATAAGATAAACGGTCAAAAACAATGACAAATCGCCTTTAACTACTTTTTCTCCCAATGACAGAACCAACCACAGGGTAAGCATTATGGTCAAGAGGCGATCAGTTTTTTCAAACCTGTCTTTCTTCAAATTGCTATTCCCCCTCCTACGAAAAACGGCCCGCCGGGCAGGCGGGCCGCAGTGGGCGCAGCTCAGTGGGTCAGGTAGTACCTGACCAGGGTTTGCAGAAGCTCGTCCCGGTCCGCCTTGCGGATGAGGGCCCGGGCGTTGTTGTGATTGGTGATATAGGTGGGGTCCTCGGACAGGATGTAGCCCACGATCTGGTTGATGGGGTTGTAGCCCTTCTCCTGCAGCGCCTGATACACCGAAGTAAGAATAGCCTTAATCTCCATATCACGCTGATCGCCCAGGCTGAATTTACGGGTGAAATCCATCTCGTCCATATCAGCACCTCCCAAATGTAGCTTTGCCCCTAGTGTACTCCAAAACTTTGTCGATGTAAAGAGCTTTGACGAAATTTAACACAAATGAAATATTTCTGCCCCTGCCAAAGCCCGGCGGAGGCGCACGTCTGCTTCCGCACGGGACCTGCGGGGATTTGCGGACGCATCATGATGCGTCCCTACCGCTCTGTCATAACCGCGGCGGCCACCTGGAACAGGGCGGACAGCATCGCCACCACAAACACATACTGCACCCCCCAGGCGTGCCAGATCATCCCCATCACCGGCGAGGCGATAATGGCCATCACGTGGTCCACGCTCAGCCCCACCGACAGGGTGCGGGTCACCTCGCCGGGGTCCAGGGCGATGGAACGCATCATGTAGGAGTGAACCATGTTGAACTGCTCAAAGAGGACGCACAGCACGTAGGCCCCGTAGACCAGCCAGGTCTGCCAGCTGGCCGGGTCGATGCCGCCGGAGGCCAGCAGTCCCGCCACCAGGCCCATCGCCGAGAAGGAAATTGCGATGTACCCCGCCTCCACCAGCAGCATTTTCTTCACGCCCAGCCGGTCCAGCATCTTTCCAATGACGGGGGCCATCCAGGTGCCCGCCAGGTGGACGGCGATGGTGAGCAGGGCCACGGTGTCCGCCCCCTGCCCCAGCAGGTTAATCACCACCCAGGGGGCAAAGACGATTTTGATTCGCTTCTGACAGCCGTAGGCTAGGGTGACCATGTAGTAGGGCATGTACCGTTTCCGAAACAGCAGCCTGTGGTTTTTCACCGCGCCCCTCTGTCCGCTGGACATGGCCAGCAGCGCCAGCAGCACCACCGCCCCGGCGGTACATATCCCGCCGATGGCAAAGGGCAGGATGGTCTTGGTGTGGAAGCTGAAAAAGCCGGTGCGGAAGCCAAAAAATACCAGCACCGCCGCCGCCAGGTTAAACAGGGTGGTGACCCCCTTGAACCGCCCCAGGGTGGTCCCCACCTTCCCCTGCTCCGCCAGGTCCATGGAGATGGCATCGTTCAGGGGCATGAACAGGTGCATCCCCAGGGAGTGGACGAACATGAACACCAGCATCATCCCGTAGCCCGGGGACAGCCAGCCCATGACGATAAAGCCCACCAGCACCAGCCCCTGGGCCACCACCGACATCCACAGGTTGCCCAAAAAGCCCAGTGCGGCCACCAGCACCATGCACAGGATGCCGGGACTCTCCCGGGGGATCTCGATAAAGCCCCGCTGGACCTCGTCAATGCGGAAGACCTCGTTGAAGTAGTTGGACAGGATGTTGTTGCCCAGGCCGTTGGCCAGAGCGGTGAGGGCCAGCACCGCCACAAATACGCGGACCGCCCATTGTCGGTTTTGTTGGGTCATGTTTGATTCTCTCTCTCAATGGTTTATTTGTAGGGGCCGACGACCTCGGCGGCCCACCCTTTCAGATGACTGGAACATTGGGAACGGCGCGCCGGGGTCGTCGCGCCCTACGCCCGTTTCCTTTTCGTATGTAGGGGCGGCCTGTGGCCGCCCGCTTTTACGAACCCGACCGCTTGATAACGGGCGGCCACAGGCCGCCCCTACATGCGCCCACCCTGTATCACCCCGTGGATACGGACGCATCATGATGCGTCCCTACAGCGTATCCTCCTCCGCCCGGTCCAGGGCGTCCTCCACGTCGAAGGGGGGCGCGGCCTCCGGGGCAGGCTCAGCGGGAGCTGGAGGCGTGAAAGCGTCGCCGGGGGTGGTGATGCCCTGGCGGTACTTCATCTCCTGCCACTGCTCCTTGGTGACCAGCAGCTGCCGGGGCTTACTCCCCTCGAAGGGGCCCACGATGCCCTTCTCCTCCAGCTGGTCCACCAATCGGGCGGCCCGGGCGTAGCCCAGCTTCAGCCGCCGCTGGAGCATGGACACCGAGGCCTGGCCCGTCTCCACCACCACCTCGGCGGCGGCGTCGATCAGCTCGTCAAACTCGCTGTCCACCTCCTCGGGGGCGGAACCGCCCACACCCTTGGACCCCTTGTCCTTCTCGGCGGCGTTGTGCTCGATCTCCTCCATCACGGCGTTGTCATACTGGGCCGCGCCGCTGTTCTGCTTGACGAAGTTGACCACGGCGGCCACCTCCGGGTCGGAGATAAAGCAGCCCTGGACCCGCTGGGGCTTGCCGGAGCCCAGAGGGGCAAAGAGCATGTCCCCCCGGCCCACCAGCTTCTCCGCGCCCTGGGTGTCCAGAATGATGCGGGACTCCATGGCGGAGGCCACGGCGAAGGCAATGCGGGACGGGATGTTGGCCTTCATCAGGCCGGTGATCACGTCGGCGGAGGGCCGCTGGGTGGCGATAACCAGGTGCATCCCGGCGGCGCGGCCCATCTGGGCCACCCGGCAGATGGACTCCTCCACCTCCTTGGCGGCCACCAGCATCAGGTCAGCCAGCTCGTCGATGAGCACCACAATGGAGGGCATGCGGTCCACCCCCTCAGTGCGGTCGGCGTAGGCGTTGTACTCCTCCAGCTTGCGCACCCCCACCTCGGAGAAGGTGCGATAGCGCTTCATCATCTCGGTGACCGCCCATTGCAGGGCGCCCGCCGCCTTTTTGGGGTCTGTCACAACGGGAATCAGCAGGTGGGGGATGCCGTTGTAGATACCCAGCTCCACCATTTTGGGGTCCACCATAATGAGACGGACCTCCTCCGGGGTGGCCTTGTACAGCAGGGAGGTGATGATGGTGTTGGTACACACCGACTTGCCCGAGCCGGTGGTGCCGGCAATGAGCAGGTGGGGCAGCTTGCCAATATCCCCCACAATAGCCTGGCCGCTGATGTCCTTGCCCACGGCGAAGGAGGTCTTGGCCCGGCTGCCGGTGAAGCGGTCTGAGGCGATTACCGAGTGGATGCTCACCGGCGACACCACCTTGTTGGGCACCTCGATGCCTACCACTGAGATCTTGTCCGGGATGGGGGCGATACGCACCCCGGTGGCCCCCAGGGCCAGGGCGATGTCGTCGGCCAGGTTGGTGAGCTTGTTCAGCTTCACCCCCTGCTCCAGGGCCAGCTCATACCGGGTGACCGACGGCCCCCTGACCACGTTGATGATGTTGGCGTCGATGCCGAAGGAGTGGATGGTGTCCCCCAGCCGCTGGCGGTTGGCGTTCAGCTCCCCCAGGGCCTCGCCGCCGATCTCCCCGGCGCTCTCGCTGAGCAGGGACAGGGGCGGGTACTGGTAGGGCCGGGGGCTCTGACCCATGGCCTGCTCAATCTCCGCCCCCAGCTGGGCGGCCTCGCTGGCCGCCTCCTGGGCCGTCACCTTAGACAGCATGGCGCTGGGCGTGGGGACGGGCTCCGTGCGGACGCCTCCCCCTGCCGGCGCGGGGGACGGCTCCGGCGCACGGGCGGGGCGGGCGGGCTCTGTCCGCTCCAAGGGAACATCGGTATTCTGTGAGCGGACAGCCTCCGCCGCTACAGGGGATTCCGCCGGGACAGGCCCGTCCTGCGGGCGGACGATATCCGGGGCCTGACCGGGGTGGGTGATGGGCTCCGGCTTGGAAATGGCGGGGAATTTTACCTCCAGCACCTTGGGCTGGGGCGCAGCCTCGACTGCGGGCTCCTCCGCCGCCGTCTCGGGGCGGAGCAGCTGATCGGGGGACGGCACCCGGGGGCTCTTGTTGAAAAATCCCTTCTTTTTGGGCGGAAGGGGCTCCCGGTCCGGCCGGGGCTCGTCTCCCACCGGGATATCAATGGCGGCGCGCCTGCCCGTCCGGGCCGGGACGGGCTCCTCATACCGCTCCCGTTCCCCGCGCTCCGGGCGGCGGCTCCGGCGGACCGGCTCGGGCTCGTAGTCGTAGGCAGGGCGGTTAAACACCCAGTCGGCCACATCTACAATGGAGCGGTCGAAGGCGGCCAGTCCCACAAAGAACCCGGCCAGGGCGAAGACAACGGTGGCCCCCAGGGCGGTGAACAGGGAGACAAAGCTCTGGGCAATCAGTCCGCCCAGCGCCCCGCCGGAGTGTAAAGCCTTTCCACTTTCCATCATCTGGCCCCAAAGGGCTGCGCTCCACTCCATCGGCTCAATGAGCATGCCATGAAGCAGGCAGGAGAAGATCAGGGGCAGCAGCAGGGCGCAGGTCACCCGCAGCCGCACCGGACGCCCCCGGTGGAAGGCCAGGATATAGGCCGCCAGCACCAGGGCGGGGGGCACCAGCAGAAAGCCGTAGCCCAGCAGGCCCTTGAGCAGGGCGCAGAACCAGCTGATGAAGATGGCCTGCATATTGAAGTAGCCCAGGGCAGAGAAGACGGCCAGCAGCAGGCAGACCAATGCGCCCACCTCCCGGCGGACCGGGCGCTGGGCGCTGGACGTCCGGCCGGATTTTGCCCGACTCCCCCCGCCGGAGCGGGAGGAACCGCCCCGTCCTCCACCGGAGGCGGACCGGCTCCCCCCTGTTTTCTTTTGTGTTGCCATATATACTCGTTCCTTTCATACTGGCCTCCCTCTCTGAGGGAGGTGGCACGGCGAAGCCGTGACGGAGGGAGTGACAAAAACTCCCTCAGTCAGCCTTACGGCTGACAGCTCCCTCAAAGAGGGAGCCTATGCCGCCGGCACAAAGGTCCAGTCCATGATGTTCAGCAGGATGAACAGTGCGCCCGCCCCCCAGCAGTAGTAGGCGAAGGCGCCAAAGCGGCCCTTGTTGGTCAGCAGCCTCACCAGCTGGATGGAAAAATAACCTACCACGGCGGCCACAACCATACCCAGCAGGTACTTGGGCAGGTTCTCCGCCGGCACGCCCCCCTCCAGCTCCATCACGTCCAGCACCTTCAGCAGGGTGGCCCCCAGCACCGCGGGCAGCGACATGAGGAAGGAGTAGCGCACGGCAAATTTCCGGTCGAACCCCCGGACCATGCCCATGGAGATGGTGCAGCCCGACCGGGACAGCCCCGGAATGGTGGCGCAGCCTTGGGCCACGCCCACAAGCAGCACATCCAGAAGGGTGGCGTTCCGGGCGGTCTTGTATCCCCGGGCCATCTGGTCGGAGAGAAACAGGATGCAGCCCGTTACCAGCAAAGCCCCGCAGACGAACATGGGGTTGCTGCCGAAGGCCTCCACCCTGTCCTGGATAGGCAGCACCAGAAACAGCGGCAGGGTACCCACGATAATCAGCAGCACCATCCGCCGGGCCTCCGGGGGGTTGCCCCGGTAGCGCCGGTGGGAAAACAGGTCGGTGAAGAAGGAGAAAAACTCCACAATCATCTCCCAGATGTCCCGCCAGTAGACCACGCACACCGCCAGCAGGGTGGCAAAGTGGAGCAGGACATTGAACAGCTGGTCGGGCTCCTCCATGCCGAAGAAGTGCTGGAACAGGGTGAGGTGCCCCGAGCTGGAGATGGGCAGAAATTCGGCCACGCCCTGAACAAAGCCCAGAATTGCGGACATGAAATAGGTCAAAATTATGTACCCCCTAAAACGGGCAGGCGCCCATAAAATCACTAATTACTATATTAACACAAGGCGGGGAAAAATTCCAGTGTTTTTATTTCGGGGGAACACGCCGTCTCATAAATTCGGAAAACCTCTGGAAATTCCGGCCGGTCCGTCATGTAGGGCAGGGGTTCTACCCCTGCCTATCCCCGTAAGGGGATAAAGCGGTATCGAAATAAGGCAAGGGCAGAGCCCTTGCCCTACATTCGGCAGCTTTCCTAAATTTATGAGAGAAGCGTATTTTGAGGGAATATCCATTCTTGACACCTCGCAAGGGATTTGTTATCCTATCTATGGAACAGGACAACGAAGGAGGGAAACAGCAATGAACATGCAGGAAAACTACAGGCTCATTGAGGCCCTGGAAAGCGCAGGGTGGACCGCCCAGGAAATCGTCAACCTGATTAAGTACGTCGAGAGTGGGGACGCGCAGTACAAGCCCACCAAAAAGGAATAACTTGTACCAGAAGCCGGGGATTATCCCCGGCTTTTGTTTCGTCGGTTGCAATGAAGCGGCGCGGCGCGGAGGCCGCACCCTACTTCTTCTCCTCCACCATCCCGTACAGGCACTCCAGGGCGTCGGACAGGCCGCCGATGCGGTCGATGAGGCCCAACTCCACCGCCTCCTCGCCGTAGATGACGCTGCCCACGTCGGCGGCCAGCTCTCCCGTCTGGAGCATCAGCTTTGTAAAGGCCTCCCGCTTCACACGGCTGTTGGCGGTGACGAACTGTAAAATGCGCTCCTGGATGCGCTCGAAGTAGTAGAAGGTCTGGGGCACGCCAATCACCAGGCCGTTGAGCCGCACCGGGTGGATGGTCATGGCTGCCGAGGGGGCGATGAACGACTGTTTGGCCGACACCGCCAGGGGTACTCCGATGGAATGGCTCCCCCCCAGCACCAGGGAGACTGTGGGCTTGGACATGGAGGCGATCACCTCCGCGATGGCCAGCCCGGCCTCCACGTCTCCCCCGCCGTTGTTCAGCAGGATAAGCAGGCCGTCGATCTCCCCGCTGCCCTCGATGGTGGCCAGCAGGGGCAGGACGTGCTCGTACTTGGTGCTCTTGCTGGTGGGGGGCAGCAGCTGGTGGCCCTCGATCTGGCCCACGATGGTCAGCACGTAGACGGTCCCCCGGTCCCCCCGGATGATTGATGACCCCAGGTCTATAATGGGCTGGATGTCCTCCTCCTGGGGCAGCTGATCTTTTTCCTCATCCATGGATGTTCCCTCCTTTTTGGTGTAGTCTGCGCCAAAAACGGGATTCTTACACCAAAAATACCGCTCTACTTTTCGTAGGTTGCCTTTTTTCCTGTCCCGCGCTAAACTTGAGGCATCGAAAGGAGTGAACACTATGGACAACATACAATTTGGGGCCTTTATCGCCCAGTTGAGAAGGGAGCAGGGGCTGACCCAGAAGGAGCTGGCCGACAAGCTGAATGTCACCGACAAGGCCGTTTCCAAATGGGAGACGGCCAAGGGGTTCCCCGATGTGAAGCTGCTGGAGCCGCTGGCCCAGGCGCTGGGGGTGTCGCTGGTGGAGCTGATGCAGGGGAAACGCCAGGAGACGGACACCCTCACCGTGGCTGAGGCGGGGGCGGTGGTCTCCCAGGCTATGGGACAGTCGGAGCGAACCACCGCCCGTCGATACCTGCGGCTGTTCCGGTGGTTTTTGACCACCTTCTGCGGGCTGTGCCTGCTGCTGCTGACCCCACAAGCATTCATTTATATCACGTTCTGGCGGATGAGCCGACAATGGGCCCCTGCCGACGCCACAGAGATCGGCGTCATCGGCGGCGCGGACGGCCCCACTGCCATCCTCACCGCCTCCCGTCCCCTCTCCCCCCTGGCCACGTTTTTGGAAATCGGAATCCCCCTGCTTCTGCTGGCCGTCTGCGCTGTTCTGGCTGTGAAGGTGTGGCGGCTGGAAAAAAAGCTGAAATAACCAGAGAGGAGCCCGCCGGATGGCGGGCTCTTCTCTAATTACAGCGCTTCAAAAATTGCCTTCATGCCCTTAAAGGTCATATAGCAGTCCAGCTTGCCCACCGTCTCGAAGGGGGAGTGCATGGACAGGACCGGCACGCCGGCGTCCAGGGTGTCGATGTTCCGTTCGGCCATATAGGCGGCCACGGTGCCGCCGCCGCCGGCGTCCACCTTCCCCAGCTCGGCCATCTGCCAGACCACATTGGCCCCGTCCAGGATGCGGCGCACCCGGGCCACCACCTCGGCGGAGGCGTCGGAGGCCCCCGACTTACCCCGGGCCCCGGTGTACTTGCACAGGCCCATGCCGTAGTTGACAAAGGCGCTGTTGCGCTTCTCGTAGACGTCGGCAAAGTTGGGGTCGTAGGCGGCGGTGACGTCGGCGGACAGGCAGAAGGACTTCTCAAAGCAGGCCCGCAGGGGGACGTTCTGGGCCTGGCACAGGTCCTCCATAAAGGTGTCGAAGGCGGCGGACTTCATGCCGCTGACCCCCTCGGAGCCGATCTCCTCCTTGTCGGCCAGCATACACACGGCGGTGTACTCCGGGGCGGACAGCTGGAGGATGGCGGCCAGGGTGGCGTAAGCGCACACCCGGTCGTCGTGGCCGTAGGCGCCAATGAGGGAGCGGTCAAAGCCGATGTCCCGGGCGTTGAAGGCGGGGACGGCGGACAGCTCGGCGGAGATAAAATCCTCCTCCACAATGCCGTACTTCCGGTTGAGCAGCTCCAGGGCGGCCAGCTTCACCCGGTCCTTGCCCTCGTCGTCGGCCAGGGGGCGGCTGCCCACCAGGATGTTCAGGCTCTCACCGGGGATGGCCTCCCCCAGGGGCTTTTTGGACTGCTCCACCCCCAGGTGGGGCAGCAGGTCGTCGATGGTAAACAGGGGGTCGTCCTCCCCCCCGCCAATGGACACCCGGACGGTCTGCCCACCCTTGAGGGCCACCACCCCGTGGAGCTCCAGGGGGATGGTCACCCACTGATATTTGCGGATGCCGCCGTAGTAGTGGGTTTTCAGATAGGCCAGCTCCTCCGCCTCATAGAGCGGATTCTGCTTCAGGTCCAGGCGGGGGGAGTCGATGTGGGCGGCGCCGATGTTGGCCCCCTCCGACAGGGGGCGCTTGCCGATAATGGCAAGTGTAATTGCTTTACCCCTGTTCACCCGGTAGACCTTGTCCCCCGGCTTCAGCTCGCCGCCCCGGACATAGGGCTTGAACCCCGCCTGCTCCGCCAGGGCCACCGTCCGGTCCACACATTCCCGCTCGGTCTTGCCCGCGTCCAGGAACTGCTTGTAGCCGGTGCAGTAGGATGTGATGGCCTCCAGCTCGCCGGAGACCAGCCGGTCATAGCCGTTTTTCTTGTCGTAGAGCAGCGCCTTACGCAGCTGCTCGCCTCGGGTCTGTTCCTTCTTTTCCTCGCTCATGGGATGTTCCTCCTTCTTTGTCGGGGCCGCCTCCCTCGGCGGCCCGGGGTTATCGGTCAGCGGACCGGCCCCCTGCATTTTATCATAATGATTGTGTGTAGATTGGTTCCAAAAATTCCTGGGCTTTTTGCGCAAATTCCTCCGCCGTCTCGCAGTCGTTCACCAGAACATGGTCACAGTTCTCCACAAAATACCCGTCCGGCTTCTGGGCCTTGACCCGCGCCCAGGCGTACTCCTCCGAAATGCCCTCCCGGGCCATGACGCGGCGCACCCGGACCTCGGTTGGAGCCAGAACGGCCACTGTCAGCTGACATAGCTCCCTCAAGGGGCTCTCCAGCAGGGCAATGGCGTCGATGGCCACAAGGGCGCTCCCCTGTGCCCGGTACTCCTCCACCAGCGCCCCCGTCCGGGCCACCACCGCCTCCCAGGCAATGGCGTTGAGGGTCTCCAGCTTCTCTGGGTCGCGGAAGACCACCGCCCCCAGCTTCTTCCGGTCGATGGCTCCAGACTCGTTCCGCAGGGGGCCGAACGCCTGCTCCAGCCCGTCCTGTAAAGTGGTATCCCTTTTCAGCAGCTCATGGTAGACGGCGTCGCAGTCGATGACCCCGCCCCCCAGCCGCTCCACCTCCTGGAGCAGGGTGGTCTTCCCCGCCCCGGTGGGGCCGGTGATGCCGATAACAGTCATGGTTACCTCCTCTACAGCTGATTCCACGCCGGGTTTTCCTGCTCCATCCGCCGCTTCCACAGCCGGTTTTTCAGCCGGCCCGCCCAGACCAGGTTGGCCACCGGGAGCCACAGCAGTAGAAGGGCGTACCGTCCAGCCAGGTCGGGCTCCTCCTGCCTGGCCAGCCGCAGGCCCCGCCAGAACATCCGGCACTGGACCAGGTGGAGGGCCAGCAGGGCCGCCAGCAGCCCCTTTATCCCGCCGTAGTCCAGCAAACCGTTCCGGGTGGAGATAAGACCGCCCACAATCAGAGACAGCAGCAGGCCAAAGGTGGACATAAAGAGGACCGCGCCAGCTATCAGCATCAGCCAGACCACAATCACCACCCCCAGCATACTCCCCTGCTCCAGCAGCGTCTCCGCTTTGTTTCGCGGGGCGGCCGATTTCTCCTCTCCCAGCAGGGCATACCCCGCCAGCAGGAGTGGGGAGAAGACCCACGCCCAAACTGCCGGCGCAGCGTCCAGAACGTACCCGTCCAAAATCAGCACCTCTCCGCAGCTGCACAGGAGGGGGAACGCCAGGGCGGCCAGCATCTTTCCGCCGCTCCCCCGCAGGCTGAGCCGGCCGGTCAGATCCAGGGCCAGCAGGGTCAGGCATACCCCGGGCACGGCCCAGGCCCAGAGGCCGGACCGCTGTATTCTGATCAGATCTATCTCCAGAAACGTGGAAAAGGTTGCGGCGGCGGTGTGGGCCGCGGCGTAGAGAATCCAAAGCAGGTTGCCCCAATTCATACGACCGCTCCTTTCTGCCCCTCCAACATAGCGAAAAAAATGGAAAAACGCAAGGGGTTTCGGACAGTCGGTCGTTTTTCCGGGATAGTCGGTCTGCACTCAGGCGTCTACAATGTGGTAGCCTGAGGCCTTGTTCAGCCGGTTTACCACCGCAAGGCCCATGCCGTCGGTGTCGGGGCACTGGGCCCAGATGTGCTTGACCCCGTTCTCGTCCATGGCCCGCAAAGCCCGGAACAGCCGCCGGGCATGCTCAAACCGGTCCAGCGAGCCCCCCAGCTGCTCCACCGGGTGGTCCTCAAACCAGTGGGCAAACTCGTTGAAGCAGATAACCCCCTCCCAGTAGCTGGCTGTGATGTGGTCCAGGATATACTGGGCGCTGCGCAGGGGGTCCCCCCGCACCACGGTCACCGGGGCCTTGGGGGCGTAGTGGCGGTATTTCATGCCTGGGGCCCGGGGCTTCTCCCCCTCCCCCAGAGGGCGGACCACGGCGGGGTCCACCTCCACCTCCCCCAGCACCGCCTGCAGCTCCTCCAGCGGGACGCCGCCGGGCCGCAGCAGCCGGGGGGGCCGGCAGGTCAGGTCGATGATGGTGGACTCCACCCCCACCTGGCAGTCGCCGCCGTCCAGGATGGCGTTGATTCGCCCATCCATATCGTCCAGCATGTGGCGGGCGGTGGTGGGGCTGGGCTTGCCCGAGAGGTTGCCCGAGGGGGCGGCCACAGGCACCCCCGCCGCCTGAATCACCGCCCGGCACACCGAGTGGGCCGGGCACCGCATCCCCACCGTGTCCAGCCCGGCGGTGACCACGTCGGGCACTATGGACTTCCGGCGGAGAATCATGGTCAGCGGCCCGGGCCAGAACCGCTTGGCCAGCCGCCAGGCCGACTTCGGAATGTCCTGACAGTACCGCTCCAGCCAGGAGGGGTCGGGGATGTGGAGAATGAGCGGGTTGTCCTGGGGCCGGCCTTTAGCCTGAAAGATACGGTCCACCGCCAGCGGGTTGAGGCCGTTGGCCCCCAGGCCGTATACCGTCTCAGTTGGAATCCCAACCAGACCGCCCACCCGGATAATCCTGGCGGCGGCCTCAAACTCATTAACTGTCAACAGATTCGTTCTCATAACAGCTCATCCGTTTCGTTGCAAAATCAGCTCCCCCAGTGCCTCCGGGGTCTCCACAATGCGGTCCGCCCCTTCGTCCTCCAGCTCGGTCCGTGTGCGGAAACCCCACAGCACGCCGCAGCTGACCAGTCCGCCGTTCTTGGCGGTGCGGATATCCACACTGCTGTCCCCCACAAAGAGGGTGTCCGCCGGGGTCGCCCCCATCTCCCCCATCAGCCGGTGGAGCAGGGTAGGGTCGGGCTTGGTGGGCACCCCCTCCAGCGCCCCCTGGACAAAGGCGAAGACGCCGGGAAAATAACCCTCGATGATAGCGGGGGCCAGGGAATGGGCCTTGTTGGACAGCACCGCCATCCTCACCCCCGCCCCCTTCAGCCGGTCCAGCAGCGCCGCAATGCCGGGATAGGGGGCGGTTTTGTCCTCCTTGTGGGCGTTGTAATAGGGCATGAACTCCTCCAGAAGGGCGGCAATCCGCTCTGGAGTCCGCCAGCCCTCCGGGGCAAAGCGTTCGGCCAGCCTGGCCATGCCGTTGCCCACGAAATATTTGTACTCCTCTACCGTGTGGACGGGCCAGCCGTGGTTCCGGCACACCCAGTTGCCCGCCGCCGCCAGGTCGTCGATGGTGTTGAGCAGGGTGCCGTCCAGGTCGAAAATAACGTGTTTATACATGTGAAAACTCCTTATGTAGGGGCGGACATTGTCCGCCCGCAGGAATCAGGGCCGCTCACCGCGGGCGCACAATGTGCGCCCCTACTCGTACACTCCGATCTCCATCCCGCCGATCTCCACGGCGGTGTCCCGGGGGAACTCCACCCGCTGGAGGTAGGCCTTCACCGCCACCTGGGCGTGCTTGGGGTTGGCCCGCTCGTCCTCCAGGTCCAGGTCAATCCGCCCGGCCTCGCCGCCGCAGACGGAGCCCACGTCCTCCAGAACCTCGTTCAGCTCCCCCACCACGTCGGTCAGGGTCTTGCCCTCGGGGAGGGAGTTATAGTGAATATACATTTCCATGTCAATCGGTCTCCTTTTATTTTATTTTTGCTCCTTGAGCAGCTCGGCCTGGTGGTCGGCGGCCAGGGCGTCGATGATCTCGTCCAGAGCGCCGTCCATTACCTGATCTATTTTATACAGTGTCAGGCCAATCCGGTGGTCGGTGACCCGGCCCTGGGGGAAGTTGTAGGTGCGGATACGCTCGTTGCGCATCCCGGAGCCCACCTGGCTGCGGCGCTGGGCGGTGTATTCGCTGGAAATCTTCTCCTGCTCCGTCTCATACAGCCGGGAGGCCAGCAGCCGCATGGCCTTGTCCCGGTTCTGAAACTGGCTGCGCTCCTGCTGGCACTCCACCACCGTTCCGGTGGGCCTGTGGATGAGCCGGACGGCGGATGAGGTCTTATTCACATGCTGGCCCCCCGCCCCCGAGGAGCGGAACACCTGCATCTCGATGTCCGCCGGGTTGAGCTGGACGTCCGCCGTCTCCATCTCGGGCAGGACGGCCACCGTCACCGTGGAGGTGTGGACCCGGCCGCCCGACTCGGTCTCAGGCACCCGCTGGACCCGGTGGACGCCGCTCTCGAATTTGAACCGGGACCAGGCTCCGTCCCCTTCGATTGTAAAGACAATTTCCTTTACACCGCCCAGCTCGGTCTCGCTGGCGGAGTCAACCTCAGTGTGCCACCGTTTGGACTCGGCATACATGGAATACATGCGGAACAGGGAGTGGGCGAACAGGGCCGCCTCCTCCCCGCCCACCCCGGCGCGTATCTCCACGATTACGTTTTTGCCGTCGTTGGGGTCCCGGGGCAGCAGGAGGATCTGCAGCTCCTTCTCCAGTTGGGGCAGCGTCTCCAGGGCCGCCTGGTACTCCTCCTGGGCCAGCTCCTTCAGCTCCGGGTCGGCCATCATCTCCTCCGCCTGGGCCTTGGCGTCCAGGGCGCGCCGGTAGGTGCGGAAGACCTCCACCAGGGGCTGGAGCTCCGCCTGTTCCTTGTTTAGCTTGGCCACCAGCTCCGGGTCGTTGTATGTCTCCGACGCCCCCAGCCGGGCCTCGATCTGACTGTATTTCGCCTCAATGGCGTTCAGCTTGTCCAGCATGGACAGCCCTCCTTGTTTGCTCTCTCGTCCCGCCCGCAGGCGCAAGCCTCCTTTTGAAAGGAGGTGGCATCCGCGAAGCGGATGACGGAGGATTGCATTTTGGCGAAGCCAAAATATGCGGAGCAAACACAGTTTTGCAAATCCTTGTTTACTTCGTATGTTTCGCTGCGCGAAACGCAATCCTCAGTCAGCCTGCGGCTGACAGCCCCTTTCAAAAGGGGCTTTTTAGCGCTCTCTAGGGCGTGTCTGTCCGCCCTGTCAAGTAGTCCAGGCTTACACCGAAAAAGTCAGCGATACTGACCAGGTTGCTCATTCCCGGCTCCGATTTTCCGTACTCATACGTCTGATAAACGCGGGAAGAAACACCGATTTCTTTAGAAAGTGCCACCTGGGACAGTCCCCTATCTTTCCGAAGCTGAATTAACCGCTCAGAAAAAATTGACATTTTTGTCACATCCTCTTGACAACGATGTATTCATCGTTTATTATAGTATTACGATGAATACATCGCAACATTCACTTGGGAGGTATCACTATGGAACCCTTACTGGAAGCCCTCTATAACTATGCCCTAAAATACCGGTTTGACGGCTATTTCCTCCCCGACGAGGACGAGAGAAGGGAAAACGAAACCATGGTACGTCTCGCCCGGGAGGAACTGAACGCCAAGGGGTTGGGCAATGCGGCGGAGCGGCTGGAGGACGGCCTTATGATCCTCCGCCACCTGGACCGCCAGAGCGCCTTCCGGGCCGGGCTGGCCATCGGAATGGACCTGCAACGCCTCTAGCGGTCAAACACAAAGGATTTTACCAGGGCCAGGGGCTCCCGGATGTACATTTTCAGCCGGGTGGGGGTGTGGCTGGAGGGGGCGGCCAGAACGGACACGTTCTCATACCCCGCCCGTCCGGCCAGCATTTTGGCCCGGGTGAGGTGGAAACCGTTGGACACAATCACCACACCCTCCCTGATATCCACCCCCGCCTCCTCCAGATGCCTGGCCGAGTAGGTGAGATTTTGATGGGTGTTGTGGGATTGGGTCTCTAAAATGATGTTTTCCCGGGCAAAGCCGTGGTCCGCCAGGTAGTCGGCCATGCCCTGGGCCTCGGAGGTGGGCTCGTTCTCCCCCTGCCCGCCGGACACCACCACCACTACCTCCGGGTGGTCCTTCAAATAGTCCAGCGCCTTGTCCAGCCGGTCCTGGAGCATCACCGACGGGCCCCAGTCGTGGAGCTGACAGCCCAGGATAATCATCACCCGGGGGTCGCCGTCGATGCTGTCGTGAGCGCCGCCAAGCACCAGGCCCAGCAGGGCTCCGAAGACCAGCACCCCGGCCAGAAGCAGGGCCAGCAGGATTTTAAAAACCGGCGGGAATCGCTTTCCTTTGTAGCTTGCTACCTCAATTTTTGACTTCTGATCGCTCATCCCCGCGCCTCCTCCAGGTCTGCCGCCAGCCCCTCCCACACGGCGTAGAGATGGGCCAGCTCGTCCTCCAGGGCCTCCCGCTGCTGGTAGAGCTCCTGGAGCCTCAAATAGTCGGCCGACGCCTCCTGAATGGCCTGCTCCAAATCGTACATCTTCTCCTCGGCGGAGGCCACCGCCCGCTCGGCGGCGTTGACCTCCTTCTCCAGGTTTTTGGTGCCGCCAGGGCGCTTGGTTTTTTTCTCTGGGGATGGCGGGGCGGCGCGGAGGCCGCCCCCTACTGAGGAAGGCGCGCCGGGGTCGTCGCGCCCCACAGAAAGTTTTCCCCGTTCTTTGGCGGACAAGTATTCCTGATAGGTGCCCTTGAAGTCGGTAATCGCGCCGTTTTCCAGCATCCAGATGCGGGTGGCGAAGCGGTCGATAAAGTAGCGGTCGTGGGAGACAAACAGCAGGTTGCCCTCGTAGTCCTCCACCGCCTCCTCAATCCACTCCCGGCTCTGGATGTCCAGGTGGTTGGTGGGCTCATCCAGGATAAGGAGGTTGATCTTGCTGTCCATGAGCATGCACAGCCGCAGCCGGGACTGCTCCCCGCCGGACAGGGCGGATACCGGCTTGAACACGTCCTCCCCCCGGAATTTGAAGGAGGCCAGCCGGTTCCGGGCGGTCTGGGCGGTGCAGTCCAGGTCGTAGAGCATGGTGTCTACCAGGGTACGCTCCGGGTGGTCAAAGTGGATGATCTGCGGCAGGTAGCCCACCTTTACAGTGGGCCCCTTTCTAAGCTTTCCGCCGTCCGGTTCTTCCTCACCCATGATGATTTTGATGAGGGTGGACTTGCCGGTGCCGTTATCCCCCAGCAGGGCGATGCGCTCGCCCCCCTCCACCTCCAGGTTGACCCCGGCGAACAGCGTCCGCTCCCCAAAGGCCTTTTCCAGGCCCTTGATGGACAGTACCTCGTCCCCCCGGAACTCCCGTTCCCCGAAGCGGACCGCCATCTTCCGGTCCTTCCTGGGCTTGTCCGTCTGACGGATGCGCTCGATGCGCTTCTCCATGGACTGGGCCCGCTTGAAAATCTTGTCGTTGCCCGAGTAGGCCCAGATGCGCAGCTGCTCCGCCGCCTTCTCCAGCTGCTGAATCTTGGCCTGCTCCTTTTCGTACTGGCGCAGCTTCTCCTCATACCGCCGCTCCTTCTCCACGGCGTAGAAGCTGTAATTTCCGCTGTAAAACTCCGCTTTTCCCTCCTGAATCTCCACCACCCGCCGGACTACCTTGTCCAGAAAGTAGCGGTCGTGGGAGACGGCCAGGACGGTGCCCTTGAACCTTTCCAGATACTCCTCCAGCCACTCGGTGGCCCGCAGGTCCAGGTGGTTGGTGGGCTCGTCCAGGAGGAGAATGTCGGTGTCCTCCAGAATGAGCCGGGCCAGGTTGACCCGGGTCTTCTCCCCGCCGGACAGCATGTCGAAGGGCCGCTCCCGCATGTCCTGGGGAATGGATAGGCCGTTGCACACCTTGTTCTTGTTGGTGTCCGTCTCGTAGCCGCCCCCCGCCTGGAAGGCGGCGGACAGCTTGTCATAGCGGGACAGTAAAGCGGAATCACTTTCCCCCTCCGCCATCCGCTGGGACAGCTGCGTCATCTCCTCCTCCATCTCGTGGAGGGGCGCAAAGGCGGTGTCCAGCACGTCCTCCACGGTGTAGCCCGCCGGGTAGACGGGGATCTGAGAGATCAGTCCCATGCGCTTGTTGGGGGCCACCACAATGTCCCCCTCGTCGGGGTGGACCTCCCCCGTCAGGATGCGCAGGAAGGTGGTCTTGCCGCAGCCGTTGGGGCCCAGCAGGCCTACACGCTCCCCGGCGTCCACCTGAAAGGTGAGCCCGTCCAATATTTTTTTGCCGACCTCGAACTCCTTCACAAGGCCGGATACTGAAATGTCAATCATGGTGATTGTCTCCTGTTAGTGCGTTGTGGTATAATGAGCATAAACCTTAAAAAACCGGGGTATCAAATATGAAATATATTCATTTATTTTTGACTCTGGCCCTGTTGGCAGGATGCGCCGCGCAGCCAGTGGCGGACACCTCAGAGGAGCAGAACGCGTGGTTAGAGGAGCAGGCCGCCCTTGCTGAGGAATTTTGGGACGAACACCGGGACCTGCTGGATGAGATCGCGGCCGTTATCCTGGAAACCGAGCTAGCCGAGCAGTATTTAGAATTTTACATTTGTCCGGGCGACAGTGACGACGGACCACATCTGGATTCCTTCAGGCGTACTTCTGATGAATATGGCTGTCATCAAGGGTGCGGCGCAATCGACCCGAAGCTGACCCTGGCCGGCCTTTCAGTAGAGCTTGACCTTCTGACAAAAGAACTATGTGCCCTGCGCCCCATGGGAATATCATATAGCAACAAGGAATCTGTCCACAGCTTACAAATAGGCTTTGCCGCTGAAAGTTTTTCCGGCGGGGCGTGCCTGTGTGATGTCAATCTGGACTGCGAAATAGATGGAGCACATGACTGGACTGTTATCTCTGACTGGCATTATATGCCGGAATAACCATCCCTTTCCGGGCTTGTACACACAGATTATTCTGTGGTAAAATATCCTATCTCAACATAGAAACGAGGTCATTTTTATGGAAGCCATCCGCTGGGAAGACAGCGCCCTCTATCTCCTGGACCAGACCCGCCTGCCCGCCGCCGAAGACTGGCTGCGGTACACCGACTACCGTCAGGTGGCAAAGGCCATCCAGACCATGGTAGTCCGGGGCGCGCCCGCCATCGGCATCACGGCGGCCTACGCCATGGTGCTGGCCGCTCAGGAGAACGCCTGTAAAGGTGATTTCCCTGCCGCCATGTCCCAGGCCAAGGCGGTCCTGGCCGCCAGCCGGCCCACGGCGGTAAACCTGTTCTGGGCTCTGGACCGGATGGAAAAGCTCTGGCTGTCCGTTGGGTCCGACCTGCCCCGGCTGGAGGCGGAGGCCCGGGCCATTCACCGGGAGGACGTCCAGATGAACGAGACCATGGGCAAAGCGGGGGCGGAACTGGTGCCCCAGGGGGCCCGTATCCTCACCCACTGCAACGCCGGGGCGCTGGCCACCGGGGGCTACGGGACGGCCCTGGGGGTCATCCGGGCGGCCCACGCCCAGGGGAAGGTGTCCATGGTCTACGCCGACGAGACCCGTCCCCTGCTCCAGGGAGCCCGGCTCACCGCTTATGAGTTGGTAAAGGACCACATTCCCGTTACCCTAATCTGCGACGACATGGCGGGGTATCTCATGGCCCAGGGCAAGATCGACTTGGTGGTGGTAGGCTGCGACCGCATGGCCGCCAACGGGGATTTTGCCAACAAAATCGGCACCTACTCCCTGGCCGTGCTAGCCAAATACCACGGCATCCCCTTCTACACCGCTCTGCCCTCCTCTACCATCGACCGGAGCATCCCCAACGGGGGCCACATCCCGGTGGAGCAGCGGGGCGGCGAGGAGGTAACCGGCTTCGCCGGGGTTCCGACCGGGCCTGCCGGCGTCCAAACCTGGAATCCCGCCTTCGACGTGACCCCCCATGAGCTGCTCACCGCCGTTATCACCGAGCGGGGGGTGCTTCGCCCGCCCTTTGACCGGGAGCTGGCTGGACTGGTTCACAATTAACGCTGAATGCTTTTATTTCAGCATTCTTTTTTGCGTTTCCCTGTGAATCACTTCACAGACCGCTGGAAACTGCCTATCAATTTCTGCATTTGAAAATCGGAGCACCTGTATTCCAAATCTGGCAAAGACCATACTCCTCTCTTTATCGTAAAGCCGACCATCCTGAGTATAATGTTGGGAGCCATCCAGTTCAATTACAAGTTTGGCCTGATGACAGTAAAAATCGGCAATAAAACCTGATATCACCTTTTGTCTTTGAAAGCGGATTGGGTATGTACGTAAATAGTCGTACCAAAGGTGGTTTTCCTGTTTTGTTGCATTTTTACGCAATTCCTTTGCCTTCGGAATTAACACATTCTTGTAAGGAAGCGACATTTCGATCTCCTCCCAAAAACCAGAGCGTTTCCAAAGGCTCCCTCTCTGAGGGAGCTGGCTGGCCGCAGGCCAGACTGAGGGAGTCAGCCGAAGCACCTGGTAAGCTCTGGACTCCCTCCGTCACGGCTTCGCCGTGCCACCTCCCTCTGAGAGGGAGGCTTTTTTACAGGTTATGTATATCTTTCTAATCCTTCGGGTGGTAAACTGCGCAGCCAAAGCCCTCCATCAGATGAAGAACCGCTGTGCGGTCCGCCTCCGACACATTGGTGCAGGTAATGGACAGCATTTTATCCTCATAGCCAAAGAGCCGGACCTCCTCTGTATGCCAGGGCTCCTGGGGTCGGACCTTTTGGAATACGGAACGGTCCCGGCTCTCCTGCCGGTCCCAACCAGATAACAGCTCCTCCAGTCGGGACACGATCTCCTCCATCGGCAGGAGCTCCACTGCCTTAACCTTGGCGCAGGTCTTGATATAGCGCAACTTCTCAAAGAGGGTCTGCGGCTCCATGTTCACTCCCGGCTTCAGCTTCCAGAAGACCAACTCGATCACCTTAGCCTCCGGCAGATCGCCGTGGAAGAAGAAATATGCCGTCTCATCCAGAGAAGCGCGGCTCCAGTACTCAAAGCACCAGTTTCCTACCTCCTCCGCGTCCCAATCCCGGCCGGTCAGGCGGCACATTTCCGCCGTCTGCTCCTCCAGCAGCGGGTTCTCCTCCACCGGGCCGTAATACTCGGCAATCCGATCGATCAGTTCCTTGACTTCTTCATAGCGCTCCGGCAGCATATTAGTCACCCTTTCTGTCTATATCTCCTCCGTCAGCTCCAGCAGCTTGGCGGTGAGTTCTTCCAGCTTCATGCCCCGGGAGGCCTTCACCAGCACGGTGCAGTCGGGGCCGAGCACCTGGGGCAGGACGGCCTTGGCCTCCTCCCGGTCCCGGCACTGGAACACCTGGGGCACCCCGGCGTCCCGGGCGGCCTGGGCGATGTGCCCGGCCAGCTCTCCCACCGCCACCAGACAGTCGATGCGGGCCTGGCCCAGGTACTCCCCTACCCCGGCGTGGAGGGCGGGGGCGAAGGGCCCCAGCTCCAGCATGTCGCCCAGAATGGCAACCTTCCGGCTGCCCCGGCTGTCGGACAGGGCGCTGATGGCCGCCCGCATGGACTGGGGGTTGGCGTTGTAGGTGTCGTCCAGAATGGTGACGCCCGCGCCCCGGCGCAGCACGTTCATGCGCATCCGGGTGGGGACAAACTGGTGGATGCCCTCCTCAATTTGGTCGGGGGTGAGGCCGAACCGCTCCCCCACTGCCACCGCGATCAGGGCGGGGTAGACCATGTGCTCCCCCAGGGCGGGTATCTTCACCTCCCGGTCCATATTGGGGGTGGTCAGGCGGCAGTGGATGTGGCTCACCCCGTCCCCCCCCGTCACCTGGGCCCGGTAGGCGCACCCCTCCCCCTGGCCGCAGAACAGGGCCGGGACAGGGGTATTGCCCTTCAGGGTGGACAGCAGGGGGTCGTCCCCGTTGAGGACCAGGACCCCGTCCCCCTTCACGTGGGGCAGCAGCTCGCACTTGGCCTTAAAAATGTTCTCCCGGCTGCCCAGCCGCTCGATGTGGGCGTCACCGATGTTGGTGATAACCCCCACATCGGGCTCCACAATGCCGGCCAGGTAGTCGATCTCCCCGAATTTGTCCATGCCCATCTCCAGCACCCCCATCTGGTGGCTGGAATCCAGCTCCAGCAGGGTGAGCGGCAGGCCGATGTTGTTGTTGTGGTTGCCCTCGGTTTTGAGCACCTTGTACTTCACGCCCAGCACAGCGGCCAGCATATCCTTGGCAGTGGTCTTGCCCACGCTGCCCGTCACCCCAAGGAAGGGGATGGGGAAGCGGTTTTTATACCAGGCGGCCAGGCGGCCCAGGGCCCGCTCGGTGTCGTCCACCTTCACATAAAACCGATCCGGGCGGCAGCTGTCCCGCTCGTGGGCGGTGAGGCAGCCCAGGGCGCCCCCCTCCAGGGCTGGGTTGATATAGGCGTGGCCGTCGAAGCGGTCCCCCACCAGGGGGATAAACAGGGCGCCGGGGTGGATGGACCGGCTGTCGGTCTCCACCTGGGAGATGGGGGTGTCCAGGGCGTCGAACGTCCCCAGCAGGCGGCCACCCACCGCCTCCAGCAGCTGCTTCAGGGTAATGGTCTCCATCACAGTCCCTCCTTCCGGGCCTCCAGCGACATCTGGATAATGGTCTCACACAGCTTGCCATAGTCGATGCCCACCGCCGCCGCCTCCTGGGGCACCAGGCTGGTGGGAGTCATGCCGGGCAGGGTGTTGATTTCCAGAAAATAGGGGGTTCCGTCCGAGGTGACGATGAAGTCAGCCCGGGCGTAGACCGACAGGCCGATGGTGCGGAAGACGGTGAGGGCGGCGTCGCCGATGGCCTGCTCCCACTCCCTGGGGATGCGGGCGGGGCAAATCTCATGGGCCGCCCCGGGCTGATACTTGTTGGCGTAGTCGTAAAAGCCCTCCCGGGGGATGATCTCGATGGAGGGCAAGGCCCTGTCCCCCAGCACCGCCACCTGGATCTCCCGGCCCCGGATGTACTCCTCAATTACGGTGCGCCCCCCCAGCTTGACGCTGGCCTCCAGGGCCTTTTGCAGCTCGCCCGGCTTTTTGGCGATGTACACCCCGATGGAGGAGCCGCTGGCGATGGGCTTCACCACCACAGGCAGTTGGGTGCGCTCCATAATCAGGGCGATGTTCTCCTCCGTCACGGTGACGGTCTCCCACCGGGGGGTTTTCACCTTGCCGGCCACCAGCCGTTTGGTGAGGTCCTTGTCCATGGCGATGGCGGAGCCCAGGCAGCCCGAGCCGGTGTAGGGCGCGCCCAGCAGGTCCAGGGCGGCCTGAATGCGGCCATCCTCGCCGCAGGCGCCGTGGAGGGCCAGATAGACCACGTCCGCCCCGGCGCACATCTCCAGAACGCCGTCGCCGATGGCGGAGGGGCCGGGCCGGCTGGCCCGCAGCTGGTCCAGGTCGGGGGCCTCCCGGGCCACCCGCTTGTAGGCGTCGGGAATGGGGGCCACATAGAGATTGTCCCCGTTCAGCGCCCCATCCAGGCCGTAGAACAGGTCCATCAGCGCCACCTGATGGCCCCGGTCCCGCAGGGCCTGGCACACCATAGCCCCGGACGACAGCGACACATTGCGCTCCGGGCTCAAGCCGCCCGCCAACACTAAAACTTTCATCGATCAATCCCTCATTTCAGATTCTGGGGAAGGCCCCTTCCCCGGAGATAGGCATACCAACGTCATTTTATCATTAGTAAGATATTCTAACACATTCCAAAAAAATACTCAACCCGGAGAAGAAAATTTTTCCTGGCATTTGACATTCGGTCCATTTTCCTGTATGATACCCTTTGCAGTAAGCTGGACAGCCGCGCGGGCGGGGCGAAAGGCCCGCCTGTGAGGAAAGTCCGGGCTCCGCAGGGCAAGGATAACGGGTAACACCCGCCGGGGGCGACCCTAGGAAAAGTGCAACAGAAATAGACCGCCGGCCGGCTTTTCGCCGGCCGGTAAGGATGGAAAGGCGAGGTAAGAGCTCACCCGATGGCGCGTAAAAGTGCCCATCGCTGTAAACTCTATCCGGAGCAACGCCGTGGAGGGACATACAGGCCGGCCCGGCCGTCCCGGGGAGGCGGCTAGAGCGCGTCAGCAATGGCGCGTCGAGATAGATGGCTGTCTTAAAAGACAGAACCCGGCTTACAGGCTTTCTGCAACATGAGAAAAACCGCTGTGGATTTTTTCCACGGCGGTTTTCGTTTTATGCTTCCACACTGATTTCAGGGGCGGGCGCAGGCTCCGCCGAGGCGGCGGCGTACTGCTGAACGGCGGTCTCCACCGGCACCTTGGTCTGGTCTATCAGCTCCTGCATCTGGTTGCGCATCTCCAGCTTGCTGGCGGCAATCTGGTCCTGAAAGCGATTGTCAACCTCCGCCTCCCGCAGGTAGCCCGATTCCCGGATCATCCGCTGGGTCTGGCGGCACTTCAGCTGGTGGCGCAGGCGCTTGGCCTCCCGGGTGCGCTTCTCCTTCTCCAGCCTGGCATGGCGCTTGGCGGTGAGCTTCTCCTGGGAAATCTCCCGCTTTTTTCGCCCCGCCCGGTTCACCGCCTTTTGCAGCTGGTTGATGGCCGCCTGGATGCGGCCGGCGTTGTCGCTGTCGCTCCGCTTGGCCGCCCGCAGCTGGGCGATCTGCCGCCGGGCGTAGCCGGAGGCGGCGTCCACCTCCCCCAGGCTCCTGGCCCGGGCCAGCTTGGAGTAGGCGATGATGGCCGTATCGCCGTACCGGCGGCTGTTCTTGGGGAGCTTAAACATCTCCTCCCGTTCCGCCGCCTTCTCCCGGGCCTCCTTCATCATCTCCGCCAGGTCGGGCTGGCCCTCCTGCTCCTCCCGGAGGGCATCCACCAGGGCCTGCTGCTCCTCATTTGCGGGAGAGGCGGGCTGCCGGGCAGCGGCCGGGCCGGGATAGCCCACAGCTCCTCCAACCCCAGATATGCTCATACCACTCACAGCATTTCTCCCCCTTTCCCATCTGTCACTGATGTAACTATCGGCAAAAATCCGGGCGGAAATAACGGTTATTCAGAAATCTTTTCTCTTAACCTTCTGAATCACCCCGATGATCTGGCCGGAGAGCACCACCGTCAGCACCGACCAGCCGATGCGCTCCAGGGGGATGTAGCTCACCGACAGGGCCAGCACGGAGAAGTCGGACAGCAGGTAGATCCACTGGATATCCCAGCCGGTCACGCGGGCGAGGCACATGGCCAAGGCGTCATCCCCGCCGGTGGCGCCCCCAACCCGGACGCACAGCCCCGCTCCCACGCCCACAAACATCGCCCCCAGCACTGACGCAGCCAGCGGCAGGTCCGCCAGACCGGGCCACAGGGGCGGGAACTGCTCAAATATTTTATAGGCCAGGGAAAAGCCCGCCGCCGCGACGGCGGAGTAGCCGATGAACGCCCGGCCCAGCAGCCGCCATCCCGCCGCATAGCACACCGCGTTCATCACAAAGCCGGACACCGCCGGGGAGATGTGGAGCCAATGCTCCAGCAGCAGGGTCATGCCCAGCACGCCCCCCTCCGTCACCCCGGAGAAGGAGTGGATATGGTACAGCCCGAAGGCCAGAAAGGCGCTGCTGAACAGCGCCACCGCGCAGGATGTGGGTTTCAGCTTCACGATGGAACCGTCCTCTTTTCCGTTTAATTATCTGGGAGCATACCAGATTATGCTCCAAAAGGCAACCCCGGCAACACCGGCGGTTGCCTACTGCGCATTTTATTGCAATCAGGAGAATTGGCACGATTCGTAGGGGCGGCCTGTGGCCGCCCGCTTTTATTCGATTTGTGCCGGTTGATTGCGGGCGGCCACAGGCCGCCCCTACATACAATCTGCCAATGAGACAAGCGCAACAGCCGGAAACGCCCCCGCCGGCTCGGGCGGAGGCGCTTCCTGGTTTTAGTGGGCTGTATCCACAAACACGATGCTGGAATCGCCCTTCCGGGCCTGTTCCACCACTGCGGCGGCCAGCTTCTGGAAGGAACTGTGGGAGGAGGAGGCCCCGGCCAGGGCGTCGATTGTGCCCTCCCCCTGCCCCTTCAGCAGCTGTCCGGCGTAATAGCGGGTGTACTCGTTGGGATAGGTCCCATTGCTGTGGAGCATGTTCTGCATATAGGCGTTGTCCCAGCTCTTGATAAAGCCGCTGGCGTTTTCGGCGTTGTACTCCACCGAGACGATGCTGCCGCCCTTCACCATGATGGTGATAAACTCCTTCCAGCCGTGGCTGAACTCGGCGGCCTGGGCGGTGTAGTAGCCGTCCTGAAGGGCTGTTTTATCGCCGCAGGCCGTCAGTGACACCGCCAGCAGCAGGGCCAGTACAAGACTCAGTATCCGTTTCATCTGCCCCGTTCCTCCTTTACCTTAAACCGCTGCACCTGGAAGCGGAGGGCCTCCGCCTCCTTGGCCAGCAGCCCGCTGGATTGCTCTGTGCCGGTAGCGTTTTGCAGGTTCCGCTCCGCGATGGAGAAGATGGTCCCGATCCGCTCCTCCATGATGGCCAGGGCGCTCTCCTGCCCCTGGACGGCCGCCACCAGCTGGTCGGTGATGCCGCCGATCTGGCTGGAGACGGCGGAAATGTCCTGAAGAGAGCCGGCTGTGTCGGCAGTCAGCTTCACGCCGGCCTGGATCATAGCTCTGGTGCTGTTCACCGTATCCGCGGCGCTCTGAGCGGCCTCGCTGCTCCGGGAGGCCAGCTGCCGGACCTCCTCGGCCACCACGGCAAAGCCCTTTCCGGCGCTGCCCGCCCGGGCCGCCTCCACCGAGGCGTTGATGGCCAGGATGCCGGTCTGGAAGGCGATGTCCTCGATGGACTTGGCAATTTGAGTGATTTTCTGGGCATTGGCGCTGATGCCGTCCATGGCCTCAGAGAGGGCGTCCATGCGGGTGTTGGCCTTCTGGATGCACTGGGCGATCTCCCCGGTTTTGGTCCGGGTCTGATTGCTGCTGTTCGTAACGCTGGCCAGGCGCTCCTTTACATGGGCCACCTCCTGTACCAGCTCCTCGGTGGACTTGGTCTGCTCCACCGAGGCGTGCTGGAGCTGGCCGGACTGGCCGTTGAGCTCCTCAGACATCTCCGCCAGACGGCTGGCCGCCGCCTCAAAGCCCAGGATGGTCTCGTTCATGGATTGAATGATGGTGTTCAGGCTGGTGCGGATCAGGGCGAAATCCCCCTTATAGTCCACCTGGGGCTCCGCCCGCAGGTTTCCGCCCGCCACATGGGTCAGCACCTGTTGGATGTCCGATATGTAGCGGTTGACGCTCTCCACCGTTACCCCCAGGGTCTGTGTGAGCACCTCCAGCTCGTCGCCCGACTGGACCTGGATCACCTCGGTGTGCAGGTCGCCGCCCGACAGGGCCACCATCCGGTCGGTGACACTTTTCACCGGGCGGGAGATGGACCGGGCCAGCTTCAGCACCACCAGAATCGACATCACCAGCACCGCCATGGTGGCCAGTACCGACACCACCATGGCGCCGTTGATATAGGAGTTGTAGTCCGCCTTGGGAAGCTGAATCACCAGGGACCACTCGGTGCCCCGGATGGGGGAGAAGGCGGCCAGCATGGTCTTGCCGTCCGCCCGGAACTCCGCCGCGCCGGTCTCGTGGCTGACCACACGGTCCACCGTCTTCTGGCTTTCGCCGCACATCTGGGACAGGGTCCGGCCGGACAGCACCACAGACTGGTCCGGGTGGCCGGTGACAATTCCGTCGTGGCTCACCATATAGGCCATGCCGTGCCGGCCCAGGTTGATGCTGCTGATTACATCGTTTAGGGTGTCGTATTTATAGACGCCCACCACATACAGAACGGTCTCCCCGTCCGCCTTTACCGGCATCCCCATGGTGATGCCCAGCACACCCTGATAGATGGTAGAGTCGTCGGTGGTCAGGTTGTCGGTCTCCTTCAAAAGGGCGAAAAAGCTGCTGTCCAGGCCTTCGGGCGCGCCGTCAATGCCCTGAACCAGACTGCCGTTCAGGTTATAGAAGCCAATGGTATGCAGCTCATAGATCTCAGCCGCCTCCTCCAGCACCCCCTGACGGACGGCCCGGCTGTTGTCAGCGGGCTCGGTGATGCGGGTGTCCCCCGCTATGGTCATCATGCGGTCGGCCAGCATGTGGATATTGGCCTCCACCGTCTTGGCCGACTGCCGGGCCATAGGCTGCAGGCTGTCCAGCAGGATGCTGTTGGCCAGCGACTGCATGGCCACCGCCATGATTCCGCAGCATACCACCACCAGCACCAGAATGTTCAGGATGGTATTCTTTAAAATTCTGCCGTTGAGACTTCTCTTTTTCTCCCGGACTCGGGAGTCCGCATGTTTCCAGGCCACGTCTTTCTCGCTCCTTTATAAAATCTTACCCGAATGCACAGGAAAAGCCTGCCAAATTTGCCGGAGCGACACGGGAATTTCCCTCCGGCAGAGGTGGGAGACTTTGCCGGTTCAGTATACCACAGCCCTTTTAAAAAGGGAAGCCCTTTTTTCCGAAATTATCCTCCTTCCGCCGGGCCGCCGCAGGCCTCCGGGCCCTACAGCAGCCTCTTTAAAACTGCCCGTCCTTCCCTCTTAAAAAATGTCAATTCCTCTGTTCGCCGGTATACAATCAGGTAGACCGCATTGGGCGCCAGTGTACAGAGCAGGCACCGCCACAAAAACCAGCCAAATCCGCCGCCGGCCGGGCGGCACAGCAGCCAGGTCAGCCCTCCGGCGGCGGCGGTGACCGCCAGATGCGCCCCGTAGCCGGCAAAGTACGCCCCGGGGGAAATTCGCAACCCCCGGCGGCATAGAACCAGCGGCTCGCACCAGAAGGGGAAGGCCAACGTGCTGATAAGTGTCCCGGCCAGAATACCCGCAACGCCCCACCGCCGGGCCAGCAGCACTGAGAGCGCCAGGTTAAAAACCGCCTCCAGAATTGACTTGTAGCGGTCATCCCAAAAGAGACCCAGGACGCTTTTGGTGTTATTTACAGGAATCCGCATACTGTTTACATAAAAATTCAGCACAATCAGCAGCACCGCAGGCCTGTACAGCAGATAGCCCTGGCCCAGCCAGATATCAATAAACGGGTCGTAGAGGCAGAACAGGCATATGCTCATCCATCCAAAGAGCCACGCGGAGAAAAAATTCAGGCGGCGGAAGGCCGCCCGTCTGTGCTCCTCCGGCTGCGTTGCGGTCAGATTTCCCAGGGCGGGCGTAATGGCATCGAACAGCGCGCTGACCAGAATATTCAGAAAGCCCCGAATCATCATATAGTTGGAGTACAGCCCGGCAGCGGCCACCCCCACAAACTTGGAGATCAGCAGATTGTCCGTGTTGAACACCGCCACCGCCCCGATGCGGTGGAGCAGCATGGCCCGCACATTGCGGCGGAGCTCCGCCAGGACCTCCGCAGGCAGCGGACGGACGTCCTTTTCCCGCAGATAGGGGTACAGCCGGTCGGCATTCCACGAGACGGCGGCGTTCTGCACCACCGTGGCCGCGATGGCAAGAAACAGATAATAGAGGTAATTACGAGTAAGCACCAGCACCCCGATCTGTGCCCCGGTGGCGGCCAGCGACACCCCGGCCCGGATAGCCGTCTCCACATACTTCTTTTGATGCACAAAGAGCAGGGTGGATTTATAGGCAAAAAAATAGGAGACGCTGGCGTTGGCCAGGTTCAGCACATAGATCAGCGGAATGTGGGGGATATCCCTGGGCATCTCCTTTACGAAAAAGCGCAGGAAGGGGGTCAGGGACAGTCCCACGGCCAGAACTGCCAGGCCGACGGTCCAATAGACCCGCCGGTACAGCCGGATCAGCGACTTAATCAGCTCCGTGTCCCCCTGGGCCACCGGGCGGTAGAGGCTGTAGGTGATGGAGACGCTGAACCCCAGCTCTGCCAATGAGAGCATGGAGAGCACATCAGTAAAAAGCCCGTTCAGCCCCAAATACTCCCGCCCCAGCATTAGGACGAAGACCCGGCGAGATATAAATTTCAGCGCGGCCAGCAGAAGCTCCCCCGCCACGGCATATTTGATATTTTTTCGGATACGCGCCCCCTGGTCCATCGGGCTCCGTCACCCCCTCCCCTTCTGCCTCAGGCGTTTTACCAGCCGGTAGGCCGCGGCCAGCCCCTTAAACGCCGGCACGCCGGCCAGCAGCGCCAGCTCCGCCGCCCCGCTCTTTAGGTCCGGGCACAGGCCCCACGCGCGCCAGCGGAAATGCCGGCGGGTATCCGCCCGAAGCCTCCGAAGGCAGTCCTCCAGACCGCCCTCTGCCCCGCTTTCTATGGCCTGCATGGCCAGCCGGGCGGCGGTATCCAGGGCCACCTGCCGGAAACAGGCCTCCCCCTCCGGGAAGTATGCGGCGGCGTCCCCACAGATCCCGTCCAGCACGGAGAGCACCGTACAGCGTTTGCTGGTCACGCCATTGTTAACCATACTTCCTTCCCGGTAGACATAGTGATAGAGCGGGTCCGGCACATAGGCAATCCGGCCGGCCCGCCGTAGGATTTGATAGAAAAACAGGAGGTCCTCGCAGCAAAACGCCTGCCCGTCAAAGGGGATATCCTTCACCAGTTCCGCCGGGAACAGTTTGCCCCAGACCGTCCAAAGGAAGTGGGTGCGTCGGGCCAGACAGCGGGCCGCCGCCTCCGGTGATAGGACCCGGGCAGGCCCCGCCCTCAGCCCCAGGCCCACATCTCCGCAAGCACTGATATCCGCCCTGCCATCTGTCAGTGCGCGGTACAGCGTTTTCAGCAGCTCGGGCTCCACATAGTCGTCGGAGTCCACAAAGGCGATATAATCCCCCGAGGCCCGGCTCACCCCCTCGTTCCGGGCAGCGGAGAGCCCCCGGTTTTCCGGGAGGTGGACCACCTGAAACCGCTTGTCGCGGGCGGCCCAGCCGTCGCAGATTTGGCCGCTGCCGTCGGGGGAGCCGTCGTCGATCATGATGACCTCCATATGGGACCAGGTCTGAGCCGCAAGCGAGGCCAGACACCGTTCCACATAGGCCTCCACCCGGTACACCGGCACAATTACACTGATTTTCGGCTCTATCATGCCCTGTTCCTCCGGCCCTTCCGGCGCGTACAGACCGCAGCGGCCGCCCAAAAGGCCGCCGCACTGACATATAAGAGCAGGATGGAGGCCGCCTCCTTCCTGCCGGGACACAGGGCCAAAGCCCGCCGGCTGAAATGCCGCCGGACATTCGCCTGGATTCGCTTCAGATAGGAGAAGGTCCGCCCGCCTTCACAGCCGTTTTTCACAGCCAGCACCGCCATGTTCCGGTCCGCCTCCAGCACCAGCTGCCGAAAATCCTCCACCGCCTCCGGAAAGCTTGCGGCGGCGTCCGCGCAGACCAGATCGTGGGCGGAAAGCGCCGTAGATTTCCGCCGGGTCATGCCGCTCTGCACCTGGCTGCCCGTCCGCTGGGTGTAGTGGTACAGCACCTCCGGCCGGTAGGCGACCCGACGGGCCCGTTTCAGAACCGCATAGAGAAACAGCAGGTCCTCACTGTAAAACACATCCTCGTCAAAGGGGCACTGCCTCACCAGCTCCGCCCGGTAGAGCTTGCCCCAGGGAACCATGTTGAAGGGGACGCCCCGGGCCAGGCAGCGGACCGCCTCCGCCCGGTTGTAGACGGCAGCGGGACCGCCCTTCATCGCAAGGCCGTCGGCCCCGCAGGCGCTGACCTCCGCCCCGGTCTCCTCCAGGCAGCGGTACAGCTTCTCCAGAAGGTCGGGCTCCACCCGGTCGTCGGCGTCCACAAAGGCGATATAGGCCCCTGCCGCCCGGCGGACCCCCTCGTTCCGGGCGGCGGATGGCCCCCGGTTTTCCGGGAAGCGGACCACCCGGACCCGGCTGTCCCGGGCCGCGCAGGCTTCGCAGACGTCCCCGCTGCCGTCTGTGGAGGCGTCGTCGATGAGGATAAGCTCCAGGTTCGGCCAGGTCTGGGCCAGAAGGGCGTCCAGACAGGGCTGTACGTAGCCCTCCACGTTATACACCGGCACAATCACGCTGATCAACGGTTGTTCCATCCTGGCCTCCCTGCTCCATGAGTTGTTTGTAATATCCCGCCAGTGTCTCGTGGGTCCGGCGGACGCTGAAGGTCTCCCCCACCTTCTGCCGGCTGCTTTCGGCCATGCGCACAAGGCCCTCGGGGTCGCCGCTGCATCGCAGCAGGGCCTCCGCCAGGGCGGGAATGTCTCCGGGCTCCACCAGAATGCCGTTCTCCGGCCCCACTACCTCGGGAATGGCCCCTACGGTGGTGCTGATGATAGCTTTGCCCGCCGCCATCCCCTCCAGGATGGCCATGGGCAGCCCCTCATGCCAGGAGGGCAGCACCACGGTGGCGGCCTCCCGCAGCAGGCGCAGTTTCTCCGCCCCGCCAATCCAGCCCGGCACGGCAATGTTCTGCTCCAGCCCCTTCTCCCGCACCAGCGCCCGGACCTGCTCCACCTCACCGTCCCCCGCCAGGCAGAGGGTCAGCGCCGGGTTTTGCCGGATGGCCAGCTCCGCCGCAGCGAGGAGGTCGTAGGTCCCCTTCCGCCTCCCAAACCGGCCCAGCATCAGAAAGGCGTTCCGGTGCTCCGCCGGGTCGGAAACCGCCGGCTGGAACTTCGCGGGGTCCACGCCGTTATACAGGGTCCGGCATGCTTTCATCTGAAACCGTTCCTCCAGCTCCCGCTTCCAGCGGCCGGACAGGGCCAGCACCAGGTCGGCCTGGCGGAACAGGTTGTCTACCAGTTCCTTTTTCCCGCCGGACAGGCCGTCGTAGAAGGTGAGAAATTCCGCGCCGTGGATATGGACAACCGCCTTCTTTCCGGCCCGCTTCACCGTCCGCAGATAGAAATATTTGCGGAAGACGCTGCCCCGTTCCGACATGTGGATGTGGAACAGGTCATAGTTCCGCCAGCAGGTCAAAAACCGGAGGCAGCCGTGCAGGGTGTACAGCAGCCGGACCGGCAGGCTGCCGTCGATGTAGGAGGGAAAGCTGTCAATCTCAAAGGTCCGGCCCAGTACCTCGCTCTCCCGGATGTCCCGGATCACCTCAGCCATTCCCCCCCGGGAGCGGGTCTCGCTGGGGCCAATCTCTAAAACTCTCATGGAAACCTCCTGCTCACAGCGAGCGGATATAGCCGTCAAGGGACGCTAAAAACACCTGGGTATTGGATTGAAACGGGGCAAACCGGTGGGTCCTGACCTGGGCCAGGGCCTGGGGCAGCTGCTCCACGTCCAGGCAGGCATGGAGTAGGTTCATCTTGTGGAGCCGCTTTGCCAGCTCCAGCTGGTGGTCGTCCACGTGCTCCCCGTACCGGGCCAGGCGGGGGACCACAATCACCCGCTTCCCCCGCTTCACTGCGTCCACCATCGTGCCCGCACCCCCGTGGGTAATCAGCACGCTGCACGTCTCCAGCAACGTCTGGAACTGCTCCCCCTCGCAGAAGGCCTGGTGCGGGCAGGACGGAACGCAGCGGCTGGCCCCCGTCTGGATGAATACCTCCTCCTGAATCAGGCCCTCCCGGAGCATCTGGTCCACCTTTCGGATCAGGCGGTCGAAGGGAAACTTCTGGGACCCGACTGTTACAAATATCATACCGTCCACCTCAAAAGACACCGCCCACGCACACGGCCTTGGGATAGAACTCCAGCAGCTCCCGCCACTGGACGTAGAAGCGGTCCGCAAAGGGATAGAGGAGCTTTCCGGTCAGGGTGGGCCGCTCCACCTTGGCGTAGGACTCGATAAATACCAGCTTTTTCCCAAACAGCTTGCACAGCAGGCACAGGGGCACCGTTGCCAGCACGCCGGTGCAGACCACCACGTCCGGGCGTTCCGCCAGGCAGATCCTCAGGGAGCGCAGGGCGTTTACCAGCAGCCGGGGGAAGAACGAGACCTCCCGGCGGTTCACCTGTAAAAGGTAATAGCACCGCATCCCCTCTGCCGCAGCCCGGTAGGCCGTCTTTTCGGTGACCAGAAAGCTGTCATATTGCTCCATCAGGGGGCACAGCATCATCAGCTCCGCCAGGTGTCCCCCGGAGGAGGCGGCAAAGCAGACCCGCAATTTCCTGTTCCTCAAAGCCCTCACCTCTCAAAGCTCGTTTGGCTCCCCGTGCGCCCCGCCACTCCACTGGGCGCAGCGGAGCTCCAGGGCGGCCTCCGCCTGGGCGTCCAGCCGGCAGGCCATGGGGACCAGGGCGCAGGCAATCATCGTATAGGGATAATAAATGGTGTTGTCCGTGGCGTAGAGGACAAAGCAGTAGACGCAGATGCCCAGAAAAAGACAGCCCACGTCCTTCCCCGCCCGGCGGAACCAGTAGCTCAGCCGGGCCGGCAGCCAACTCCACAGCCAGACCCAGTACCCCACAAAGCCAATATTCAGGTACATACGGAGAAAATCGTTGTGTATCTGGGTCTGGGTGCGCAGCGGGACCCCGTACTCCACACCGGAGAACCACTCCACCGTGCGCTCAAATCCCGTCCCGCGGCCCAGGTAGGGAAAGCTGATGTCGTAGTAGGGGGCCACGTTGGCGAACAGCTCCGCCCGGCCCTTGGTGTCCAGCCCAAAGTGCGTCTCCAGATAGTCAAAGAGGCCATAGCGAATCCCTGTGATGTAGAGGAAGCTGACCGCCATCATGGCCGCGGCGGCGCACAGTGCGGTCTGACGGGCGGCCTTGTCCGGCAGCCGCCGCACCAGGAGCGCCGCCAGAAGCCCCAGCGCCAGGGCGGGAAAGGCGATCCGCTTCAGTCCCACCAGGGAGAAGAAAGCAATCAGGGCCAGCCAGAGGGCGGGATGGGGCGAGGTCTTCCAGTGGAGCAGAAGATAGAGCAGGAAGGGCCCAAAGGCAAAGGTCAGATCGTGGGTCTCCAGCTGCATCATCAGGGGGCCGGTCTCCTGGGTAAAGGTGACCAGAAGGGTATAGAACTCCTGCAAAAAGGCAGCCGGTCCTCCCACGCAGATCACCACCAGCACGCTGATGAAGTTTGCCGCACACATCGCCCCCAGGCAGTACCAAACCCCCTTGCCTCCAAAGAGGTACAGGGTGGCGGCGGCCACCAGCACCGACAGCAGCTGCGGAAGGATCATGGATACGCCGTTTAACACGGCGGCGCTCTCCGCCCGCGTGCTCACCCAGATGACCGAGGAAAAGACCAGGGGGATCAGACAGGGCAGGGCCTGGACCGCCGTGTGCCGGGACAGGACCAGCAGGCGGTCCAGCCGCACCGTGGCGATGAAGTTCAGCAACGCCAGGAAAACAATGGCCAGCGCACAGGGGTTTTTCAGGCTCAGCTCCATACCTCCCAGGGAAAAATAGGTGTCCTGGAAGAAGAACATCCCGGTGGCCAGAAGCATGTAAACGACGGAGCACAAACCGCATCCCCCCTTTCCTCCGGCACTCCTACCGGCTCCCGGCCCCGGCCTCTGCTCTCGCGCCGGCCGGGCCAGTCCGCTTCATGGCGGTGGACAGCAGTTCCCGGATGTAATAGCACTGCTCCGCCCCCGCCTGGGCAAAGCCGTTTTGCAGCTCCAGCCGGTAGCCCCGCTCCCGGGCCTTCTGCTCCAGTGCGACACCCACCTGGAACAGCGCCGCCTCCGCCTGCTCCCGCTCCAGGGCCTCTGCGAAGATCAGATACTGCCCCGCGCCGTTATTGCCCACAAACAGCCGGTCGGAGGGGGCGAATATAGAGGTCAGCATCCCGGCAAAGTCCTTCAGCATCTGATCGCCGGCCTCCCGGCCCAGCCGGGCATTCTCCGTTTGCAGATTCGCCAGCTTACACACCACGCAGGCGAAGCCCTCAGGCAGCGGACGCCCCTCCCGGGAGGCGATGAACTGGTCGCACTTGGCCCGGTTGGGCAGTCCGTCCACCTTGTTGGTAAAGGCGTAGTACTCAATAAAGTCCTCGATCCGGCCAAAGAGCGCCGCACCGGCACAGCCCAGCGCGCCGAAGATCACCACAATCAGTATGGTGAAGACGGCAATGGGGAACCGCTCGGTCACCCGGACACTGGAGAGCATCATAATGTTTTGTGCGCCCAGATACTCGTTATACTCGTCGTTGGTCTCGTAGTAGATGGTCTGGAGGGCATTTATCTCCTCCGCCAGGCGGGCGATCTCACCCTGCACCTGCTCCTGGTCCGCCTGGGAGGAGCTGGCCGGGGCGCCGGTAAATACGTCCAGGACGTAACGGTTATAGTCCCCGTCAATGACATTGTGCTCATAGAGGGTCCGGTCCTCGATGTACTTCTCCAGCAGGACGTCGTACTCCGCGGTCCGGTCCACCGGGACCCAGTTTCCGTCCTCGTCCTTGTTCCAGTCGTCATAGACGTCGGGCAAAACACTGTTTTGGAGCGTATCCCCCACGCTCTCCCCCTGGTCGTTGACCACGGGGGTGCCGAACTCCCCCATCGCGTCCTCGTAAGCGCCGATGATGCCTTTGATCCGGTCGATTTCAAAGGAGGCCGCGCTGTTGGAGATGGTCAGGTTGTTATTCCGGTTCTCGTACTTTTCCAGAAGCAAATCCCGGTCCCGGGTGATTTTGCCCGCCAGAATCTCCGAAAAAAGCTGCCGGACCTCCACGTCGCGGATCAGCTCAAACTCGTCCTTCAGGTCCTGAAAGCTGTAGCCCGTCCGGCTGGAGCGAAATTCCCCGTTCCACTGGACCTTGTCAGCCAGGTGATCCGTGATGCTGGTGAGGGTGTCGTCCATTACCTCCGCCATCTCCAGGTAGTCATAGCCCTTGGTGGTGATGTCACTGACCGGGTTGGCGGCCAGGGAGGTGTTCACGTGGCTCTTTCCATAGTAGCTGGCGTACTCCTGCAAAATCTGGTTCAGCACCATGCGGGGGTACTCCTTGCCGCTGCTGACGCCGCAGCTGAAGGACACCACATAGCGGGTGGGGTTCAGCTCGTAGTCCTTCTCCCCGTTGTCCAGCTTGGCCTGCTGCACCAGGAGATCCTCCTCGGTGATCACCGGCTCCACATGGATGTTCATGCGGATACTGTCGGCGGTGGCCTGCGTAACGTCGATGTCCAGCTTTTTCATGGCCTGGGCCACCAGGTTGGTGGCGTACAGCTCCGTGGTGTCGATCTTCTTCCCGTCGGGGGAGTAGCCCTCCTCGGCCCGGGCGCCGGTGTACTCGATCACCGTAACGGCGGTGTACTGCTGAATATAGAGCTGGGCAATCAGAAAAAAGGCGACGCCCGCCAGCACCGACACACCCGCGATGATGGCCCGGTATTTTTTCAAATAGCGAAATACATCCAATTCTTTCATGCCGGGGCCTCCTCCCGCAGTATTTCTTCCCGTTTTCCTTTACGGCCGCCCGGGCGGCTGTTCCGATACTCCTGATAGAAGGGGGCCAGTACGGCGTTTCCGCCCAGGGCGGCGACGAACAGGGCGGTAAGCGCCAGGGACTTCAGCACGCTCCCCGGCACGGCCGGAGGGGCAAAGCTCACCTGAATATAGCCGTCCCGCTTCTCCTTCACATAGGTGCTGCAAAGCTCCCGGCTCTGGGCGGCCAGATTCAGCAGCTCGGCCTTCAGCGCCTCGATCTGCTGATCAGCCTGGGTGTAGAGGGCGGTGGAGGCGTAGGAGGCGCCAATCTGCTGGGCGGCGTAGGAGTTGTGCTCCATCTCCTCTACCAGCTTTGTGGCAGATTCCAGATGCTCCTTGGCCTCGTCCGCGAAGTAGTCCACCCCCACCTTGGTCTTGGACATGTAAAACTCCTTATTGGTGTCATAGGTAGGGATAAGCACAAAGCGGGTCATGTAGGCGTTATACATGTTGATGGCCTCGATCCGCACGTCGTGGGCGGCCATCTCCTTCCGCTTGGAGACGTCCAGCCGGCGGTTGGCATACTGCATCCGGGACTGATAGGTGGTCCGGTTGCCGGCCAGGCCGTTCTCCAGGACAAAGGCCTCATACCGCTCCAGCTCAATGTCGATAAAGTTGCTGATCTTCTGGGAGAGAGAGGCGAAGGTCTCCTCATTCCCCTCCGCCCGGAAGCTGCTGCTCTCGGCACTGTAGCCGGGCAGGTAGTTGCGCAGCTTGTTGGCCTGCATCTCCAGATAGTCCTTTGCGTCCAGATACTCCATGCCCTCCAGCTTGTCAAAGGACAGGTCCAGGATGCTGTCGTTCTCCGCGTAGTTCTGCACAAAATTTTCCCAATACACATCGGCCAGAAGGTTTAATATCGTCTTGGGGTCGGTGTGGTACAGGGATACCCGCTCAGCACAGCGGACATGGTACTCGGTGGAAATCTTCAGGTCCGACTCCTGGCTCACATCCAGCTTTTCCGCGTCCAGCGGGGTGGAGATGCTCAGGCAGCCGGACAGCTGCTCCGCGCTGAGCTCCAGGCCGCCCCGCTGAATGACCTGCTCTAAAATGCCCTCGGAGAGGATATTAGACTCGTTGAACCGGGTGACGTTGGGATTCTGTCCCCGGGCCGCCTCCTCATAGTTGAACACCATCAGCATATCGGGGGCCCAGACGGCGGCGGCCACCTGGGCGGCCAGGCAGACCACAAAGAACAGCGCCCCCAGGGCTGCCAGCTTCCGCCGTTTGCCCGCCGTGCGGCCCAGCGCCCCCCGCACGCCCAGCACCGGAAGCTTCGCTTTCACGATGAAAAAGCGCCGGAGCAGCACCGCATACAGAACGGCCAGACCCAAAATCAGCGCCGGAACGATTGCGCATACCAAAATCATGCTGTTATGTCTCCTTTCTTTCCATTGGTTACGAGTAATTTGTCTCCTGCCGGCCGTTGATGTCGATTACCGCCAGCTCGGGCCGGTTGTTGATCCGGGGCAGGCCGTTGTGGCCCCCCATCCCCCGGGAGACAAAGATGGTGCTGTTGGACAGCCGGTACATCCCGCCGCTGTATTTGGGGAAAAGGCCTGTGTCCCCATGGTACAGTCCGCCAACCACCGGAAGCCGGAACTGTCCGCCGTGGTAGTGGCCGCAGATGCCCAGGTCCACCGCCCCGTCGGCCAGCGCCTCATAGTAGAGGCTGGGGTAGTGGGCGATCAGCAGCTTAAATGCGCTGCTTTTTTCGTACTCCTCAAAAAATACGGCGCCGTACTCCTCATAGCCCTCGGTGGACGTGGTCAGGCCACCGATCAGAAGGGGCGTCCTGTTTACCGTCAGCTCCTCTGCCCGGTTCACCAGAACGTGGACGCCCAGGTCCAGCAGCTGGCCCTCAATGGGGCTCCCCTTCTCATACATGAGGCTGCTCTCGTGGTTGCCCGGGCTGTAGTAGACGGGGGCGAGCTCCAGCAGCTTGCCGCACAGCGTAAGAATCACGTCCAGATTGCCGTCGTCCGCGTTGACCATGTCGCCCGCTATGGCGATCAGGTCGGGGCGCAGGGCCGCGATTCGCTCCACCAGCTCCCCGTTCCCGGGGCCAAATTCCCGGTTGTGCAGGTCTGACAGGACGACGACGCGGATATTCTCCCCGCCCACGATTTTGGGCGAATATAGATGGTGAAAGGTCACTTCCAGCTCCTCTGAACAGAGACAGCGCCCGCCAAGCACCAGCGCCGCAGCCGCCAGAAGCCCGCACAGAAGTACCCATCTGCGCCTCTTTGGACGGGCCGCCCGGGCGGCCTCTTTTCTGCCTGCTTTTTTTCTCATACTCAAACCTCCCTACATGCCCTCCCGGCGGAGAACCGCCCTTCCTGTCTGAAAAATCAGCTTCCAGTCCAAGAGCCAGCTCTGCTCCCGTATGTAACGCAGATCCAGCTCCACCCAGGCATCGAAGCTCAGGCTGTTGCGGTTGGGACTCACCTGCCAGAAACAGGTGAGCCCGGGGGTGACCGCCAGCCTCTGCCGCTGATAGTCGGTGTACTCCAGCACCTCTCGAAACAGCGGCGGCCGGGGGCCGACGATGGTCATGTCCCCCTTCAGGATGTTGACCAGCTGGGGCAGCTCATCCAGCCCTGTAGACCGCAAAAACCGCCCCAGGCGGGTGATTCTCGGGTCGTTTTGAATCTTAAACGCCGGCCCTGTCATTTCGTTGTAAGGCAGCAGCTCCTCCAGGCGCTTCTCCGCGTCCACGCACATCGTGCGGAATTTATAGAGGCGGAAGGCCTCCCCTCCCCGGCCGCAGCGCACCTGAGAGAAGATAGGGCCGCCCTTGGGGTCGTCAATTACCACCGCCAGGGCAAGCAGCAGCATCAGCGGGGAGAGCAGCAACAGGGCCAGCGCCGACAGGACAATATCCTGCATGCGTTTGATGTACAAATATGTACAACTTTTCCCCGTCTTTCGGGTAAGGGTAAGAGGCTGGATTTCCTCCGATGACGCCTCCGCCGCCGTCTTCTCCAAATTTCTGGTCTCCATCTCATCCCCCTGCCCCTGCGATTGCCGCAAATTTCGCCGTTCTTTTCCAGCTTTTGGCCCTGTACTGGCTTATAAAGTGTGGTTTGTAAGCCACGTTTCCTATTGCAATGTTTGGTAAGGTATGCTATACTTTTTTCATCAAATAGAAGCGAGCAAGGCGAGCCGCCTTGATAAAGCGGCCTCACCTTGCTCAATAGCGCAGTGTGCAAGGCTTGGCTTGCAAACCACACCTTGTAAACCGCCAAACTATGTTTGATTTTTTGTGTGGACCGCAATCCACACGTTATTATCCAAATTTGTTCCTTTTGTTCTGTGTTTTTTTGTTATTGTGCTGCTTCGTCCCGGCACCACCGCTGGAAAGTCCCGTGTGCTACCCCCAATTCTTTCGCTGCCGCCCGGCCGGAAATTTTTCCTTTGCGCCATGCGGCCATGACGGACTTGTAATTTTCTCCCCGGTCCTTGCATTTGCGCCCGAAGTGGACCCCCCTGGCTTTGGCAGCCGCGATCCCCTCCGCCTGCCGCTGGTGGTTGAACTCCCGTTCCGTCTGGGCCACGTAGCTCAGGAGCTGAAGCACAATGTCGGCAATCAGCACCCCGGTGAGGTCCCGGCCCTGACGGGTGTCCAGCAGCGGCATGTCCAGCACGACAATGGCAATCTGTTTTTCCTTGGTCAGCAGCCGCCACTGCTCCAAAATTTCATCGTAGTTTCGTCCCAGCCGGTCGATGCTCTTGATTACAAGGGTGTCGCCGGCTTTCAGCTTCCTCACCAGCCGCCGGTAGCCGGGCCGGTCGAAGTTCTTGCCGCTCTGCTTGTCCAGAATGATGCAGCTGTCACCCACCCCGAATTCCTGCATGGCGGCCATCTGCCTGCTTTCATTCTGGTCCTTGGTAGAGACCCGGACATATCCATATGTATTCATACGTTTCCTCCTTTTTTTGATAGATTTATTTTAGAGAAGTTGCGGAATTGTGCAATTATTTTGTCGAAAAAACCAGAAATGGCTGGTTCACCCAATGAGAACCAGCCATAATCATGTCCTTTTTACTTTTCCCCAGAAACCGTCGCAGAGCGGAAGCAATAAACATAACCTTTCCGCCTGATTTTCTGCCGTTGTCAAATATGTCAAAGTATAACCACAGTCTCTCCTGCAAATTTGTACGATATTTTTTCCATTCGGACGATATGTTAGGTAGTCAAACGCGGGGCGAAAACACTAAAATATTTGTATAAACAAGAAATGAATTATACAATTTGTGCAAAGGAGCGGTTGATTTTTATGAGTGTAACCATTTCCATTCGCCACGCCGTCAAACGCTACGGCAGCGTGACCGTCATTCCTGATCTTTCCATCAATATCCAGGAAGGGGAAATGTTTACCCTTTTGGGACCCTCCGGCTGCGGAAAAACCACCCTGCTGCGTATGATCGCAGGCTTCAACTCTATCGAGGGCGGCGAATTCCGTTTCAACGACAAGGTCATCAACGATATGGAGCCGGGCAAGCGGGATATCGGCATGGTGTTTCAGAATTACGCCATCTTCCCCAACCTGTCCGTGCGGAAAAATGTGGAATTCGGCCTGAAATATAAGCACATGTCCAAGGAGGACATGCGGCAGGAGGTGGACAAATTCCTTCAGCTGGTCCACGTCGACCAGTATGCCGACCGGATGCCTGAGCGCTTGTCCGGCGGCCAGCAGCAGCGGGTGGCCCTGGCCCGGGCTCTGGTTATTCAGCCCGATGTGCTGCTGATGGATGAGCCCCTGTCCAACCTGGACGCCAAGCTGCGGGTGGAGATGCGCACCGTAATCAAAAACATACAGCGGCAGGTGGGCATCACCACCGTCTACGTCACCCACGACCAGGAGGAGGCCATGGCCATCTCCGACCGGATTGCCGTGATGAAGGACGGCGTCATCCACCACTGCAGCGAGCCGAAGAACATCTACCAGCGCCCCGCCAACCTGTTTGTCGCCACCTTCATCGGCAAGTCCAACCTCATGGAGGCCAGCCTGAAGGCGGTGGACGGCAGGGCGGTGCTGCGGTTCAAAAACGGCTACGAGGTGGAGATCCCGGCCGTCCGGGAGGAGGAGCTGCGGGACCGGGCGGTCACCGTGTCCATCCGCCCCGAGGAGCTGCTGGTCCAGCTCCGCCAGCCGGACGCCGACCCCGCCGGGCTGAAGGCCACCATTAAGGACAGCGTTTTCCTGGGCCCCAACACCCACTACTTTGTGGAACTGGAGACGGGCGAGGATGTGGAGATCATCCAGGAGTCGGAGATCGATTCCATCATCCCCCCGGGCAGCGAAGTCACCCTGACCCTGAAGGCCCAAAAGGTCAACCTGTTCGACCCCGACTCCACCGCCAGCCTGATGAAGGGCGTAAAGAACAGCACCGACCTGCCGTCGGTCTCAGCCGGGCGGAGGGATGCGTCATGAGTGTGAAGAAGCGACGCCTTGACTTCTGGAGCGCGGTCTCCTGGGTCCTGCTGCTGATCTTTCTGGTGTTTCTGGTCTATCCGGTGGGCCGGCTGCTGATTGAGGCGGTCTATACCGGCGGCCAGTTCTCCACCGACGCATTCCAGAAGTTTTTCAGCAAACCCAACTACTACAACACCATTTTCAACAGCACCAAAATTGCTGTGTGCGTGATGGCGGCCAGCCTGCTGCTGGGGATTCCCTTTGCATACTTCTACTCCTTTTACCAGCTGAAAGGGCGTAAAATTCTCTTTGTCCTGTGCCTGCTGTGCACCATGTCCGCCCCTTTTATCGGGGCCTACGCCTGGATCCTGCTCATGGGCAACTCCGGCATCCTCACGCAGATGCTCAAATCCATCGGCATCACCGGCCTGTCCATCTATGGCTTCGGCGGTATCGTCCTTGTTCAGACATTGAAGCTCTTTCCGCTGGTGGTCATTTACATGAACGGCGCCTTTCGGGATATTGACAACTCCCTGCTGGAGGCCGCCGAGAGCATGGGCTGCAAGGGGGTGGACCGCTTTAAGCGGGTTATTATGGCCCTGACCATGCCCACCATCCTGGCCGCCGCCCTGCTGGTGTTTATGCGGTCCTTCGCCGACTTCGGCACGCCGGTGCTCATCGGCCGGGGGTACAGCACCTTCCCGGTGCTGATTTACAACTCCTATCTGGGCGAAAACGGCACCGATTACCACTTTGCCGCAGCGGTCAGTGTGATTGCTGTGCTGGTAACGGCGGTCATTTTCCTGATTCAGCGTTTCGCATCCAACCGGTTCAAGTTCACCATCAGCGCCCTGCACCCCATCGCCCCCAAGGAGGCCACCGGACTGAAGGGTATCCTGATGCACCTGTATTGCTACCTGCTGGTGGGCGTGGCCCTGCTTCCCCAGATCTATATTGTCAATATGTCCTTCCGCAACTACCGGAATGCGGTGCTCCAGCCCGGCTACTCCCTTGTCAACTATCAAAAGGCCCTGGAGAAGATGCTGGTCCGGTCCATCGGCAATACCCTGGTGGTCAGTGTCTCTGCCCTGGTTATCATCCTGGTGATTGCCATTTTGATCGCCTATCTGGTGGTCCGCCGGAGCAATGTACTGACCAATACCATCGACACCGTGTCTATGCTCCCCTATATCATGCCCGGCTCGGTGATCGGTATTGCCCTGGTGGTGGCCTTCTCCCGCAAGCCCCTGGTGCTCACCGGCGGACTGCTGATTATGACCATCGCCCTGGCCATCCGCCGCATGCCCTTCACCAGCCGGTCGGCTACCGCGTCCATGATGAAAATTCCCATCTCCATTGAGGAGGCGGCCCTCAGCCTGGGCGCGCCCAAGCTGGAGGCCTTTGTGAAGATTACCGTTCCCATGATGAGCAGCGGCATCATCTCCGGCGCGGTGCTCAGCTTCGTCTCCATTATCACCGAGATGTCCTCCGGCGTCATTCTCTACAATAACAGCACCATCACCCTGACCATCGGCACCTACTCCAGCATCACCACGGGCATCTATGGCGTGGCCGCCGTCTTTGCCACTGTCACCATGCTGGTAACGGTAATCTGCCTTGCGCTGTATCTGAAGTTCACAAAGCTGGAAGATGTTCGTATGTAACGAAAGTTTACATAAAATCAAATTTGAAAGGAAGAAATGAAATGAAAAAACTGACTGCCTTGTTACTGACCATCGCAATGGCCCTGTCTCTGGCCGCCTGTAACGGCGGGGGCGGCGGCAGCTCCAGCGCCAAGGGCAATACTTCCACCCCCGGTTCCGGCGCCTCCAGCTCCGTTCCCAAGGATGACCGCCCCTACTACGTCCGTGACGCCAGCGAGGTCACCGGCAAAATCACCATTTACACCACCATCGGCGAGACCGAGCAGGACGCCCTGAAATCCCTGTGGACCAAGTACTACCCCGACTGCAAGATGGAAATTCAGTCTGACTCGGTGGGCACGCTGGCCACCCGTATCCGCAGCGACGAGTCCTGCGACGCCGACGTGGTCATCGGCGGTATGTTCGCCGCCGACGGCACCACCTATCACGACATCCTCCAGCCCTACACCGCCGCATGCGACAAGGAACAGATGTATCACGACGCCGCCGGCTACTACACCTTCTACGACGTGCAGCTGATGTGCCTGGTGGTCAACCCCGACCTGCGGGATCAGCTGGGCATCAAGATCGAGAGCTACGACGACCTCCTTCAGCCCGAGCTGTCCGGCAAGATCATCCTGGCCGCCCCTGACGCCGCCTCCTCCGGCTGGCGCCAGCTCCAGACCATCCTGGCCACCAAGGGCGACAAGTTCGACGACGACAAGGGCTGGGACTACATCGGCAAGCTGCTGCCCAACTGCTTCTCCACCACCTCCTCCAAGGATGTGTATAACCTGGTTATCAACGGCGAGTATGTGGTGGGCCTGTCCTATGAGTCCGGCGTAATGGCCCAGATCAAGGACGGCGCTCCCGTGGAGTGCATCTACATGACCGAGGGCAACACCGCCATGGCCGGCGGCGCCGCCATCACCAAGAACGCCCCCAACCTGCCCGCCGCTCAGGCCATGATGGACCTGCTCAGCTCCGCCGAGTTCCAGAACGCCCGGGCCACTATCGCCTCCGGCCGCGGCTCCAACGGCACCTGCGACCTGGGCGACCTGCCCAGCGAGGACACCATGACCATGGTGGAGCTGGACTTTGACTACCTGACTGCCAACAAGGAAGCCATTCTGAACAAGTGGAACGATCTGGTGGCCTCTATCGGCTGAGCCGCCGGGACAAAACCAATATTTTGAGGGGAAGGGCCCAGTGACCCTTCCCCTCATCTGAATATTTTTATTTGCACTTTTTTGCTTCAGTCATTATGATAGAACTATCTCAAACCGGGAGGGTCGTCTATGGGCAGGGAAGGACATGAGCGGCGGTTTCAGAAAAAGCTCCAGGGCATTGTCCGAAACTATATCATACTGGTGGCCCTTGTCTCCACCGCCCTCTTTGTTGTGGGACAGTTTGTGGTGGTGGTTATTTCCCACCAGACGAATGCCGTCCGCCATCTGGACCAGTTGGAGGAGAGCCTGCTGTTTTTCGACGGCCAGAGCCGGAATTTTTTGGACAGCCAGGACACCCTGGACGCGGCAAGGCAGATCATCACAGCCCAGAACCAGAAAGCTGTGGAACGGCTGGAAAATATCTTCTGGAAGTTCGGGGAGCGATGCGGCATCAGCAGCGAGATTCTGATTGTTGACCGGCAGGGCGCGATTCAATACACCTCCTTCAGCGAGCGGCAACTCAGCTCCTATCTGGTCAATTACAACAATGCCATCTGCTACAACGCCAAAAACACCGGTACTGACGACACCTATCGGGCCGTATACTATGACCAAGGCGACTACGCCAATGTGCTGTATGTCAAGCCCGTTACCCACCGGGATACCGTCGTTGGCTATGTCTCTGTGTTCCTTTCCGGAAGCTCCTGGAATTTTTACCTGTCCGAAAGCAACTTTGACGGCGTTATCACCGATCTGCGGGACAACGCTATGTATGTGAGCAAGCCCGGCCTGCTCCGCGCCGGAAATAAATTTTCCGGCACCGGGAGCAGCATCTGGTACGGTGAGACAGGCCGGTATTGGGTCGCCTCCCGGTATCTGCCCCAGCAGTCGGCGGTTATATATTCCCTGGTGTACTACCCCCCTAACGACGGCCTTTGGGTGGGCATCCTGATCCTGCTGGCCATCAGCGTCGCCTGGTATTGGATTGCCATGTGGATCAGCCGCACCATGGCCGCCAAAAACGCCGCCTCGGTTGAGACGCTGGTGGAAGAAATTCATCTGGTTCGCAAGGACCCGGGACATCGCATCCAGCTGCATACCGCCGACGAATTTGAGGATGTCGGCAGCCAGATCAACGCGCTTCTGGAGCACATCATGTATCTGAACCGGCTCAACGAGGAGCTGATCGCTCTGAACGCCCGCATCGAATTTCAGCAGCTGACCGAACAGATCAACCCCCATTTTCTGTACAACACCCTGGAGACCATCCGCAATCTGGTTATCTTCGACGCCCCCAAGGCCGAGGAGCTGATTCTTGATCTGACCGATATCCTCCGGTACAGCGTGGACAACTCCCGGCACGAGGTTCTGCTGGCGGAGGACATGGAATATCTGCGCCAGTATCTCAACATCCAGAGCTGCCGCTTTGGGGAGCGTTTGCACTGGCATTCAGAGCTCTCACCGGAATGCGGCCGGTTTCATGTGCCCAAGCTGCTGATTCAGCCCATTGTGGAGAACAGCATCAAATACGGCTTCCGAAAGAAGATGCAGCTGAATATCTCCATCACCGGCTGCGTGGAAAGCGGCGTACTGCACATCTGCGTCTCAGACGACGGAGGCGGAATGGAGCCGGCAGAGGCCCGCATCCTGGAAGAGCAGCTGGCATCCTCCCACCACCATTCCCGCTCCATCGGCCTTCATAACCTGTCCCGCCGGCTCTGCCTGGGCTACGGAGACCAGAGCGGCCTCCGCATTAAAAACAGCCCCAATGAAGGCTTTCAGGTATATATCAGCGTTCAGCAGAGAAAGGAGGCGTAATCCGTGTATAAGGTCGTTATAATCGAGGACGAGGAAATGATTCGGAAGGGGCTGGTCTACTCCATCCCCTGGACCGACATCGGCTGCACTGTGGTGGGACAGGGGCGCAACGGCCTGGAGGGCATTGAACAGATCCGGCTCCACCAGCCCGATATTGTGATTGCAGACATCAACATGCCCCTCCTGAGCGGCACGGATATGCTGCGCCAAACCCATGCGGATTACGGCTACTCCGCCATCATTTTATCGGGCTATTCCAGCTTTGAATACGCGCAGGACGCCATGGCCTGCGGCGCCATTCGCTACCTCCTCAAGCCCTTGAAGCGGGAAGACCTGTTCGAAGCCATTGAGGAGGCCAAGGAACAGTGCGACATCCGCCGGACCTGGTTTGCGCACCGGCAGAGTCAGGAGCAGTGGCGCTCCTTCCACATAGAGCTGCAGCCCCCCTCCGGCGTGGTAACCGACCGGGTGGTCCAGTCCATGCTGGACTACGCGCAGGCCAACTATCAGGAAAAGGTCACGCTGCAAAGCGTATCCGAAGCTTTAAATTACAGCATCGCTTTTTTAAATAAGAGCTTTAAGAAGCAGATGGGCACCACCTTCATCGAGTATCTGAACCGGCTCCGCATTCAAAAGGCGATGGATATGCTGAAGGAAGGAAATACCCCGCTGCAGGACATCTCGTGGAAGTGTGGAATCGGTGATTACAAATATTTTAATATCGTCTTTAAAAAATATATTGGATGCAGTCCGAAAGAGTATGCCGCAAAGGTCAACTGCTGGCTGGAATAATTCAGGCCTTGAAGCCCTTATAATAATGAATCAGGCGGCTGTCCGTAAGAACAGCCGCCTGATCTCCCCTTTTCTATTCGTAACCCGCTCAGATGTCCCGCTCCAGGTCCTTGACCAGGGGGGGAATCTGGGCGATCATGTTCTCCATATCCTCAAACATGGCGCTCTTGGTGGTGCCCATGCGGCTGGCGGTATCAATATGTACCACAACCTCTTGGTACTGGTCCTTGATCCGGTCGAAGAACTGGCGCAGGGTTTGCAGCTCCTGCTGGGAGGCCTGAATCACCCCCGCGATCTCGGTCTGGACCGACACGGCACCCTCGGCGGCCTCGGTGATCCGGTGGAAGCTCTCGTCGGCCTGGGCCAGAATATCGGTGTTCTGCCCCAGGGTCTCCTGGGAGGTCAATATCCTGCTGCTGAGCTGGCTGGAGCTGCTCTCCACGTCGTTGATGCCGGTGTCCACCTCGCCAGCCAGCTCCTTAATCTCTCTGGCCAGCTCCTTTACCTGGGCGGCCACCACCGCGAAGCTCTTTCCCGCCTCGCCGGCCCGGGCCGCCTCAATGGAGGCGTTGATGGCCAGGATGTTGGTCTGGTCCGCGATGGAGACGATCTTCCCCATGCACTGCTGGATTTCCCTCACCGCGGCCTGGAGCTGGGAAAAGGTCTCTGACATCTCGTTAAAGGATTGCTGGACCTGCATGGAGGTTTGACCCAGCTCCTCCATCTGGCTCTGGGCCTCGGTCACAGTCTGGGCGACGGCCCCCCGCACCTGATTGAACTGCTCCGCCGTCTGGTTGATGTTGGCAAAGGACAGCCCCAGGTCCTGGAGCTTGGTCTGGAACTGGTCCGCCTCCTTCACCACGCCGGCGAAGGCACGGCCCACCATGTTCAGCTCCCAGAGGGAGGCGACCTCCTTCTTCACCAGCTCCTTCTGATACTCCTGAAGACTGCCTGCCACATGGAGCACCGGGTAGAGGCTCTTTTCCTCCCGGACCTGAGCAGGCTCCCGCCGTTTTTTACCAAATAACATTGCCGTTTCCTCCCTCACTCAAATACAACGCAGGTCATGGACTGGTTGACAAAGCGGTTGTTGTAGTGCTCGCCGTAGCCCACAAAGCCGGCATGACAGCCCAGGGCCGCCATGTCCCGCAGGTAGGTCTGCATGTAGTTGTGTTCGGAAAACAGCTTATAGCGGAACAGGCAGTTTATTGAGAAAATGGCCGAGCGGCGGGGGAAATCCTGGCAAATCTGCTTGATTGTGTTCCGGGTGATGGCCTGGTAGTCCCCCAGCTCCAGCAGAATCAGCACGTCGGAGTCGTTCACCTGACGGAAGCAGGCCAGGGCGTTTCCCTGGACGTCCTTGATGGAGATGATGCAGGTGTCGTCCCCGTTGATCTTGCCGAAGGGATTCTGGAAGGTCCGGGTGAGGATCTCCTCGTCGGTCACGTGGAGGATGTCCTTATACACCTGCTTGGCTGGCTTGCCGTTCAGGGCGCCCAGGATGTAGTTGGCCCGGTCGGTGTCGGAGGCGATGAAGCGGTAATTGCCCAGCTGATGGTAGATATTTTCCTTATAAGTCTTCACCCGGCCAGTCTGGTTGCGCACCACGCCGTAGGCCACCGCGTCCGGGTAGACCCGCCCGTTGGCCGACACCTTGCCCTGGTCGCCGGTCCCCCCCACCAGGGATATCCCCCGGCGCTGGAGAACGGTGTGGATGGTGGTAAGCACACAGGCGTCGTTGCCGGCACAGAAGTCGATGCAGACCGTGTCCCGGCTGGAGCCGCCCACGGCCTGGATGTCCTGCTCCAAGCGCTTTATGTATTTCACCGGCATGGTGGACACGTTTTCCAGCACGTTGGCCGCGGCGGAAACGCCGTCTGAGTAGGCGATTACCCCTACCCCGTGCTCCACCACGTCGGTCAGGTAGCACATCCCGATGCAGCCGATGCTGGGTACGCCGGGAAACGCCTTTTCCAGCGCGGCGACATGCTCCTCAAACTGGGTATCATTTGACAACAGCATAATAAACTGTGGATTGCGCAGACCCTGTATTGCCTCGGCAAGATTTCCGCTTCTGCTCATGCCATAATACTGTTTCATGCAGCTGGTTCCTCCCCAAATATGATCTTTTGTTATTATACGCGTCCGTCCTGGCAGTGTCAATATTTTCCGGTGTCAGGGAGTGTCCTACCGTGTATTTTATCACAGTCAGGAGAATTGGCACGATTTGTAGGGGCGCAGAGTGCGCCCGCGGGCGGACATTGTCCGCCCCTACATATTCCTATCCCTGTAAGGGGATGAAACTCCTCCGTCCCCCGCAGGGCAAGCCTTCCACCCTCCGGGGGGAAGGTGCCCCAGTGGGCACACTGGGGCGGATGAGGGGGCGGGGCGGGCAAGCAGTTCTTTCGATAAGAGGCAAAAACCTGCCGCGCACCCTCATCCGTCACGGCCTGCGGCCGTGCCACCTTCCCCCTGGAAGGGGGAAGGCTTTAACGGTTGACCTCCCGCTTGTCCGTGCGGCCCATGAGCCAGTCTACCGATACGTCGTAGTAATCCGCGATTTTCAGCAGGGTGTCGTAATGGGTTTTGGCCCCATCCATTTCCAGCCGCTGATAGCTTCTGACAGGCATCCCTAAATCTTTTGCGGTTGTATCTTGTGTCCGGGCGTTTTCTTTTCGCAAAATTTTAAGTCTATCATTAAAAATCATATGCACATCCCCTTGACGCGTTTATAATGTCGTGTTATAATAATCGCGTATCTACCGTTGCCGCGAAATGGAGGTTACATATGGACGTTGAAATCCCCGAAATCGCAGAGCTTCTTTACTACGCCACGGTCACCGGCCCCGACCCGAAACTGTGGCCCGAACATCTGAGAGACAACCCCGTCAAGGCTCACGGCCTCTGGTCCTTCTACAGCGGACTGCGGATGGGCCTCCAGCTGGGTGCGGCCTGCCTGGGAAACTAACGCTTGTCCTTCTTGGGATTCCGCCGGTCCTCGTCCACCTCGTAGGCCTTGATAATCTTCTGCACCAGGGCGTGGCGGACCACGTCGGACTCATTCAACCGGAGGATGGCGATATCCTCCACCCCCTTCAGCACCCGCATGGCCTCCCGCAGGCCGGACACCTTGTCAGTGGGCAGGTCGATCTGCGTAATGTCGCCGGTGATGACGATTTTAGACCCGAAGCCCAGCCGGGTGAGGAACATTTTCATCTGCTCCCGGCTGGTGTTCTGGGCCTCGTCCAGAATGATAAAGGAGTCGTCCAACGTGCGGCCCCGCATGTAGGCCAGGGGGGCCACCTCAATGTTGCCCCGCTCCAGATACTTCTGATAGGTCTCGGGGCCCAGCATCTCAAACAGGGCGTCGTACAGCGGCCGCAGGTAGGGGTCCACCTTGGATTGCAGGTCACCTGGGAGGAAGCCCAGCCGCTCCCCCGCCTCCACTGCCGGGCGGGTGAGGATAATCCGGTTAATCTCCTTGGCCCGGAAGGCGGCCACGGCGGCGGCCACCGCCAGATAGGTCTTGCCCGTGCCGGCAGGGCCGATGCCCAGGGTGACCACGTTGTTTTTGATGGCCTCCACATACTTCTTTTGCCCCAGGGTCTTGGCCTTGATGGGCTTGCCCTTGGCGGTGACGCAGATCACGTCCCCGGCCAGCTGGACAATCTGGTTCTCCTTGCCCTCCCGGACCAGCTGGACGATATAGCGCACATTCTGTTCGTTGATGGTCTCCCCCTTGGAGGCCAGGGTCATCAGGTTTTCGATGGCCTTGACGGCGTACATGACCCCCTCCGGGTCCTCCCCCGCCACCTTGAGCATGGAGTCCCGGCTCACCACTGTGACCCCCATCTCATGCTCAATAATGCGGATGTTTTCGTCAAAGGAGCCGAACACGTTGATGGTCTCCTCCAGACGCTCTAAGCTGATGGTCTGTTCTGTCATAGGTAGATGATCTCCTGTCTGGCTGTAAATAGGCTCCCCCCTTGTGGGGGAGCTGTCAGCCGTCAGGCTGACTGAGGGGGCAGACCCCCTCCGACTGGCCTCCGGCCAGCCACCTCCCCCATAAAGGGGGAGGCTTATCCGATTTCCGCCCCCGGCCGCTCCTCGCCGATCTCCTCCAGGCACTGGGCGGTGAGGGTGACCTCCAGCCGTCCGCCGGACACCCGGGCGGCAAACTGAGTGGACTCCACCGTTCCGTCCTCCCCGATCAGGACATTCAACTGCTCCAGCAGCTGCTCCTCCAGCAGGGCCTGGGCGGCCTCCCGGTCCACCTCCACGGTTCTGGGGGTGTACTCCCGAAAGGTCTCCCGACTCAGGGACAGGGGCAGCCCCTCCCCGCCGGGGAGGACCGCCTGATTTACTGTGGTTATTTTATCATACATTGCCCAGGAAATGCTAGTCTTTCCAAAAATTTTTACCCGCCGGCCTAAAAAATTCAGCGACCAGACGCTTTTTTCCGCCCCGGTATACTCCTTTACCGCCGTCTCCACCGGGATGGCGGCGGTGAGAAACCGCCAGGTCCGGGCCCACACCCGGCCCCGGGCGTGGGTCTGGTAGTAGCGGTTTGGACGGCCGCTGTACTTGGGCGGCTCCATGGTCACGGTGCCCGAAATGAGCACGTCTCCCTTGGCCACCACGTCCCCGTCCTTCACCAGGGCGTCCCCCAGCTCAGGCTCGATGTGGGTGATTACCCCGTCGGCCTGGGCCACAATGTCGAAATGTCCTGACTCGTCCACCCGCTCCGGGGTCTTGATCTCCTCCCGGACAATGACCTCCAGCCGGGTGCCGTGGAGGTTCAGCGCCGCCCAGGACAGGCCCTCCTGCCGGACCAGCAGCTCCTGGGCCAGCTGCTTCCGGTTCAACCCCGGGCCGTACACCCCCGGCCGCACCCCCAGCTGCCGCAGCTGGCTGAAGATGACGGCGGAGGGTATCTCCTGATTTCCGCTGACCTGAATCACCAGCACAAACCGGGACAGCACGCTCACCGCGCACAGGGCGAAGACCAGCCCCACCAGAAAGGCGTACCGGGTGCGGAAGCGGCCCAGAAAGTCGGGCAGGCCCCGGCTGGCCTCTCGCTCCATCTCGCACCCCGCCTTCCGGGCCAGCTCCCGGAGGCGGGCCAGGGTGTGCCGCCGGGTGGTGAGGCGTACGGTGTTCTCGTCCAGCCATTCCATGGCCCAGAAGTCGATGCCCTCCTGGGCACACAGGTTAATCAGCCGCTCGGGAAAGGGGCCCGTCAGCCGGAGGATCACCATTCCCCGGAGAAAATTCATCAGCCTTCTCATGGGTCCCTCCTACGACAGCGTGATTTGGGAAATTTTCCCTGTAATCAGCAGCTCGATGCCCGTCATGGCCCGCAGCTCCAGCCCCTGGCCGGCGATTTTGATGAGGAACACCCCGCCGCTGACGTGGATTTCCTCCTGTCCGTAGGCCAGGATGCCCTTGTGGTTCTCCACCCGCAGCTCCCCATCCCCCACCAGCTCCACCTTGGGCAGACCGGCCAGGGCGTCGGCGGGCAGATCGAAGGTCTCCGCCGCCCGCTCCAAAAATCCAAACCTCCGGGGCTTCATAAAAATCACCTCTCCCCTATCTCTATGCCGGGGAGAGGTGAAACTTGTATTAGATTTTAACTTATCAGAGTGATGACGAATACCTCATCACTATTAAAATCTATATCGTCTATTTCACCGTTGAACGCGATCCAGTATAAATGCCCGTCATACCTGTATTCCGCAATACCGTCAAATTCATGGAATGTAATTTTTTCCGTCTCCGCGGCCGGGTTATCTCTTGCAGCGTCATGTACAAGGTAGATTTTGCTGACACCGCCGTCATATAGGATGTCATCTATCACGATGCCACTTTCTTCCGTACCGCCTTGCACCACTCTGATAAAAGCATCTTCTTTATTCTGACAGTGTTCCATAAACTCGTAGTACAGGTAATCGTTGTGAACCATCGCGCCTATTACAAAACACATATCCATCTGTGCCTGCCATTTGTCATAGTTTTCTCCCAGCGTTCTGATGTCCTCATACGGCTGGGTAACCGGGTTTTGATAGAAAAAATCCAGTTCAGAAACCGCTTCCTGATTCTCTGCGGCGGATGAATCTTCCGGCTCTTCCACATCCTGATCACTGCTTGGCTCATGGGGCCGCTCCGACACCGACAAATCCCCCTCTGCCGTGCCGTCAAAGGTAAGAAATTGCCGTTCTCCCTCCTGCCGGGTGACCCGGCCCTGGCCGATGGTCCTCTGCGCCCGGTCCCGGAGGGTAACCAGCACCTCCCCCTCCTCCAGCTCCAGGCCGTAGGTCTGGCCCGGCTTCAGCAGGGTGCTGCCGTCCGCCGCCTGGACCGTCTCGGTACTGCCGCTGTACTCCAGAACGATGGAGCAGGCATCCCGGTCACTGTTGTTGACCACTACCAGGTCGGCATGTTCTCCCCCGCAGCAGCCGGACAGCGTCAGGCACAGCAGGGCTCCGATTGACATAATAACAATTTTCATTGCACTTCCTCCAAACGTCTCAGTCCAGCGGCACGGTACAGGTCTCCCACTCCCCCATCCCGGTGTTGTAGTGAACGACGATGCTTTCCTCCGTCCACTGGATTTCATAATAGCCGTCGTGAAAGGGCCAGAGGTCGTGGGCCGCGTAGGTCACGCCGGTCCGGCGGAGCAGACAGGGGCCTGCGGGCAGATAGAACTGCCCCCAGCAGTCGAACAGCCAGCTCTCGTGCCGGACCACCAGCCCCACCTCCCCGTCGGGGTCATAAATCGGGTAATATGTGGGATTGGTATAGAAGTAAAACGAGAAAAACAGGACCGTCAGCAGAAGCAGCCCCTCCGCCGCCAGGACAAAAATCAGAAAAACAACCCGCTCCCAGCCCCTTGTGAAGGCCACAATGGCCCCATCTCCCCAGACCACCAGGGCCAGCAGGAAAACGGAAATCAGGGTCCACGTGATTGTCCCGTCGTCTACCTGGCCGAACACCAGCGTGTACCCCCTGCCGCTGACCACGCACATCAGGAATACACCGACGGCGCACACCGCCAGCAGGGTCCAGATTCCCCGCTGAAACCGCTTCCAACTCATAGCAGCCCCGGTCCTCCCAGAAAAATGATGTGCGCAAAGAGCCACAGGGCAGCCAATACCCCGGCCAGAACCGCCAGCGCCTGAATCGCAAGTTTACATAAGGCTTTCAAAAACGTCCTTCCCTTCTCTCTCATGTCTTCTCCTCCCCGTCGGGCACAAACTCCAGAATATCCCCCGGCTGGCAGTCCAGGGCCTTACAGATGGCTTCCAGGGTGGAAAACCGCACCGCACGGGCCTTGTTGTTCTTCAAAATAGACAGGTTTGCCATGGTTATGTCAACCTTCTGTGCCAGCTCCCCCAGGGACATCTTCCGTTTGGCCATCATCACGTCCAGGTTTACCATAATCGACACAGGCCCACCCCCTAAATGGTCAGGTCCTGGTCCTCCTTCAGCTCCGCCGCCTGGCGGAACAGGGCGGACATCACCTGAAAGAGCAGACCGGCCATTAAAAACGCGGGGATAAACAGGGTGGTGTAGGTGAACAGCGGGGCAATATTCCGCTCCATCCACAGCCACAGCGCCAGCTTGACCAGCGCCGCCCCGGAGATCACCCAGCAGCACACCGCCGCCCGGTTCAACGCCTCGGCGTTGCGCATTTGAAAGGGCTCTCCCTCCAAAACGGTGTCCAGGACCTCCTTCGCCTGCCACAGGATCAGCGCGGTGCACACGCCGCAGGTCCAAAAAAACAGGCTCAGCAGGCCGATCTCCAAATCCTCCGCCACACTGCGAAACGCTCCGATGCAGATGATTCCCAGTAAGGTCAGGCCCTCTCCATTTCCAAGGGTAAACCACTTCCACAGCTCAAGCGCGTGGGAGAAATCACGGCGGAACACCACCATTCCCGGGACCAGCGGCAAACAGAGTAGATTTACCACGTACATAACCAGGACCAGTATTTTCAAAACCTTCGCCAGCTTCTGGACAGCCGTCTTTTCCATGGGTAATTCCCCCTTTCAGTTGGCCCCATCCTAGCACAGGAAAAACTGATTGTCAATATATTTTTATTGTTTTTCGATAAATTTTAAGTATTCCATTTTTGACTCCCCTATGATATAATAGGTATGCAATCACACGGACCAACGTAAATCAGGAAAGGAGAATCCCCATGAATATGCAGGAGGTCGCGCGGCTTCTTCTCGGTTTGAGGTCTGATGGGTGGAGTGAAAAAAAAATCAATGATTTTCTTCTGTTCATCGAAACCGGTGAAGATCAGTACAAACCGAAGGGACGGGAAAACGCCGGGGACTGACCCCGGCGTTTTCATTTTGAATTCAGCAATTTTTCGCGAAGTGGTCGCACCAGGGCCGCAGGGTGCACTGCGTGCACTGGGGCCGGCGGGCGATACACACCGCCCGGCCGTGGAGGACCATCCGGTGGCAGAAGTCGTTGGACTCCTCCGGGGGCAGGACGGCCCGCAGCTGGGTCTCCACTTTGCCGGGGTCCTTGGTGCCGTCGGTGAGGCCCAGCAGGCCGGTGATGCGGATGCAGTGGGTGTCCGCCACCACCACGCCGGGGGTGTGGTACACGTCTCCCAAAATCAGGTTGGCGGTCTTCCGCCCCACGCCGGGCAGCTTCAGCAGGTCCTCCATGGTATTGGGCACCTTGCCACCGTAATCCCGCAGAAGCATCTGAGAGGCCAGGACGATATCCTTGGCCTTGGCCCGGAAGAAGCCGGTGGAGTGGATGTACTCCTCCACTTCGGAGATATCCGCCTGCGCCAGGGCCTCCAGGGTGGGGAAGCGGGCGTAGAGGGCAGGGGTCACCTTGTTTACCCGCTCGTCGGTACACTGGGCGGCCAGACGGACGGAAAACAGCAGTTCATAGTCCTTTTTGTACTCCAGCGAGCAGATGCCGTCGGGATAGAGGACCTTCAGCTCCTCCACAATGGCGCGGATATCCTCGGGGGTTTTGTTCATAGCGGTTCACCTCTCGGATGTGATGTAGGGGCGCACATGTGCGCCCGGCCACGTCGAAGGCTCAGCGGCGGGCGGACAGTGTCCGCCCCTACAATATAGCACACCTGCGGCAAAATTTCGACCCCTTTTTCCAAAACTCCCTTGCCTTTTTTCGCCCCGGCCTATATCATGGAAGCATAAGAGGTGAAGCTTTGTGAAAAGTCTGTTTTGCTGTCCCCTGTGCGGGACCCCTCTGGAGCGGGAGGAAACCCGCTGGCTCTGTCCCAACCGGCACAGCTTCGACCGGGCCGCCGCCGGGTATGTCCATCTGCTCCCCGCCAACAAGAAGCACTCCAAGGACCCCGGCGACGACAAGGCCATGGTGGCCGCCCGGTCCTCCTTTCTGGACAAGGGATACTATGCTCCCCTGCGGGACGGTCTGTGTAAAGTGATTTTACAGTACACTGAAAGGCGGTCCGCTCCTGTCATTCTGGACAGCGGCTGCGGCGAGGGCTACTACACCGCCGGGCTGTTCCAGGGGCTGACAGAGGCTGGGCTCGCCCCCCGGATCGCCGGGGTGGACCTGTCCAAAGCCGCCCTGCGCCGGGCGGCAAAGCGGGTCCCGGAGGCGGAATTCGCCGTGGCGTCGGTGTACCATCTGCCCCTTCCGGACCGGTCCGCCGACGTACTGGTCAACATCTTTTCCCCGCTGGCGGCGGAGGAGTTCGCCCGGGTGCTCCGCCCCGGCGGGCTGTTCTGCTATGCGGTGCCCTCCGCCCGGCACCTGTGGGAGATGAAGGAGGTCCTCTACCGGGAACCCTATGAGAACCCGTCGAAGCGGGAGGACTACCCCGGCTTTGTCTGGCGGGGTGTAAGGGAAATCCGCTATACAGCTGATCTGGGTGCCGGCGCCGATATCATGGCCCTGTTCCACATGACGCCCTACGCCTGGAAAACCCCAAAAGAGGGCATCTGCCGGCTGGAGGCGCTGGACCGGCTGACCTGCCAAATCGGCTTTGACCTGCACCTGTATCAAAGGAAATAGACATGCCAACAGCCCCCTTGAAAAAGGGGGCTGTCCTGCTCATTTCAGCTCCGCCACGGTAACGCCGTCCTCCCCCTCGCCGTAGCGGCCGGGGCGGAATGACTTCACATAGCGGCTGCGCTTCAAATAGGTCCGCACGGCGGTGCGCACCGCTCCGGTGCCCTTGCCGTGGATGATGGTAACCGTCTCCAGCTTGCCCATCATGGCGGTGTCCAAAAAGCGCTCCAGGTTGGCGATGGCCTCGTCGGTCATCATGCCCCGCAGATCGATCTGACTGGGGACGGCGGCGGTGCGCAGGGTGTGCTCCGCCTTGGCGATGATGCGCCTCACGTCCTTCTGGGCCTGGGTCTCCCCCTCCACCACCCGGACCTCCTCCTGCTTGGCAGAGATTTTGAGAATCCCCGCCTGGAGCTGGAGGGAACCGTCCTTGTTCACCGACAGCACCGTGGCCTTTGTCCCCATAGAGACAAGCTCCACCGTGTCCCCCTTCACCGCCGGGCGGGTGGGGGGCGGGGCCTCCACCTCCGGGGCGGGGCCGCCGATGTTCCGCTCCGCCTCGTTCAGAAGGCGGCGGGCCTCCGCCCGGCCGTCGTTCACCTGCTGCCAGTCCAGGTCCTGGCGCTTTTTCAGCTCCTTCAGCTCCGAAATGGCCAGGTCGCTGGCGGCGCGGGCCTCCTCGATGATGGCCCTGGCCTCGGCGTTGGCCTTCTCCACCACCTTAGCCCGCTCAGCCTCCAGCTTCTCCCGGTACTCACGAGCCTTCTCCGCACTCTGCTCCATGTCCAGCTTGAGCCGCCGGGCTTCGGCCCGCTCCTTCTCCATCTCCTGCCGCTGCTGGTCCAGCCGGGTGAGCACGTCCTCAAACCGGACATTCTCCGCGTCCAACCGGGCGGCGGCCTTTTCGATGATATATTCAGGGAGCCCCAGCCGCCGGGAGATGGCAAAGGCGTTGGATTTTCCCGGGATACCCAGCACCAGCCGGTAGGTGGGGGCCAGGGTCTCCACGTTGAACTCACAGGAGGCGTTCTCCACCCCGGGGGTGGTCATGGCGTACACCTTCAGCTCGGCATAGTGGGTGGTGGCCGCCACCTGGGCCCCGATGCCCCGGGCACTTTCGATGATGGCCGCCGCCAGGGCGGCCCCCTCCACCGGGTCGGTGCCTGCCCCCAGCTCGTCAAAGAGGATGAGGGTGTCGCCGTCCGCCTCCTCCAGAATGCCCACGATGTTGGTCATGTGGGAGGAGAATGTGGACAGAGATTGGGCGATGGACTGCTCGTCACCGATATCGGCCAGCACCCGGGCATACACCCGGACGGTGGAGTCGTCCTTGGCGGGGACATGCAGGCCGCATTGGGCCATGAGGGTAATCAGCCCCAGGGTTTTCAGTGTAACCGTCTTGCCGCCGGTGTTGGGGCCGGTAATCACCAGGGTGTCGAACCGCTCCCCCAGCTCCAGGTCGTTGGCCACCGCCTTTTTCGGGTCCAGCAGAGGGTGGCGTGCCCCTCGCAGGTGGAGATACTTGTCAGACAGCTTGGGCTCGGTACACTCCAGCTTGAGGGACAGCTTGGCCCGAGCAAAGATGGCATCCAGCCAGATGAGCAGCTGGTAGTCCTCGGCAATGTCCTCCTTATGGGCGGCGCACTGGGCGGACAGCTCAGCCAGAATGCGCTCGATCTCCTTTTTCTCCTTGGCCAGCAGCTCCCGCAGCTCGTTGTTGGCTTTGACGACCCCCATAGGCTCGATGAAGAAGGTGGAGCCGGAGGAGGACACATCGTGGACCAGACCGGGGATGGCGTTTTTGTGCTCCGACTTCACCGGCACCACGTACCGGTCGGAGCGGATGGTAATGATGCTCTCCTGCAAATACTTGGACTGGTTGGAGGAGATCAGCTTTTGCAGGATGTCCCGCACCTTGGACTCGGTGGCCCGCATGTGCCGCCGGATGGAGGCCAGCTCCGGGCTGGCGGAGTCGGCCAGCTCGTCCTCCCCCACGATGGAGTTGGTGATGGTGTCCTCCAGAAAGCGGTTGGTGGTGAGGGCGCGGAACAGGTGGGAGATAGGGGTTTTCTCCTCCCCCGCCCCGTAGTCGGAGGCGGTGCGGGCCGCACGGAGGACGGCGGCGATCTCCAGCAGCTCCCGGGTGTTCAGGCTGCCCCCCATGTCCGCCCGCTGGAGGCTGGCGGCCACAGGCTTGATGCCGGCAAAGCCGGGGGTGCCCCGGAGGACCAGCAGTTTTACCGCCGCGGTGGTCTCCGCCTGGGCCCGTTTTACGTCGTCGATATCGTCCATGGGACGCAGCTCCCGGGCTCGCTCCCGGCCCTCGTCGGTGACGGCACACCCGGACAGCAGCTCCAGAACCCGGGGCAGCTCCAGAGTGGCCATGGATTTTTCAAATAAGTCGCTCATATTCAAACTCCTGTTTTTTTCACTCGTTTCTCAAATTTTTCTTTTGCAAATTCATAGCTTTCAAAAATAAGAGGTTTCAGCTGTTCAAACGTCCGCTCCGTGGGGTTGAGGGCACAAGCCCAACCCATCCAGGCATACACAGGGTGGGGCAGGAGGGTGTCCAGCCGGGTAAAATCCACATCCATCTCCACCACTCCGCCCTTGGGCGGACGTTTAGGGGCAAACCCGAAAAGCTTGACAAAGGCGGGCTTGCGCAGCCCCACATTCACCCGATAGACTCCCTTCCGGTTTAGTTGGGAAGCCCGGTCGTTATCCCCATCCTTCTCCTTGACAGTGAGCACATAGACGCCTCGTTTTAAAACATGACCAGGGTTATAAAAAATTCCTGCTTCTCCCCAACTGTTTACTAAAACTGTGCCTTCCAGATGTTCCAAGCACCAATCCAGAATTTGTTTAGGCTCCATTTTCCGTCCTTTCAGTCAAAACCCGCTCCAGATCCGCGACCAGCTCGTACACATCCCCTGGGTTCACCCTCTCCAACGCTTCCCGGTCCGCTGATTCGCTCCACGCCGCGGACAGGCACCGAACCCCCGCCTTTCGGGAAGACATCACATCAGAGACGGCATCCTCGATGTAGACGCACTCCTCCGGTGTCAGACCATATTTTTCCATCAGGGACAAAAGGTTCTCCGCCTTGCGGTTTCCATACTCGTCCCCTGTAATAATATCGGCAAACAGGTGCTCTATCCCAAACCTTTTCAGGGTAATCCAACAGCTCTTTTCCGCTTTTCCGGTAATCAGAGATACAATTATCCCCCAGCTTTTCAGCCCCTCAATCAGGGGGACGATACCCTCGAAGGGTGCTTCGCATTTGACATGCTGCTCCTCATATATCCTGTAATAGTCCCGCAGGGCCTCCTCCCAACGGTCTTTTACGATGGCCTTAATCATCCCCGGCTCGTTCAGCCCAAAGGTCTCCACAACCTCCTCCCGGCTCAAGGTGTGCCCGGCGTAGGGGGACACCGCAAGGCTAAAGGACTCGATGCTCAAAGGGATGGTGTCAGCAACTGTCCCGTCCAGGTCAAAGGCGGCTAATTTGACTTTACTCATAACAATCCTCTCCAATCATAAACGCGGTCCTTTCATGTCTCTGCCTCCTGCTTGGCCATCCAGAGGGGAAGGACTCCAATGCCTTACGCGGACGCCAGGAATTGCGGCCAGCGCTACAGGCGCGTTTTTCTCGCTCTCACTAACAGCATCATCGGCCGGCGCAGCTCGTCCCGCATCCCGGGCAGGTCCAGCATATCCTCGGAGGGCTGAGCCTCCTCTACCGCCTCCAGAGTAAAGCCGCTGTTCAGCAGTCCCATCAGAATCTGCGTTAGCGTGTGGTGATGCTTTGTCACGTCACACCCTAAAAAATGGGTTTTCCGCTCTCCGGGCATAAAGTATTGGTCTACCGGCCAGCATTGTGGTTTTCCGTCCTCGGTATAGAGCCAATCCTGGCCCACGCCGGCGGTAAAGACCGGGTGCTCCATGTTCAGGAGGAAAATCCCGCCCGGCGTCAAGGTCCGGCAGACCTTCTGGAATACCCGCCCGATATCTTCAATGTAGTGCAGGGCCAGATTGGAGACCACGCAGTCCCACGCGCTCTCCGGGTACTCGTACTCCTCAATTCCGCAGACGCGGTACTCAATTTCCGGCTCCGAATTGCACTTTTCCGCCTCAGCAATCATTTTCTCGCTCAGGTCGACGCCCAATACCCGCGCAGCCCCCTGCTCCGCGGCAAACCGGCAGTGCCAGCCGTATCCACAGCCCAGGTCCAGAACCGTCTTGCCTTGAAGCGGCGGAAACAGCGGCTTCAGCTGATGCCACTCCCCCGCTGCTGTCAGCCCCTCTTTGCTCCGGGGCATTTGGGCATACTGATTAAAAAATCTCTCGTTGTCATACTCATTATACATTGTCATTGACGCTCCAAATTTTCATTGAGCTCAAACAGGCCCTCTGGTTTATTCGTCTAATAGTGTAGTCAAATCTTTTATGGAAACATCCATCCTGGCGGACACTTCCTCCATTGTCATGCCGGCGGACAGAAAACGCTCAACCACCATCTTCATGTCCTCGCCCACCTCGATGATGTGGCCGTCCGGGTCATAAAACCGGACTACCCGCTGTCCCCAGCTGTGTTCGATCACCTCTCCCAGACGCTCAATGCCGGGGTACTGCTCCAGCTTCTCCAAAAAGCCGTCAAAGTCCCGTGTCTCAAAGGCCAGCTCCATGTTATGAGGCCGCTTCATCACCGTTTCCTTGGGGATGGAAACCAACCAGTCAAACTCCTGCTGAAGGGACAGGCCGCAGGTGAAGGAGATGTTGATTCCGTAGTCCTGATACAGTTCCAGACCAAACAGGTCCTGATAAAATTTTCTGGAAACATTCACATCCGACACGGATATAACGGTACTGGTGAATTTCATAGCGGATCCTCTCTGTCTTCCTCCGCCTTCCACGCCTCTTTCAGCGGCCGGAACCGCTCCGGGACCTGGTCCAGGGGCAGGGCGTCGTGGACGGCGCAGGTGCCCGCCGCCTGGGCGGTCTGGTAGTACCAACGCTTGTAGTCCAGCATGAGGAGGGTGTCCTCCAGCTGCTTCTGTTGCTCCAGCACCGACTGGCGCTGTTTTTCCAGCAGGTCCAGCCGCCGGCCGATGGTGGCGTCCCCCTGGCGGGACCAATCCATAAAGGATTTGATCTCCTTCAGGGGCATCCCCGCCTTTTTCAGGCAGCCCAGCATCCGCAGCCACTCCATATCCTCGTCCTTGAACATGCGGATACCCCCGCTGGACCGCTCCACAAAGGGGAGCAGCCCCTCCTTGTCATAGTAGCGCAGGGTGGACGGGGCCACATTCAGCTTCCGGGCCATCTCGCCAATGGTATAAAACATAAAATCTCCCCCAAAAGGCTTGACTTGAAGTTGACTTCAAGTTGTATAATCACTTCATACTTACAGGGCCATTATAGCGCGCCCCGGCTTATTCGTCAACGGAAAGGAAGATTTTATGATTTACAAGCAGTTTCAGGACAGAAAGCTCTCCGCCCTAGGCTTTGGCTGTATGCGCCTGCCCACTGTGGACGGCAATGACGCCAACGTCAACGAGGCGGAGGCCGCCCAGCTCATTGCCCGAGCCATGGAGGGGGGCGTCAACTACTACGACACCGCCTGGGGCTACCACGCCGGCAATTCGGAGACCGTCATGGGCCGGATTTTGAAGCAGTACCCCCGGGACAGCTTCTGTCTGGCCGACAAATTCCCCGGCTACGACCTGGCCAACATGGACAAGGTAGAGGAAATATTCGACCAGCAGCTGGAAAAATGCCAGGTGGACTACTTCGACTTCTACCTCTTTCACAACGTCTGCGAAATGAACATCGACGCCTACCTGGACCCCAAATTTCACATCTACGACTCCCTCATGGCCCGGAAGAAGGCAGGCCAGATCAAGCACCTGGGCTTCTCCGCCCACGGCGACCTGGACACCATGCGGCGCTTTCTGGAGGCCTACGGCAAGGACATGGAGTTCTGCCAGATCCAGCTCAACTGGCTGGATTGGGACTTCCAAGACGCCCGGGCCAAGATGGAGCTGCTGGACTTCTGCTGGGACATCCCGGTCTGGGTCATGGAGCCCCTGCGGGGCGGCAGGCTGGCCAGGCTGTCCGACGAGCACACCGCCCAGCTGAAAGAGCTGCGCCCCGACGAGGGCGTGCCCGCCTGGTCCTTCCGGTTCCTCCAGTCTTTCCCCACTGTCACCGTCACCCTGTCCGGCATGTCCACCATGGAGCAGGTGGAGGACAACCTGTGCACATTCTCCGAGGAAAAGCCCCTGTCCGGTCAGGAGCTCCAGACTCTGCTGGCCATTGCCGACAGCATGACCGGACAGACCAGCGTGCCCTGCACCGCCTGCCGGTACTGCACCACCCACTGCCCCCAGGGGCTGGACATCCCCATGCTACTGGAGCTGTATAACGAACACGCTTTCACCGGCGGCGGCTTTATCGCCCCTATGCGGGTGGCCCAGCTGCCCGACGGGAAAAAGCCCTCCGCCTGCGTGGGCTGCCGCAGCTGCGAGGCGGTCTGCCCCCAGCGGATTAAAATTTCCGAGGCGCTGGCCAGCTTCTCCGCCAGACTGGGATAAAGCAAAAGGCCCTGTGCGGGGGCAGCCTTTAGCAAGGGGGGTGCGCTTACCTGTTAGCTTCTTGCCGTCAGGCGTGGCGTTCCTTTTCGTCCTATCCTCGTCCCCTCCGCAGAGGGCAAGCCTCCTTTTGAAAGGAGGTGCCCCAGTGCGCACACTGGGGCGGAGGATTGTATTTTGGCGAAGCCAAAATGTATGAAATAAACTTAAGTTTGCAAAACTTTGTTTACTTCGTATGTTTTGCTGCGCAAAACGCAATCCTCAGTCAGCCTGCGGCTGACAGCCCCTTTCAAAAGGGGCCTTTGGAGCAACAACGGACCAGCCAGCACCTAAAAGCCCCCCTTGTCAAAGGGGGGAGGGCCGCCGGACAAAGTCCGGTGGCGGGGGGATTCCGCGTCCCCCGCACGCCCGCATGAAAACACGAAAAGGAGAATACTACGGAGAAGACTGGGAATCAAGGGTAGAAGACTAACAAATACATCCAAGAAAGCCAGTCAGGCTAACCTGACTGGCTTTTCTGATATCCATACGGCACTGCCCTGCGGGGGTCTTTTCCCGGTTTAAAAGGTGAGCAGAAAATCGTCAATAAACCGCAGGGCCGTACCGGCGCAGGCGCTATGGGGGCCGAAGTGGTCCAGGCGGAGGAAAAAGCTGTCTCCCTCGAAAAGGGTCTTCTCTCCCAGATCCCAGCAAATTTCCGGCAGCAGTTCCTCCAGGTAGGGGGACAGGGCACCGCCCAGGACGATATCGCAGTCGAAGTTGGTGCGCAGATTGGCCAAGGCATCGGTGAGGTGGTCCCGGTACTCCTCCCAGATGGCGGCGGCCTGCTGGTCCCCCTCCCGCAGGGCGGAGAAAAACTCCCCCAGGGTGAGCCCCAGGTCGTCGCTGAGCCGGGAGACGGAGCAGTAGGCCTCCAGACAGCCCCGCCGTCCGCAGTGGCACAGCCTGCCATTGGGAACAATGCGCAGGTGGCCAAACTCGCCGCTGCGCCCGTGGTCGCCGGTATACTGCTTATCCCCCCAGAAGATGGCCCCGCCGATGCCCCGCTCCAGGGCCATGTAGACCATATTGTTCTGCCCCTTCTCCATCCACCGCTCGGCGTAGCCGCTGGCGTTGGCATCGTTCTCAATGAACACCGGGTAGCGGGAAAAATAGCGGTACAGCTCCTCCAGGGGGATGTCCCACAGCTCCAGGGTGGGGGCCATCACCAGCTTGCCCTCCGTCTGGTCGATGATGCCCGGAAGGGTGATCCCCACCCCCAGCAGCCGGTTCCGGTCCAGGTGGAAGTCATCCAGAAAGGCCTCCAGATACAGAGACAGCGTTTCATAGTACTCGGCGGTGTGGGAGAAATCCAGCGGCACCTCCCGGCAGCCCAGCTCCTGCACCCGCATGTCGATGGCCAGAAAACGGACCTCGCCCCGCTGGACCGTGATCCCCACCGCCACCCGGGCCCCGGGCTCCAGGGCGTAGGTCCGGGGCTTACGCCCCCCGGTGGACTCCTGGGTGCCGGAGCAGGACACCAGCCCCTCCTCCAGCAGCTCGGCCAGATTGCCCGTTACCGTGGGCAGGCTGAGGGACAGCTCCCCGGCGATCTCCTGCTTGGTGGCCGGCTCGCTGCTGTCGTATAAGTATTGGAGGACCCGCCGGCGGTTGGTCTGCCGCAGAACGGCGGTGTTCATGGTCGGTTCCATCTTAATCAACTCTCTTTTACAAAAGTCTTTTTCATAGTCAGAGTAGCACAACTGCCCGACAATTTCAAGAGAGAATCATAAAAAACCGGCCCGGAATTTATTCTATTCCGCGCCGGTATTATTCAGCTTTTTCGCCCCGAAGCGCTGGGGATGCCCAGCTCCTCCCGGTATTTTGCCACCGTCCGCCGAGAGATGGGACAGCCCTCCCGGGCCATGTGCTCCGACAGCTGCTGGTCGGACAGGGGCTTTGCCTTGTCCTCCCCGTCGATCAGCCGCAGCAGCAGCTTCCGGGCCGCCGTGCCGCTTACCCCCTCCCCCGTCCCGGCGGAGCGGGTAAAGAACCAGCTGAGCGGGTAGAGGCCCTGGGGGCACTGGAGGTATTTCTCCCGCACCGCCCGGCTTACGGTGGACTCGTGGAGGCCCAGCTCCTGGGCTACCTCCCCCATCCGCAGGGGGCGCAGGGCCTCCGGGCCGAAGCGGAAAAAGTCGCTCTGCCGCTCCACAATCACCTGGGCGCACCGCAGCAGGGTGCTGCCCCGCTGGTCCGCCGCCCAGAGCACGTTTTCCGCCTGGCGCAGCTTTTCGCTGAGATAGTCCCGCACCTCTCTGTCCTCCGACTGCTTCAGCAGCTTCTGATAGTAGCGGCTCAGCCGGAAGGGGGGCCGCTCCCCCCGGGTGGATTTGACGGTGAGCCGGCCCTCCTGCTCCTCCACCGTCAAGTCGGGCTGGATATAAAAGATCTGTTCCGTCCGCTGGAAAACCGACCCGGGCCGGGGGTCCAGCTCCCGGATGGTCCGCCGGGCCTCCTCCACCTGGGCGGGGGTGATGTTCAATTTGGCGGCGATGGCCCGGTCGTGGCGCTTGGCCAGGGCCTCCAGGTGGTCCCGGACGATGGTCAGAGCGGGCCCCGTCTCGCCGATGCGCTCCAGCTGGAGGGCCAGGCACTCCCACAGCTCCGCCGCCCCCACGCCCGCCGGCTCCAGGGTCTTCAGCACAGCCAGCGCCTCCTCCAGTTTGGGCAGGGGGATGGCCCCATGGCGGGACAGCTCGGCCAGAGGGGTGCGCAGGTAGCCGTCGTCGTCCAGGGAGTAGATGAGGTAGCGCACCAGCCGGGCGGCGTTCTCCTCCAGGCGCAGCCGGTCCAGCTGGCGGGACAGGAAGCTCACAAGGGTCTCCTCCAGCCCTCCGCCGGTGCCCACCCGGGTCAGGGGGTCCAATTCCTCGTCGCTGAACTTCTGATAAAACCAGTTCTGGCGGTCGTTGTCCTCCAGCCAGCGCAGGCGGGCCAGCAGGTCATCCTTCCCTTCCCCCTGAGACGGGGGCGGAGCCTCCTCCAGCTCCACCAGAGGGTTCTCCTGGGCCAGCTCCCGGACGTAGCCCTCCAGCTCCAGAGTGCTCAGCCGCAGCAGCTCCACGCTGTACAGCTGCCGCTGGCTCAATTTCTGTGTCTGCGTCTGCTGGAGTTCCATAGATTCTTCCTCCCTCTTTGGTATGCTATTAGTTTAGGGCGGCAAAAGGGAAATGTCAAGAAAAACCGAAAGACAGCGCCCCAGGGCGCTGCCTTTACTTCATTAAATAGGCACCCGCAGGGGGCAGTCCGACAGGGACACCCGCTCCGCCAGCCGGGCCAGGCCGTTGTCCCGCAGGTAGTCCTGAAAAATAGCCGCGGACTGGGTGGAGTCCGGCCCGATGATAAGCTCGGTAATCAGGTCCTCCAGGCAAATGCCGGCCTTCCCACACATGGCCTTCAGGTCCAGGGGGTAATATTTCTTGATCCGCTCCTTGGACACGTGGTAGCAGGGCTGGACCTTCAGGTCCTCCTTCTCGAAGGGGGAGACCACCAGCCGCATCTCGTACTCCGAGCGGAAGGAGGGGTGTTTATAGGACACCGAGCAGGCCCAGGCCTCGCACATGGCCCGCCGGACCTCCTCCCCGGACAGGTCGGCCCCATCCTTGAGCAGCCGGCAGAATTCCTCCACCATGGGGTGGCCGGCCATGTCATTGCGGTAGAAGACCATCTGGAGGGACAGGGCCCCTGTGGCCATCTTTTCCAGATATTCCCGCCGAAACGCAATGCACACCCCCCGGCCCCGGTTGCCGTACCGCTCCCACTGGGCGGCGTCGTCCCGGTGGAAGGAGAAGCAGGCGGCAAAGGCAGAATACTCCTTTTTCAGTTCCTCCCGGAACCGCTGCCGGACCTGTCCGGCCCCCTCCCGGTTCCCGTCCTCCTCCAGGCGCTGGGCCACGGCGGCGCACAGCCGGTCCATAAAGTGGCGCATCTCCGCCGAGTCGTTCATCCGCAGCACGTTGTTTACCCGCAGCTGGGCCTGACGCAGGATGCCGTCCACCGCCTGAAAGTCGGTGTAATGATAGAGGATGTCTCCGCCGTACCGGTCCATACCGCCCTCCATAGTCCCTCCTTATCTGCCGATCCCCATGTTCTTCACCCGCAGGCGGTTCAGCGCCCGGGCCAGGGTGGCCTGGGCAATCTGGTGCTCCTGGCGGCTCCGCTGCTGGAGCAGCGCCTCCTGAGCCTCCTCAATCTCCCGCCGGGCCCGGGCCACGTCGATCTCCTCCGGCCGCTCGGCCGAGTCCACCAGCACCAGCACGTCATTGTCCTCCACCTTCACCATCCCCGGAGAGATGGCGGCCAGCCGGGGCTCCTCCCCCGGCACCTGATAGCGCAGGGTGCCGGGCTGGATGGCGGCGATCATGCTGCTGTGGTGGGCCAGAATACCCCGCTCCCCGTCGGTGGTGGGGACCACCAGACTTACGCAGGGGCCCTCGTAAAAGGTCTTGTCCGCGGCCAGGATGTGTACCTGAAAGGTGTTCATCACACCTCACCCGCTTCCATCTTTTTGGCCTTCTCCACCACGTCCCGCCAAGTGCCCACGTTGTAGAAGGCGCCCTCCGGGTACTGGTCCAGACTTCCGGAGACGATGGCGTCGAAGCTCTCCAGGGTGTCCCGCAGGGGGACGTACACCCCGGGCAGGCCGGTGAATTTCTCCGCCACGTGGGTGGGCTGAGCCAGAAAACGCTGAATGCGCCGGGCCCGGGCCACAGTCTTCCGGTCCTCCTCGCTCAGCTCGTCCATGCCCAAAATAGCAATGATGTCCTGAAGCTCCCGGTACTTCTGCAAAATTTCCTGCACCTTTCGGGCGGTGCGGTAGTGCTTCTCGCCCACCACGTCGGCCTCCAGAATGCGGGAGGAGGACTCCAGGGGGTCCACCGCCGGGTAGATGCCCTGCTCCGAGATGCGGCGGCTGAGCACCGTGGTGGCGTCCAGATGGGCGAAGGTGGTGGCGGTGGCCGGGTCGGTGAGGTCGTCGGCGGGGACGTACACCGCCTGCACCGAGGTAACGGAACCCGCCTTAGTGGAGGCGATGCGCTCCTGAAGCTCGCCCATCTCGTTGGCCAGGGTGGGCTGGTAGCCCACGGCAGAGGGCATCCGCCCCAGCAGGGTGGACACCTCGCTGCCCGCCTGGACAAAGCGGAAGATGTTGTCAATAAACAGCAGCACATCCTTGTGCTCCACATCCCGGAAGTGCTCCGCCATGGTCAGGCCCGACAGGGCCACCCTCATACGCACGCCAGGGGACTCGTTCATCTGGCCGAAGACCAGGGCGGTCTTGCCCGACACGCCGCTCTCCCCCATCTCCCGCCACAGGTCGTTGCCCTCGCGGCTGCGCTCGCCCACGCCGGTGAAGATGGAGTAGCCACCGTGTTCCATGGCCACGTTGTGAATCAGCTCCTGAATCAGCACCGTCTTGCCCACGCCGGCGCCGCCGAACAGGCCGATCTTGCCCCCGCGGGGGTAGGGCTCCAGCAGGTCAATCACTTTGATGCCCGTCTCCAGAATCTCCACCGCCGGGCTCTGCTCCTCAAAGCTGGGGGGCTTGCGGTAGATGGGCTGGACCGGGGTGCCCTCGGGCAGGGGGCCGCCCCCGTCGATGGGCTGGCCAAGCACGTTGAACATCCGGCCCAGCACCGCCTGGCCTACCGGCACCTGGATGGTGTGGCCGGGGATATCCACGGCCAGCCCCCGGGCCAGGCCTTCGCTGGGGGACAGCATGATGCACCGCACCGTGCCCCGGCCCACGTGCTGGGCCACCTCCATCACCCGCAGGGAGCCGTCAATTTCAACTGTGAGCTCCTCCCGCAGCTTGGGCAGCTCACCCTCCTCAATCTCCACGTCCACAACGGGACCGGAGATTTGCACGATAATACCTCTTTCCAAATCCGTCACCTATCCTTCCTCTGCCGCTGGGCCCTGGCCCCGGCGGAGACCTCGGTGATCTCCTGGGTAATGGCCGACTGGCGTACCCGGTTATACCGGAGGGACAGCTCCCCCAACAGTTCCTCAGCGTTCTGGTTGGCGCTGTCCATGGCCGTCATGCGGGCGTTCTGCTCGCAGCAGAAGCTGTCAATCAGGGCACTGTAGATAAAGCCGGACACATAGCTGGGGATCATGCTGTCCAGCACTGAATTTGCGTTGGGAAGAAACTCAAAGGGCTCCGCCGCCACCCGCTCCCCGTCCAGGGTGTCGAAGTAGGTCCGGTGAAAGGGCAGCACCCGGGCGGACCTGGCCTGAAAGGACATGGCGCTCTCCATGTCGGTGTAGATTACAAAAATTTCCTTCAGCTCTCCCCGGTGGAAGCCGTCCAGCAGCAGGGCGCTGATCTCCCGGGCCCGGGCCATGGTGGGGTTCTGGGCGGTGTACAGAAAACTGCGCTCAATGGGGATGTTCCGCTGGGCGAAAAAGCGCCGGCCGTACTCCCCCACCACAAACAGCTTGGTGTCCGGGTGCCACTCCAGCAGCTCCTGGGCCTGGCGGATGGCGTTCTGGTTATAGGACCCGGCCAGTCCCTTGTCGGCGGTGATGACCAAGCAGCCGTAAGTCCCCTCCCGGGGGGTGTCGTCGCCTACGGGATAGAAATAGCGGCTGTCCACATCGCTGGCAGTGCGGAAAATGCTCTTGATCTCCCCCCGCAGGGCCTCAAAATAGGGGCGGGTGTGCTCCAGCTCCTGCCGGGCCCGGCGCAGCTTGGTGGAGGCGATCAGATACATGGCGCTGGTAATCTTCTTGGTCTCCTGCACGCTCTGAATCCGGGTCTTGATCTCCTTCGTTCCCGCCATCTCAGCCACCGCGCTTTCCAGCAGCCTGATACTCCTCCAGGAACTCATGGGCCAGGTGGAGAATCTCCTCCCGGTCATCCTGGCTCAGCTGGCCGGTCATATCCAGGCGCCGGCACAGGTCTGGAGCGTTCTCCTCCAGGGCGGCCAGCAGCTTCTCCTCAAACAGGTCGATGTCGTCCAGCGGGATGTCCTGCATCACGTGGCCCAGAGCGGATACCAGCAGAATTACCTGCTGATGCTGGGCCAGAGGGGCGTACTGGGGCTGCCGCAGCAGCCGCATCAGCCCCTGACCGTAGACCAGTTGGCGCTTGGTGGCCTCGTCCAGATCGCTGGAGAACTGGGTGAACACCTCCATCTCCCGGTATTGGGCCAGCTCCAGGCGCAGGGTGCCCGCTGCCTTCTTCATGGCCTTGGTCTGGGCATCGCCGCCCACCCGGGACACCGACAGGCCCACGTTGACGGCGGGCCGCTGGCCGGAGAAGAACAGGTCGCCCTCCAGGAAGATCTGCCCGTCGGTGATGGAGATGATGTTGGTGGGGATATAGGCGGACACGTCCCCCGCCTGGGTCTCGGCGATGGGCAGGGCGGTCATGCTGCCCCCTCCCAGCTCGTCGCTGAGGTGGGCGGCCCGCTCCAGCAGCCGGGAGTGGAGGTAGAATACGTCGCCGGGGTAAGCCTCGCGGCCGGGAGACCGGCCCATGAGCAGGGACAGTGCCCGATAGGCCACCGCGTGCTTGGACAGATCGTCGTAGATAATGAGCACATCCCGGCCGTCATACATGAAGTGCTCCCCCAGGGCGCAGCCGGCGTAGGGGGCGATGTACTGCATGGCGGCCGACGCCCCCGCAGGGGCGCTGATTATGGTGGTGTACTCCATGGCCCCCCGCCGGGAGAGGTTTTCCACCATCTGGGCGATGGAGCTGGTCTTCTGGCCAATGGCCACGTAGATGCACACCACGTCCTTCCCCTTCTGGTTCAGGATGGTGTCCAGGGCGATGGCGGTCTTGCCGGTCTGGCGGTCGCCGATGATCAGCTCACGCTGGCCCCGGCCGATGGGAAACATGGAGTCGATGGCCAGCAGGCCGGTCTCCATGGGCGTGTTGACCGGCTGGCGGTCCAGAATGCCGGGGGCCGGGGCCTCGATGGGCCGGCGGCCCTCCGCCTGGATTCGGCCCTTGCCGTCCACAGGGACGCCCAGGGCGTCCACCACCCGGCCCAGATAGTCCTCGCCCACCGGCATGCCGGCGGTCTTCTTGGTGCGGCGGACAATGCTGCCCGCGCTGATCTCCTCGGCGTCGCCGAAGATGATGCAGCTCACCTCGCCCCGGCGCAGGTCCTGGACCATGCCCTTGATGCCGGAGGTAAAGAGCAGTATCTCGCCGTACTGGGCGTGCTCCAGGCCGCTGACGGTGGCGATCTCGCTGTCTACCGTCAGCACCTTGCCGATCTCCTCGGGCACCACGGCCAGGCTCCACTCGTCCACGGCCTGGCGCATCAGGGGCACCAGCTCCTCCTGTCCCGGCTGAATCTGGCGCAGGTAGTCCTGGAACTGGCGGATGCGGCCCTCCAGGCTCCAGTCGTAGACGTCGGAGCCCACCTGAAGGCGGAAGCCGGAGCGCAGGGAGTCGTCCTGCTCCCAGTGCAGCGGCACCTTGCGCCTGTATTTCTGGGCAAGAAATTCGGCAAACCGGCGCAGCTGCTCCTGATTTGGCTCTTTGGCGCTGCGCAGCTCGGCTGTCAGGCGGCTTCTGTCACTCCTCATATTCTTCCCCCTCCTCCGCCAGGTCTAAGAACTGGTCGAAGGGATCGGCGTGGAAGGCCAGCTTTTTGGTGGCCTGGGCGGCCAGCTTCCGCAGCTCCCGCTGGGACTCCCGCAGGATGCGCTCCCGGCTGTGCTCCGCCTCCGTCTGGGCGTGGGACACGATCTGCCGGGCCTGCTCCCGGGCCTGAGCCAGCTGGTCCTCGGTGGACTGCTGGATGGACTGCTGGGCCTTCGCCCGCTCCTGACGAATCTCCTCGTCGGCCTCCTCCAGCTTGTTCTGGCACTCCGCCTTGATCCGCTCCGCCTCCGCCAGCTTGGCGGCGGCCTCCTCGTCCAGACTGCGGTAGTGCTCCTCCCGCTTGGACATAAATCCCTTCACAGGCTTGTACAGGAGAAAATACAGCCCGCCGGTAAGAATGGCCAGGTTCATCCAATGCAGCAGAATCTGCTGCAGGTCAATATTCAAGGGCATTTCTTCCACCTGCCTTACAATACGAAGATAATCAGGATAACCACCAGCAGGGCATAGATGATAGCCGTTTCGATAAAGACCAGACCCAGCATCATCATGGTGCGGATCTTGCCCTCCGCCTCGGGCTGGCGGGAGATGCCCTCCGCCGACTTGGCGGTGGCCAGACCCATGCCGATGCCGCCTCCGCCGGCGGCGATGCCGATGGCCAGGGCCACGGCGATGGACTTCAGGCCGACGGTGTTGTCCGCCTGGCTCTCAGCCACGGCGGCGGGCTCGTCCCCGGCGGGCGCCTCGGGAGCGGCCAGGACGGGTGCCATCAGGGCCAGGCTCAGCACCAGGACCCCGCCCAGTACCAGAATTTTTTTCAGAACATGCTTCATCATAAAAACCCCCTCAAATTATGTCTGCGCGGTGTGAATTTTTTTCGGTTTGGGCTCGCCCGGCTCGGATACCTCCCCGTAGTACATGGAGACCAGCATGGTGAGTACGTAGGTCTGTACCAGGGCGTGGAGCAGGGTGAACAGCACGCCCACCAGCACGGGCAGGACAAAGCTGAGGCTGATATAGTAATATACCAGCTCGGTCACCAGCAGGCCGCTGAGCAGAGCGCCGAACAGCCGGAAGCTCATGGAGATGGGCAGGGAAAACTCCTTCAGCGTTTTGCCCACCCCCTTCACCCCGCTGCCGGCAATGCCGCCGGAGAGGATCACCAGATAGGACAGGGTGCCCAGGGCGATGGCGGCGTTCACGTCGGACAGGGGCGCGGGCAGGGTGATTGAGTGCCCGTGGACCGTGACGGCCTGGATGCCCAGCAGCTCGAACAGGGTGCCCACAAAGATGTAGGCCCCGGCGGCGAAGATGTAGGCCCCCAAAAACTTGCAGCGGTGGGGGCTGTCTCCCCGGGACATGCGGTCGAACAGGCCCACCGCCTCCTCCAGCACCAGCTGGAATTTTCCCGGCACATACCGGAACCTGGGGATGACAAAAACGCGGATCAGGGCGGCGGCAAGGAGCAGGGCCGCAGTGACCACAAAGGCGGAGATCATCCCGGGGTTTACCGTTTTCAGGCCCAGCAGGCTGATCCGGTTGACACTGTGGAGCACCGCATCCCGCATGGCCTCCTGCACGGTTTCGGTCCGGCCGGGCGAGCCGGCCAGCAGCGCCCCGATCAGCAGGACCAGCACCGACCCGATCCACAGCGCCAGGGCTTTTTTGTGTTGCTTCATAACATCCCTTCTCTATCAACAACTGTTGGACGTCCCTCTGACGCCCTCATTCCTTCCACATTATAGCAACCTCTCCGGCAAAGTCAAGGCCGCCCGGCAAAGGTTGAACAAGAATAAAATCATCTATACACTTTCTTAACAAAAGAAAGCCAAACCGGGGGCGCCGGCCAGGGGCCGGCGCCCCCGGCGGTCCGGTTACGCCTCCTGCGCCCTCTCGTCCCGCAGCAGCCAGGCAAAGCCGTTGGGCCACAGCTCGATAGAGCGGATACTGTCATATTTTGTGCCGTACATCAGCTCGGTGTAGCCCCCGGCCCGGTCCACTCCCGCGTGGACAAACTGGCTGCTGAAATTGAACAGGCAGACCAGCTCCCGGTCCCCCGACCGGCGGCACAGGGCCAGTACCCGGCTGTCGCCGCTGTCCTCCACCCGGACGTCGGCCCCGGCGTCGAAGCAAGGCTCCCCGGCCCGGAGGGTCTCCAGCCGCCGCAGGCCCTGGAACAGCTTCTCCTGATAGGTGCCCGGCTCCCGACGCAGCTCCGCCAGCCCCCACTGGAAGGCCCCCCGGTGGAGATAGCGGCTGTCCTCCCGCCGGTCCGGGTCGCCGTGGTAGGTGTAGTCGTTAAAGCGGCCCACCTCGTCCCCGCTGTAGATCACCGGGATGCCGCTCTGTGACAGCATCCAGGCGTGGAGGGTCACATCGCAGGACACCGCCCGCTCCAGCTTGAAGGGGTCGCCCTCAAAGTCTGCGGCCTCCACCCCGCACAGGGAGGCGGTGGTGCCGCACAGCCGGGCATCCCCCAGGCGTGGGTCGTCGTTGTACAGCTCGCCCCGGGCGGGACTGCCCGGCCAGCGGCTTGTAAACCAGTCATTCAGGTACTTCTTGTGGGCCACCTCAAAGATGTGGAACCGCTCCTGGAGCCAGGGGTAGTCCAGTCCCCAGCCGATGTCGTCGTGGCAGCGCAGGTAGTTCAGGAACAGGAAGTCCTTGGGCAGGGCGCACACCGCCTCCATCTGCCGCTTCAGCAGGGAGGCGTCCCCGGTGGCCAGGGTATGCCAGGTGGTGGCCATGGTGGTCACGTTATAGAGCATGTGGCACTCGGGCTTTTCCGGGGTGCCGAAGTAGGGGGCCACCTTGGCAGGCTCCATCACCACCTCCCCCAGCAGCAGCACGCTGGGACAGACAATTTCACACACCATGCGCAGCATCCGGGCCAGAGTGTGGACCTGGGGCAGGTTGCGGCAGTTTGTTCCCAGCTCCTTCCATATGTAGGGGATGGCGTCCAGACGGATCACGTCCAGCCCCCGGTTGGCCAGAAAGAGGAGATGTTCCGTCATGTCGTTAAAGACCATGGGGTTGGCATAGTTCAGGTCCCACTGGTAGGGGTAAAAGTTGGTCATGACGATCTGCCCGTTGTCCAGCTGGGTGAAGCTGCCCGGGGCGGTGGTGGGGAACACCTGGGGGACGGTCTTTTCAAATTCCCGGGGGATATCCCAGCTGTCATAGAAAAAATACCGCTCCCGATAGCCCGGCTCCCCTGCCCTGGCCTTTTGAGCCCAGGCGTGGTCCTCGCTGGTGTGGTTCATCACAAAGTCCAGGCACAGGCTGATTCCCGCCCTCCGGCAGGCGTCGGCCAGGTCCTCCAGGTCCTCCATGCTGCCCAGCTCGGGCTGGACAGTGCGGAAGTCGGAGACGGCATAGCCCCCGTCGCTGCGCCCCTTGGGGGACTGGAGCAGGGGCATAAGGTGGAGGTAGTTCACCCCGCACTCCTGAAGGTAGGGCAGCTTGTCCTTTACCCCCTTCAGATTTCCGGCGAAGGCGTCTACATAGAGCATCATCCCCAGCAGGTCCCGGCGGCGGTACCAGTCCGGGTCGGCCTCCCGGAGGGCGTCCTGGTCCCGGAGGGGCCTCTTGCGCTCGCCCCAGCTCCGCTCCAGCATCTCCAAAAAGTAGCTAAAGGAATGTTCGTCGTGATACAGCTCCTGATACAGCCATTTCAGCTCGTCCAGATGCCGCTCCAGCCGGCGGCTGAATACAGAATTTTTTTTCGCCATCTCGCTTCCTCCCATATCATTGCAGTCCAGACCGGACCTCAGTTTTGAGTACTATATCACAGCCGCACCCGCCGCGCAAGAGATACTTCCGGCCGCCGGGAGAGAAATCACGCCCGGCCCGCCTCAGACAACAACATAGAGGCATATTTTTTTATCCTGATTTTGTTTTTTTCGCCCTTTCATCCGAAAATTTACGTTTTGCACAAACGGAAACCCTTGCAGCTGTGCATATTCAATGAAATTTTCAGAAATATACCAAGATGTTGGGTGAAGTCATACCTAACATCGCTTTTCTCACATCTGGGTATATTTCAAAAAATCCAGTCTATTTACACCGGGGCGGAAGCGGTATTATTATTTCTCCAGAGTTGCGTACGTTCTGAAGTGCGACAAAAGCAAAGAGGAGTGGAGTTATGAAAAAGATACCCCGCATCGCATCCCTGGTCTTGGCCATAACGCTGCTGCTGTCCCTGTCCGGGTGCGGCGCGTCAGATGGCAAGACCCGTCTCAAATTCCAGATCTGGGACGTGGCCCAGCGCGACAGCATGCAGGCCATCTGCGACGCCTACACCGCCAAAAACCCCGACGTGACCATCGAGGTGCAGGTGACCAGCTGGAACGAGTACTGGACCAAGCTGGAGGCCGCCGCCGAGTCCAACACCATGCCGGACATCTTCTGGATGCACACCAACCAGATTTTGTACTACTCCGACTTTGGTATGCTGGCCGATGTCACCGACCTCTACAACGACGTGGAGGCGGACTACTACCAGAATCATTTCTCTGAAATTTCCATCGGCAACGCCCAGGGCAGCAACGGCCGGATGTACGGCGTGCCCAAGGACAAGGACAACATCTTCCTGGTGTATAACAAGGAGATGTTCGACGCCGCCGGGGTGGCCTACCCCGACGAGAACTGGACCTGGGACGACCTGACCGCCGCCTCCGCCCAGATCTATGACAAGACCGGCAAATACGGCTTCATGGCCTATAACGACGACCAGATGGGCTACTGGAGCTTTGTCTACCAGGCAGGCGGCTGCATCCTCACCGAGGACAAGACCAAAGCCGGCTTTGACCAGCCCGGCACCAAGAAGGGCATGGAGTTCTACGTGGGCATGCAGGACAACGACTGGTGCCCCAAGCAGACATACTTCGCTGAGACCGCCCCCGGCACCGCCTTCTTCTCTGAGGTGGGCGCCATGTACGTAGAGGGCAACTGGGAGCTGATGAACAAGTGCATCAACTTCCCCAACATGGACGGCAAGTGGGATATCGCCCCCATGCCCAAGTGCCCCGACCCCGTCAGCGGCGACGGCCGGGCCACCATCTCCAACGGCCTGTGCTACTCCACCGCCGCCCACGGCAAGACCCGGGATATCGCCCTGGACGTAATCAAGTTCTTCGGCTCTGAGGAGGCCCAGCTGCTGGCCAGCTCCTACGGCGCGGCCATCTCCGCCTACAACGGCACCGAACAGCCCTACTTCGACGCCTTTGACAAGGCCGGCTACGACATCAACGTGGAGATCGTCATGGACCAATTTGAGTACGGCGTGCAGAACGTGAACAACTCCGCCAAGCCCAAGTGGAAGAGCCCGGTGCTGGATGAGCTGAACAAGGTCTACAACGGCCAGCAGAGCCTGGACAGCGCCATGGCCAACATACAGAATATCATCGACACTGAGACCGCCAAGAAGCTGGCGGGAGACTGAGAGGAGGGCTTTTGGTGAAACACAAACTGTCCCCCGCCGCCCGGCGGGAAGAAAACTGGGGCTGGATCATGGTGGCCCCCACCATCATCGGCCTGATTGTTCTGAACCTGTGGCCCTTCGTCCAGACCATCTACACCAGCTTCTGCGAGCATCTGGGCTTCGGCCACTACAAATTCGTGGGCCTGGCCAACTACGCGGAAATTTTCCAGACCCCTGAGTTCTGGAAGGCCACCTGGAACACCATCCTGTTTTGTATCCTCACCGTGCCTGTGGGCCTGTTCCTGTCCCTGCTGGTGGCCATGCTGCTGAACGCCAAGATTAAGTTTAAGGGCGGCTTCCGCACCATCTTCTTCCTGCCCATGGTCTGCGCCCCCGCCGCCGTTACCATGGTGTGGCGCTGGATTTTCAACGGCGAGTACGGCATCCTGAACCAGGTGCTGGGCGCCCACGTGGGCTGGATCACCGACGCCCGGTTTGTCATGATCGCCTGCGCCGTTGTGGCCATCTGGAGCAACATCGGCTACGACGCCGTCCTCCTTCTGGCCGGGCTCCAGACCATCCCCAAAACCCTCTACGAGGCCAACAGCATCGACGGCGCTGGCAAGGTGAAGCAGTTCTTCACCATCACCCTGCCTATGGTCTCCCCCACCCTGTTCGTGGTTATGATTATGCGCCTGATGTCCGCCGTGAAGGTCTACGACCTGATCTATATGATGGTAGAGGAGACCAACCCGGCCGTTACCAGCGTGCAGAGCCTGATGTATCTGTTCTACCGCGAGTCCTTCATCGCCGGCAGCCGCGGCACCGGCTCCGCCATCGTCATCTGGACCGTCCTGCTTATCGGCATGATTACCGTCATCCAGTTCTACGGCCAGAAGAAGTGGGTCAACTACGACGTATAAGGAGGAAACAAGATGAAAAACCGTTCTTTAGAGGCCTCCCAAAAACGGATGACCATACTCACCTACACCGCTCTGATTATCGGCGCCCTTATCATGGTCTTCCCCTTCGTGTGGATGATCCTCACCAGCCTGAAAACCGTCCCGGAGAGTATGCAGGTGCCCCCCACCATCTTCCCCAAAGAGCTGATTACCACCAACTTTGGGGACGCCATGAAAAGCCTGCCCTTCCTCAAGCTGTATCTCAACACCGGCCTGATGATCTTCTTCCGGGTGATCTGCGCCGTGGCCTTCAGCTCCATGGCGGGCTACGCCTTCGCCATGCTGGAGTTCCGGGGCAAGAAGCTGCTCTTCGGCATCGTGCTGGTGCAGATGTCCCTGCCCTCCCAGATCTTCATCATCCCCCAGTATCAGATGGTGGCGAAAATGGGGATGGCTAACACCATTTTCGCTCTGGTTTTCCCGGGCATTGTCAGCGCCTTCGGCGTGTTCTTCCTGCGGCAGACCTACATGGGCATCCCCAAGGAGATTGGCGAGGCCGCCTACCTGGATGGCTGCACCCAGTGGCAGACCTTCTATAAGGTGATGTTCCCCCTCACCGGCACCTCGGTGGCCGCCCTGACCATCTTCACCGCCGTGTTCGCGTACAGCGACCTGATGTGGCCCCTGGTGGTCAACTCCGACCTGAACATGATGACCCTCTCCTCCGGCCTGGCCACCCTGCGCGGCCAGTTTACCACCAACTTCCCTGTGCTGATGGCCGGTTCCCTCCTGGCCATGCTGCCCATGGTGATTCTGTACCTGATTTTCCAGCGCCAGTTCATCGAGGGCATCGCCACTACAGGCGGCAAATAAGCGTTCTCCTCTCTCCTTCCCTTTTTGGAACAGCCCCGGCCTTTTACGTGTGCCGGGGCTGTTCCCCTACAAACCCCACGATTTTACCCCAGAGACCGGGGGTCGATTTGTCAAATATTTTAGCAGTCCGCCCTTGCTTATCCCGTAAAAATTTCGTACAATCAGCCAGACAAATCTTTTTTATCAGGGGGTATCCCTATGATCCTGCTGGATAAGGAAAATAGAATTTTTACTCTGCACACCCAAAACACCACCTATCAGATGAAAGCCGACCAGCACAATGTGCTGGTCCACACCTACTACGGTCCCCGGGTCTCTGGCGGCGACCTGTCCTACCTGGTCCGCTATGCCGACCGGGCCTGCGCCCCCAACCCCAGCGAGGCGGGGCTGGACCGGACCTACTCCCTGAACACCATCCCCCAGGAATACTCCACCTGCGGCGTGGGGGATTTCCGCCTGCCCGCCATCGAAATTGAATATCCCGACGGAAGCCGTGTGGCAGATCTGCGCCTGACCGACTGGGAGGTGGAGCGGGGTAAGTATGAGCTGGACGGCCTGCCCTTCTTCCACGGAGCGGAGGGGAGCACCCTCCGGCTCTACCTGGAGGACCTCGCCGCCGATCTGGTGGTGGAGCTGACCTATGGCGTGTTTGAGGACTGCGACCTGATCACCCGTTCTGTGGAAGTACACAATTACGGAAAGGCGCCCGTCCGCCTGTGCCAGTGCGCCTCCCTGTGCCTGGACTTTCTCCGGTCCGACCTGGACCTGATTACCTTCAACGGCTGCCACCTCATGGAGCGCTCCCCCGACCGGGCCCCGCTGCGCTCCGGCATCCAGGGGGTGGGCAGCGTCCGGGGGACCTCCAGCCACCAGCATAACCCCTTTGTGGTCCTCTGCGACCGGGACGCCAACGAGGACTACGGCCTGTGCTATGGCGCCATGCTGCTGTACAGCGGCAATTTCCAGGCCCTGGTGGAGGCCAGCCAATATGACAACGCCCGGCTGGTGATGGGCATCAACCCCTACCAGTTCTGCTGGACCCTGGAGCCCGGCCAGAGCTTTACCGCCCCCGAAGCGGCGCTGGTATGTTCCCCCAGGGGCTTTGGCCAGATGAGCCGCCAGTTCCACCGGGCCATCCGGGAGCACCTGATCCAGGACCCCCACGCGGGAGCGCGCCGCCCGGTACTCATCAACAACTGGGAGGCCACCTACTTCGATTTTGACGCTGACAAGCTGGTGGACTTCGCCAAAACCGCCGCCCCCCTGGGGGTGGAGCTGCTGGTGATGGACGACGGCTGGTTCGGCAAGCGGGACGACGACAACAGCGGCCTGGGGGACTGGACCGTCAACCAGAAGAAGCTGCCCGGAGGGCTGGAGGCCCTGGTGCCCCGCATCCAGGCGCTGGGCATGTCCTTCGGCATCTGGATAGAGCCCGAGATGATCAGCGAGGACAGCGATCTCTACCGGGAGCACCCCGACTGGGCCCTCCGCATCCCCGGCCGCACCCCTGCCCGGGGCCGCAACCAGCTGGTATTGGACTTCTCCCGGCTCGAGATACGGCAGCACATCTACGGGCAGATCAAGGCCGTCCTCTCCAGCGCCGATATCGCCTATGTAAAGTGGGACATGAACCGCAGCCTGTCCGACGTGTGGTCCGCCGCCCTGCCGGCCGAGCGCCAGGGGGAGGTATACCACCGGTACGTCCTGGGCGTGTATGAGATACTGGACCAGCTGCGCCGGGACTTCCCCCACATACTCATTGAGGGCTGCGCCGGCGGCGGCGGCCGCTTCGACGCCGGGATGCTCTACTACACCCCCCAGATCTGGTGCAGCGACAACACCGACGCCATCGACCGCCTGCGCATCCAGTACGGCACCTCCTTCTGCTACCCTGTGAGCGCCATGGGGGCCCACGTCTCCGCCGTACCCAACGAGGCCAACGGGCGCGTCACTCCTCTGGAGACCCGGGGCACCGTGGCCATGTCGGGCACCTTCGGCTACGAGATGGACCCCAACCAGACCACCCCGGAGGAGCGGGAGGCCATCAAGCAGCAGATCGCCTTCTTCAAGGAGCACTACGACCTGATTCAGCGGGGGGACTACTACCGCCTTACCGACCCCTTCACAAACGGCCCCTACACCGCCTGGGAGCAGGTCGCCCCCGACCGCCGGGAGGCGCTGGTGTCCCTGGTGTCCGGCACCATCCACGCCGCCGCCCCCTTTCTCACCCTGCGGCTCAAGGGGCTGGATCCCCAGCTGACCTACCAGGTCAACGGCGGGGCGTCCTACCCCGGCGATGTGCTGATGAACGCCGGCTACCCCCTGCCTGTGTTCCATGGGGACTATCAGTCTTTGCAGCTGTATCTGCGGGCGCTGTAACTGTCCAGATCCATCAAAAAACAAGGGCAAGACAGACCATTTCGGTACGTCTTGCCCTTGTTACAGGCCGGATATCTTATACGTGGTAACAGCCCCCGCCGATGAACTCCCGCATGAGGGAGGTTTTTGGGATATCGTCTGCGGGGATGGGCAGAAAGTAGTTCAGGAATTTCAGCAGCCGCTTGGCCTCGATATATTCCTCGCTGTCCTGGGGCACGCCAAACAGCAGGGGCTGAACGTAGGACTTCAGCAGGGCGGTCTCGTAGATCAGGGCCGAGTTAAAGATCGTGTCGGCGCTGTCCTGGAAGGGGAAAATGTTCTCCTCCTCCCCCCGCCGGACGGAGGGCCACATCTTGATGGTGGCCTGGGCGCTGTAGCCCCGGGTCCGGGCGTCCCGCTCGATGCGCCGCAGGAGGCGGGCGTCGGTGGTGGGGATGCGGTTGTGGTCGTCGATATTCAGGGTGGTCAGGCAGCTGATGTATATTTTGTACTTGCTCTCTCTGGGCAGGGAGTAGGTAAATTTCTCGTTCAGGCAGTGGATGCCCTCAATCACCAGCACGTCTCCCTCCCCCAGCGTTAGGAAATTGCCGTTGTACTCCCGGGCTCCCTTCTTGAAGTTGAAGGAGGGTATCTCCACCGTCTCCCCCCTCAGCAGGCGGACCATATCCTGGTTGAACTGCTCCACGTCCATGGCTCCCAGGCCCTCAAAGTCATAGTTGCCGTCCTCGTCCCGAGGCGTGTCCTCCCGGTTTTTAAAATAGTTGTCGGTGGCGATGGCGTGGGGCCGCAGGCCGCAGGCCCGCATCTGGGTGGACAGCCGGTGGGAGAAGGTGGTCTTGCCCGAGGAGGAGGGCCCGGCAATCATGACGAAGCAGACCTCCTTCCGGGCGGCGATATCGGCGGCGATATCGCCAATCTTCTTCTCCATCATGGCCTCGTGGGCCAGAATCAGGGGGGTGGCCCCGCCCTGGGAGATGGTGGTGTTCAGCTCCGCCACATTGGAGGCGTTCAGCGCCTCGGAGCGGAGGGTGGACTCGCTCAGCTCCCGGAAGACCTTTCGGGAGGGCAGGAAGTCCCCCAGCCGGTCAGGGTTCTTCTGGGTGGGCAGGCGCAGGACAAAGCCGTTTTCAAACAGCTCCAGGCCGAAGCAGCGGATATAGCCGGTGTCGGGCACCATATAGCCGTAGAAGTAATCTACAAACCCGTCCAGCGAATAGATGTTGACATGGGAGTTGATGCGGAAGCTGAGGAGCCGGGCCTTGTGGACCATCCGGGCCTTATGGAACAGCTCCACGGCGTCGTCGGTGCTGACGGAGCGCTTCTCAATGGGCAGGGCCCGGGCGGACAGCTCCCGCATCCGGGCCTCCACCCGGTCCAGCAGGGCCTGGTCCAGAGTAAAATTCCCCCTGGCCAGGATGAAAAGGGCGCTGCTCAGGGAGTATTCCACCGAAATGCGCTCTACATTTTCCTGGCCCGCCACGTCGTAGAAGGCCTTTAGCATCAGGAAAACCGCGCCCCGCTCATAGGTCTGGATGCCGGGCTTGTCCTGAGCCGTGACCATTTTCAGCGAGCAATCCCGGTCCAGGGTTTTGTGAAGCTCACAGAGCTTCCCGCCCCGGTTGACCAGCAGAATGTCGTGGGGGTGCCGGTCCTGAAAATCCGCCGCAATGGCGCGGTAGGGCGTCCCCTGGGGATAGGTGTACGCCTTGCCGTCCACAGTCACCTGCATCATTCGTTTTTCTTCCATGGTATGGCCTCCTTTATGTATGATTGCCCGCCTGCCGGGCGCTGTGTGTCCTCCTCTATCATACGATATTTCCCGAAAAAATACAAGAAGGATTCGCTTTGGATTTCACGTCGTTTTCATCCTGCATGCAAGCGGTATTTTTGATGGAAAATGTAAGGAACACCATCAAAACCAAGCGGTTTCAATCGTGTTCCTTGTACCCTCACCGGTTCAGTGCCCGTCTGTTAACGCTATCGCTTTCGTTTGATCTGGTTCTGTGCCCGCCACTCCCTGGGAGACAGGCCGTACCGCTTCCGAAAGGCCCGGGAGAAATGCAACTGATTGGGGTAGCCGCACTGGGCGGCAATGTCCCCGATGGAGCCACTGGTGCCCTTCATCAGGTCGGCCGCCTTGGACAGCCGCAGGCGGATCAGGAACTCCTGGGGCGGGCAGCCCATATTCTGCTTGAAAATTTTGCTGAAATAACTGCGGTTCAGCTTGCACATGTCGGCCAGCTCCTCCACAGTGATCTCCCTGGCGTAGTTGTGCTCCATCAGGGTGATGGCCTCCTGGATGTAGAAATCCCGGAGCTGGCCGCCGTGGAGCTCCTTCCGGCTGGCGGAGGACTGGATCAGCCCATCCATAAACAGGCAAAAATGGCCGATCAGATGGAGGGCGGAGGCGTCCGGGTGGTCGGCGATGTAGAGCATGGTGTCCCGAACCCCATCCCCCTGGGCCCTGCTCAGGGGGCGGTAGAGCGGCTGGGACTGCCCCAGCCCGGCGCTGTCCACATACTCCGCCGCCCGCAGGCCGTCAAACTCCAGCCACACATATTTCCAGGGGTCCTCCTGATTGGCAGCGTAGGTGGCAACCTGCCCGGGAAAAATCAGAAACCCCTCCCCCTCCCGCAGCTCATACTTTCGGGTTACCCCCTCCAGATCGTCGGAATCCAGACTGCCCTGCCCGGAGATTACATAGTGAAACAGGTAGTGGTTCCGCACAAAGGGGCCAAAGGAGTGCAGAGGGGCGCACTGCTCCCAGCCGTATTGATACAGCCGCAGGTCCATAAAATTCTCGTTGGGAAAGAGGGAAAACGAATATTCATCCATCCACGGGACACCTCCTTTCAAGCCTCGCCCGGCTTTTCACGCAGCGCATTTCCCCAAAACGCTGTTCACGGAATGGTATTATATACCAGTGTTCGCGGATATTATATCACAGTATTTTGAAAAAGCAACAAAAAATCTATCAAAATACCGTAAAATCTTTGAAGTCACCCAAAAAGTCAGACAAAATGCCGGCGCAGGGATTGTGCAGGCGGCCAAAGCGGTATGCCGCCCGGAAAAACAACAGGACCTGAGCACAGTGTTGCTGTACTCAGGTCCTGTCTTATTTTGGCAGCCGGAGAAGGATTCGAACCCTCACAAACAGAGTCAGAGTCTGTCGTGCTACCCTTACACAATCCGGCTATCGACCCCGCTCTCGCAGGGACGAATGCTATTATAGCAAATGCTCTGAAAATGTCAAGGGGTATTTTCAACTTTTTTCCGGGAAATATTTTTTATCCCTCCAGAAGGAAGAAACGGAAGCGGGTGGTCTGGTCATACCGCTCCCCCGCCTTCAGGGTGGCGGAGGGGAACCCAGGCTGGTTGGGGGTGTCAGGAAAGTGCTGGGTCTCTAGGCAGAAGCCGTGGCGGAAGCCGTAGACGGCTCCCCCCTTCCCCTTTCGGCCCTCCTCCACAAAGTTGGCGGTGTAGAACTGCATCCCGGGGCTGTCGGTCTCCACATCCATCCCCACGCCGGTGGCCTCGCTGTACACCCGGGCCGCCGGACGGAGGGCGCCAGGCTGGCCGTCCACCACAAAATTGTGGTCGTAGCCGTGGCCCCACACCAGCTGCTGGAAGGGCTCGTCGATATGGGCGCCGATGGGGGTGGGGACGCGCAGGTCCATGGGGGTGCCCTCCACCGGGTCTATGGCGCCCAGGGGGATGCTGGTCTCTCCAGCCGGGGTGTAGGCGGAGCAGAACAGCTGGACCTTGTGGGCCAGCACATCCCCGCTGCCCTGGCCGGACAGGTTAAAATAGCTGTGGTTGGTCAGATTGCAGGGGGTGTCCCGGTCACTGACCGCCTCATAGTGGATGGACAGGGTGCTCCCCTCCAGCGCGTAGGTCACCCTGGCCTGAAGATGGCCGGGGTAGCCCTCCTCCCCGTCGGGGCTGTCCAGCGTAAGGACCGCCCGGTCCACGCCGGCCTCCTCCACCGTCCAGACCCGGTGGGAGTACCCCACCTCCCCGCCGTGGAGGTGGTTGGGGCCGTCGTTCCGGGCCAGAGTATACTCCCTCCCGTTCAGGGCAAAGCGCCCCCCGGCAATCCGGTTGGCATAGCGGCCCACCACCGCGCCGAAAAAGCCGCCGTTTTCCTCGTACTCCGCCAGGGTGTCATATCCCAGCACTACATCCACCGCACCGCCCCGGCCCGGGACGGTGAGGGTGCGTACCGCAGCCCCAAAGGTGATGATTTTGCAGGAGACCGTCCCATTGTCCAGGGTCAGCTCCCATACCTCCTCGCCCTTTTTTGTCACGCCGAAGGGCGTTCCAGATACCTTGCTCATCCTACATGGCCTCCTCATTCATTTTCTGGAAACAGTATAGCAGATTTTTCCGTAAAAGGCAATTTTCAAATTTTTCTTTACTTTCCCAAGGGAGGTCCGTATAATAAACAGACGTATGGGACAATGCGCACGCCGCATAGAATACCATACATCGCAGCAAGAAAGGAGGCTATGGGGAACACCCATCAGAAGCGCCAGCGCCCGCCTTATGGCGGGACGACGAGGTGAGGGGAGGATCGAACCTTCGGCGGATGCCCCTCCGCGCCGGCTCCGGGCGCGTACACAGTCCACAAATATGCGGGCGACCGCAAAACAAAGGGGCTGTGACCGGGGAACGAGGTCAAATAGCTGCGAGTTTGTCCTCCTATTTTATCCCCGCCGCAATCACACGCCCCCGCCGGCGGCGGGGACGCCCAGGCGTGCGGCGGGACAAGGAGGAAAATTAAAAATGTGCGGAATTGTAGGCTACATCGGAGGGGAACAGGCCGCTCCCATTCTGCTGGAAGGGCTGTCCCGGCTGGAGTATCGTGGGTACGACTCCGCCGGGGTGGCGGTGTTCAACGCTCAGACTGGCACCCTGGCCGTCCACAAGGCCAAGGGGCGGCTTCAGGTGCTGTCCGACCAGCTCCACGGCGGGGCAGACCTGGACAGCACCGTGGGCGTGGGGCACACCCGCTGGGCCACCCACGGCGCTCCCAGTGACGTCAACTCCCACCCCCAGGTGAGCCGCAGCGGACGGATCGCCGTGGTCCACAACGGCATCATCGAGAATTATGCCGAGTTGAAGGCCTTTCTCATGGTCCAGGGGGTCCCCTTCACTTCGGAAACCGACACCGAGGTAGTGGCCCAGCTCATCGAGTATTTTTACGAGGGGGATCTGCTGGCCGCCGTGGGCCGGGCGCTCCGCCGCATCCAGGGGGCCTACGCCCTGGGCATCCTGTGCGCCGACTGCCCCGGCCAGATCGTGGCGGTCCGCAAGGACAGCCCCCTCATTCTGGGCTACGGGGAGGGGTGCCACTTCATCGCCAGCGACGTCACCGCCATCCTGCGCCACACCCGGAGGGTGGGCTACATGGAGGACGGGGAGCTGGCCGTCCTCACCCGGGAGGGCATTCGGTGCTACAACCACCTGATGCAGCCCATTGAGAAGGAAATCACCACCATCGACTGGGAGATCGACGCCGCCGAGAAGGGCGGGTATGAGCACTTCATGTTCAAGGAGATTATGGAGCAGCCCGAGGCCCTGCGCCGGTGCCTCTCCCCCCGCATCCGGGACGGAGAGGCGGTTTTTGAGGACTTTTCCCTCAGCGAAGACTACCTCAAAGCCCTGCGCCGCATCTATATCGTGGCCTGCGGCTCCAGCTATCATGTGGGGGTGGTTGGCAAGTACCACCTGGAGCGCCTTACCCGCATCCCGGTGGAGGTGGCCCTGGGGTCCGAGTTCCGATACATGGACCCCATTGTGGATGAACACACTTTGGTGATTGTCATTAGCCAGTCGGGAGAGACGCTGGACACCATGGCCGCCCTGCGGGAGGCCCGGCGGCTGGGGGGACATATCCTGTCCATCGTCAACGTGGTGGGCTCCTCCATCGCCCGGGAGTCGGACCAGGTGCTGTACACCTGGGCGGGACCGGAGATTGCCGTTGCCACCACCAAGGCCTACACCACCCAGCTGGCCCTGCTGTCCCTGCTGGCCCTGTGGCTGGCCCGGAGGCTGGATACCGTCTCTGACGGGGAGTACCGGGCCGCTCTGGCCGCCTTCCAGGAGCTGCCCGGCAAAATGGAGGAGGTGCTGTCCCGCCGGGACGACATTCAGTATTTCGCCTCCCAGTATTTTAACCACAACTCCATTTTCTTTATCGGCCGCAATCTGGATTACGCCCTGGGGCTGGAGGGCTCGCTGAAGCTGAAGGAAATTTCCTACATCCACTCGGAGGCCTACGCCTCCGGGGAGCTGAAGCACGGCACCATCAGCCTCATTGAGGACGGCACCCTGGTGGTGGCGCTGAGCACCTACAGCAGGCTCTTTGCCAAGGCCATGAGCAACGTGGTGGAGGTGAAGGCCCGGGGCGCCGACGTCCTCGCCCTCACCACCGTAAACCACAGGGAGGAAATGTCACATACCGCCGACGGGGTCATGACTATCCCGGACGTCCACGCGCTCCTTCTCCCCTGCCTGGGGGTGGTCCCTCTCCAGCTCTTTGCCTACTACGTGGCCCTGATGCGGGGCTGCGATATCGACAAACCCCGGAATCTGGCAAAGAGTGTAACAGTGGAGTAAAAAGCTGTAGAAAAACCCCCGTCCCCCGCAGGATAAGCCTTCCACCCTCCGGGGGGAAGGTGCCCCCGAAGGGGGCGGATGAGGGGGCGGGGCGGGCAAGCAGTTCTTTTCGATGAGGGGCGCTAACCTCACCGCACCCTCATCCGTCACGGCCTGCGGCCGTGCCACCTTCCCCCTGGAAGGGGGAAGGCTTTTGGCGCATTCCTTCACAGGGTGCTTTTTTGACACGCTGACAGCGGGCTCGAGCCCGCTGTCTTTTTTATTCCACTGTTTCACAGATTACCCGGAAAACGCTCCCGTCCCCTGTGGTTACGGTAAACAGGTCCTTCCGGTCCTCGGCTCTGATGTCGGAGATGTCCAGCTCGTCGCTCTCGTTCAATAGGTCAAATATCTGGTCCTTGAAATAGTTTAGGTCCATGATTCACATTCCTTTCATCTATATTGTGCGCACACGCACATTACTATTATAAGCCACTACCGGTTAAACTGCAAGAGGAAAGGTAGTGGCACGGATGATAAAATATGATCGGCTGTGGGCCACCATGAAACAAAAACATCTTAGTCAATATCGACTGATTAAAGACTATGAAATTGATCGTGCCCAGCTCCATAGGTTACGAAAAAACATGATTGTTAAGACCATTACTATTGATAACCTCTGCCGTATCTTGGACTGCAACGTAGAAGACATTATGGAATACGTCCCGGACGACCCGGAAACAAAATGAGAGTATCTCCCACCTGGGGAGATACTCTTTTTACAGCACGTTGACCACACTAGCCTGTTCCATCTCGGCCAGCAGCTCCAGCTGCGCCATCAGGTCGGCGTTGGCGGCGTTGTACTGGTCGGGCTCCTGGAGCTGAAGGTACTCCAGCACGGTGCGGAAGGCCCGCAGCACCTGGTCGGTGTCGCTGTGGCGCATCAGGGTATGAAGGTAAAAGTGGTGGCTCTGCCAGTCCTCGTAGACCTGCCGGGTAAGGGCCTCCGCCCTGCCCCAGTTCCCCTGCTCGGTCAGGCGCTGGGCCCGGCTCAGCTCCTCCCGCATCCCCCCGGTCAGCCGCTGAGCGTACCAGGCGTTGGTCAGGCTGGCCCCCAGCAGCGCAATCAGCAGGGCTGCTGCAATATAAAGTCGTTTCATTGCCGATTCTCCCTATTCTTTCTCCGCAAAATACACCGCGTCCCCCTCGTCCACCAGCAGCAGGAACACCTTCGACAGGTCCCTGCATCCCCGCTGGCTCAGCTGCCTGTCCAGCCAGGGGCGGTCGTGGCCCAGGGCCTTCAGGTTGCGCTCCAGCAGTTTGCCGTCGCTCACCACCACCCGGGGCAGACCCCCCTCCTCCACGCTCACCTTCACGTCCCGAGCCGTGGGAGGCTTCTGGTTGGCGTAGGGCAGGACGGACAGCTGGCCGTTGGTCTCCAGAATGGCATATTTCACGGTGGACAGGTCGGTATACCCCTGGATGCGCAGCTCCTCCAACAGCTCGTCCACCGTGAGACGGTTTTTTGCCATCTCCCGCTGGTCCACCATCCCGTTCCGAATCACCATGCTGGGCCGGCCGCAGAGAATCGCCCGAAACCGCACGCTTTTCATGGTGAGCACCGACAAAATCATGGTGACCGACAGCAGCGTCAGAATGGGCACCACCCCGGTGAGCAGAGGAATGCCGTAGTCCTGCATGGGCACCGAGGCCAGGTCGGCAATGATGAGGGACAGCACCAGCTCCGAGGGCTCCAGCTCCCCCACCTGGCGCTTGCCCATCAGCCGCACTCCGGCGATGATCAGGATGTATAGAATAATTGTACGCAAAAGGCCGGTAAACATGAGGGACACCTCCCTGTAGGGGCCGACGACCTCGGCGGCCCGCATTTTTAGACCCCGCATCTCAGAAAGCGGCGCGCCGGGGTCGTCGCGCCCTACAAACAAACTATATCCTTCCCCACGAATTGCCCAAATATCCGCCGGATATTGATACAGAAAAAGGGAAAACGCCATCTTGCAAAGGGGCGCATTTTTCGATAAAATAACTTGATTACACATATGAACAACAGAACTGGAACGGAAAGCGAGTGAACGAACGAATGAAAGCGACCTTGATCCTAGCCAACGGGAGCATCTTCTCGGGCACCAGCATCGGCTCCGCCGAGACCCGGGTGTGCGAGATGGTGTTCAACACCTCCATGGCCGGCTACCAGGAGATTCTCACCGACCCCTCCTACGCCGGACAGGGCGTGGTCATGTCCTACCCCCTCATCGGCAACTACGGCGTGAACAGCGAGGACAACGAGTCCAGAAAACCCTGGGTGGAGGCCTTTGTGGTCCGCCATCTGTCCCCTCGGGGGAGTAACTTCCGCTGCGAGGGCGACCTGGGCAGCTACCTGAAGGAACACAATATCACCGGCATCCAGGGTGTGGACACCCGGGCGCTTACCAAGATACTCCGCAGCGAGGGGAGCATGAACGGAATGCTCACCTGCGCGGAGCATTTTAATATCGCCCAGGTACTGGACGAGCTGAAGGCTTACAAGGTGGAGAACACGGTCCCCCTGGTCACCCGGCCGGAACCGGAGGTCTTCCCCGCCTACGGCGAGGAGAAGTACCACGTCGCTATGATGGACTACGGCGTAAAGCAGCACATGATCGAGTGCCTGCGCCGCCGGGGGTGCAGGGTCACCGCCCTGCCCGCCTCCACCCCCGCCGCCGATGTGCTGGCCGGGGGCTACGACGGTGTGATGCTGTCCAACGGCCCCGGCGACCCGGCGGAGAATGTGGAGATCATCGCCGAGCTGAAAAAGCTGTATAACAGCGACATCCCCCTCTTTGGCGTCTGCCTGGGCCACCAGCTGCTGGCCCTGGCCACCGGCGCGAAAACCGGACGGCTGGCCTACGGCCACCGGGGGGGCAACCACCCCGTCCGGGACGTGGAGAAGGGCCGGGTGTTCATCACCAGCCAGAACCACGGCTATATGGTGCTGGCCGATTCGGTGGACCCCGCCGTGGCCGAGGTGAGCCACATCAACGTGAACGACGGCACCTGCGAGGGCCTGCGCTACCAGCGGCCCAACTGCTTCACCACCCAGTTCCACCCCGAGGCCAATGCCGGCCCCAAGGACACAGAATATCTGTTCAACCGCTTCATCGACAACATGGCCGCTAAAAAGGGAGGTGCTCAGTAATGCCCAAGTATACAGATGTAAAAAAGGTCCTGGTGCTGGGCTCCGGCCCCATCGTCATTGGCCAGGCCGCCGAGTTCGACTACGCCGGCACCCAGGCCTGCCGGGCCCTGAAGGAGGAGGGCCTGGAGGTGGTGCTGGTCAACTCCAACCCCGCCACCATCATGACCGATAAGGACATTGCCGACCACGTATACATCGAGCCGCTGAACATCCACTCCGTCACCCAGGTCATCGAGATGGAGCGGCCCGACTCTATCCTGCCCACTCTGGGCGGCCAGACCGGCCTGAACCTGGCCATGGCCCTCCATGAAAGCGGCGTGTTGGAGCAGTACGGCGTCCGGCTGCTGGGCACCTCCCCCGAGTCCATCCGCAAGGCGGAGGACCGCCAGGGCTTTAAGGACTGCATGGAGTCCATCGACCAGCCCTGCGTCACCTCCCTGGTGGTGGAGAGCGTAAAGGACGCGGTGGACTTTGCCGAGAGCATCGGCTACCCGGTGATTGTCCGCCCCGCCTACACCCTGGGCGGCACCGGCGGCGGCATCGCCTACGACCGGGCCTCCCTGGAGGAGATCTCCGAGCGGGGCATCAACCTGTCCCGGGTGGGCCAGGTGCTCATCGAGCGGTGCATCGCCGGCTGGAAGGAGATCGAGTTCGAGGTCATGCGGGACGGCGCCGGCAACGTCATCACCATCTGCTCCATGGAGAACATCGACCCGGTGGGCGTCCACACCGGCGACTCCATCGTGGTGGCCCCCGCCCAGACCCTGGCCAACAAGGAGTTCCAGATGCTCCGCTCCGCCGCCCTGGACATCATCTCCGCACTGGAGATCGAGGGCGGGTGCAACGTGCAGTTCGCCCTGAACCCGGATTCCTTCGAGTACGCCGTCATTGAGGTCAACCCCCGGGTGTCCCGGTCCTCCGCCCTGGCCTCCAAGGCCACGGGCTACCCCATCGCCAAGGTGGCGGCCAAGGTGGCCCTGGGCTACACCCTGGATGAGATTCCCAACGCCGTCACCGGCAAAACCAAGGCCTGCTTCGAGCCCACCATCGACTACTGTGTGTTAAAGATCCCCCGCCTGCCCTTCGACAAGTTCACCACCGCCAGCCGCACCCTGGGAACCCAGATGAAGGCCACCGGCGAGGTCATGGCCATCGCCAACTCCTTCGAGGGAGCCGTCATGAAGGCCATTCGCTCCCTGGAGCTGAACGTCCGGGCGTTAAAGCTGGACAAGCTGAAGGGGCTGTACACCGACGAGATCGAGGAGCTGCTGGTAAACGTCACCGACGAGCGGCTGTTCGTGGTGGCCGAGGCCCTGCGCCGGGGTTTTTCCCCGCAAAAAATCTACTCCATCACCAAGATGGACATCTGGTTCCTGGACGGCTTCAAGCGTATCATCGACATGGAGGAGGAGCTGAAGCGGTGCAAGGGGGAGCCGGACATCGACACCCTGAAGCGGGCCAAGGAAATGTGCTTTGCCGACAGCTACATCGGCGCCCTGTGCGGCATGACCCAGGCCGACGTGAAGGCCCTGCGGGAGCGGTACGGCATCATCCCCGCCTTCAAGATGGTGGACACCTGCGCCGCCGAGTTCGACGCCGAAACCCCCTACTACTACTCCACCTACGACGGGGAGAACGAAGCCCGGGACGACGGGTCCGGCCGCAAGAAGGTGCTGGTGCTGGGCTCCGGCCCCATCCGCATCGGCCAGGGCATCGAGTTCGACTACTGCTCTGTCCACTCCGTCTGGGCCCTGCGGAAGCTGGGCTGTGAGACCATCATCGTCAACAACAACCCGGAGACCGTGTCCACCGACTTCGACGTGGCGGACAAGCTGTACTTTGAACCTCTTACGGCGGAGGATGTCCAAAATATCGTGGAACAGGAGAAGCCCTGGGGAGCGGTGGTCCAGTTCGGCGGGCAGACCGCCATCAAGCTGGCCAAGGCCCTCACCGATATGGGCGTTCAGATCCTGGGCACCTCCTCCGACGGCGTGGACGCCGCCGAGGACCGGGAGCGATTTGACGAGATTCTGTCCAAGTGCAACATCCCCCGGGCCAAGGGCAAGACCGTCTTCACCACCCAGGAGGCCCTGGCCGCCGCCAACGAGCTGGGCTACCCCGTTCTGGTGCGCCCCTCCTACGTCCTGGGCGGACAGGGCATGGAGATCGCCTACACCGACCGGAACATTGAGGAGTTCATGAAGATCATCAACATGACCGTTCAGGAACACCCCATCCTGGTGGACAAGTACCTCATGGGCCGGGAGCTGGAGGTGGACGGCGTGTTCGACGGGGAGGACATCCTCATCCCCGGCATCATGGAGCACGTGGAGCGGGCCGGGGTCCACTCCGGGGACTCCATTGCCGTCTACCCGCCGCTGCACCTGGAGGACAAGCACCGGGAGCTCATCCTCAAGCACACCAAGAACATGGCCATGCACCTGGGGGTGGTGGGGCTCATCAACGCCCAGTATATCCTCTATGACGACGACATCTACGTCATCGAGGTCAACCCCCGGTCCTCCCGGACCATCCCCTATATCTCCAAGGTGACAGGGGTGCCCATCATCGACCTGGCCACCCGGGTGATGCTGGGAGAGAAGCTCCACGACATGGAGTACGGCACCGGTATCTACAAGGAGGCCGAATACTACGCCGTCAAGGCCCCGGTGTTCTCCTTCGAGAAGCTCACCGACGTGGACACCGGCCTGGGCCCGGAGATGAAGTCCACCGGCGAGGTGCTGGGTCTGGCCGAGACCTACCCCCAGGCCCTGCTCAAGGCCTTTAAGGGCTCCGGGATGCGGGCCCCCAAGAAGGGCGGTCGAATCATCATCACCGTGAAGGACGAGGACAAGGGGGAGATTATCGCCATCGCCCGGGGCTTTGAGGAGATGGGGGTGGAACTGTACGCCACCGCCGGCACCTGCCAGACCCTCACTGAGACGGGTATCGAGTGCAAGGTGGTCAACCGGGTTTCCCAGGCCCATCCCAACATCCTGGACATGATCGCCTCCGGCACCGTGGACCTGATTATCAACACCCCCACCCGGGGCCGCAAGCACGACAGCGACGGTTTCCGCATCCGCCGCTCCGCTGTGGAGCACGGGGTGGGCTGCGTCACCTCGGTGGATACCGCCCGGGCCCTGCTCACCGTCCGGCAGCAGAGCCGCAGCGAGGACCTGACTCCCATCGACATCACAAAAATTTAACTTTCCCGGAACAAACTCCCGTGCTTTTCGTCCAATCAGGCAGTAACAAACACAGGAGGTAATGTCATGAAGCGGTTTTCACTTTGGGTGGTCCTCTCCGGGCTGCTTTTGTCCCTCATGGCCGGCTGCGGCCGTGCGCCGCAGGGCCGTCTTCCCAAGCTGCCGGAGGACAAAACAGTCATGCTGTCCATCTGCGAGGAGGAACAGTACTCCCAAAAGTACCTCTATACGAAAAAGGAGGTCCGGGCCCTGAACAAGGCCCTGGCCCAGGTCTCGGTCCAGCCCGTGGACGACTGGACCATCCCGGAGGACCCCTGGCCCGTTTACGGCCTCTATGTGACGGACCTGTGGCACGACGGCAGAGAGCTGGACGCGGCCTGTTTCGGCGATCTCTGGGTGGATAACCAGGGGCAGGCGTTTCGGGTGGAGGGACTGGACATGCAGGCCCTGACAGGCCTCTTTCCGGATGGCTGGAAGGAGGGAAAACATAACTTTCTCCCCTCCCGGCAGGCGCTGGCTTTGTGCGGCGGCAGCTGGAACGAGCAGTTTATGGTCCCCTCTGACCTTCCATCTCTGCAGACCGATGTCTCCATGACCCTGGACGACTCGTCAAACGGCCTGAGCTGGACCCTGACCAACCTCAGCCGGTACGAATTTTTCCACGGAAACGGCGGTTATGCCAGCCTTCAGGTCTGTCTGGAGGATGGGTGGTACGATGTTCCAAGCCAGTTTAGCCGCTATCACACAGACGAAGGACACACCCTGCCCCCCGGCGAAAGCTATTCCTCTGTTTTTCCTCTGGAGCCCTATGGCGACCTGCCCGCTGGAAATTACCGGATTATCTTCCCCATGACTCAGGAGGGAGAATCCCAGCCGCGCGAAGTCTATTCGGCAGTCTATTTTCTGATTTTGGAGGACGGAACCTTTGCCCAGGAGAGCCTGGTCTGACAGTATGAAACGGCCCCCGGCTTGCGCCGGGGGTCAAATTTTCCCCTTGACATATAGCACGCAACTATGCTAGGATAGTTACGTGCTATAAGGAGGTGATGATTTGCCTGGCAAAAGCAGGGCTCAGTATTTCCGAGAACGTCGTAAAGATCGTAAATCATTTGTCGTTGAAGTGGAACGTGAAAAAATGGAACGCTTTGAAGAAAAGCTGAAAGAAAAAAACATCTCCAAGGTCAAATGGCTCAACGAAAAGATTGACGAGGAACTGGGCGAATAAAAATAGAGTGCTGGCCGCGCCGTGACAAGCAACACCAACACTCTACAAACCACACCCGAAGGAATGGCAAATCTGATTATGCCACAACGCCGGGTAAAAATCAAGGAGGAAAACATGAGTTTACGCGAAGAATTACTTGATTTGGAGACGGCCGTCTATCAGGTATCCAGAGGAATCAACGCGGTGGAGGCCATGACAATGGGATTAAACCGGACGCACACACCCTACGCAGACGGCTTTGGCGCAATCTGCGACTACCTGCTCCAGGCCGACCGGAATCTGCGGGAACATATGGACAGCTGTCTAAAGGCGATATAACCTAGGCCCCCGGCGCAAGCCGGGGGCTTACGTTTCAGCCGATCATGTAGCCACAATGTGGCCACACATATTGACATAGCAAACCGGGTATGTTACAATTGCAGTATGAATGGAGGAATTTTACATGGACGTTGTTTCATCTGCTAAAACCGATATGTTTCGTATGCGCATCAACCCGGATATCCGGCAAAGCCTGGAGGCTGTCTACGCCAAAAACGGCCTTACACTGACCGACGCAGTCAACGTATTTTTCCAGCAGTCTCTCAACGCGGGAGGCTTCCCCTTTCCGGTCACAGAGGAAAACGCGGAACTGATCAGAACCAAGGCGCTGAATCGTTTAATGAAGGAATTAAACGAGGGGATATCCGACCCTGTCTTCTACCCGGAGCATGAGGTGTATCAAATCCTCGGGGTCGAGCCGTGAAGATCAAGTATAAGCGCCTTGCCCTGCTTGATATCCGTCAGAAGCAGGACTATATCGCAAATACGCTCCATAACAAAACGGCAGCGGCAAAGCTGACCGCCTCTATTTTGCGCAGCGTCTCTCAGCTGGCAGACCATCCCATGATGGGCCCCCTGCTCAGCAGCAGGCTTGATGTGGATTCCGATTTGCGCGTTCTGATCGTCTCCAAGCAGCTTGTATTTTATCGGATTGAGGACCAGACCACCATCTCAGTCGTCCGCGTATTGGACGGCCGGCAGGATTACATATCCCTCCTCTTTAGGTAACCGAAGGCCCCCGGCGCAAGCCGGGGGCTTTCCTATGTTGTATCAGCTCAGCATCTCATTCAGCGTCTCCAACAGCTTTTCAATGTTGATGGGCTTGGAGATATGGCCGTTCATCCCGGAGCGCAGGGCCTCCTGCTTATCCTCCTCAAAGGCGTTGGCGGTCATGGCCAGGATGGGGATATCGGCCAGCTGGCGGTTCTCCAGTTGGCGGATGCACCGGGTGGCCTCGTAGCCGTTCATCACGGGCATCTGTACATCCATCAGCACCAGCTGATACCACCCCGGCTGGGACTGCGACACCAGATCCACAGCCTGCCGGCCGTCCTCCGCCGTCTCCACCTGGAAGCCGGCCTCACTCAAAATCGCGGTGGCAATCTCCTGATTCAGCTCGTTGTCCTCTACCAGAAGGATGCGGCCGGTGTTGGTGCGGCCCTTCCTGGCGCTGTCCTCCTCCTTCTTCTCCTCAGTTCCCACCACCGACATCAGGCAGCTGCGCAGCTCAGACAGGAACAGGGGCTTGGAGCAGAAGGCGCTGATTCCCGCCTCCCGAGCCTCGTCCTCGATCTCCGACCAGTCGTAGGCGGTCAGAACGATGATGGGCACCTGCTCGCCAATCTCCTTGCGGACCCGGCGGGCCACCTCCACACCGTTCATGTCGGGCAGCAGCCAGTCGATAATATACACGCTATACACGTCATTGCGCATCACAGCCTGGCGGGTACGCAGCACCGCCTCCTTGCCGGACAGGGTCCACTCCGCCCGCATTCCGATCTGCTGGAGCATGCAAGACACGCTGTCACAGGTGTTAAAATCGTCGTCCACCACAAGAGCCCGGCAGTTTTTCAGCTCCGGGATGGTCTGGGGCTCTCGCTCCTCGGTACACAGCCGGAAGGTAACCACCACGATAAACTCCGTGCCCACCCCCTGCTTGCTCCTCACCGAGATGGTGCCATTCATCATATCCACAATGTTCTTGGTGATGGCCATGCCCAGACCGGTGCCCTGGATGCCGCTGGTGGTGGAGTTCCGCTCCCGCTCAAAGGGCTCGAAAATACGGGCGACAAACTCCTCGCTCATGCCGATGCCGGTGTCCTTGATGCAGAACTCGTAGGTGGCGTGACCCACCGGGGCGCCGGGCTTTTCCGTCACCTTAACGCTCACCACGCCCCCAGCCGGGGTATATTTTACTGAGTTGCTCAGCAGGTTGAGCAAAATCTGGTTGAGCCGCAGGCGGTCACAGTAGATTTCCTCGTTCATCACGTCCACCGCGTCCATATACAGCTCCAGCTGCTTGGCGTGGACGTCGGCCTGGACGATGCTGCGCAGGCCGTGAAGGATATCGGGCATGGAACAAGGCTTCTCCTCCAGCGACATCTTGCCGCTCTCAATGCGGCTCATATCCAGTACGTCGTTGATCAGGCTGAGCAGATGGTTGCCGGAGGTCATAATCTTCTTTAAATAGCCCTCCACCTGGTCCCGCTGGTCGATGTGGGTGGTGGCCAGGGCGGTAAAGCCGATGATCGCGTTCATGGGGGTGCGGATATCGTGGGACATATTGGACAGGAAGACACTCTTGGCCTTACTGGCCCGGTTGGCCTGATCCAGCGCGTCCCGCAGCAGATTCATCTGCTCCAACTCCTTGCGGGTCTCCTCGTCCACGCTGCGGAAGCCCAGCACCACGGCCCGGGTGGTGCTCCAGTCCCCCGTGCGCACCGCCTTCATCTGGAAATACCGCAGCTCATCGCCGCACTGGGTGCGGTAGTTGTTATAGAACTGGCTGTTGGCCCCCAGCTCGATGCGCAGGCGGTCCCGGGTACAGATCTGCCGCATCAGCTCTCTGTCCTCAGCATACACACATCTGTTTATGTAATCTCCCATGCAGGTCTCCAGCGTCAGCTCGCCGGAAAACAGCTCCTCCAGCACACCCAGCTTGCACTCGTAGATCCGCAGCGACCGGCCTATGCCGCTGTCCAGGTCAAAGACACACACCAGGTTATAGTCGATGGTCAGCGCCTGAACCAGCCCCGCCTGGCGGCGTTCCTCTGCCAGCCTCCGCTCCTCCTCCCGGAGCTTCTGGGTAGTATAATCCAGAAGAAAGCGCTGGTAGAACAGCTCGCCATCTTCCTCGATCAGTTTGATATTTCCCATCACATGGAGAATATCCCCATTGGTATGGCGGACGCGGTACTCAATATTGACATTGTCCCCCACCCTGCTCAGTGTCTTGATGCACTCCTCCAGCCGGGCTCTGTCCTCCGGCAGCACAGAGGAGGCTACCATATCAAAGCCGTCGGCCAGCAGGGCCTCCTGGGACTCATAGCCCAAAATCTGAAGGGCCGCCCGGTTAACGCTGATCATCCGGGAGCCGTCCAGGCTGTGGCACATGACGCCGCAGTCCATGGTGGTAAAAAGATTCTCCAGCTCCCGATTTTTGTTGACGATCTCCTGCTCGTAGGCCCGCTCCTGGGTCACGTCGATGGCCACGCCCACCGTACCCATCACGCTGCCGTCATAGTCGTACAGGGGGGATTTGTAGGTGGTCAGCAGCCGCTTTCCCTCGCCGGTTTGGACGGCCTCCTCCGACATGCGGGTCTCCCGCATCTCCATCACAATCCGTTCCGACTCAATACAGGCCGGGTCGTCCTCCTCCACATCCCAGATGTAGGCGTGGCCTCGGCCCTGCACCTGCTCCTTGGTCTTGTTCACGGTGGCGCAGAAGGCGTCGTTTACCTTTTCATGGATACCGTCCTTGTCCTTGTACCACACCAGGCTGGGGGTGCTGTTAATGGTTGCCTCCAGATACTGGCTGGTCTCCCACAGGTCCAGGCGCAGCTTCTGCTTCTCCTGCCAGCGGGTAAAGTGGAATTTCAGCTCCGCCCCCGTCATGGGCAGGGTCCACAGCTCATCGGCCAGGGACAGGCTCTCCCCCAGTCCCGCGACCTGCTTCTGGTCCGCCAAAAGGATCAGCCACGCATCCTCCTTCATCCCCTCCGCCAGGGCCCGCACAGAGTCTGCCCCCGCCACAGGCACCGCCAGAACTACATCCGCCCGGGACAGCAGGGCCTCCCGGGGCTCGTTGCTGTCTAAAAAGGAGTGGTTAAACCCATCCAGCGGCGGCAGCTGCTGGACGGTCTCCAGCACGTCGGGCGGACAGTTGACAAGATAAAACTCCATATGGCAGCGATACATAAATTGTTCCCTCCAGTATGGCAAAGCTAATCAATCTATTTTACCCCTCAAATGTTCTCTTGTCAATATTTCCGGGCCATTTCCACTCCCCTATTTGACCGGAAAATCAGCGCCCGGGATTTGCCTGCTCCGCGGCCCGCTCCATCAGCGCCAGATTGTCTTTCAGCCGCTGATTTTCCGGCTCCAGCTCCAGCGCCTTTTCCGCCTCGGCCGCCGCCTCCCGGAAGGCCCCGGTGTAGTAAAAGGCCATGGCCCGCAGGTCGTGGGGCAGGCTGCCCCAGGCAGCGGCCTCGCAGATGTAGCTTCTGGGCCGGACGGTGATGGCCAGGGCACAGGCGGTGAAGTAAAGCACCCCCTCCCACTCCTTCTGGTGGTAGAGCATCAGGGCCAGATCGGTGTAGGGCTCCCGCAGGTGGGGGGCCTCGGTGATGGCCCGGAAATACCAGTCTCTGGCCTGGGAGACCTGCCCCTTCTCCCAACAGGACCGGGCGATGTACCGCATGGAGGCCGCCCGCTCATCCCGCCACACGGCGGTGGGCATCTCCAGATGACCCTTCAGGGTGCGGATGCAGTCATCCCAGCGGCCCCGGTACATGTACTCCCGACCCAGGTAGTGGACATTGCGGTCGTCCCCCGGCTCCTCCTGAACCGACAGCTCCAGCAGAGGCAGGTACTGGCTCCGGGACTTGGCCGGGTCCGGGTGGTGGTCCAGCTGGACCCCCTCGGCCGTCACCATCGGCCCAGGTCTCCCCTCCCCTGTCCACCGGAGCACCTCATGGACGGGGTGGACCCACTGATAGCCCCGACGGGCGTGGATCTTCTCATACCAAAACACCACCCCCTCGGAGCCGTCGGCGTTGAAGGACCAGGTGTACCGGTAGGAGGCCTGTCCCGCCCCCGGCACCCAGGCCCGCTCCAGCGCCTCCCGCCAGCCGGGGTGAAACACCTCGTCCAGGTCGGTGCAGACGCAGATATCGGCGTCTGCGGGCACCAGCTCCAGGGAGCGGTTCCGGGCCCTGTCAAAGCGCCAGGGGGAGATTGCCTCCACTGTCACCTCCGCCCCCCGGGCCCGCAGCCGCTCCACCGTCCCGTCCTCAGAGCCGGTGTCCAGCACCACAACCTGGTCCGCCTCCAGCATGGAGTCCATCCAGCGGTCTACAAACTGTTCCTCATTTTTACAGATGGCGTAGACACATACCTTGTAGCTGCCCATAAAGACCTCCTTTAAAAGTGCCGGCACTCCTATATTACAGGAGTGCCGGCTGATTTTGACCGGACTGGGAATCAGGTGGCAATAACGCCGGCAGTCCTCAGAGAGGCCAGCAGCTCATTGATCTTGTCCACGAGCTCTGGGGTTCCAGCGCCCGGATCCTCGTCCGCCACCGCAGGGCCGGGGGTGATGGCAGGACCGGCAGGTCCAGTGGGACCCACCGCACCGGCAGCGCCCGTTGCACCTGTGGCGCCGGCAGGGCCAGCAGGTCCGGTAGGACCAGTGGGACCGGCAGGACCCTCAGCACCAGCAGCGCCCGTCGCACCTGTAGCACCGGCAGGGCCAACAGGTCCGGTAGGACCAGTGGGCCCGGCGGGACCCTCGGCACCGGCAGCGCCCGTAGCACCTGTGGCACCGGCAGGTCCGGTGGGACCGGCAGGACCAGCGGGGCCCTCAGCACCGGCAGCGCCCGTAGCGCCTGTAGCACCGGCGGGGCCAGCAGGGCCGGTGGGACCGGCGGGGCCCTGTGCACCTGTCGCACCCGTAGCGCCGGCAGGTCCGGTGGGACCAGCAGGGCCAGCGGGACCCTGTGCACCTGTGGCTCCAGTAGCACCGGTTGCACCTGTGGCACCAGCAGGGCCGGTGGGACCAGTCGGGCCCACCGCACCAGTGGCACCGGTAGCGCCAGTGGCGCCTGTAGCACCGGCAGGGCCGGTGGGGCCAGCAGGACCAGCGGGGCCCTGTGCGCCCGTGGCTCCGGTAGCACCGGTGGCACCAGTAGCACCGGCAGGGCCGGGGATTCCCTGAGGACCGGTGGGACCGGTCGCACCGGTGGGCCCCGGATATCCCTGGGGGCCGGTGGGACCGGTCGGGCCAATTCCGGGATTGGGTGGGAAGGGACCAGGACAGGGCGGAACCGGGGGCAGAACAGGACCCGGACAGTCACAGCCGGAATCACACCCGCAGCCAGTATTGCAACCGCAACCGGTGTCACACCCGCAGCCCGTATTACAGCCGCAGCCGGTGTCGCACCCGCAGCCTGTATTACAGCCGCAGCCGGTACCACAGCCGGTATTGCACCCACACCCGGTCAGGTGGGCCACAACGCCATCGCGACTGCTCTGTTCCCAGTCAGAAGCATAGTAACGTCTCATAGCGCGCTCCTTTTAAGTCAAGTAATGGATGTGGCTGTGCCACATACCATACTATGACTGCCCGCGCTATCGGTGCCAGGCCCTTTACAGCACCCCTGGACAAATCATCTCCTGGATTACCTAAAACTCCGTCATACCAGACAGGGGCGGCCAATGGCCGCCCCTAAAGGTTTTTCAAAATTTCCTTCGCCTCCTCCCTGCTGTAACAGCCGTTGAGAACGGCCAGCAGGGCATTGGCGGACATATGCTCAGGCAGCTCCAGCCGCTTGAGAAGGGCTTGCCGCCTTTCGGCGCTCCCCGCTCCCCCGGACAGGCCGGCGGCGAACAGGTCCGCTTTGGTGAGGGACGGGCCTGAGCGCCCGGCCAGACTGTCCCCGTCCAGAAAGGTGGCCCCCGCCCGGCGGAGGACCTCCTCCAGCACCTGGGGCGGCATCCCCTCCACCCCCAGCTTGCCCTCCCGCCCCGGCTGGCGTTTCCGGCGCTCCTTGCCGTAGACGTCGGGGATGTAGGCGTGCTTGAGGTGCCGGGCCGGGATGGTCCCCTTGATGCGGTTTCGTATGACAAACCCCGCCCCGTCGGAGTCGGTGAGGACAATCAGCCCCCGCCTCCGGGCCGCCCGGTCCAGGAGGGCCATTTTTTCCGGGTCCTTGAAAATTTGAAAGCCCCCTGTCTCCAGGATAAGGGTGTCCACCACCTGAGACAGGGTGTTTTTGTCGTACCGGCCCTCTACCACGATGGCCTCACGGATGTGCAGCATGGATACTCCCTCCGTCACGCCTGCGGCGTGCTACCTCCCTCAAGGAGGGAGGCTTTTATGTCGTGTTGGCCAGCTCCAGCAGCAGAGTGGTCATCAGCTCTTTGGCGTCCTGGCCAGTGGACTTCATGGCCAAATCGGTCTGGGCGCAGCGGACCACCGCCCTCCTGCACCACTGGAGGGAAAATCGCCGGGCGCTGACCAGCAGCCGGTCCGCCGGGTAGCGCATCCCCCACAGCTGGGCCACCCAGGCCGCCCCTTTCCCCCCGGCCAGGGCCAGCCGGGCGGAGTACAGCTGCCGCATTTGCTTGCCGAAGGCCCCCATGATCTCGTAGGGGCTTTTCTGCATCTGGTACAGCTCCCCCAGGGTGGCGGCCGCCCGGTCGAAGTTCTTCTCGCCAATGGCGTCGGCAATGCGGAAGACCACCGCGCTGAGCTGAGGGGTAGCTACCGCTTCAATGTCTGCCCGGGTAATCTTGTCCCCCTTGGCATAGGCGGCAATCTTGCCGATCTCCTGCTGAAGGCTGTGCATCAGGTCGCCGCACAGGAAAATCAGCTCCTCGCACAGACGGGAGTCGATCTCCTTGCCCTGGGCCTTGAAATGGCGGCGGACCCAGTCAACCAGCTCCCGGGGGCTCTGGCGGGCAAAATTCACCACCGTGCTGTGGGCCTTCACCGTCTGGGCCAGCTTGGTGCGGGCATCGGGCTTATACTCCAAAATGTCGTAGAGGAAGACCAGACAGCAGTAGTCGGGCAGGTTGGACAGGATGCGGATGTATCCCTCCCGATCCTTCTCCCCCGCCTTGAACAGGTCGAAGTCGGTCACCTCCACCAAGGTTCGCTCCGCCATCATGGGCAGGCAGTCCACCGCCTCCTCCAGGGCGTGGGGGGACATGTCTCTGGCGCTCAGGTCGTGGCGGTTGAACTCCCCCAGTCCGCCGGTGAGCACCGCCTCCCGCAGGCGACCCAGGTAGTGGTCCCGGAGGTAGGTCTCCTCCCCGTGGAAGATATACAGCTGCCCCGGCTTACCCGTAGACAGGTCCTTTTTCAGCTTGTCCAGCCCGGAGGTGTCCGGCTTATTTTTCGGCGGCATAGTCGTCCCCCTGTTTCATCCGCACCTCTATGGTCCCATACAGGTCGGTGCGGTAGATTTTAGCTCCAATTTCATCCAGCCGGGCCAGAGCGTCCCACCCCGGGTGGCCGTATTTGTTGTTCTGCCCCACAGAGATCAGGGCAAGCTCGGGTCTCACGGTCTCCAGCAGCTCCCGGGTGTTGGAGGTATTGGAGCCGTGGTGGCCGGCTACCAGCACCTCAACGTCGGGCAGGTCCGCCGTCTCCACCAGACGCCGCTCTCCCTCCGCCTCCATATCCCCGGTAATCAGCACGTCCAGCGTCTTATGGGAGACCAGAACGGTCAGGCCCAGCTCATTGGCCGTCCCCTCCTCCGCCATGGGCGGGAGAACGGTGACCGTGTCCCCCTCACGGGTGAGATGGAACCGCTCCTCCTCCCGGATGAAGCGCACCGGAATCCCCTTTTCCTCAGCGGCGGCGATGATTTCCGCCCGGAGGGGGCTGTCCTCCTCCACGTCAGGCAGGGCAATCTCCCCCACACCAATCCGCCGCAGCAGCTGCGGGATGCCGTTGGCGTGGTCAGCGTGGTAGTGGGTCACCACCAGCAGCTCAATATCGCTCCGGCCCACCGACTGGAGGTAGTTGGCAGCCACATCGCCAGGGTCGTCCCGGCTGTCGCCGCCGCAGTCCACCAGGACAAGATATCCCGACTGAACCAGCACGCTCTGGCCCTGACCCACGTCCAGCACCGTCACCCCTATATCCCCCAGGCCAAAGGTCTCCCGGGTGAGCACCACCGCCAGAACCAGCCCGGCCGTCCCGGCGGCCAGGGGCATCCACACCGGACGCCTGCCCTTCCCCCGAATCGACACCAGCAACAGGGCATAGATCAGCACCAGCCAGGCCCGGTAATACACCGATTCCAGCGGCAGGGCAGCCAAGGCGGGTCTGGACACCAAATCAATCACCCACTGGAGATAGCGGGCCAGCCCGGCAAAGGGCACGGCCAGCACAGCCGCCGGTCCGGGCAGAACAATAGCCAGCGTCCCCACCCCCAGGCCGCCCAGAAAGAGGAAGCCGATGGCCCACAGGGTGAGCAGATTGGACAGGGGGGCGATGAGAGAGATCATATTAAAGTGGAGGGCCACCAGGGGGATGGTAAGCACCGAAGCTCCGAGCGTGGCGGAGAGGGTGGAGACGACAAAATAGGGTCCCACCCGCAGCAGCCGCTCTCCCCAGCTCCTGGGCTTGGAGAGCTGATCCATGCGGAGCTTCTTCAGCAGCCACCCCTGGACCCGGTCGGACACCAGCAGAATCCCCGCCACCGCGGTAAAGGACAGCTGCAATCCGATGTGGGCGGCGGAAAAGGGATTGACCCACAGCAGCAGGAACAGGGCCAGGGCCAGCGAGGTGGGGCCGTCCCGCTCCCGGTCCAGCAGAGGGGCCAGCTGGAGCATAAGGATCATCACCGCTGCCCGCAGCACCGACGGGGTGTTGCCCGCGATGCCGCAGAACAGCGCCACCCACAGAACGGTAAACAGCGCGGTAGACCGCCTGCCCCGGCCCAGCAGGGCTGTGAGCAGGCTGGCCAGGAAGGCCAGGTGCATCCCGGACACCGCCACCGTATGGCTCAGCCCTGCCCGCTCCAGGGAGGTGGTAAACTCGTCGGTGAGGTTGTCCCGGTTGCCCGTAACCAGGGCCCGGACAAAGCCGGAGACGTCCTCGGGAAAGGCGGCGTCAATGCCGGTTTTCAGAGCCCTGGACGCCCAGGCGGCGAAGTACTGGGGCGGAACACGGGTTGGACGCTCTACCTCCAGCCGCCCATAGGCCTGGGCCCGGAGGAAAATACCCTTGGCGGTGTAGTAGGTAATCTTCTCCCCGGCAAAGGTGCGGTCCCCCAGGGTGCAGTGGGCGATGGTCTCAATCCGGTCGCCGGGGCGCAGACCGGCCCCCTGTCCGTCGGTGTACAGGATGGCGGATACCTTCACCCCGCCCCCGGTCTCCGCCCGAACCAGCACCGTACAGCCGCTGTAGCTCCCCTCCTGGGGCCAGTCGGCCACCGTGGCGGTGAGACGGACAGTCTGGCCGTCCAGGTCCCGGGCAGGCTGGAAGAAAACCGCCATGTAGAGGGCGGTCCACAGAAAGCCGCAGGCCAGGCCGGACAGGATCAGCAGGACGCGGGTCCGCGTCTGGCTTTTCCGCTTGACGGCAAGCCCTGCAACCGCTGCCACCAGGGCCAGCCCCCCGCCCAGCGGGAGGAGAAGGGGGTCCAGACCGCCGTAGATCGTCCCAAACACGGCGGCGGCAAAGGAGAAGGCAAAGGCGGCCAGTACGCGCATGTCCTCTCCCCTCCCCTGTCTTTTTTTAAAGGGTATCATGTTTGGGGGAAAATTGCAAGTCTTGCCAACTCTTTGGAAATATGATAGAATCATCCCAATTTCCGAAGGGAGCACGCCGCTATGACCGATTACTTCCACTTAAATATCGACCGGGATGCCCTGCTCTCCCTGTCCACCCTGGGGCTGGCCCACCTGGGGGACGGGGTCTATGAGGTGATGGTCCGCTCCTGGCTGGTGCTCCACGGCAAGGCCAAGGCCAAGGACCTGCACCGGGCCACGGTAAAATATGTAGCCGCCCCCGCCCAGGCAGAGCGATTTGAAAAGCTTCAGCCCCTCCTCACCGACGAGGAGGCTGACGTCTTCCGCCGGGGCCGGAACACCGCCCCCCACTCCATCCCCAAGGCCGCCAGCCGGGCCCAGTACCAGACCGCCACCGGCCTGGAAGCTCTGTTTGGCTGGCTGTACCTCCAGGGGAGGACGGAACGGCTGAACGAGCTATTTGCAATTATGATGGAGGACTAATGTGGAACGCCATAAAATCAAGGAATTAGCGACGATATTTGACTCCCTAAAGTCGGAGTACTGTAATTTTTCTCAGCATTTTGATGGCATTTCTGTCGAGGAAAACGAGCTGCCCGGCATCCCAGCTGAGCTTGCGAAAGTTATCAAGGGGGTCCTTGGCGCTCAATCTTCCAAATGGATTTATAGAAAGGTTCCAGCTCTCGACAACCAGTGTGCAGCAGATATGATTAAAACAGAGGCTGGATATAAGGCTGTTAAGCTAATTTTAATGCGGATGCCTCTGTAGGGGCGCACAGTGTGCGCCCGCAGTCAAACAGCCAGATCCGTAAAAGCGGGCGGACAATGTCCGCCCCTACATGGAGGAGGAATAGACCATGCCAGTGTACAAGCCGGAAGAATATGACGCTGTTTTAGCGCATATCAAGGAGGAAATCCAGCTTCAAAAGATTCAAATGGGTCCGGTGCTCTCCGAGGAGCAAATCCGCGCCTTTGAGCAAAAGCACCAGATCACCCTGCCCGAGGGCTACCGCCGCTTCCTGCTGGAGGTGGGCGACGGCTGTTATATGTTTGACGATTACCCCTCTTACCAGCTTTTGCCCCTTGAGGCAAACCGGGAAATCGAAAACTATGCTGTTCCCTTCCCCTTTACAGAATATGAACTCGAAGGGGACGAGCCCCTCTCCGACGAGTTCTGGCAACAGGTTCAGCAGGGGACGCTGGAGCTCATCGACATCGGCTGCGGCGAGACCTTCCAGCTGATTATCACCGGCCCCTGCCGGGGCGAGGTCTGGAGCCTGTGCGAGATGGGGACCCACCCCTGCTGCCAGCGCCAGGATTTTCTGGGCTGGTTTGAGCGCTGGCTGACTGATGGCGACCGTGTGGACTATTACGCGGAATTTCCCTATTAAGGAGGTCCCAGCATGATTTTATACCGCCCCGTCGGTGAGCAGGAGCTTGCTCTCATCCGGGAGAGCGGATACACCGCCTTTCCGCCCCGTCTGCCGGAGCAGCCCATTTTTTACCCGGTACTCAATGAGCAGTATGCCGCTGAAATCGCCGGCAAATGGAACACAAAGGACCCAGCCTCCGGATTTAAAGGCTACGTCACCCGCTTTGAGGTGGACGACGGCTTTTTGTCCCGCTATGAGGTCCAGACGGTGGGGCGCTCCTACCATCAGGAGTACTGGATTCCCGCCGATGAGCTGACGGAGTTCAACCGCCATATTGTGGGAAAGATTGAAGTAATCCGAACCATCAGCACACCGCTGTAGGGGCGCACAGTGTGCGCCCGCAGTCAAACAGCCAGGTCCGTAAAAGCGGGCGGACAATGTCCGCCCCTACAAACGATCCCAAGAGGTGATTTCTATGCCCTTAGACGCGCTGTGCCTGTCGGGCGTGATCCATGAACTGAATACCAGCCTGGCCGGGGCCCGGGTGGACAAGATCTACCAGCCCGGCCGGGACGAGGTGGTGCTGGCCCTGCGGACCCAGAGTGTGGGCAATGTGCGCCTGCTGCTGTCGGCCAACCCGGCCCATCCCCGGCTCCACCTGACCACCCTGCCCCTGGAGAACCCGGAGAAGCCCCCCATGTTCTGCATGCTGCTGCGCAAGCACATGTCCGGGGCCCGGCTGCTGGAGATTGTCCAGACTCCCCTGGAACGGGTGGCCGCCCTGCGCTTCGAGGCGCTGAACGAGCTGGGCGACCGGGTGGAGCGCCGGCTGGTGCTGGAGGCCATCAGCCACCGGACCAACCTCCTCCTGCTGGACGGCGACGGCCGCATTCTGGACTGCATCCGCCACACCGGGGGCGACCTCACCGCCGGCCGACTTCTTCAGCCGGGGATGTTCTACCGCCTCCCCCCCGGCATGGACAAGGAAAATCCCCTCACTGCGGACCGGGAGCGGCTGGAGGCCCTGCTGTCCGCCGCCCCCGAGGAGGCCCAGGCCGACCGCTGGCTGCTGGACACCTTCGGGGGGCTGTCCCCTCTGCTCTGCCGGGAGCTGGCCCACCGGGCCGGTGGGGCCGCCGATGTACGCCTTAACGCCCTGGGACCCGAGGGCCGCGCCCGGCTGCTGGACCGGCTGGAGGAGCTGCGGGAGGCGGTTACTGCGGGGCGGTACGCCCCCACCATGATCTCCATGGAGGGCCGCCCCCGGGACTTCACCTTCCTGCCCGTGGGCCAGTACGAGGGTGCCGCCCAGGTGGAGGGCTGGCCCGCCTTTTCCCCCCTGCTGGACGCCTTCTTTGAGCAGCGGGAGCGTCAGGACCGGATCAGGCAGCGGGGGCAGGACCTGATTAAATCGGTCACCAACGCCCGGGACCGCACCGCCCGGAAGATTGCCAATCAGGAGAAGGAGCTGGCCGCCACCCGGGACCGTGACCGGCTCCGCCAGCTGGGCGATATCCTCACCAGCAATTTTTACCAGATGTCCAAGGGCATGGCCCGTCTCCGGGCGGTGGACTTTTACGATCCCGAGGGGAAGGAAATCGAAATCAGGCTGGACCCCCTCCTCACCCCCCAGCAAAACGCCGCCAAGTACTACAAGGACTACAACCGGGCCAAAAAGGCGGAGGAGATGCTCACCATCCAGCTGGAGAAGGGCCGGCACGAGCTGGACTACCTGAACAGCGTGCTGGAGAACATCTCCCTGGCCGAGGGGGAGCGGGACCTGGCGGAAATCCGGCAGGAGCTGGCCGACACCGGCTATCTCCGCCGCCCCGCCAAGGCAAAGGACCGGGTGAAGCGGGTCACGTCCAAGCCTATGGAATTTATGTCAACCTCCGGCCTGCGCATCTCGGTGGGCAAGAACAACAGTCAAAATGACCTGCTCACCTGCAAGCTGGCCGGCAAGGGGGATATCTGGTTCCACACCCAGAAGATACACGGCTCCCACGTCATCCTGTGGACTGGGGGGGGAGCGCCCGACCTTCAGAGCCTCAACGAGGCCGCCGTTCTGGCCGCCTGGTTCTCCCAGGCCAGGGACAGCAGCAAGGTGCCGGTGGACTACACCCCCGTCCGGTACGTAAAGAAGCCGGGGGGCGCCCGGCCCGGCATGGTGATTTACACCACCTATGAGACCGCCCAGGTCACCCCGGACGGGGAACTGGCCAGACGGCTGCGGGTAAAATGAAGGGGCTGCTGTATGTTCTGCTCCAGTGTACCTGGGGCCTGCTTCAGACGGCGGCGGGGGTGGCCGTTCTCCTGCGGTACCGGAAGTGTCCCCACTCCCGTTACCACGGCGCGGTGGTCACGGTATACCCCCTCTACTCCAGCCTGTCCCTGGGGCCGTTCATCTTCCTCTCCGACAAGCCGCCCCGAGACCGGAGGAGCCTGGTCCCCCACGGGGAGATTAGCCGCCGGCTGCTGGTCCACGAGTACGGCCACACCGTCCAGTCCCTGCTGCTGGGGCCGCTGTACCTGCCGGCAGTGGGCCTGCCCTCCGCCCTGTGGGCTCACCTCCCCGCCTGCCAGCAGAAATGGCGGGGTGAGGTGTCCTATTTCAGCTTTTTTACCGAAAAAACCGCCAATTCCCTGGGGGAGCTGGCAGTAAAGGAGCCCTCCATGCGGGGAGTGGTAATATAAAAAGCCGCTCCCCGCCCGGAAAAAGCTTGATGCCAGACGGAAAACCAGCTATAATCTGGTGCAGACAAGCAAACCAGCCACCCGGCAATTTTGTCTATCCGCAGGAGGACCTATGCAGAAGCTGAAATTTATCCCTTTTTTCGCCGGTGTCATGCTCTTTGTCCTGTCGGCGGTCACAATCTATCTCTCCATCCAGGAGCTGTCCGACATTCGCCCCGCCGGCGACTATGAGGACCAGGGAGTTTACACTTTCCTGCCTTACGATGTACAGTCCGTCCAAGTAAAAAACACCAGCGCCAGCAGCCGGGACCGGCGTATGCACCCCACCACAACCGTCTATATGGTACTCTACCGGGACACCAGCGGCGCCGGGTATCGCTGGCAGGAGCGGACCCCCGCGCCGGAGCTGGGACAGAAGACGGTGAAGGCCGGACAGACTGTGGCCCGCCGCATACTGACGATCCCCAGCAGCCGCACCTATATCACCGTGGAGCCGGAACAATCCGCCAAAAGCTACACCGACGGGCTGAGACAAAAATACAGCCTCTGCCTGGGGCTGTCCGTTGCATATATCCTGTTCTACCTGGCCGCCTGGCACATCATTCGCGCCAAAAGCAATCCCCGGCGGTAAGTCCGCCGGGGGTTCTTTTCGACTTTTTCCCGCCCCGTTTCATTGCTTGATACACAGATAAATAATCAACTAAAAAAGGGAAAAAGGGACTTGAAAAAAATCCCCTTTCCCATTACAATTGATAGGCTGGGTTTTAGACCCACTCACGAAATTTTAACGGATGGAGTAATGAGTATGAAAAAGATTCAGCGGGCCAACGGCAAGAAGTACAAGCGCATCGGCCAGAAGGTCGGCAACATGGTGGTCATCATGCAGATCGTATCGGTGATCTTTGCCGTAACGATGTGCGTTACCATGTTCCGCAGCCTGACCACAAAGATGCTGAAAGATCGCTGCACCGACGGCACCAATATGCTGGCCTACCTCCTGGAGCAGACCACTGAGGACACCGACATCGACCAGCTGCTGGACGGCCTGAAAAGCCGCATGGACTGCGAATTTACCATTTTCGAGGGCGACACCCGGGCCTACACCACCGTGATTCAGGACGGCAAGCGGGTAGTCGGCACCAAGCTGTCCTCCAGCCTGTCCTCCATTGTGCTCCAGCAGGGACAGACCTATCTGGGCAAGGCTACCATCCTGAATGAGGAGTATCTCTGCTCCTATGTCCCCACCCGGGGGGCCGACGGCAAGGTGGACGGCCTTCTCTTTGCCGGCATCTCCAGCGCCGAGGCCAATCAGCAGACCTTTATGACCATACTCATGTCCTCCCTGGTCAGCATCGGCGTTATCATTGTGTGCATCATGATTATGACTCCCTACTTAAAGAAAACCGTGTCCGCCCCCCTGGCCGAGATCACCCAGGTTGCCAATCGGCTGGAAAAGGGCGACCTGGGCCTGACCAACGGCGAGGAAATTGTCATCAGCGTTCACTCCAACGACGAGGTGGGCGACCTGGCCCAAATTTTCCGGGAGACCATCCACCGCCTGCGGTCCTACATCGGTGAGATTTCCAGCGTGCTGGACTCCATCTCCAACGGCGACCTGACCAACAGCATTCAACAGGACTATGTGGGCGATTTCACTTCTATCAAGCACTCGCTGGACGGCATCGAGGCCAAGCTGAACGATACCATGGGCCAGATCAGGGCCAGCGCTGAACAGGTGGCCTCCGGTTCTGAGCAAGTGTCCAACAGCGCCCAGTCCCTGGCCCAGGGGGCCACCCAGCAGGCCAGCTCGGTGGAGGAGCTGTCCGCCACCGTCAATGAGATTGCCGCTAACGCCAAGCGGACTGCCCAGGCCACCCGGGAGGCCGGCCAATTTGTGGAGCAGGCCGGCGCTCAGCTGGGCATCAGCGTGGAATACGTCAAGCAGCTCAATACGGCCATGGAAAAAATCTCCACCTCCTCGGAGGAGATCTCCAAGATCATCGCCGCCATTGAGAATATCGCTTTCCAAACCAACATTCTGGCCCTGAACGCCGCCGTGGAGGCCGCCCGGGCCGGTTCCGCCGGCAAGGGCTTTGCCGTGGTGGCCGACGAGGTGCGCAACCTGGCCAACAAGTCCGACGAGGCCGCCAAGGCCACCAAGGACCTGATCGAGAGCTCCATCGCCTCGGTGAACGAGGGCAGCGACGTGGTGGCGAAGGTAACCCAGTCCCTGGCCCGCACCAGCGAGAGCGCCGGCGGCGTGACCGAAAAGATGTCCATTGTGGTGGAGGCAGTGGAGAGCCAGACCACCTCCATCTCCCAGGTCACCGAGGGCATCGACCAGATTTCCGCCGTGGTCCAGACCAACTCCGCCACCAGCGAGGAGTGCGCTGCCGCCAGTGAGGAGCTCTCCTCCCAGGCCAGCCTGTTCAAGCGGCTGGTCAGCTCCTTCCGCCTGAAGCAGGAGTCCCACTGGTAAGCAATCTGTGCCGCAAAGGGCCGGGGCATTTGCCCCGGCCCTTTACTATTTTTATGCTCCGTTTTATTTTTTCACGGTGTAGCTGCCGGGAGCGTCGGGGGTGCTGGGTGTGGTCTGGGTAGTGGGCTGCTCCCGAGTAGCCGGCTGGGTGGGGGAGGCAGTATAGGTTATCGCCTCCGTTAGCGGCCGCGAAAGACTACTATTTCATCGAAAAGGTTTTGATCTCAGGGTCCCACACATAACTTTCTCCGCTATTGTAGGCGTAGCTTTCCCTGTTATTCACGAAATCCTGATATGCCGCATATTCCGGCGAATTGGTATCGAAGTTGATGCTGGACCACCTTTACCGTGCCCACCGCAAAGGCTTTGGATGTCAGGGACAGGGACAGAGTAAGCGCCAGGGTCAGGGAAAACGCTTTTTTCAGTCTTCTCATGAGTTTGTACCTCTCTTTCTGTTTTGAGGTACCCTTCTAATCGCATTATAACATGGTTTTGGGAGGTTGCAAGGGTAAAAATAGAAACTCCCGCCCCATATGAGGCGGGAGTTTAACACGCTTAGCCTTTGCTCTTGATGTACTCGTCGATGGACTTGGCGGCGGACTTGCCCGCACCCATAGCCAGAATGACGGTAGCCGCCCCGGTGGCGGCGTCGCCGCCGGCGAAGATGTTGGGACAGGAGGTGCAGCCCATCTCGTCGGCCTGGACGCAGCCCTTCCGGGTCTTTTCCAGACCGGGGGTGCCGTCGTAGCTCATGGGGTTGGGCTGGGTGCCCAGGGACATGACCACGGCGTCCACCTCCATCTTGAACTCACTGCCCTCGATAACCACGGGGCGGCGGCGGCCGGAGGCGTCGGGCTCGCCCAGCTCCATCTTCACACAGGTGATGGACTGGACATGGCCGGTCTCATCCCCCTCGATGGACACCGGGTTGGTGAGCAGATCGAAGACGATGCCCTCCTCCTTAGCGTGGTGGACCTCCTCCTTACGGGCAGGGAGCTCCGCCTCGGAGCGGCGGTAGACGATGTGGACATCGGCACCCAGGCGCTTGGCGCACCGGGCGGCATCCATGGCCACGTTGCCGCCGCCCACCACGGCTACCTTCTTGTTGTGGAGGACGGGGGTGGGCGCGTCGTCCTTATAGGCCTTCATCAGGTTGATGCGGGTGAGGTACTCGTTGGCGGAGTACACGCCCACCAGGGACTCTCCGGGAATCTTCATAAACATGGGCAGGCCGGCGCCAGAGCCGATGAACACGGCCTCGTAGCCCTGCTCGAACAGCTCGGTGATAGTGAGCACCTTGCCGATAACCATGTTCAGCTCGATGTCCACCCCCATCTTCTCCAGGTTGGCCACCTCCCGCTTGACGATTGCCTTGGGGAGGCGGAACTCGGGAATGCCGTAGCTCAGCACGCCGCCGGGGGTGTGGAAGGCCTCGAAGACAGAGACGGAGTAGCCCATCCGGGCCAGCTCACCGGCGCAGGTCAGACCGGCGGGGCCGGAGCCGATCACCGCCACCTTGTGGCCGTTCTTGGGGGCGGTGGCCACGTTGGCAATGCCGTTCTCCGCAGCCCAGTCGGCCACAAAGCGCTCAATGCGGCCGATGGACACCGGCTCGCCCTTGATACCCCGGACGCACTTGCCCTCGCACTGGGTCTCCTGGGGGCAGACCCGGCCCGAGATGGCGGGCAGGGCGTTGGCGTCGGACAGCAGCTGATAGGCAGCGGCCAGGTCGCCCTCGGCCACCTTGCCCACAAACTCGGGGATGGGGATGCCTACGGGACATCCGCTGACACAGGGCTTATTCTTGCAGTTCAGGCACCGCTGTGCCTCGTTCTGGGCCTGCTCCAGGGTGTAGCCCAGGGCCACCTCTTTAAAGTTGGCGTTGCGTACGTTGGCCTCCTGCTCCGGCATGGGGGTCTTTTCCATCTGCATATTAGCCATTCATGGCACCTCCTCCCAGGCGGCAGAGGTGCTTCTCTTTCGCCTTGGCTTCATGCTCCTTATAGGTCGCGTTGCGGGCGATCACTTCGTCAAAGTCCACCTTGTGGCCGTCGAAATCGGGGCCGTCCACGCAGGCGAACTTCACCTCGCCGCCCACGGTGAGACGGCAGCAGCCGCACATTCCCGTGCCGTCGATCATAATGGGGTTCATGCTCACGGTGGTGGGGATGTTGTACTTCTCGGTGAGCTTGCAGGCAAACTTCATCATCAGCAGGGGGCCGATGGCAAACACCCGGTCAAACTTCACGCCGCTGTTGATCAGCTCCTCCAGCTTTCCGGTGACAAAGCCGTGGTAACCGTAGGTGCCGTCGTCGGTGCAGATGTGCAGGTCGGTGCAGGCCTGGCCCATCTCCTCCTCCAGAATGACGATATCCTTGGTCTTAAAGCCGCCGATCAGGTCCACCTGATTGCCGGCCTGGTGCAGAGCCCGGGCCACAGGCAGAGCGATGGCGCAGCCCAGGCCGCCGCCCAGGACGGCTACACGGCCCACGTTCTCCACCTCGGTGGGCAGACCCAGGGGACCCACGAAGTCCTGGAGGCAGTCGCCCTCGTTCAGCTGATCCAGCGCCAGGGTGGTGCCGCCGATCTTCTGATAGATCACGGTGACCAGTCCGTCCACTGCGCTGGAGATGGTAAGGGGAATCCGCTCTCCCTCCTCATCCACCCGCAGGATGATAAACTGGCCCGCCTGCGCCTTGGCGGCCACCAGCGGCGCATACACCGAAATTTGAGAAATTTCCGGTGTCAGCACCTTTTTCTTCGCAATTTCGTACTTCTTCACTGTTTCTCCTCCTGTCAGAGTTCTTCCTTTTTTCATCGCTGATATCCGCCGTAAAAACCGCTGATATTCCCGCCCGAAGGGCGGGAACAGAGCGTTCTCTCCGGCTGAAAGCGGCCCCGCCGCACAGATCACAGATTCTTCTTTTTGCCATAGCGCCGGCGGCGGCGTGCGTAGCGCAGCCAGCGCAACAGGAAGGCCCCCCCAATCACCGCCACGGCCAGCACCAGCAGCGCGACCACGGTGATCCAGCTGGGGTTTTTCACCAGCTCAATGGGGTTCCAGCTGCGGCTGACATCCTTCCGGCCGTCGCCGCCGGGCAGGGAGTAGCGGCCGGGGATTCCCTCCTCTCCGAAGCTCTGGAGGTAAGCGGCCAAGGCGTACCACTCCTTAATCTCGCTGCCGTTCTCATCCCGGAGGATGCAGGCCTCGAAATCGGTGACCGGACTGCCGTCCGCCATTTTCGGCTCCAGGGACAGCAGGCCGAAAGATTTACCCTCCACCGTGCCCAGCATCTGGGCGGAATACATGCCGGTGACCACCCGGTAGAGCTGGTCGTCCACAATCTCACTGGGGAAAACAGCACTTCCTGTACCAGGTTTTCCAGGTGTGCCATCGGGATTCGTCACTATTGCACTGTGGGTATAATCCATCCTTTGATAAAGCCGCGCCTCTGTCACCCGGTTGAAAAACATTCGGTGGGTGTTAAAGCTGTACTCCAGCCCCGCCATATACAGCTGGGCGGCGGGCATGAGAGGGGTCACCGAGGCGTCCACCTCGGCGGCTGCCTTCAGCTCCTTGCCGGTGAGGTACACCCCCACCAGAGGGAAGCCGGAGGTGCCGTCGCTCCCCACCCCCATAGACAGTACGTCGAAGGCCATGGAGGTGGTAATCTCCCCCGTCGCAATGGGAGCGCGGAGCACCCCATCCGCTGTGACGGTGATAGTTGGGACATCGGGGGCATCCTTCTCCAGATTGTTCACCGCCCACAGGAAGGAATCGGCCACCAGCTCCCCCAGGGCGTTGCCGCTCGGGACCCCGGACTTGGGGGTGGGCAGGTCGAAGCCGGCCACGGTGAGTACCTCGTCATAGGTCAGGCCGTACCGGGCCAGGTAGGTCCCCCCCACCAGTCCCTTCCACCGCTCCACCATGGAGGTAATCTCCCCGTCCTCGGGGAGGGTCTCGTCGATGGGGGTGAGGTGGTAGTCGGTGAGAGTTCTTTCTCCGCCCTCGGTCCATTCGATGGTAATGGAGCCCAGATTTTCGCAGTAGGGCCCGGCGGAGACAATATAGGTGTTGTTCACGGCGATGGGCTCGGTCAGGGTGGTGTGGGTGTGGCCCGAGACAATCAGGTCGATGCCCTCCACCTTCTCCGCCAGCAGCTCATCCTCCGACAGCTTCTTTTTTTCGCTGGTCCCCCCGTGGGACAGGCAGATAATAAACTCCGCCCCCTGCTCCTTCAAATGCTCCACACACCGCCGGGCGCTGTCCGCCATGTCCTCCAGCACAAAGCCGGAGGCGGGGGCGCAGGCATGGGAGTCCTTCCCCATCAGGCCGAAAATGCCGTAGGTGACGCCCCCCCGCTCCAGGGTCATGCAGTCCTGCACGCCGTAGGCTGCCATGGCCCGCTGGATGTCCGGCCTGTTCGGGTTGTCTTCGGCGGGCTTGTAGTTGGCCATCAGGAGGGCGGGGCCTCCGTCGCCGCTCTCCACCACAGCGTTCAGCATGGAAGCAAAGCCGGTGCCGGTGTGGTCAAATTCATGGTTACCCACTGCGGCGGCATCGTAGCCCAGGGCCTTCATGGTGCGCAGCTCCGCCCCCTGGGTGGTGTACAGGGTCTGAATCAGGGAGCCGATGGAGAAGTCCCCCCCGTCCAGCACCAAGGCATCGGGATGGGCCTTCCGCTCCCGGTCCAGAGCGGTTTTCAGCCGGGCATAGCCCCCGGATTCCCCCCCCTGGCCGTCCGGCTGGGGCAGAAAGTGGGAATGGAGGTCGTGGGTAAAGAGCACCGTGGAACGGCGGACGGGCGCGTCGGCCCACACCGGGACGGGCAGCAGCGAAAACAGCAGCAAAATCGCCAGAAAAAAGGCTGGAATACGGCGCTTCACACACATCACCTCCACTTGTTCAGTAAAATGTCCGGCCGCTTACTGGATTACGTCAAACTGGACCGGGCGGTAAAACAGCTCCCGGACCCGGGCGGGGTCGCCGGTCTGGCCCAGCACCCACATCAGCTTGGCGGTGGCGGCCTCCAGGGTCATGTTGTAGGCCTCCATCAGCTGGAAACGCTCCTTCACCTGCTGGCCCACCTCGTAGACAGCCATGTCGCTGCCCTCGTAGGGCACTTGGGTCATCATGACGATGGTCTTCCCCGCCTCCAGCCAACCGGCAACCGCCTGGGCCAGAGGGCCGTTCCCTCCGTCGGGCAGGCCGCCCACGCCGAAGGACTGGAGAATCACCGCCCGGTAGCTGTCCTTCAGCAGCTCCAGGGCCTCCGCCCCCATGCCCGGGATCAGGGTGAGCAACAGCACCTTCTCCTCCAGCCTGTCATAGAAGGTGGGTTCCGCCCCGTAGGCGTAGGGCCGGGGGGCCAGGTAACGGATTAACCGGCCGTCCCGAATCACCGCCCGCTCCGGGTAGTCCACTGAGGAGAAGGCGTTAAAGCTCTTGCTGCGCTCCTTCCGGGCCCGGGTGCCCAGAATCACCCGGCCGTCAAAGACCAGGCTCACGTCGTGGGAGTCCCGGTCCACCGCATAGAGGAAGCTGTTGTACAGGTTCCGCCGGGCGTCGGTGTCGTTGAGGGCGATGGACTTCTGGGAGCCGGTGATCACAATGGGCTTGGGGGAGTCCTGAATCAGGTAGGACAGGGCGGCGGCGGTGTAGGCCATGGTGTCGGTGCCGTGGGTCAGGACAAAGCCGTCGTACTCGTCATACCGCGCCCGGATGGCGGCAGCCATCTCCAGCCAGTGGCCGGGGCCCACATTGGTGCTGTCCAGATTCATCAGCTGGACGGCCTCCACCTGGCACAGCTCCCCCACTGCGGGCACGTGGCTTAAAATTTCCTCCGAGGTGATGGCCGGGCTCAGCCCGTGGCCTCTATCCAGGGTGGCAATGGTGCCGCCGGTGGCCAGCATCAAAATACGCTTCATCCGTTCCGCCCTCACAGACACTGGAGATATTTCCCATACAGGGTCATGGCCAGCTCATCCCCGATTATGTGGACCTGCTCCTCCGTCACCCAGCCCTCGTAGAGGGCCAGCTCCTCCAGACAACCCACGTAGCGGCCGGTGCTGTCCTGGATTCGCTTGATGGTCTGTCCGGCGGCCAGCAGGCTGTCGGCGGTGCCGGCGTCCAGCCAGGTAAAATTCCGCTCCAGAGGGATCACCTGGAGCTGGCCCCGGCAGAGGTATTCCAGATTCACGTCGGTAATCTCCAGCTCCCCCCGGGCGGAGGGCTTCAGGTGGTTGGCAATCTCCATCACCTGGTGATCGTAGAAATACAGGCCGGGGATGATATAGTTGGACTTGGGGTAGCGGGGCTTCTCCTCAATGGAAATGGCCCGGCCGTCCCGGTCGAACTCCACCACGCCGAAGGGGCGGGGGTCCTCCACCCAGTAGCCGAAGACGGTGGAGCCCCGGTCGTTGGCAGCGGCCCGCTTCAGGGTGGTGGCCAGGGTGGGGGCGTAGAAAATATTGTCCCCCAGCACCAGACAGACCCGGTCGTTGCCCACGAACTTCTCCCCGATAAGCAGGGCATCGGCAATGCCCCGGGCCACCGGCTGCTCGGCGTACTGAATTTGCAGGCCGTACTGGCTGCCGTCCCCCAGGAGGGCCTGGAAGGTGGCCGTCTCGCCGGGCGGGACGATAATCATAATCTCTGAAATCCCCGCCTGCATGAGGATGGCAATGGGGTAGTAAATCAGCGGTTTGTCATAGACCGGCAGCAGGGGCTTGCACACCGGCTTGGTCATGGGGTACAGGCGGGTCCCTTTCCCCGCCGCTAAAACGATACCTTTCATACTGTTCTCCTGTCTGGCGCAAGGGCCGTTTTCCCGGTTCGGCTGTGCATAACAATGGTTATTTTATCATTTTATCATAGTTCCTTCTCCGTTACAAGAAAAAACTGTTTAAAACTATCACAACCGGCGGGGCCAAAAGGTCCCGCCGGTTGTTTAAGTTGGTCAAATCGGGATGTGCGGACGCCGTCAGGCAAGGGCGCTCTTTTTGGCGCTCATGCGCTGGACAACGATAATACCAACCACAAGCACCACGCCGATTACGTCGGTGAGCTCGCCGGGGATCATCATGCACAGACCGCCGGCGGCAATCAGGACGCGGAACAGCGGGTTCATGGGCTTATACAGGTAGCCGTTCAGGGCCGCAGCCACGCCGAACAGGCCGGCCAGGGAGGTGATTACAATGATCGCGGACTGGATCACCTTCATGGCCATGCTGGTGCCCTCGGCAAACTGGAACAGCATGGCGGGGTTCATGGCGAAGATGTAGGGCACCACAAAGGCGGCGATGGCCAACTTGGTGGCGTTGAAGGCCGTCTTCATAGGCGGAGCCTTGGCGATAGCGGAGCCGGCATAAGCGGCCAGAGCCACGGGGGGCGTGATGTCGGCCACGATGCCGAAGTAGAACACGAAGAAGTGGGCGCAGATCATGGGGATGCCGATGGCGGGATTCATCAGGATGGGGGCGCAGGTGGAGGCCATGATGCAGTAGTTGGCAGTAGTGGGCACGCCCATGCCCAGCACGATACAGCAGATCATGGTGAGGAACAGGGCGATAAGCGCCTGTCCGCCGGACACCCGAACGATGGCGGTAATCAGCTTGGAGGCCAGGCCAGTGGTAGTGATGCACCCGGCAACCAGACCGGCCATGGCACAGGCGGCGGCTACGCTGATGGTGCCCTTGGCGCCCGCTTCCAGAGCGTCGAAGAACTTCCCTACCGTGATGTTGTCAGACTTGTCCGGATTCTTGGTCACGTTGTTGACGACATTGGTAATCAGGCCCACCACGATGGTGACAATGATGGCGATGGTGGCGGAGGACTGCATGGTGCGCTTGCCGGAGGACACCAGCCAGACCAGAATCACCAGGGGCAGCAGCAGGTAAATCTTGGGCATCAGGGTCTTGATCTTGGGCAGCTGGTCGCGGGGGATGCCCTTCAGGCCCAGCCGCTTGGCCTCCAGGTGGACGGCGATGAAGATACCGGTGAAGTAGAGCACTGCGGGCAGGACGGCCAGCAGGGCGATCTTGCCGTAGGGCTCGCCGGTGTACTCCGCCATGAGGAAGGCTGCGGCGCCCATGATGGGGGGCATGATCTGACCACCGGTAGAGGCGGCGGCCTCCACCGCGCCGGCGAACTCGGGCTTGTAGCCCGTCTTCTTCATCATGGGGATGGTGATGGAGCCGGTGGTGACGGTGTTGCCCACCGAGGAGCCGGACACCATGCCGCACAGGGCGGAGGACAGGACGGCCACCTTGGCGGGACCGCCGGAGGCGGAGCCGGCCACCGAGTTGGCCAGGTTAATAAAGAAGGTGGAAATACCTGTCCGTTCCAGGAAGGCTCCGAAGATGATAAACAGCACAATGTACTTGGCGCACACGTTGATGGGGGCGCCCAGAAGGCCGTTCAGGGTGTAGAACAGGTCGTAGATGGCCTTGTCGTACTTGATGCCTGCGCCGAAGGGCAGGAAGGTGTACAGCATCAGCGCGCCCACCACACACAGGATGGGCAGGCCCACGCACCGGCGGCACAGCTCCACCAGAGAAAGGATAACCAGCACGGCCAGCAGGCACATCACCGGGTTCCGGGTGACCTTGCGGGCCTGCACCACGATGATGCTGTTGTAAATCGAGGAGCAGTAGATCAGCGGGAGTACACCCATCAGCATAAAGACTATGTCGTACCAGGGGAAGGAATTGGGCTTCACATTCCCCTTCTTGATGGGGTAGGTCAGGTAGCCCAGCACCAGCATCATGGCCAAGAAGTTGTACAGGCGCACGTTCTGGGCGGCCTGGCTGAACAGGGTCACATACATGCAGTACAGGGAAATCAATACTGCCAGCCCCTTGACAACGAGCTTGGGCACACCCTCCCAAACCCGGGTGTTGGACTCCCGGTCATACTTTTTCATGACCTCGTCCAGGTCGGCCTCCGTTCCAACCTCCACGGCTGCCGCCTTCGCCTCCAGTTCTTCCTGGAGCCTGTCTTTTTCGTTGGATGCCATAAAATTCTCCTTTCTTTTCTTCTCTCCTTATTTGGCCGCGAAGCAGATATATCGACATTCCGCCAAATACAGATATATCCGCTCCGCGGAACCCCCGTAAAAACAGAAGCGGCTGCGGCGGTACCAGCCCGCCGCAGCCGCCTGGCTTACGCTAAGGGAACTGCGCTTCTGCTTACTTTACGGTGATGCCCTTGTCAGCAAAGTAAGCCACAGCGCCGGGGTGATAGGGCACGGCGGTGACAGAGGAGGCGAACTCCAGGCTCAGCTCCTTGGCCTTGTCGTGGCCCAGGGTGTCGATGTTCTCGAACACGCCGTACAGGAAGTTGTACACGTCGGCATCGGACACGTCGTTGCGGGCGATGACAACAGCGCCCACAGCCACGGTGGTCACATCCTCGGGAGTGTTGTAGGCGTCCTTGGAGATGACATTCTTGCTGTAGTAGGGGGAGGAGGCGATGAGCTTCTCAATGTGCTCGTCGTCCAGGCTGACCAGATACACGTCGTTGGAGGCGGCCAGAGTGGTAACAGCGGTGGTGGGAGCGCCGGCGACCACGAAGGCGGCGTCGATCTTGCCGTCCTGCAGGTTCTCGGCGGAGTCTCCGAAGGACAGGTACTGGGGCTTGATGTCCTTCTCAACGTCCAGGTCATAGGCAGCCAGCACGTCAACGGCGTTGAAGTACACGCCGGAGCCCTGGTCACCCACGGAGACGGACTTGCCCTTCAGGTCGGCAACGGTCTTGATGTCGGGATTCAGGGTGACGATCTGGACCTGCTCCATGTACAGGGCGGCCACGGTGGAGAAGCTGTCGATCTTGGTGTCGAACAGGCGCTCGCCGTTGTAGGCGTAGGCCATGACGTCGGACTGGACAAAGCCCAGCTGGGCATCCTCCAGGTCCATGTTCTCAATGTTGGCCTTGGAGCCACCGGAGGGGACTGCGGTGACGGTGGTGCTGGTGGTCTCGCCCACCTTGCCGCCCAGAACACCGCCAAAGCCGTAGTAGGTGCCCTGGTCGCCGCCGGTGGTGAAGGTCAGGCTGGTGCCGCCGTCCTTAGCAGACAGGCCGCTGCTGGGCTGGCTGCTGGAAGTGCCAGAGGGCTGGCTGCTTGAAGTACCAGAGGACTGGCCGGGGTTGCTGGTAGAACCGCCGCTGGACTTGTCGCCGCCGCCGCAGGCAGTCAGCGCCATGCTCATTGTCATGGCCAGAGCGAGCGCCAATGCAAGTTTCTTCTTCATATTCTTTCCTCCATTTTTCAGATTGGCTCTGTTCTTCCTGAACAGGAAGAACAACAAGCCCGGCCGGGCTTGTGCCATATAGATTACAGGCACAATTGCCTGTGGGGTTATTATATTACATCTTCCCCAAGAAAGCAAGTTCTTTTTTTCTTCGAGACTGTCTGTCCTGTGTATTTCGAGCAATTTTTCCGAAATCTTTCCAGAATCTTTATGCTTTTTCTACATATCTTCCTACCTGCGCCCCCTTCTACGGCGTCCACCCCTCCATTCCAACCTGCAGCTTTTCCAGCGCCTTCTTCTCGATGCGGGATACATAGGACCGGCTGATGCCGCACTGGGCGGCAATTTCCCGCTGGGTCCGCGGCGGTTTGTCGTCCAGGCCGTAGCGCAGGGTGATGATCAGCCGCTCCCGGGGCGTCAGGCAGGTCTGGACGCACCGGCGCACCTTGACGCAGGCGTCGCGGGTGTCCAGGTCCTCCAGCATGTTGTCGTCCACCGCGATAACATCCATGAGCGACAGCGTCCCCCCGTCCCCCGCCGCCTCCAGTGTCTCCGTCAGAGACACCTCCCCCTGGAGCTTGCGCTGGGCCCGGAAATACATGAGGATTTCATTTTCTATACACCGGCTGGCATAAGTTGCCAGCCGCACATTTTTGTCCGCCTTGAAGGTGGATATCCCCTTTATCAGTCCTATTGTGCCAATGGAAATCAGGTCGTCCTGGTCTCCGGTCTGGGCGTAGTACTTCTTAACAATGTGCGCCACCAGGCGCAGATTGTGTTCCACAAGGATATTCCGGGCCTCCAGGTCCCCCTGGGCGCACCGCTCCAGGCAGGCTTTCTCCTCCGCTGCCTTCAGCGGACGGGGAAAGGACCCGCTTCCTCCCGACAGGCGCAGGGTAAAAAACAGTCCATTCATCATCAGATAAATGACAGGCGACAGCATGTTAAACACCTCCACCCTACCCTATTCCCTTCCGGCACGTCCCTATCACTGATTTCCTGCCGGTCCCGCGGCAAAATTCACAAATTCCCTTTCCTCCACAGCCCCCGAAATCCCGCATAAATTTGACTCAACAGCCCAAAACAACATACAGGACCACCCCATAAGGTGGTCCTGCTCTTACTTTTGATACAGCTCCAGTGTTCCTTTACCCCGCGGTCTCCCGCTGGAATTTGGCCAGGTAGGCATCCTGGAGCAGCTGAATGCGCTGGGGGTCCTTACCGCCCACGGGGATACCGTCGATAGACTCCACCTTCATGCACAGGGCGCTGGAACTGGTGACGATCACCTCGTCGGCATTCATCAGCTCCACCATGGAGAACGGCTCCTCCGCCACCGGGATGCTGTGCTCCCCAGCCAGGGCCAGCAGGTGCTTGCGGGTGATGCCGGGGAGAATCAGCTCATCGGTGGGGGCGGTGCGCAGAACGCCATCCTTCAAAATGGAGATGTTGCTGTGGGCGCACTCGGTGACCCGGCTGCCCCGGTGGAGCACCGCCTCGTCACAGCCGGCCTCCAGGGCCCGCTGGTTGGCCAGCACGCTGGGGATCAGGTTCAGGGTTTTGATGTTGCACAGCTTAAACCGGTTGTCCTCCAGGGAAATGAGCTTGTAGGGCTTGTCCATGGACTTCATGGTGTGGGGCTTCACGTATGCCATCAGGGTGGGCTCCACCTCCGCCCCGGGAAACACGTGGTTCCGGGGGGCCACGCCCCGGGATACCTGCCAGTACAGGAAGTGGATGGGGGACTCCTCCGCCGCGTCGATGACCTTCTGCAGCTCCGCCCTCACCTGGGCCCGCTCCATTTTGAAGGGAATTTCCAACAGGCGCAGGCTATTATACATCCGGTCCAGGTGGTCCTCGATGGCAAAGGGGATGCGGTTGGCCACGCAGGTGGCCTCATAGATGCCGTCGCCGAAGTAGAGCGCCCGGTCGTTCATGGGCACCTTCATTTCCTCCAAGGGGCCCATCTCGCCGTTGTAGTAGCCGACATTTTTCCACATAATTCTTTCCTCCGTTTTTATCTTATTTAATAGACACTGTTTCTTCTATCCTCATAGATTTGATATGCCTTCCAGGCCACCCAGGCGCACAGCGCGCCGATCACGGCCCCCACCAGCACGTCGGTGGGGTAGTGGACCCCCACATACAGCCGGGACAGCCCCATGCACACCGCCGCGATCACGGCGGCAGCCCGACCCCACCGCCAGGGCAGGGCTCTGGCCCAGGACAGGCCGGCGGCAAAGGCGGCGCAGGTGTGGCCTGAGGGGAAGGAATTGGGGTCCCCCTCGGTCACCAGCGGGACGATAGGCCAGTCCAGCCAGGGCCGGGCCCGCTCCACCAGGGGCTTGATGGTAACATTGGTCACCAGCAGCCCCAGGACCATGGCCCCCAGGGCCAGCGCCCCCGCCTTCCGTGTAGGCCTGTACAGCAGCATAGCCAGGGACAGGGTAATAAACAAAATGCCCGCATCCCCCATCTTGGTGTAGAACGACACCACAGGGTCCAGCCAAGCCGAATGCAGCCCCTGGATCGCCACCAGCAGCTGTCCATCCAGTTGAAGGAAACGGTCCAGCATGAAAAAACCTCCCTTGACCCGCATCTCAAACTATACTATAATAATAGAGCTTTTTTTCCACAAGTCAACACTAATTTTTCGGAGGTCCTTACCCTTGAAGCAAATCCTCTGTCTTTCCAACGAGCCCTGGTCCAACCGGCTGCCCGGCCGTACCCAGCAGCTGATTTCCCGCCTGCGGGACGCCCAGATTTTATACTTCTTCCCCGCCCAGAGCCCCCGGGACAAGTCCTTTCTGAAGCAGGGCCGGCAGGTGCGGCCCAACGTGACGGCCTGCGCCCTGCCCCCTATCCCCTTCCCCATTTCCGAACGGCACCGGCGGCTGTTCCAGATGGCCTGGAACAAAATCAGCCGCTCCATTCAGGAGACCGCCGCCCGCAGGCGCTTCACCGAGCCCCTGCTGTGGACCTCCCACCCCCGCCACATCCACCTGGTGGACCGCCTGGAGTACAGCGCCCTGGTCTACGACTGTGACCGGGTGTGGGACGGCCTCCCCGTCCACTGGGAGGGCAGCCTGGCTCAGGCCGCCGACGTGGTCTTTGCCGCCTCCCCCCTGCTGTGCGACCGGATGTCCCCATGCAGCTCCAACATCGCCCTGCTGCCCAACGGCATCAACCTGCCCCTCTTTGACGCCGCCGCCCGCCACCCCGACCCCATGCCCGGGGTGACTGCCCCCATTCTGGGCTGGGCGGGGGCCATCCGGGCGGGGCTGGACCTGTCCCCCGTCCTCTACGCCGCCCAGGCCCGGCCCGACTGGGGCTTTCTGCTGCTGGGAACGGTGGACCGAGACAACCCCTTTTTAAAGCGGCTGGACAAGCTGTCCAATGTCTATCTCACCGGCCCCCGGCCGGCGGCGGAGGTCCCCGACTGGCTGTTTCGCTGCCAGGTGCTGCTGGACCTGCCCCGCACCGACCTGCCCTTTGACGAGGTGGTCTCCCCCCGGCTGTATGAGTACCTGGCCACCGGCAAGCCGGTGGTGTCCATGCTGTGGCCCGACCAGGTGGAACAGTTCCCCGACGTGGTCTATGGGGCCCACGACCTGGAGGAGTTCACCACCCTGTGCGCCCACGCCATGGATGAGGCCCCCGGTCTGGCCCACCGCCGGATGGACCGGGCCGCCGAGGCGGCCTGGCCCCGCCGGGTAGGCGAGGTGGAGCGCATCCTCACCACGGCAGGCCTGCTGTGACCCCCACGGAATTGTATCGGATTCTGCCCATCTCGTCCGTTTTCTTGTTCAAGTCTACGAAAATGTTTCTTCCTCTTGCAAAATCCCCGGTTTTCCTATAAAATGGGAGTGAAACTGGCAGAAAGGGGTCCTCAACATGCTTTGCTTCGCCTGCTTCCGCGTTCAGAGCTGCCAGAGCCCCAATCTGTCCAATCGCCCCGTTTACCCTTCAACAGGCTGTCTGTACCCGCAGATGGCCTGAAACTTTTTTCAAAGGAGTGTTTTTATGAAAAAAGTAGCCGTTATCATGGGTTCCGACAGCGACTGGCCGGTGGTCAAAGGTGCCTGTGCCCAGCTGGAGGAGTTCGGCATCCCCTATGAAGCACACATACTCTCGGCCCACCGCACCCCCGCCGCCGCCGCGGAATTTGCCAAAACTGCCCGGGCCAACGGTTTCGGCGTGCTCATCTGCGCTGCCGGCATGGCCGCCCATCTGGCCGGAGCCTTCGCCGGCAACTCCACCCTGCCGGTAATCGGCATCCCCATGAAGGGCGGGGCCATGGACGGCCTGGATGCCCTGCTGGCCACCGTTCAGATGCCCAGCGGCATCCCTGTGGCCACCGTGGCCATCAACGGGGCCAAAAACGCCGCCGTGCTGGCCGCCCAGATTCTGGCCGTCTCCGACGACGCCCTGGCCGCCAAACTGGACCAAGCCCGGGAGAAAATGGCGGAGCAGATCGCTGAAAAAGAGACCAAACTCCAGGCGGAGCTGAAAGGATAGCCCCATGGTCGATCTGGATGTCGGAACGATATGTCTCGGGGACGTCTCCCTGTCCCCCGCCCTCACGCTGGAAGCCTTCCGGCGTGACTTTCCCAAGGAGCGCATCACCGGGGCCTGGCCTGTGAAAACCGGCTATACCTGGTACTATCTAAGTGAAACGCTCCATCCCCGGGACGGCCCGGCCCTTCTGGCGCTGTGCTTCACCCCGGAGGGGCGGCTGATGAGTCTGGAAATCCACCCAAGCACCGCAACAGGTGGGCCGGCCTGGTCCGAGACGGCGGGCCAGCAGCGAAAAGCGGCCTGTGACCGCTGGCTGAGGGATTACTACGGCGTGGCCATGCCCCCCGCCCGATTCCACACCTCGGAGCTGGCCTACCCCTGGGGAACCCTGTCCACCTATTACGACCCCCGCTCGGGGGACAGCGCCATCATGATGAGCTACAGCCCATGACCCCCATCCCGTCTTCCGTGACGGGCCCCATACAACAATATTTAACTTTTTAGGAGGAAACCATCATGGAAAAGAATCTCGTTTACACCGGCAAGACCAAGAACGTCTACGCTCTGGACAACGGCAACTATCTGCTCAAGTTTAAGGACGACTGCACCGGCAAGGACGGTGTCTTTGATCCCGGCGAGAATTCCGTGGGCCTGACCATCGACGGCGTGGGCGACGTCAACCTGCGCATGTCCATCTACTTCTTCGAGAAGATCAACGCCGCCGGCATCAAGACCCACTTCGTCTCCGCCGACCTGGAGAACACCACCATGGAGGTCCTGCCCGCCAAGGTCTTCGGCCACGGTCTGGAGGTCATCTGCCGCCACAAAGCGGTGGGCTCCTTCATCCGCCGGTACGGCGAGTATATTGAGGAGGGCGCCGACCTGCCCGCCTATGTGGAAACCACCTTTAAAAACGACGACAAGGGCGACCCCCTGGTGACCAAGGACGCCCTGGTGGCCCTGGGCGTGATGACCGAGGCCCAGTACGACGACATCAAGGACATGACCCAGAAGATCACCAAAATCGTGGCTGACGACCTGAAGGAGAAGGGCCTGGTCCTCTACGACATCAAGTTTGAGTACGGCTACGACCCCGACGGCAAGGTGATGCTCATTGACGAGATCGCCTCCGGCAACATGCGGGTGTACAAGGATGGACAGTATATCGACCCCATGACCCTGTCCAAGCTGTTTTTCGCGTAAGTTTACCCCAATTCTTTGCCGTGTTCCCGCCCCGCAGGGGGCGGGAATCACAAAAAAATTTTCCGCTTGAGAAAAACAGCGAATTGGGATCAATTCTAAGGAGGACTAGCATACATGGGTGGCTTTTTCGGAGCCGTCTCCACACAGGACGTCTCCCTTGACATTTTTTTTGGAGTGGATTACCACTCCCATCTGGGCACACGCCGGGGCGGCATGATTATCCATGACGCCAAAGACGGCTTCCAGCGCCAGATTCACTCCATCGAAAACACCCCCTTCCGCACCAAATTTGAAAAGGACCTGGCAAAATTCCACGGCTGCGCCGGCATCGGCTGCATCAGCGACACCGACCCCCAGCCCCTGCTGGTCCGCTCCCACCTGGGGCTGTACGCCATCACCACCGTGGGCATCATCAACAACGCTGAGGAGCTGGTGGACCAGTACTTTTCCGACCACGGTCACCAATTTATGGCCATGAGCTCGGGCAAGGTCAATTCCACCGAGCTGGCCGCCGCCCTTATCAACCAGAAGGACAACCTGGTGGACGGTATCCTCCACGCCCAGCAGGCGGTGGCGGGCTCCCTCACCCTGCTCATCCTCACCGCCGACGGAGAGATTATCGCCGCCCGGGACCGGATGGGCCGTCTACCCGTTCTCATTGGCAGGGGAGAAAGGGGCTATTGCGTCTCCTTCGAGTCCTTCGCCTACCACAAGCTGGGCTACGAAGACGCCTACGAGCTGGGCCCCCGGGAGATTGTCCGCATCCGGGCCGACGGCTTTGATGTCCTCTCCCCCCCGGGCGAGGAGATGAAAATCTGCGCCTTCCTCTGGAGCTACTACGGCTATCCCAACTCCAACTATGAGGGGATCAACGTGGAGGTCATGCGCTACCGCAACGGCGCCATCATGGCCCGGAGCGAGCGGGAGCGGGGGGTCCTGCCCCAGGTGGACTATGTGGCCGGCGTCCCCGACTCGGGCATCCCCCACGCCATCGGCTACGCCAATGAGAGCGGCAGCCATTTCGCCCGGCCCTTTGTGAAATACACCCCCACCTGGCCCCGGTCCTTCATGCCCGCCAACCAAAATGTGCGCAATCAGGTTGCAAAAATGAAGCAAATCCCCGTCCCGGAGCTGATCGAGGGCAAAAAGCTGCTCTTTGTGGACGACTCTATCGTCCGGGGCACCCAGCTGCGGGAGACGGTGGAATTTCTCTACGAATCCGGGGCCAAGGAGGTCCACATGCGCTCCGCCTGCCCCCCCATCATGTACAGCTGCAAGTACCTGAACTTTTCGCGGGGAAACTCCGACATGGACCTCCTCGCCCGGCGCACCATCCAGGAGCTGGAGGGCGACGAGGGCCAGAAGCACGTGGCGGAGTACGCCGACGCCTCCACCCAGCGGGGCGGCTGTATGCTGAAGGCCATCTGTGAGAAATTCGGCTTCGACTCCCTGGGCTACCAGTCCCTGGACGGCCTTCTGGAGGCCATCGGCATCGACAAGGACCGGGTGTGCACCTACTGCTGGTCGGGGAAGGAATAGACCTGTTTCTGTAGGGCGCGACGACCCGGCGCGCCGTATCCTTAACCCACGGCGGGCCGAGGTCGTCCCGCCCTACACACGTATTTATAACGATTGGAGGTTCCCTCTATGGAAAATTCCCATTCCGCCTCCTACGCCGCCGCCGGCGTGGACATTGAGGCCGGCTACAAGGGCGTACAGCTGATGAAAAAGCACGTGGCCCGCACCATGATTCCCGGCGTGGTCAGCGGCATCGGCGGCTTCGGCGGCCTGTTTGCCCCCGATCTGACCGGGATGAAGGAGCCGGTGCTGGTCTCCGGCACCGACGGCGTGGGCACCAAGATTCGCCTGGCCCAGCTGCTGGACAGGCACGACACCATCGGCATCGACTGCGTGGCCATGTGCGTCAACGACATTATCTGCTGCGGCGCACGCCCGCTGTTTTTCCTGGACTACATCGCCATCGGCAAAAATAAGCCGGAGAAGGTGGCTTCCATCGTCTCCGGCGTGGCCGAGGGCTGCGTTCAGTCGGGCTGCGCCCTCATCGGCGGCGAAACCGCCGAGCACCCCGGCCTGATGGCCCCCGAGGACTACGACCTGGCCGGCTTCGCCGTGGGCGTTGTGGACAAAGAGAAGATGATCCGTCCCGAACAAGTAAAAGCTGGCGACGTAGTAATCTCTCTCCAATCCAACGGCCTGCACTCCAACGGCTTCTCCCTGGTGCGCAAGGTGTTCAACATCGAGCACGCCAAGCTGGACGAGTGGAGCGAGGAGCTGGGGGGCGAGCTGGGCAGCGTCCTGCTGGCGCCCACCGCCATCTACGTCAAGGCGGTGCTGGAGGTCCTCCAGGTCGCTGACGTTCACGGCATCAGCCACATCACCGGCGGCGGCTTTTACGAAAACATCCCCCGCTGCCTGCCCAAGGGGATGACCGCCAAAATCGACAAGTCCGCCCTGTGGATCGACCCCATCTTCCGGATGATCCAGCGGCTGGGCAATATTCCGGAGCACGACATGTTCAACACCTTCAACATGGGCACCGGTATGGTGCTGGTGGTGGACAAAAACGACGCCGGCAAGGCCAGGGACATCCTTTTAAAGGCAGGTCATGCCCCCCGCGTCATCGGTGAGATCGTGACCGGCGACGCCGGAGTGGAGCTGCTGTGATGAAGCGTATTGCTGTATTGGTGTCCGGGGGCGGGACAAATTTACAGGCCCTCATCGACGCCCAGGGCCGTGGGGAGATCGTCAACGGGGAGATTACCGCCGTCATCTCCTCCGCGCCGGAGGTTTACGCTTTGGAGCGGGCCGCAAAAGCCGGCATCCCCGGATATGTGCTGGACCGGAAAAGCTACCCCTCCAGCCAGGCCATGACGGTGGCACTGGTAGAAAAATTGCGTGGGCTCTCCATAGATGTTGTGGTGATGGCGGGCTTTATGACCATTGTAACCAAAGAGCTGTTCGAGGTTTACGAAAACGCCATCATCAACATCCACCCCGCCCTCATCCCCTCCTTTGCCGGTCCGGGGTGCTTCGGCCTCCACGTCCACGAGAAGGCCTTGGCCTGCGGCGTGAAGGTGTCCGGGGCCACCGTCCACTTCGTCACCGAGGAGTGCGACGCCGGCCCCATCATCCTGCAAAAGGCGGTGGACGTCCTCCCCGACGACACCCCGGAGACCCTCCAGCGCCGGATTATGGAGCAGTGCGAGTGGAAGCTCCTGCCCCAGGCCGTCAGCCTATTCTGTCAGGACCGGCTGCGGGTGGAGGGGCGGACCGTTAAAATTTTGGATGTATAACAGGAGGCCGCTATGAAGCTGATTAACCTGATGACCTACCTCTCCGAGAACCCTTACCCCGGCCGGGGCATCATCCTGGGCCGCACCGCCGACGATAAGAAGGCGGCCGTCGCCTACTTCATTATGGGCCGCAGCGAGAACAGCCGCAACCGGGTCTTTGAAACGACAGAGGACGGCATCCGCACCCGCGCCTTTGACGAGAGCAAGATGACCGACCCCTCTCTGATTATCTACCACCCCGTCCGGCTGCTGCCCAACGGCCTGCTGGTTGTGACCAATGGCGACCAGACCGACACCATCGCCGAGCACATCGCCCAAGGCCACTGCTACCGCCACGCGCTGAATACCCGGAAATTCGAGCCCGACGGCCCCAACTGGACCCCCCGCATCTCTGGGGTGCTGAAGCCGGACGGGAGCTATAATCTGTCCATCCTCAAGAGCCAGGACGGCAACCCGGACTGCTGCTGCCGGTACTTCTTCGAGTACGACCACCCCCTCTGCGGCGTGGGCCACCTGATCCACACCTATCAGGACAACTCAGAGCCCCTGCCCTCCTTCGAGGGGGAGCCCCGCCGGGTGACCATCTCCGCCCAGAGCGCCCAATCCTGGGCCGAGGACATCTGGGCTGCACTGAACGAGGAGAACAAGGTGTCCCTTTTCGTCCAGCTTATCGACCTGGCGACCCAGGAACGGGACACCGTCATCATCAACAAGCACAACTGAAAGAAGGGTATCACCATGGGTCTCTTTGACCGCTTCAAGAAACAGGACAAGGCCCCCGAGCCCAAGCCGTCGGCCCCCTCCGCTCCGGAGGCAGGACTGATTGACTTTCACCCCTACGACACCGGGCTGGCCGAGTCCGTCCGGGCGCTGGAGGCGGACCTGCGAAAGCTGAACACCAACGGCCGTCGGCCCTGCGGCCGGGACGAGTTCATCGCCCTGCTGGCGGGCATTGCCGCCCTGCGCAAGACCCCCGGCATCCCCGGGCCTAACGAGTCCGGCCCCAATGCCTTCATCACCCTGCCCAAATGCGCCGACCGCCCGGCGGAGATGGCGTGCAAAGCCCACCTGAAGGAAATCTTCGGCATCACGGACCAGGCGTCCATGGTGGAGTTCTGCAACCGGGAGCTGCGCTGTCACAGCCAGTATCTGGACTTCGAGGGCTTCTGGGAGGGCCGTCCGCCCTTCGACCTGTCCCAACTCAACGGCGGCGGCCTGGAATTTTTCAAGACCGCCCGGGACTTTTCCGCCCAGTTCTACCCCATTGTGGGCCACAAGGGCTATCTGGCCTGGGACATCAGCGAGTGTGTGGGCCACCTGCGGGCTGGCTATGCCTGCGGCCTGCTCACCCGGGAGGAATTTGACGAGATGGCGGAGCACTGGATCGTCCAGGCCCAGATTTTCCGGGACTGGACTGACTTCGCCGTCAGCCTGGTGTGCGGTGAGCTGTACTGGGATTTCCGGGGCGGCTCCAAGCTGCCCGAGCTGAACAAGGGCCTGGAACTGTGGACCAAGCTGGTAAGCATGCTTTTAAACGACGGTGCCGCCTGGGCCAGCGGCCTGTGGTATGTCCCGCCCCGCAAGAAGGAGTTCAGGCTGTGGCCCCCGGAGTTTAAGCTGTACCTCACCGACTGGGAGGGTCCCAGCGGCTGCTTCGCCACCGACCACATCACCGTCCTGGGCAAAAAGGTGGGCTGGTGTTATCGGGAACAGCCCAGCGAGGGCCGCCCCGACAGCGGCTGGCGGTTCTTCTCCGGCGAGGAGAGCGAGGACTATGTCAACGACGCCAAAAATACCGAGGTCTACAACCTGAACACCATCTGCAACTACGACCCGGACATTCTCCCCCTGCTCAGCGCCCCTGTAGGCACCGCCTACATGCGGGGACCGGACGGGAAATTCCATGCGGAACAGTACACACCTTCGGAGGATTAATATTATGTTAACCGGAAAGGAATTGGCCCGGGCCTACTTCGACGGCCTGAAGGAGGCCTACCTTCGAGAGGGCGGTCAGGAACTGTGGGACCATTTCACCTCTGTTGCCCACGGGGCGGACCAGCGGGACCTGGATCGGCTTACCGCCCTCTACCCCGACATCCCGGAGAGCCTGGTAGAGCTGCTCAAGCTGGTGGACGGCACCTATTACCGAGAGTATCCGGCGGACAAGGTGCTCTTTTACTTCCTAGGCTCCGACTACGAGGGCTACCCCTACTACCTGCTGTCCGCCCGGCAGATGGTGGAGACCCGCCACAAGGCGAAAGAATTTTACGACTATTTCGTCACCCGGGAATATGACGACATCCCGGTGGACGAGGGGGTCTGCGACGATCTGGACAAGCTGCACTGGCTCCATTTCTCCGACTGCTGTAACAACGGCGGCACCTCCCAGCTGTTCATCGACTTCTCCCCCTCTGCCGAGGGCAAAAAGGGGCAAGTGCTGCGGTTCCTCCACGACCCGGACGAGATGGTCATTGTGGCGGACAGCTTTGACGAGTATCTGCAAATGCTCACGGATAACGAATACGACTTCATCAATGAGGACACGGTGGAGGAATGACCTGTAGGGGCGGACATTGTCCGCCCGCCGGAACCCGGGCATTTATGAACGGGCGCACAATGTGCGCCCCTACACACGACCGAAAGGAGCGCGCAACATGACCGAACTGGAACTGAAATACGGCTGCAACCCCAACCAGAAGCCCGCCCGCATCTTTATGGAACAGGGCGAGCTGCCCATCACTGTGCTCAACGGCCGGCCGGGATATATCAACTTTATGGACGCGCTGAATTCCTGGCAGCTGGTAAAGGCCCTGAAGCAGGCCACCGGCCTGCCTGCGGCAGCTTCCTTCAAGCACGTTTCCCCCGCCGGAGCTGCCCTGGGCCTGCCCCTGAACGACACGGAGCGGCTGATGTACCTGGCCCCCGAGGGGGACCTCTCCCCCATCGCCTGCGCCTACATCCGGGCCCGGGGGGCTGACCGGCTGTGCTCCTTCGGGGACTGGGCGGCGCTGTCCGACCCCTGCGACGGCGACACCGCCCGCTTCCTGGCCGGTGAGGTATCCGACGGCGTAATCGCCCCGGACTACACCGCCGAGGCCCTGGAAATTCTGCGGGAGAAGCGCAAGGGCGGCTACAACGTGGTGAAGATCGACCCCAGCTACACCCCCGCCCCCATCGAGCGGCGGAACATCTTCGGCATCACCTTCGAGCAGGGGTACAACGACCTGACCATTGACGAGAGCATGCTGGAGAATGTGGTCACAAAGGCCAAGCACCTGCCCCAGAGCGCCAAAAATGACATGCTCCTGGCCCTCATTACCTTAAAATACACCCAGTCCAATTCGGTGTGCTACGTCAAGGACGGGCAGACCATCGGCGTGGGGGCCGGCCAGCAGAGCCGCATCCACTGCACCCGGCTGGCGGGGAACAAGGCGGATATCTGGTGGCTGCGGCAGCACCCCTGGGTGCTGGAACTCCAGTTTGCCGACGGCGTCCGCCGCCCCGACCGGGACAACGCCATCGACCTGTATATCGCGGACTCCGCCGCCTTTACCCAGGGGGATACCTGGAAACAGCTTTTCAAGGTCTGCCCCAAGGAGCTGACCACCTCCCTCAAAACGGAGTGGCTTTCCAAACTCACCGGCGTCACCCTGGGAAGCGACGCCTTCTTCCCCTTCGGTGACAACGTGGAGCGGGCCCACCAGTCGGGGGTGCAGTATATTGCCCAGCCCGGCGGCTCCATTCGGGACGACCAGGTCATCGAGACCGCCGACAAATACGGCATGGTCATGGCCTTTACGGGAATGCGGCTGTTCCACCATTAAGGAGGGAAAATCATGTTTATCAGCAGTAACACCGGCTCTTTTTCCCGCGATTCCTTTGAAGAATACAAGGCCGCTTTAGAGACCTGCTTTCAGCCGGAAAATGAAATCTGGTGCTCCCGTACGGAAGAAGACAAGTATCCCTGCCTGTCCATCCTCGTAAAAGGTGACCAGGCTGTGGTCAACTATTTTGAGGAGGAGGACGGCGGCGAGATGCTTGTCTCCTTCGGTGACGAGGATGCGGAAGACATTGTGACGTTTTGTGACGGCCAATATGAAATCGCCGCCTGGCAGGTAATACCGGCCGCCGATGCCATGGCCTGTGCGCTGGAATTTTTCCACACTCAGAACGCACCCGACTGTATTGACTGGGGCGAGTTATAGAAAGGCTGTTTATCATGGGATTTTTTGACCACTTTAAAAAAAATGAAGCTGCTCCGGAACCTCTGGAGCCCAGTGTAAAATCAATCGGGCCCACTGTGGTCGAGCTTGCGCGGGTAATCTCCAGCGGAGACGAAGCGGTTCTTCGCGATATCACCGCCTGTACGGAGGCCCCCGCCGACTGGTTTACATCACATCAGGATCGGTACAGGGAGCGGTGTATCCTCTCCTCTGACAACCTGGAGCTGATCCAGTGGCTGGGGCTGGTGGACATTCTGGAGGAGCACGGCTGGGTCTGCGAGCGGGACTGGAAGGACGAACTGGAGGATTTTTCCTATTTTGTCCAGAACCTCCACGGCTTCCAGAAGCTGGGCCTGGAGCTGGACCCGGACTGGCTTGACGAGGACGAGGATATCTCCGCCTGGTGCGGCGTCCTGACCGAAAAATGGGAAGGGGTCTGTGTCGCCGCAATCGACATTGACAGCGACAGCTATGTCCTTTTCCCCACTTCCACCGCCCAGCTTGCCGATTTACAGCGGTTGGCCGGTGAAATCAGTCACCGCATCGACGCCGCGGAACGTATGTAAAAGGAGGACCCTTATGAAAGTCTTAGTAGTAGGCGGCGGAGGCCGCGAGCACGCCATCTGCTGGAAGCTGGCCCAGAGCCCCAAGGTGACGGATCTCTACTGCGCCCCGGGCAACGGAGGCATCGCCCAGGTGGCCACCTGTGTGCCCATCAAGGCCACCGACGTGGACGGAATGGTGCAGTGGGCCAGGGAGAACACCATGGACTTTGTCATGGTGGCCCCCGACGACCCTCTGGCCCTGGGCATGGTGGACGTCCTGGAAAAAGCGAACATCCCCGCCTTCGGCCCCCGAGCCAACGCCGCCATCATCGAGGCCAGCAAGGCCTTTTCCAAGGAGCTGATGAAAAAATACCACATCCCCACCGCCCAATACGAGACCTTTACCGACCTGGACAAAGCCTTGGCCTACATCCGGGCTCAGGGCGCGCCCATCGTAGTCAAGGCCGACGGCCTGGCCCTGGGCAAGGGTGTCGTCGTCGCCTCCACCGTAGAGGAGGCCGAACAGGCCGTCCGGGAGATGATGGAGGACAAGAAGTTTGGCGAGAGCGGCTCCACCGTGGTTATTGAGGAGTGCATGGTGGGCCCCGAGGTGACGGTGCTGGCCTTCTGCGACGGGGAGCACCTAGTTCCCATGCTGTCCAGCCAGGACCACAAACGGGCCTACGACGGCAACCAGGGCCCCAACACCGGCGGCATGGGCGCCTTCTGCCCCTCCCCCAAGTACACCCCGGAAATCGCGGAGCGGTGCATGAAGGAAATTTTCCTGCCCACCGTCGCCGCCCTGAAGGCGGAGGGCCGGCCCTTCAAGGGGGTCATCTACTTCGGACTTATGTTAACCAAAGACGGCCCCCGGGTGGTGGAGTACAACGCCCGGTTCGGCGACCCGGAGACCCAGCCCATCCTGTCCATGCTGGACACCGACCTGCTGGACATCTTCCAGGCCTGCATAGACGGCACCCTGGATCAGGTGGGCATAAAGTGGAAGTCCGGCGCAGCCTGCTGTCTGGTGCTGGCCTCGGGAGGTTATCCCGTCAGCTACAAGAGCGGCTACCCCATCTCCGGTCTGGCGGAGGCCGAGGCCCTGGGGGCCACGGTGTTCCATGCCGGGACTAAGGCGGAAAACGGGGAAATCCTCACCGCCGGCGGCCGGGTGCTGGGGGTCACCGCCACCGGCGGCACTCTGGAGGAAGCCATCGCCGCCGCCTACGCCGCCGCAAAGCCCATTTCCTTCCAGGACATGCACTTCCGCACCGATATCGGGAAGGTGTAAACAGCACTCAGCCCCCGGCTCACGCCGGGGGCTTTTCAATCTCCCGTCCCCCGCAGGGCCAAAAGGCCCCTTTTGAAAGGGGCTGTCAGCCGCAGGCTGACTGAGGATTGCGTTCGGCGAAGCCGAACATACGAAGTAAACAAAGTTTGCGGAAACCTTGTATACTTCGTATATTTTGCTTCGCAAAATGCAATCCTCCGCCCCAGTTTGCGAACTGGGGCACCTCCTTTCAAAAGGAGGCTTTGGGGGGCTGCCCTCCGGGACATCGGCGGAAATTTTTTTAAAAACACTTGACTTTTCTTCGTTGCTACATTAGAATTAGATTGTACCCACAACGAAAAGAGGTGAACTGCTTGGGCATCCACAAAGGCACGAAGCTGACCGACAACCCCAAGGACTTCATGCTCCGCGTCCGTCTGGACCAGGAAACGCTGGAACAGCTGGACGAATGCTGTGAAGCGGAACAGCTCTCCCGGTCGGAGATCGTCCGGAAGGGGATCAAGGAACAGCATGGCCGCATCAAAAAATAACGGAAACGCCCCACCGATCAAAGCAAGCGAATCCGTTATTAACCCAACACTCGAAGGTCTGGTAAATCTGATTATGCCACATCTTCGGATAAAAATCAAGGAGGAAACCATGAGTTTACGAGAAGAGCTAATGTAGTAAGTTAAATGCAGAAAAGGTTATTTGACCTTTTTCTGCATTATTTTTTTATCTAAGTGGAGGCAGAAACGGGGAAAGAGGTGATTATAGTGAGGACTTTGACGCTGGAGGACCGCAGAAAAATTGAAGTGATGTGGAGACGCAATACTTCCCCGGTCAAAATTGCGGCCGAGCTGGGAACCAGCCAGTGTACTGTGTACAAAGAACTGAAACGGGGCCAGGAGATGGACGGAACGGGCGGCGTGGTGCTGGACGAGAACTTCCGGCCTGCGTACAGCGCTGAACGGGGGCAGACTGTGTACCAGGACACTGTATTGGCTCCTGAAACACCTCGCCAACATAATCCGGGCACCCTTTGCCCATCAGGCCAGCAATCAGGCACGCCCGGAGGGTAGCCTTGAAATCGTCCGAATTTCGCAGCTCACGCATGGGATATTTGGCTATAAAATCAAGCTGGCTGAATGAAACATCATAATGAGCAAATATAGTGTGGTTCTTCCCAGAGGTATGGACAAAGCCCCACTTGTTGTCAAAATTGCGGTATGCGGAAATTGCACCAGAATAATCTGACCTTTTCAGTGCGTCTACCGCAAGGAAGAACGCCTGCTTTTCGTCGGCGTGGGATTCCTCGATCTTTCCGATTCCGCTTTCCGTAAGCTCCAAAAATTTATAGCGATAACTACTTGGATTTATTTTGAAGCCGCCGTCCATAAGCCTTTTGGCAAGCACGGCCTTGTTGCCGCTGACCGGAAGCCCACAATGGCGCAGCAAGTCTTTCAACTCCTGAATCGTGTGAAGCTCTGCAATCGCCCTATCCCGGTCAAGGCTGCATATCAGACCTTTTTTCAGGAGGATTTGGCAGGCTTTCTTTTGGCCGCCTTTACCGCCGCCAAAATCCAGTGCGTTCAACTCTCCGCAAGAGAATGGCCTTTTCCTGCCGGGGTCGAGCCAGGACAGAGTATAAGCAAGCGCCCTGAGGTCGCTATGTTCATTGGCTGCAATCTCGTCGAAGCGAGGAAGGATGGCGGGATAAAACAAATGAGGGGTGTGTGGGATACCGGGCAATGGAGCATTGTGTGCTGTGTTCTGCTGGCCGTTGCGAAGCCCATCCATGAAAGAAGATGCGAGAGAAGAAAATATGCCCATAACTGCGCCCCCTATCATATAATCCCACACACGGAGAGCGAAAAGTGTCGATTTCTGCTTTCCTGCGGAATGTGCGATATTACCACAAGTGGGATATTGCCACAATCATACGCGCGTATTGTGGTAATGTCAAACAAAATTTTGTAATACAACACAAAAATTTGGAGGTGGAAGGGTGAAAGCGTTTAGCTACAACGGACAGAGGAACGTGTCGGGAGAGAGAATCCGGCAGGAACGGACGCGGCAGAGGTGTACACAATCCGACTTGGCGGCGAGGATACAGGTATGCGGAGTGATCTTGGAGCGGGACTGCATATCCCGAATTGAAAACGGTCTGCGCATGGTGCAGGACTT
>CATEPI010000002.1:0-188016 GCA_949525845.1 uncultured Eubacteriales bacterium
ACGGCATGATCTCCGCCATCGGCGTGCGCAACGTGGTGGAGAACCGGGTGGACTTTACCAACTCCCGGAACCTGATTATTGCCGCCGTTATCATGGTGTGCGGCCTGGGCTTTAAAATCTGGGGCTTTAACAACGAGTTCTCCGGCCTCACCTTCCATGTGGGGGGCACCGACATCACCCTCACCTCCCTGGCCATCGCCGCCATTGCCGGCATCGCCCTCAACGCCATCCTCCCCGGAAAGGACTACCAGTTTGGTTCCGACGTAACCCAGGGCCGCTCCGGCGATTTTGGCCGGTATTGAGCCTTTTGTCGAAAATATGAAAGCCTGATGTACCTCGGATGAAAAATTCATTAAATAAAGATAAAGCCTCTTGCGTCCCGGCAAAAAATCAGATAGAATAGAGACACCAAACGGGGAACCGTAATTTAAAGGAGGCAGCATAATGGATTTTAAAGATACCTTTGATACGCTGAAGGATAAGGCCACCGATCTGGCCCAGGCCGGTGTCGCCCAGTCCAAGCGGCTGGCGGAGATTGCCAAGCTGAAGATGGCCAACATGGCAGAGGAAGACGCCATCAAAAAGGCCTATATCGAGATCGGCAAGCTCTACTACGCCGAGCAGGGCGCGTCTCCTGACGGCGCTTTCGCCGCCGCCTGTGAGAGGGTCACCGCCTCCAAGGCGGCCATCGAGGCCAACAACGACCGCATCGCGGAGCTGAAGCAGCCCGGCGACCCCGAGCCCGAGATGGAGGCGGAGATCGAAGCCGCCGCCGAGACGGTGGAGGAGGCGGCCGAGGCCGTGGCCGACGCCGTGGAGGCTGCTGTGGAGGAAGACAAGCAGGACTGAATTTTGTAAGGCAGGCTGTCCGTTCGGGCAGCCTCCTTTTGTATGATTGCCCCCGTTCCCGGGCAAACTGTGGCCGGGAGGGGAGCTTTATGGAGCAATTTGAGCAATATTACCGCCTGCCCCAGGATGTGGTGGGGCACGACGCCGTCCTGCTGTCCTACTGGGACACCATGCCTGCCAAAGCCCAGCTGCGGCTGCTGGAGAGCACCATCACCGTGTCCACCCTGGGGGAGCTGAAGATGCTGGCCGAGGAGTTTGGGGGATAGCTTGCGTGTTTTGTCAAAATGTGGTACGATAGGCAAAACATAAAGGAGTGTGGAACTATGCTGTTTTTATGGTACCCCAAATGCACCACCTGCCAGAAGGCCAAAAAATTCCTGGACGAGCAGGGCGCGGACTATACCCCGCGGCACATCAAGGAGGAAAATCCCACCGCTGACGAGCTGCGGACCTGGTGGCAGGCCAGCGGCATGCCCCTGAAAAAATTTTTTAACACCTCCGGCATCCAATATCGGGAGCTGGGCCTGAAGGACAGGCTGCCCGGAATGAGTGAGGAGGAACAGCTGGAGCTGCTGGCCTCCGATGGGATGCTGGTGAAGCGGCCCATCCTGGTGGGCGACGGCTTTGTGCTTACCGGCTTCCGGCCGGGGGATTGGGAGGAAAAGCTGTAATATCTCCCCACGGTTGAATTTTAAAAACTCCGGCCATAATGAGAGGGCGGACGGATCACGGTCCGTCCGCTTTTTGTTTTACGGCAAGGGGGTGGAATTTTGGAACAAGAAAAGAAAAAAGGCCCGGGGGTGTTTGGGCTGATCGCCTTGGGGGTGGTGATCTGCCTGTCCCTGTCGCTGGTTGGAGACCGGGGAAGGGCGGCGGCGGCCGCTGCTCCGGCGGCGCTGGCGGCTGACCGGCAGGAGCCGGCTCCGGAGGCCCCTGGCGCGGTGGGCCGCACCGTTATTCCGCTGGGTAAGGCGGTGGGCATCAAGCTGTTTTCCGACGGCGTTCTGGTGGTGGGCCTGTCACCGGTGGAGACCGGGGAAGGGGCCTCCTATCCCGGCCGGGACTGCGGCCTGAAGGCGGGCGATGTGATTACCCACATCAACGGCGGCGAGGTGGACACCATTGAGGAGGTACAGGCCCTGGTGAAGCAGTTGGAGGACGAGCCCCTTACCATCCAGGCCGTGCGGGGCCAGCGGCAGCTCCAGCTGACAGCGGCGGCGGTGGAGAACAGTCAGGGGGTCTATCAGCTGGGGGTGTGGCTCCGGGACTCCATGGCCGGCATCGGAACCATGACCTTCTACGACCCGTCCAGCGGCGTATTCGGGGCGCTGGGCCACGGCATCAACGATGTGGACACCGCCATGCTTATGCCGTTGGAGTCGGGCAGCATCATGCCGGCCAGCGTGTCTGAGGTGAAGAAGGGGGCCAGCGGCGCGCCCGGCGAGCTCCACGGCCAGTTTGACCTGACCCGGGACCTGGGGACCCTGTATGCCAACACCAACCTGGGGATTTTTGGGCAGATGCCCAGGGAGATGGTGGGCAGCGCGGTGGAGCCGGTGGAGGTGGCCTCCCGGGACCAGGTGGAGACCGGTCCGGCCACCATCTGGTCCAACATCCGGGGGGATGAGGTGGAGGAGTTTGCCGTCCGTATCACCCACCTGTACCCGGAGGGGGACGGCACCCGCAGCATGATGGTGGAGGTGACCGACCCGGCCCTGCTGGCTGCCACCGGGGGCATTGTGCAGGGGATGAGCGGCTCGCCCATTCTCCAGAACGGGCGCCTGGTGGGGGCGGTGACCCACGTGTTGGTCAACGACCCCACCCGGGGCTATGGAATTCTGGCCGACAACATGCTTCGACAGGCCACAGGGGAGAAGCGGTAGTACCCTTCGACAGGGCGTGCGGGTCCGAGCAGGCAGCTTGGACCCGCATTTTTTAGAATATGTTCTGTTTGTGTAGAAAAAAGGTCGAATATGCTGATAAAAAGTACCATAAAATCCGAAAAAATGACTTGCAAAATCTGCCGTAATATGATAAATTGTAGGCGACCGGTCGAAACGCACCGTGTATGCGCAAATCGGGACCTTTTGCCGGTCGTCACAGATTTTTTAGGAAAGGAAGATCATGAATGGAAAACACGAAACGAATCGTGGTGGCCGATACAGGGACAGAATTCAGAAAGAACCTGATCCGGGCACTGTCGGATGAAACAGATTTTCAGGTCGTGGGCGAGACGGGCGACGGCGCGGAGCTGATGCGCTTTGTGCAGCGGGACCGTCCGGACGCCGTCGTTATGGACATGGTGCTTACCGGCGGCATGGACGGCATGGATGTGTTGGACGCGATCTCCCGCCTGCCTGAGCGGCCCAGGGTGCTGATCCTGTCCGGCTACATCAAGGGCAGCGTGGTGGATGCGGCGGCAGCCAAGGGGGCGGACTTCTTTGTTACCAAGCCCTGCCGGCTTACGGTGGTGGCCGAGCGGCTGCGCCAGGTGATGACCCCCAGCGGCGCGGAGCCCGAGGAGGACCGGAGCACCAGCCTGGAGAGCCAGGTGACCGCCATCATTCACGACGTGGGCGTACCTGCTCACATCAAGGGCTACCAGTACCTGCGGGAGTCCATCATCATCGCGGTGAACGACATGGACGTGATCAACGCGGTGACCAAGGTGCTCTACCCCGAGGTGGCCAAGCGGTTCAACACCACCCCCAGCCGGGTGGAGCGGGCCATCCGCCACGCCATCGAGGTGGCTTGGGACCGGGGCGACCTGGAGACCCTGCAAAAATACTTTGGCTACACCGTGTCCAATGCCAAGGGAAAGCCCACCAACAGCGAATTTATCGCCATGATTGCCGACCGTATTCGACTGAACCGGCGCAGATCGGCCCAGTAAGGGTTGCCTTTTTTGTCAGAATTTGCTATAATTCCCATTATACCGCCTGGGGGATGGCGAAGGATGTCGCAATCTGTCGAAGGCTGGTTCATTTTGTTAGAAAGGCGGCGTCATCATGACCATTCAGTATACCCCCCGGGGCACCTGCTCCCGGCACTTCCAGATTGAAGTGGAGGAGGGTGTGATTCAGAGCATCCAGGTGGAGGGAGGCTGCGACGGCAATTTGCAGGGGCTGTCCTCCCTGCTCAAGGGGATGAAGGTGGAGGAGGCCATCCAGCGTATGGAGGGCATCCGCTGCGGCGCAAAACCTACCTCCTGTCCGGACCAGATGGCCCAGGCGCTGAAAGAGGCACTGTAAGCGACAAAGCCCGGAACCGTGAGCGGTTCCGGGCTTTTTACGTTTCAGGTCAGCTTGGGTCCCACTCCGGGGATCAGGCTGACCAGCCAGGCGAGGGGGAGGGAGAGGAGGAAGAACACCAGCGCGAACAGGGGAACGGCCACCACCGGGGAGGGGGCCAGCAGGGAGACCCCGAACCATTGGAACACCAGCGCCCACAGGGGATAGATCAGGTAGATGCCAAAGGCGTAGGCCCCGATTTCGTTCACCGCCCGTCGGCGGGACCGCTCCTCACTGATGCCCAGCACATAGCGGAACAGGGCGCAGAAGGCGGCGGCCGCGAAGGTGACGTTGGGGGCGGTGTACTGCCGCAGGAGGGCGGGATCCAGGCCGGCAGGGGACATCACGGTGACTGCCAGCCCCAGAATACCCAGTATGTACAGAAGGTATTCGGCCAGGCGGCTGATGGTGTAGTGCCGCAGATACCAGCCCCCCACATAGCACCCCACCCAGCCCAGCACCAGGTGGACCCGCAGCCGCTCCAGCTGGGCGGCGACGGCGCTCTCGGGGCGCAGGGCGGTCCACAGGGGCAGGAGGGAGGCAAAGAGGAGGCACAGCTCCAGGAAATACCGCATCTCCCCCCGACTGGCCGAGGCGGTGAACCGGTGGAGCACCGGGTGGACCAGATACAGCCCGATAAGGGGGTAGAGCACCCACAGGTGAAAGTAGGTGTTCCCCTTGGCGGCGGACACCAGGGCGGCCCACACCCCGCGCCAGGACAGGAGGCCGCCCCCCAGCAGATGGGACACCACGGCGTATACCGCCCCCCAGAACACCAGCAGGCAGAAGGTGGGCAGCGCCAGCCCCAGCAGGCTGGCCGATACCTGGGGGCGGCCCTCCTCCAGAGCGAGCATCCCCCACAGCATGAACAGGGCGGGGACGGCCCAGCAGGTGAGACCCTCGTAGACCGACAGCACCTGCCAGGCCCCGGAGCCCGCCGCCACCTGCTGCTGTCCGCTCTGGGCCAGCAGCAGCATCATGGCGCACAGCACGGTGAACACCCGGAAGAAGCCGGGCCACCCCATATTACGATCGCCCCGGGCCATCAGCGCGTCTCCGGGACAATCTCGATCCAGTAGCCGTCGGGGTCGGAGATGAAGTAGATGCCCATGGCGGGGTTCTCAAAGCAGATGCAGCCCATGGCCTGGTGCCGGGCGTGGAGGGCGTCGTATTCGTCGGTGCGGAAGGCGAGGTGGAACTCGCACTCCCCCAGGTTGTAGGGCTCCTTCCGGTCCCGGAGCCAGGTCAGCTCCAGCTGGAAGGGGGAGCCGGCCTCGTCCCCCAGGAAGACCAGCTTGAAGGAGCCGTCGTCGGCCTCCTTCTCCCGCACCGGGGAGAGCTTCAGCGCCTCCCGGTAGAAGGCCAGGCTGCGGTCCAGGTCCAGCACGTTGAAGTTGTAGTGATAGAAGGTGGTCATAATTTTTTCTCCTTTACATTGTCTGTTATGGGGGGCGCAGGCCCCTGGGTCAATGGGTCTTCTTGTCGATCCACTCCGGGCTGAATTTGGAGTAGATGATCTTTTGCTCGCTGTACAGCCCGTAGTAGCCGGACAGCATGTAGGACACCCCGCAGCACAGGGCGTACAGGGGCAGGCCCTCCCCGCCAAAAAGCTCGAAGGCCAGCAGGATGGAGCTGAGGGGGCAGTTGGTGGCCCCGCAGAAGACGGCCGCCATCCCCAGCGCCCCGGAGAAGCCGTGGGGCAGGCCCAGCAGGGGTCCCGCCCAGGTGCCGAAGGCGCAGCCGGTGAACAGCACGGGAACGATCTCGCCACCCCGGAAGCCCGCCCCCAAAGTGAGGGCGGTAAAGAGGATTTTCAGCAGGAAGGCCTCCGGGATGGTCTCCCCGGCCAGCATACTGCGGATGACCCCGTCCCCCGCGCCGTTGTAGGTCTGTTCCCCCACCAGCAGGGTGAGGGCCAGCACCAGAACGCCCCCTGCCAGCCCCCGGAGCAGGGGGTCGGGGAGGTACCTGGCATAGAGCCTGGGGGCGGCGTGCATAACGGTGCAGAAGAAGATGGACAGCAGGGCGCACAGCACCCCCAGAAGGGCCGCCTGGAGGACGGGCAGCGGCGCCAGCCCCAGGGCGTCGTGGACCGGGTAGCCGTGGACGTTGTGTAGGTCGAAGCCGTGGGCCACCAGGGCCGACGCATAGGAGGACAGCATGCAGGGCACCATGGCGGCGTAGTACATCCGGCCCACCGTGACCACCTCCATGGCGAAGACGGCGGCGGTGATGGGGGTACCGAACAGGGCGGAGAAGGCGGCGGCCATGCCGCACATCATCACAATCCGTTTGTCCTTCTCGTCCAGCCGCAGGAGCCGGCCCAGATAGGCGGACAGGGAGGCGCCCAGCTGGAGGGCGGCCCCCTCCCGTCCGGCCGAGCCCCCCGCCAGGTGGGTGAGGATGGTGGACAGGAAGATGAGGGGGGCGGTGCGCAGCTTCAGGCGCTCCGCGTCCCGCACGGCCACCAGCACCAGGTTGGTGCCCCGGTCCTTCTCCATGCCGCACACCCGGTACAGCAGCACGATGGCCGGCCCGGCCAGGGGCAGCAGCCAGATGATCCCGGGGTGCTCCCCCCGCAGCTCGGCGGCCAGCTCGATGCCCAGATGGAAGGCCACCGCCACCAGGCCCACGATTACGCCGATCAGGCAGGAATACAGCAGCCACTTGACAAAAAGGGTCGCGTTGGTCAGGCTTACCCTGGCCGGCTTGGACAGCTGCGGCATAAAAAGCCCCTCCTCTCTCCCGGAGCCCGCCAGCTCCGCACCAAAAGGGTTTCGGTCGATAGAGAGTATAGCATACTTTTCGGAGCTTTTGCACCCCCAAAATTTATATTTCCCACGCCCGTTTCATAAATATGGAAAGCCTCTGGAAATGCCGGCCGGTACGTCCTGTAGGGCAGGGGTTCTACCCCTGCCTATCCCCGTAAGGGGATAAAACATGATAGGAAAGGCAAGGGCAGAGCCCTTGCCCTACATGCGGCAGCTTTCCTAAATTTATGAGACAAGCGTGGTACATTCCCCCTTGTCATGGCTGGGATTATGTGCTATGATGCAGAAGTACCAGTATAGTTTTTGCGAGTTAAAAGGAGGTCATCCCCGTGGACGACGGCCATATATGGCTGATACTGTTTTCCGTCAGTTTATGTGTAAATGTTGTGCAGCTGCTGTGGCGGCCCATTCTGGCGCTGCTGCACCGAAAGGACCAGGTGTCAGAGGACAACATCCGGGCCATGGTGGAGGAGGGCGAGGAATCGGGCGCCATCCAGAGCAACGAGAAGGAGTTTATCGAAAACGTCTTTGAGTTTGACAACACCACCGCCCGGGACGTGATGGTTCACCGCACCGACATGGCCACCCTCTCGGTGGAGGCCGAGGAGGAGGAGATTCTGGAGGTCATCCGGCAGTCCGGCCTGTCCCGCTTCCCGGTGTACGGCGAGGACGCCGACGATATCCTGGGTATCCTGTCCACCCGGGACTACCTGCTTAACTTCCATCAGAGCGCCCCTCTGCCTCTGAAGGAGCTGCTCCGCCCGGCCTACTTTGTCCCCGAGACGGTGGCGGCGGACGTGCTCTTTCGGGATATGCAGGGCAAGAAGACCCACATGGCTCTGGTGGTGGACGAGTACGGCGGCACCAGCGGCCTGGTGACGCTGGAGGACCTGCTGGAGGAGCTGGTGGGCAACATCTACGACGAGTTCGACCCCCAGGAGGAGCAGGAGATTATCCAGCTGGAGGGGGGACGCTGGCGGGTGTCCGGCTCCGCCGACCTGGAGGAACTGGCCGAGGCCATGGAGTTTTCTCTGCCGGAGGACGAGGAGCGGGATTACGACACCCTGGGGGGCCTGGTGTTCTCCCAGCTGTCTGTCATCCCCGAGGACGGCAGCCGCCCGGTGGTGGAGGCCCTGGGCCTGCGCATCCAGGTGGAGGAGCTGTGCGACCGCCGGGTGGAGTGGGCCCTGGTGGAGAAGCTGAGCCCGGAGCCGGAGCAGGAGAAGGAATAAGTACATAATAAAATGCCCCCCTTGTCAAAGGGGGGAGGGCCGCGAAGCGGCGGGGGGATTCCGTTTACAGGAAAGTTTTCGATGAACCGGAATCCCCCAGTCACCGCCTGCGGCGGTGCCAGCCCCCTTTAACAAGGGGGCCTTTTTGCGTTCTATCGCACCTCGATGGCGCTCACCGGGCAGCCGTCGGCGGCGGCCTGGACCTGGTCGGCCAGGTCGGGGCCCACCTCCGGAGAGACGGCGGCGGCGGTGCCGCCGTCGGTGAGGAAAAATTCGTCGGGGCAGGTGCTGGCGCACAGGCCGCAGCCGATGCAGTTGCCGTTGACATGGACTTGCATATGGGATACCTCCTTTGAATATTGGTTCCCATACTATGCCCATGCCAGTGAAATTTATTCATAGGTCCCAAGGAACAGGGGTACGCCGGTGTACAGGTCTACGATGCCGTAGAGAAAGGGCCGGTCCAGAATGAGGGTGATTCCCTCCTGGGGCGGGGCGGAACCGGCGGGCGCGTCCACCACCGTAGCGGCGGCTGCCTCGGTGCCCTTCTCGTTGACCTCAATTTTCGTGGCGTGAATTACCTGGTTGATAAAGTAACCCTCCGGGTTGTCCCCTAGGTTGGAGAAATCGGCGGTGCCGTTGACAAAGGCGTCCTCCAGTCCCAGCAGGGGCAGAATGTCCTCCAGATTGCCCTTCCACTCCGCTGAGAATTTCGGCATGGCAAAGCTCAAAAACAGGGCGTCCTCTCTGTTGATGATCAGCTGGGATAAGCTGTTTCCCTCCAGATTGTTCAGCCACTGACCCAAATCGGGGGAGTCCGGGTACAAATCGGGCAAAATTGCCACAAAGGCCAACCGACCGTCGTCGTAGGGCAGGACCACCCCCTGGGCCCCCTTGCCCTGGAGGTAGGACAGGGTGGCGTCATGCTTGGACAGGAAGTCCATCCGGCTGTCGGAGCCGCCTTCATGATGGAACGCCCGTTCGTGGGTGGCGTTGGGGCTGAACTCGCTGAGCCAGCTGTTTTTCAGGTACAGGGCGTTCACCAGCAGGCAGGCGGTCTCCTCCGGGAAGGGCTGGTCGATGATCTTGGGGATCATTTTGCTGGTGTGCTCCGATACCCAGCCGTTCAGATCGCCCACAATCCCGGGGGCGGACAGCTCCCCCTGGAAGACCTGGGCGTCAAATACTCCCCGGCACGTGCCGATAAAGTCGTCCTTGATCTGCCCGTCCGGGTCCACCCACAGGCTGTTGGCGATGGAGCATTGGGTGGAGCCGCCCAGGTTGCGATAGACAACCGTCAGGGCCCGGCAGGCCACGTTGATGGCCTCAATGCTGGCGCCATCCCCCAGAACTTCCTGGAATTGGGCCAGGGTGTCCCCCTCCGCCCCGTTGGCCGTCATGGACAGGGCGAGAGCTACGGAGAGAGGGGAGACCAAAGTGGCTTTCTTTTCCTTGTCTCGGGATTTTTGCAGTAGGTCCAGGCCGAAATCGGTCAGGGCGGCGTGGACAGTCTGGACCTCCAGAGCGTGGGCCATCATGTCGGCGTCGGTGAGCTTGATTGGTTCGGCGGTGAGCTCCTTGGCGGCGGAGGCCTGGGCGCAGCCGGACAGCAGGCCGAGGCCCAGGGCGGCGGCCAGGAGAAGGGAAATGGTTCGTTTCATAAAGAGTCCTCCTTTTTGTATGGTTACCATTATAGACGAAAACCAGGCCGCAGAGTTGCACAAATTTGAGATTTTTTTTGAAAAGTTTCGCTGAAAATGTCCTTGACGCGAGGACAGCGAAATGGTATAATACCGTTTCGTGGCGGTAGGGGCATTGCGCCCTTTTACCCGATGAAATTCCCCGAAAGGGGAGGGAGGGAGCGCCGAAATGATTCAGGAATTATCCGGCCCCAACAAGGTTGTGGGGGCCAAGCAGGCCAAACGGGCCCTGCGGGACGGTCGGGCCTCCCGGCTGTATATCGCCGTGGACGCCGACCCCCGCCTGCTCCAGCCCCTGGTGCAGGAGGCGGTGAACCGGCAGGTGCCGGTGGTCCAGGTGCCCTCCATGAAGGAGCTGGGCACGTCCTGCGGCATCGCCGTGGGGGCCGCGGTGGCGGTGCTGCTGAAATGATGTTGGCCCGGAAAAAAGGCCCCTTTTGAAAGGGGCTGTCAGCCGCAGGCTGACTGAGGATTGCGTTTTGCGAAGCAAAACATACGAAGTAAATCAGGTTTATGCAAACCTTGCTTGCTTCGCACATTTCGCCTGCGGCGAAATCAATCCTCCGCCCCAGTTTGCGAACTGGGGCACCTCCTTTCAAAAGGAGGCTTGCCGCCTGCGGGCGGGACGAAGGTTTTCGGTTTTAACAAAAGAGGGATAAAAATTCCCAAATTTGTTAAAATATAGATTACGCCCCAAAACGGGGCAGAATTGAGGAAAGGAGGAAACCCATTCATGCCTACTTTTAACCAGCTGGTGCGCAAGGGCCGCACGATGGCGGCGTACAAGTCCACCTCCCCCGCTCTTCAGCACGGTCTGAACACCCTGAAGAACCGGAGCACCGACCTGCCCTCCCCCCAGAAGAGAGGCGTCTGCACCGCCGTGCGTACTTCCACCCCCAAGAAGCCCAACTCGGCCCTTCGTAAGATCGCCCGTGTGAAGCTGACCAACGGGATGGAGGTCACCGCCTATATCCCCGGCGTGGGCCACAATCTTCAGGAGCACAGCGTGGTGATGATCCGCGGCGGCCGTGTGAAGGACCTGCCCGGCGTGCGTTACCACATCATCCGCGGCACTCTGGACACCCAGGGCGTCTCCGGCCGTATGCAGGCCCGCTCCAAGTACGGCGCCAAGCGCCCCAAGGCCGGCAAGAAGTGATCCCCGCCGGTCCGATGAATTTGCATTGTGCGTTTGCGCAAGGCAGACAAGCCTTGCCGGGCGTTTACCATATATGGGTAGACCTCGGACAGGCATTACACGCAGTCCAAACGGCGCGCCGTTTGGGGTACGAGTACCTATGATTTCTATTATTTAAGAAGGAGGGAAGCAAAGTGCCCAGAAGAGGAAATGTACCCAAGCGGGAGATTTTACCCGACCCGCTTTACAACTCCGTCCTGGTTACCAAGCTCACCAACAGCATCATGCTGGATGGCAAGAAGGGCGTGGCGCAGAAGGTTGTCTACGGCGCCTTCGAGATCATCAAGGACAAGACTGGCAAGGAACCCATGGAGGTTTACACCCAGGCTCTTGAGAACATCATGCCTTCCCTGGAGGTCAAGGCCCGCCGCGTGGGCGGCGCCACCTATCAGGTGCCTATCGAGGTCCGGCCCGAGCGCCGGCAGACCCTGGGTCTGCGCTGGCTGACCACCTACGCCCGCAACCGGGGCGAGAAGACCATGAAGGAGCGGCTGGCCGGCGAGATTATGGACGCGGCCAACAACACCGGCTCCGCCGTGAAGAAGCGCGAGGACACCCACAAGATGGCTGAGTCCAACAAGGCGTTTGCTCACTACCGCTGGTAACGAAGGAGCACAAACAGTATGCCTAGAAAAGTATCTCTGGAGAATACCCGGAACATTGGCATCATGGCCCACATTGACGCGGGCAAGACGACCACCACCGAGCGTATTCTTTACTACACCGGCGTCAACTACAAGATCGGCGAGACCCACGAGGGCACCGCCACCATGGACTGGATGGCCCAGGAGCAGGAGCGCGGCATTACCATCACCTCCGCCGCCACCACCTGCTATTGGACGGGCACCAAAACTCAGTTCCCCCAGACCCGGATCAACATTATCGACACCCCGGGCCACGTGGACTTCACCGTTGAGGTGGAGCGCTCCCTGCGCGTGCTGGACGGCTCTGTTACCGTTATGTGCGCCAAGGGCGGCGTGGAGCCCCAGTCCGAGACCGTCTGGCGTCAGGCCGACCACTACAAGGTCCCCCGGATGATCTATGTCAACAAGATGGACATTATGGGCGCCGACTTCTACCACGTGCTGGATATGATCCACGACCGGCTGAAGTGCAACGCTGTGCCCATCCAGCTGCCCATCGGCTCTGAGGAGACCTTTAAGGGAATCATCGACCTGGTGGAGATGAAGGCCGATATCTACTATGACGACCTGGGCAAGGACATGCGGGTGGAGGAGATCCCCGCCGACATGGCCGAGAAGGCCCAGGAGTACCGCACCAAGCTGCTGGACGCGGTCTCCGACATTGACGAGGAGATCATGATGATGGTGCTGGACGAGCAGCCTGTGCCCGAGGAGATGATCCGCAAGGCCCTGCGCAAGGGCACCATCGACAACCTGATCGTCCCCGTGGTGTGCGGCACGTCCTACAAGAACAAGGGGGTCCAGAAGCTGCTGGACGCCATTGTGGACTATATGCCCTCCCCCCTGGATATCCCCGCCATCCAGGGCGTCAACCCTGACACCGAGGAGGAGGACGAGCGCCCCGCCGACGACAACGCCCCCTTCTCCGCGCTGGCCTTCAAAATTGCCACCGACCCCTATGTGGGCCGTCTGTCCTTCGTCCGGGTGTATTCCGGTATGCTGAACACCGGCACCTCCGTGCTGAACAGCACCAAGAAGCAGAAGGAGCGCATCGGCCGCATCCTCCAGATGCACGCCAACCACCGGGAGGACATCGAGACCGTCTACTCCGGCGACATCGCCGCCGTCATCGGTCTGAAGAACTCCACCACCGGCGACACCCTCTGTGACGAGAAGCACCCCATTATTCTGGAGTCCATGGAGTTCCCCGAGCCGGTCATCCGGGTGGCCATCGAGCCCAAGACCAAGGCCGGCCAGGAGAAGATGGGCATTGCCCTGATGAAGCTGGCCGAGGAGGACCCCACCTTTAAGACCTACACCGACGAGGAGACCGGCCAGACCATCATCGCCGGCATGGGCGAGCTCCATCTGGAGATTATCGTGGACCGTCTGCTCCGTGAGTACAAGGTGGAGGCCAACGTGGGCGCGCCCCAGGTGGCCTACAAAGAGACCATCACCAAGCAGGTGGAGCAGGACACCAAGTATGCCCGCCAGTCCGGCGGCAAGGGCCAGTACGGCCACGTCAAGATTCGCGTGGAGCCCAACGAGTCCGGCGCGGGCTATGTGTTCGAGAACGCCATCGTGGGCGGCGCGATTCCCAAGGAGTATATCCCCGCCGTGGACCAGGGCATCCAGGGGGCTATGCAGGCCGGTGTGCTGGCCGGCTACCCCGTGGTGGACGTGAAGGTCACCCTGTACGACGGCTCCTTCCACGAGGTGGACTCCTCTGAAATGGCGTTCAAGATCGCCGGTTCCATGGCCTTCAAGGAGGCCTGCCGCAAGGCCGGTCCCGTGCTGCTGGAGCCCATTATGAAGGTGAGCGTTATCGTGCCCGACGACTACCTGGGCAACGTCATCGGCGACCTGAACAGCCGCCGCGGACAGATCCAGGGTCAGGAGAACCGCACCGGCGCCACCCAGGTGGACAGCTTGGTGCCTCTGGCCAACATGTTTGGCTACGCCACCGACCTGCGGTCCTCCACTCAGGGCCGGGGCCAGTATTCCATGGAGCCCCACAGCTACGTGCAGATTCCCAAGAACATCGCCGAGAAGATCGTGGCCGAGCGGGGCCGCAATCAGGACTAAAAAATAGGGTTGCAATTATGGACAAAATAGGATAGAATATCCACAATACGTCCGCAGCCCATCCGACCCCCAAAAGTATAACTGTAATATAAGGAGGAAACATCCAATGGCTAAGGCAAAATTCGAGCGTACCAAGCCCCATGTAAACATCGGCACCATCGGTCACGTTGACCACGGCAAGACCACCCTGACCGCCGCCATCACCAAGTATCTGGCCCTGAAGGGCCAGGCCCAGTACGAGGACTACTCCAGCATCGACAAGGCTCCCGAGGAGCGCGAGCGCGGCATCACCATCAACACCGCCCACGTGGAGTATGAGACCGACGCCCGGCACTATGCCCACGTCGACTGCCCGGGCCACGCCGACTATATTAAGAACATGATCACCGGTGCTGCTCAGATGGACGGCGCTATTCTGGTTATCTCCGCCACCGACGGCGTTATGGCCCAGACCAAGGAGCACATCCTGCTGGCCCGCCAGGTGGGCGTGCCCGCCATCGTGGTCTTCCTGAACAAGTGCGACCAGATGGACGACGAGGAGCTGCTGGAGCTGGTGGAGATGGACGTGCGCGAGATCCTGTCCTTCTATGAGTTCCCCGGCGACGACATTCCCATCATCAAGGGTTCCGCTCTGAACGCCCTGACCTGCGAGTCCGGCGACGTGAACGACCCCGACTTCGCCTGCATCAAGGAGCTGATGGACGCCGTTGACAGCTATATCCCCAATCCCCCCCGCGACGACTCTATGCCCTTCCTTATGCCTGTTGAGGACGTGTTCACCATTTCCGGCCGCGGCACCGTGGCTACCGGCCGTGTGGAGCGTGGCCAGCTGAAGGCCGGCGAGACCGTCGACATCGTGGGCCTGCAGGAGGAGAAGAAGTCCACCGTCGTCACCTCCATGGAGATGTTCCGCAAGACTCTGGACTTCATCGAGGCCGGTGACAACGCCGGCTGCCTGCTGCGCGGTATCGCCAAGACCGACATCGAGCGCGGCCAGGTGCTGTGCAAGCCCGGCTCCATTCACCCCCACACCAAGTTCAAGGGCCAGGTTTACGTCCTGTCCAAGGACGAGGGCGGCCGTCACACCCCCTTCTTCAACAACTACCGGCCCCAGTTCTACTTCCGTACCACCGACGTGACCGGCATCATCACTCTGCCCGAGGGCACCGAGATGTGCATGCCCGGCGACAACGTGGACATGGACGTGGAGCTGATCACCCCCATCGCCATCGAGAACGGCCTGCGTTTCGCCATCCGTGAGGGCGGCCGCACCGTCGGCTCCGGCGTGGTTATCGGCATCAACGAGTAAGATATAACGCCATAAAAGGACGGGCTCCGGCCCGTCCTTTTTCTGAATTTTTGAAATGCGGGAGGGAAGACTTTGAGCGATACGAGAAAAATCAGCGAGGGCCTGAACCTGATGTATGTGGGTAATATCATTATCATTGCTGCTGCTCTGTGCACGCTGCTTGCCTTGCTGATGCCCTTTCTGGTAATTTTGACATCACTTATGATAATCATTGGAGGTGTTGTCTGCCTGGTGGGGCTGGTGAAGCTGCGCAATGAGCACGGGGACTACATGAACGCTCTGATTGCCTGCGTGCTTGGAATTGTTTTCAACCTGTTTTCCCGCGGGGACTCTGCGTTTGCCAACTTTATGTCTATAGCCAATACGATATGTACTCTGCTTGAGGTGTATTTTGTCATTCGCGGGACAAACAGCTTCCTGCGGGAGCGTGGGTGCCTGATGGAGGTAGCTATGGGCGATAAGGCCTAGAGGTGGCAGCTGATTTCCGCCGTCGCCGGCGTGGTTGCCGGGATACTGACCGCAGTGACGCTTTTTGCGGCGCCAGGGCTGAGCATTGTGCTGGTGCTGGGCAATCTTGTTGTGAGTATTGCCGCGCTGGTATTTTATCTGTCCTATTTGAGGGCGGGCGTTGCGGCGTTGAGCTGAAGCAAATGCAATAACCCAGGTGCGCTTGACGTACCTGGGTTATTGATTTCCAGCAGAAAACTGCTGCAAAAGCTGGGAGGGTTGCCAAACGGGGAGCTTGGACTCTTTATAGTCGCCGGGATTTCTTGTTACAAGTCCATCCATCTCGTTGGTAAAAGCGACAGAATATTGAACACAATCTTCAAAATCACCCCAGGCCAGCTCCAAGGCATGAAAAATCTCGCGCTGAGAAACTGCTGCGACCGACACTACCATAAGGAGCTTCTGCAAAAGTGCTCTGACAGCTGCGCTGTCCCGAAGCATTTTGTGGGCGATGTAGTAAATATCTGTGATGGCAGAAACGGAAACGTATTCCTGAATCCCGTCCCGCTGAGCCAGCTTTAGGACTTCTGCCGCCTCCTGATAAAATGGCTCGCGTTTCAGGAGAAGGTCCAGTACAACATTGGTATCAATTAGCAGTTTCATATTTTCCAAGCCGCTCCTCTCGAAGCTCCGCCAAGGTTAAATCGGTGTGGGGAATGGAGCCAATCAGGGATTGCACAATGAGGGAAATGTCTTGTTTTTGTGTATCAGGGGCCTGTTCTTCTACCGGGTGGATAATGATTTCCAGCTTTCGGTTTCGGAAGGTTTCGGGCAGGGAAAGAATGGACATCAGATTTTGTGAATCAACATATTTTCGGACTACCTCCATAAATTTACCTCCGTTTCTGCACTTTTATATCTGTATTATATACGATTTCAGGCGGCTTTACAAGGCAGATATTTTTGGAGAAAAATAGTGTTCGTGATTATTTACAAAAATAGCTGGACAGAACGGGAAAAATATGGTATATTTAAGAAGAACCAGATGACCCATGTAAGAAGGAAAAGGAGGAATAGCGATGGAGCCCAGGTTTTTTAAGATTCCTGTTTGCGTAGGCGATGTGTCCCTTAACGTGGCGCAGGGCCATTTTGCCACCCGCAACAGCCATACAAATTACTTTGTCGATGTGACCAGCCAGCAGTCCTGTATCCGCGACGCCGAGGCGGCGGCCCAGCAGCTGGCCCAGCGCCTGACCCAGCACCTGATGGTGGACACCATCCTCTGCATGGACGGCACCCGGGTGATCGGCACCTGTCTGGCCCAGAAGCTGACCCAGGGCGGTTTCCGCTCCATCAACGCGGGCCGGGAGATTTACGTCCTGCGGGAGCACCTGGGCACCAATGGCAAGCTGATTTTCCGGGACAACGCCCGGCCCATGCTGGAGGGGAAAAATATCCTGCTGCTGCTGGCCTCCGTCACCACCGGCGGCACGGTGCGCAAGGGCATCGAGTGCATCGAGTACTACAACGGCAGCGTGGTGGGCATTGCCGCCATCTACAGCCACCTGAAGGAGATCGACGGCGTCTCCATCACCTCCCTGTTCGACACCAACGATCTGCCCGGCTACGCCAGCTACCTGCCGGAGGAGTGTCCCATGTGCCGGGATAAGCAGGAGCTGGACGCGGTGGTGGACAAATTCGGGTATTCCGCACTCTAAAAATCCGTCAGGGCCTGCCGTTCCAGGCAGGCCCTGAAAAATTTTCTTTAGCGGATTAAAATTTGGGGCTTGACAAGCGGGGGAGGAGCCGCTATAATAACCACAACAACCAAACAGCAGTAAACCTTTGAGAAAGAGTAGTAGCCGGCACAGCAAACCTTTCAGAGAGCTCCGGGTGGTGGAATCGGAGCGGGGCGCGGCCGGGCGAATGGACTTTCGAGGGCGGCTTGAACGGGGTAACCTGAGTAGATGCCGACGGGGACCCACCCGTTATCCATCGGGCACGCGTGATGGCGCGTGAAGCGAGCGGACGTTTTCCAAGACGTCAATTTGGGTGGTATCGCAGGAGTGCAGCTCTTGTCCCATGTGGGATAAGGGGCTGTTTTTTTATACTCCAACAAAAGGGACCCTGGCACGGCCCCCTCATCTGCCGCCTAAATCTAAAAATTTGGAGGAACCCAACATGAAAAAGACCAATACTATGAAGAAGCTGATGACCCTGGCCCTGTCTCTGGCCATGACCCTCTCCCTGGCCGCCTGCGGCGGCGGAGACATGGGCAAGCCCAATCCCGGCAGCGGCACCCAGGGTAGCGGCTCGGGCGCCCAGCAGCCTGTCCACGAGAAGACCTACAAGGTGGGTATCGTGAAGTTTATGGACCACGCCTCTCTGGACCAGATCGAGTCCAGCCTCCAGGCGGAGCTGGATGTGCTGGGCAAGGAGCTGGGGGTCACCTTCCACTACGCCGACTACTCCGCCAACGGCCAGGGGGACGGCACCATTCTCCAGCAGATCGGCGCTCAGATGATTGCCAACGACGTGGACGTGATCGTTCCCATCGCCACCCCCGCGGTCCAGTCCATGCTGGCCGCCGTGGAGGACACCGACATCCCCATTGTTTTCTCCGCCGTCTCCGACCCCATTAAGGACGGCATTGTGGCCGACCTGAACGCCCCCGGCGGCAAGGCCACCGGCACCAGCGACGCCCTGAACACCGAGATGGTGATGGAGCTGATGCTGGCCGCCAACCCGGATATCCAGAAGGTGGGCCTGCTGTACTCCAAGTCGGAGAGCTCCTCCGCTAAGCCGGTGGAGGAGGCCAAGGCTTACCTGGCCGCCAAGGGCATCGCCGTGGAGGAGAAGACAGGCACCAACACCAACGAGATCAGCTCCGCGGTGGACGCCCTGGTGGCCGCCAAGGTGGACGCCATCTTTACCCCCACCGACAACACCGTCCAGAGCGCCGAGCTGGCCATCTTTGAGAAGCTCCAGGACGCCAAGGTTCCCCACTACGGCGGCGCCGACTCCTTCGCCCTCAACGGCGCTTTCTGCGGCTACGGCGTGGACTATGTCCAGCTGGGCCAGGCCACCGCAAAGATGGTGGCCGACCTGCTGGTCAACGGCGCTGACCCCGCCGCCACCCCGGTGCAGATCATGACCGCCGAGAACGCCGTCATCAACACCGAGACCTGCGCCGCCATCGGCATGGACCTGGACCAGCTCAAGTCCGCCTTCTCCACGCTGGGCATCAACGTCATTGAGACGACGACCAAGCAGGGCTTCTGATTCCCGCCCACCCTCCGTCATTTGCTCCGCAAATGCCACCTCCCCCATAAAGGGGGAGGCTTTGGGGCGCCCTCCCCTGGCTCCCACTTTATGGGGGAGCTGTCAGCCGCAGGCTGACTGAGGGGGGGCTCCAGCAAAACTTTCTAGGAGGCAATACCATGCTGTTATCCGTCGTAACCCTGCGGACCGCCCTGGAGATGGGGGCCATCTACTCCCTGGTGGCCCTGGCCCTGTTCATCAGCTTCTCCATTCTGAACATCGCTGACCTGTCCACCGACGGTTGCTACACCCTGGGCTTCGCTGTGGGGGCCATCGTCACCCTGGCGGGCCACCCCTTCCTGGCCCTCCCCGCCGCCATGCTGGCGGGGGTGCTGTCCGGCTTTGTGACCGCCTTCCTCCAGACCAAGCTGGGGGTGGAGAGCATCCTGGCCGGTATTATCGTCAACACGGGGCTGTATACCGTCAATCTGGCGGTGATGGGCTGGTCCTCCAACCTGTCCATCTTTGGAACGGACACCCTTCTGTCCCTGACCAAGGGACTGAGCGGGAATGAGTTCTGGACGGGATGGAGTACCCTGATCGTGCTGTCGGCCATCCTGGCGGTTGTGGCGGTGCTGACGGCCCTGTTCTTCCGCACCCGGCTGGGCCTGTCCATCCGGGCCACCGGGGACAACGCGGATATGGTTCGGGCCTCCTCCATCAACCCCGCCTTCACCATCACCGTGGGGCTGTGCGTGGCCAACTCCCTCACCGGGCTGGCCGGCTGTCTCACCGGACTGGTGAACAAGAGCTGCGACATCAACCTGGGCACCGGTATGGTGACGGTGGCCCTGGCCTCCCTCATCATCGGGGAGACCATGTTCGGCCGGTTCTCCATCGGCCTGCGGATTGTGGGGGTGATTGCGGGCTCCTGTATCTACCGCATCATCATCGCCGTTGCCCTGGCGGCCAACGTGCCCACCGAGTGCTTTAAGCTGGTGTCCGCCCTCATTGTGGCGGTGGCCATCGCCATGCCCCAGGGGCGGAAGCTGATCGCCCTCCAGCGGCAGAAGCTGGCCCGGAGAAAGGAGGGCGCCCCATGCTGAAGCTGAACGATATTGCCAAGACCTTCAACCCCGGCACCGTCAACGAGAAGAAGGCGCTGGACGGGGTGAAGCTCCACCTGGCCCCCGGGGACTTCGTCACCGTGGTGGGCTCTAACGGGGCGGGCAAGTCCACCCTGTTCCACGCCATTGCCGGGGTATTTTTCCCGGACCGGGGGTCCATTGTGCTGGACGGGGAGGACATTACCTTCAAGCCCGAGTACCAGCGCAGCCGCCAGCTGGGCCGGCTCTTTCAGGACCCCATGAAGGGCACTGCCCCCCATATGACCATTGAGGAAAATCTGGCCCTGGCCTATCTGCGCACCGCCAAGCACCAGCACGCCTATTTCAGCCGCACCGGTAAGGCCGACCGGGCCTTTTTCCGGGACCAGCTGGCCCGGCTGGACATGGGGCTGGAGGACCGGATGAAGCAGCCGGTGGGCCTGCTGTCCGGCGGACAGCGCCAGGCGCTGACCCTGCTCATGTCCACCATGGTGCCCCCGAAAATCCTCCTGCTGGACGAGCACACCGCCGCCCTGGACCCAGGCACGGCGGAGAAGGTGCTGAAAATCACCCGGGAGGTGGTGGCGGAGCACAAAATCACCACCATGATGGTCACCCACAACATGCACCAGGCCCTGGAGCTGGGCAGCCGTACCCTGATGATGGACAGCGGGCGGATCGTCCTGGACGTCCAGGGAGAGGAGCGGAAAAATATGACCGTCAACGACCTGTTGGAGCGGTTCAAGGCCCGGGTGGGCGAAGATCTGGACAACGACCGGATTTTGCTGTCATGAATACAGGCCCACCGCATCTGCGGTGGGCCTAAAAATTTTTTCCGGACTCTGAGATTTTACCCTGTGCTCATGGATATTACATAGTGAAAGGCCTTTCAAGAACAGATTTCCAAGGAGGTGAGCGGCGATGACGGACGAGGCATTCGCCCGGGCGGCTCGGACCTACGGGGACACCATCTACCGGGTGGCGTACCACGCGCTGGGCAGCCCCCACGACGCCGAGGACGTGATGCAGACGGTGCTTTTACGGCTGTACGAGTGCAAAAAGGACTTCGAGAGCGAGGAGCACATGAAGCACTGGATTCTGCGGGTGGCGGTGAACGAGAGTCGCCGCGTGCTGCGCTCCTTCTGGCGGCGGACCGCTGTGCCTATGGAGGAGTGGCGGGAGACCGCCGCCCCGGAGGACCCCGCCCGGGCCGAGGTGCTGGAGGCGGTGATGGCTCTGGAGCCCAAATACCGTTTGGCCGTCTATCTCTACTACTATGAGGGGCTGAGCGTGGCCGAGACCGCCGCCGCCATGAAGGCCAACGTGTCCACAGTGCAGACCTGGCTGCTCCGGGCCCGGACCAGGCTGCGGAAGGAGCTGTCTGAGGAGAAGAAGGAGGAATCTGTCTATGTTCGACCCGAAATTGTACCGTGAAGCGTGCCGGGAGATCGAAGCTCCCGAGGATAAAATTGAGGAGATTATCGCTATGACTGAGAAAACCAACAAGAAGAAATTCCGCCCCCTGCGCACCGCCCTGGTCTGTGCCGCCGCTATGGCTATGATGGTGGTCAGCGTGGCCGCCGCCGCCCCGGAGGAGTTCCAGGAGTTTGTGATCAATCTGGGCTCCATTGTCCGGGTGGACCGCTACCGCTCCGACGTGACCACCGAGGACGGCGAGACGTTCTCAATGGTGCAGTCCCCCGAGGCCAAGGTGGAGAATCGGGACGGCAGGGCCATTCTGGTGGTCAACGGCGAGGATGCGGCCGACATCACCGACGCCCTGGCTCAGGACCAACACTATGTCTTTGAGGACTTTACCGAGGATACCAGAATTACCATCACCGTGGACGGCACCATTGAAAAGTGGACCCTGGTGAAGGAAGTGGGCATTGTGAAAGCGGACGGCAGCTATCACAGATTTGGCAGCGATACCGTCACCAGCGAAGATGTGGACACCAATCTGAACGGTGGCATATTCTTCAACGGTGACATTTTTAAAGACAGCTCTGTGGATGTTTCAGAAGGTATTGCAGACGCAGAGGTTGTGATCAGCACGCATGTAACCACGACCGATAAATGTGAGGCGGAGAAATAAAGCGCGCGGCGGGCCGGGAAACCGGCCCGCTGTTTTATCATATACCCAAACTAAAACCACGTTTTATACCCGGCCCACTTGTTTTTTTCAGCCGGCTGATTTATAATAGAACCCAGCAAAACCAGAAAAATTTTCGTATCGAAGGAGAGCATTATGACAGCCAGTGAGAAGAAGCAGCTGATGGCCACGGCCTGCAAGGTGCGCATGGGCGTCATCGAAGGGACCCATGGGGCCAAGGCCGGCCACCCCGGCGGCAGCCTGTCCGCCGCCGACGTTTTTACCTACCTCTATTTTAAAGAGATGAACATTGACCCCAAGAACCCCAAGTGGGAGGAGCGGGACCGGTTCGTCCTGTCCAAGGGCCACACCGCCCCCGGGTTGTACGCCGCCCTGGCGGAGCGGGGCTTCTTCCCCGTGGACGACCTGCCCACCCTGCGCCACATCGACAGCTACCTCCAGGGCCACCCCAACATGAACACCGTCCCCGGTGTGGACATGTCCACCGGCTCCCTGGGCCAGGGTATCTCCGCCGCCGCCGGTATGGCGCTGGCCGCCAGGCGCCAGGGAAAAACCTGCCGGATCTACGCTCTGCTGGGCGACGGCGAGATTCAGGAGGGTCAGGTGTGGGAGGCCTTCATGCTGGCCCACCACTATGGGCTGGACAACCTGTGCGCTGTTATCGACAACAACGGACTGCAAATCGACGGCCCCGTCGACAAGGTCATGAGCCCCTATCCCATCCCTGAAAAGCTGAAGGCCTTCGGCTGGAACGTGGTGGAGATCGACGGCCACGACTTCGACCAGATCGAGTCAGCCTTCGCCCAGGCGCGGGAGACCAAGGGCGTCCCTACGGCCATCGTGATGAAGACCACCAAGGGCAAGGGGGTCAGCTACATGGAGAACCAGGCCGGCTGGCACGGCAAGGCCCCCAACGACGAGGAGTATGAGAAGGCCATGGCTGAGCTGAAAGCCCAGCTGGCAGAAGTGGAGGGGATGTAAGATGGCAGAAGTGAAGAAGATCGCGACCCGCGACAGCTACGGAAACGCTCTGGCCGCCCTGGGCGCGGAGCATGACGACCTGATCGTCTTCGACGCCGACCTGGCCGGGGCCACCAAGACGGGCACCTTCAAGAAGGCCTTCCCCGAGCGGCACTTCAACTGCGGCATCGCCGAGGGCAACATGATTGCCGTGGCCGCCGGGGCCTCCACCATGGGGCTGGTGCCCTTTGCGTCCTCCTTCGCCATGTTCGCCGCCGGACGGGCCTTTGAGCAGGTGCGCAATTCCATCGGCTACCCCCACCTCAATGTGAAGATCGGCGCCACCCACGGCGGTATCTCCGTGGGCGAGGACGGCGCCTCCCACCAGTGCTGCGAGGACTTTGCCCTGATGCGCTCCATCCCCGGCATGGTGGTCATGTCCCCCGCTGACGACGTGGAGGCCCGGGCCGCGGTGAAAGCCGCCTATGAGTATGAGGGCCCTGTCTATCTGCGCTTTGGCCGTCTGGCCGTGCCTGTGTTCCACGACGAGGCCACCTTTAAGTTCGAGATCGGCAAGGGCGAGGTCCTCCAGGAGGGGGGCGACGTGGCCATCATAGCCAACGGCCTGCTGGTCAACGAGGCCATCGAAGCGGGCAAGGTGCTGGCCGAGGCCGGTATCTCCGCCCGGGTGATTAACCTGTGTACCATCAAGCCTCTGGACGAGGAGCTGGTGCTGAAGGCCGCGAAGGAGTGCGGCAAGGTGATTACCTGCGAGGAGCACAGCATCATCGGCGGCCTGGGCGAGGCGGTTTGCGCCCTGCTGGCCGAGAAGTGCCCCACCCCCGTGCGCCGCATCGGCGTCAACGACGAGTTCGGCCACTCCGGACCCGCCGCCGCCCTGCTCAAGCAGTTCGGCCTGTCCGCGGAGCATATTGTGGAGGTCGCCAAGGACTTCTGCGGAAAGTAAAAATCCCGCCGTCCCCGCCGCAGCGGACAAGGCTCCTTTTGAAAGGAGCTGTCAGCGAAGCTGACTGAGGATTGTATTTCGGCAAAGCCGAAATGTGCGGAGCAAGTGAGTTTTCGGAAGCTTTGTTTACTTCGTATGTTTTGCTTTGCAAAACGCAATCCTCAGTCACCGCCGGCGGCGGCGCCAGCCCCTTTCAAAAGGGGCTTTATGGGGGATTCTTCCCCCAAAGCCCTTGCGCCCCGGGGCATTTTGTTGTAGAATAAAGGCAGGACGTACGTCCTATTGTTTCCTTTTCAGGAAACAATAGGACGTACGTCCTATTGTTTCCTTTTCAGGAAACAATAAGTGCGTTCAATTTAGAAAAAGGAGACAGAGGCAATGAGAAAGAAAATTCTATCCCTTGCGCTGGCCCTGGCGATGTGTCTGGGCCTGATGGCCGTCCCTGCGGCGGCGGTGAACCCCGGCGAAGAATGGGTGGGTGACTTTGTGGTCAAGGGTGACACGCTGGTGAAGTACTACGGAGAGGACAGCGTGGTCACCGTCCCGGGCGGTATTACCAAGATTGGCACGAATGCGTTTGAGGATTGTGTCAGTCTGAAAAGCGTCACCATCCCAAACGGCGTAACGGAGATTGAAAGTTATTCGTTTAAGGACTGTACGGGCTTGACCAGCGTCACGATTCCCAACAGTGTCACCAGTATTGGATACAGTGTGTTCAGTAGGTGTACCAGCCTGACCAATGTGACGATCCCCAACAGCGTCACCCAAATGGGTTCCAGTGTATTCCTTGGCTGTACCAGCCTGGAGAACGTGTCTATTTCCAACAGCATTACTAAGCTTGAAAGAGGATTGTTCTATGGCTGTACCAGTCTGACCATCGTGACCATTCCCTCCAGTGTTCGCGAAATTGACTGGGAGGTATTCTATGGCTGTACCGCCCTGACCAATGTCACGATTCCCAGCAGTGTTACCAGCATTGGAAAAAGTGCATTTTCCGGCTGTACCAGCCTGAAAAGCGTAGTGATTCCTTCCGGCGTCACCCGAATTGAAGACTTTACATTTTCAAAGAGCGGACTGACCAGCGTGACTATCCCGTCCGGCGTCACGGAAATAGGGTCTTATGCGTTTGGCGATTGTACCAGCCTGACCAGTATGACCATCCCTCTCAGTGTCACTTTTATTGATAGTTGGGCGTTCATGGGTTGCACCGGTCTGACCGATATTTATTATGCCGGCACCAAAGCGCAGTGGAAAGCGAATGTCGGAGAACAGGCGTTGAACTATGCCCAAATCAACCCCACCGTCCACTTCAACAGCACACAGCCCACCACCCCGTCCCAGCCCCAGCAGCCGGCAGGGGAGACTGCCTCCCCCACCAATGACAAGCTGGAGGTCAACGGCGCGGCGGCCAACCCCACGGTGTATAAGATCGGGGGGAGCAACTACTTCAAAATCCGCGACGTGGCCGCCCTGCTGGACGGGACGGAAAAGCAGTTTGCCGTGGGCTACGACGGGTCGAAGAACGCCGTCACCGCCACCACCGGACAGAGGTATGAGAAGCAGTCCGGCGACCTGGCGGGGGCCGCCGGCGGAGGCGGCCAGACTGCCTCCCCCAGCAACGACGCCATCTATGTGGACGGCCAGAAGATCACCGCCGAGGTGTATAAAATCAACGGCTCCAACTATTTCAAGCTTCGCGACCTGGGCAAGGCCCTGAACTTCTACGTGGGCTGGAGCGCGGAGCGCGGCATGTACATCGAGACCGGCAAGCCCTATTCCGAGTAAGCGAAACAGTCCCCCGGCCGCAGCCGGGGGACTGTTTTTTACCATTTTTGCAGCTGCCGGAGCAGAATCCCGGCGATATCCTCGCAGGAGCCCTGAATCTGGACCGCACCGATGTTGTAGGCCACCATGGGCATGCCGTAGACCACCGAGGACTCCTTATCCTGGCCGATGGTGTAGGCCCCGGCCTGGCGCATTTTGAGAAGGCCGTCGGCGCCGTCCCGGCCCATGCCGGTCATGATGATGCCGGCCATTTTGCATTTCACCTGCTCCGCCATGGAGAAAAACAGGGCGTCCACCGACGGGCGGTGACCGCTGACCTTGTCCCCCGGGAGGCAGGATACGGTATACCGGGAGCCGGAGCGGACAATGCGCATCTGGAAGTCCGCCGGGGCCAGCAGGGCCAGGCCCCGGTGGAGCTCGTCGCCGCTCTTGGCCTCACGCACCTCCATGTGGCACAGGCGGTTGAGCCGGTCGGCGTACATCTGGGTAAAGCCGATGGGCATGTGCTGGACAATGAGCATCCCGGGGATGTCGGCAGGCAGCCGCTTCATCACCTCCAGAGTGGCCTCGGTGCCGCCGGTGGAGGCCCCCAGGCCGATGATTACGTTGTCCAGAGAGGGCCGGTTGCCCAGCAGAGGGGGGGCGGGCAGGGCGGGCTTGTTGCCGGTGATGGGCAGCCGCACGCCGCCGGCAGTCCCGGCAGGGGCAGCCTTGGGGGCGGCAGGCGTGGGAATCCCCGGCCTGGGGCGCACTTGAGCCCCGGCGGCGGCAATCACCTTCTGGGTGAGGCCGCGAATAAACTCCTCGTTCTTTCCCGGCTCGGGCTTGCGGACAAAGTCCACCGCGCCGGCGGACAGGGCGTCGAACACCCGCAGGTCCAGGGAGGACACCAGAATAACGGGCAGGGGGACGACGGGCAGCAGCTGCTTCAAAAAGTCGATGCCGTTCATCCCGGGCATCTCAACGTCCAGGGTCATAACATCGGGCTTCACCTGGTCCACCTTGGCCCGGGCGTCCTTGGCGTTAAAGCTGGTGGCCACCACCTCGATGTGAGGGGAGGCGTTCAGTCCGTTGGAAATCATGGTGCGGGCCAGAATGGAATCGTCCACCACCATGACGCGAATTTTCTTGTTGGATGGCCACATGGTACTCGCTCCTTTAACAGCAGGGTCAAGCCCTCCTGACCCGGGGACCGGGCCAGGAGGCAGTTATTTTTTCTGGAAGGTGGACGGGGCCACCGTTGTATACGGGGCGTCCTTGCTGAGATTCTCCGAGTGGCTGATCATCAGATAGCCGCCGGGGACGGTAGCGTCGTAGAAGCGGCGCACCAGGGCGTCCTTGGTGGGCTGGTCGAAGTAGATCATGACGTTCCGGCAGAAAATAACGTCGAACTTGGTGCGGAATTTGATGGGGTCCATCAGGTTAAAGGTCTGGAAGATCACATTGTTGCGAATCTCCGGGGAGACGGCGTACCGGCTGCCCTCGATCTTTTTGAAGTACTTCTTCCGCCAGGACTCGGGCACCGTGTCCGGCACCTCGTAGACCCCTTTCTTGGCCTTGGCCAGGGCCTTTTGAGAGATATCGGTGGCCAGAATGCGGGTGTCCCACTGGCTGGCCTGCATCCCCAGGTAGTCCTTGATGTACATGGACAGGTTATAGGGCTCCTCGCCGCTGGAGCAGCCGGCGCTCCAGATGGCCAGCGACTTCTTGCTCTGGTACTTGCGCACCAGTTCAGGCAGAATCACCTTGGTAAAGAAGTCAAAGTGCTCGGTCTCCCGCATGAAAAAAGTGTAGTTGGTGGTAAGGCGGTTGAGCACCTGCTCGATCTTCTGGGGGTCTCTCTCCTTCAGCAGCTGGGCCACAAACTCCGAAAAGCTGGTGTACCCCTGCTCCGTAAGCATGGAGGACAGCCGGCTGGTGACAAGCTGGCGCTTCTGCTGCAAGGTGATGCCGTACTGCGCCTTGATAAAATTTGTCAGCTTGCGAAAATCTTCGTCCGAGATGGGCTGTATCATCTCAGGCCTCCCTCCCTTCGGTTGTTAAGCGGTAAAATCAGTCGTGGAGCAGCAGCTCACAGTCCAGTTCCAGCATGGTGTTGCCGTCAGGCAGGGTGCACATGCCGGAGACCATGGCCTGGCCGTTGCTGGTGGGGACGGGCAGGATGGAGTCCAAGGGAACGTCCACCATCTGTTCCACCATGTCCACCAGGATGCCCACCATGTTTCCGTCCACATTCACCACAATGCCGCACAGGCTGTCCTGCTCCGGCTTGCCCAGGCGCAGGCGGATATCCACCACGGGGATGATCTGGCCCCGCAGGTTAATCACGCCCCGCACATAGTTGGGCACCTTGGGAAGGTAAGTGATGGTGTAGTCGGTGATGATATCATTTACCTGCTCGGCCTTGATGCCGTACATCAGGTTGTCGGAGGAGAAGATCAGGTATTTTTCAGTGGAAATTTCAGGAAGCTGCTCGGTGTAGTCGTCTACCTCCTGCTCACGGGCGAACAGGACTTCCTCAGATTTTGCCAATTGCGCCATAGTTTAGCTCTCCCTTCTATTCACCTGGTCAAAAGACGCTGTGGGCGGCCGTATACACATTGACTACGTCCAGAATGATGCTGATGCTGCCGTCGCCCAGGATGCTGCAGCCGGTGATGCCGAAATTTTTTACGCCAAAGCCGTTAACGTAGTTGGGCAGGGGCTTTACCACGATCTGGTGCTCACCGATCAGCTCGTCAACAAACAGGCAGTAGGAGTGGTCGCCCGACTCCACCCACATGAGGATGCCGTCCTCAATGTTGTCGCAGCCCTGCTCCATACAGAACAGCTCCTTGGCCCGGATGATGGGATAGAAGTTGTCCCGAATCTTGACCATCTCGCCCTGAGCGGGGTCGTGGATGACATCCTGAGCGGTGACTTTCAGGGAGGAGTGGATGGAGTTGATGGGGATGGTAAACATAGAGTCGCCCACCGAGACCTCCATGCCGTCCATGATAGCCATGGTCAGGGGAATTTTCAGGGTGGTGGTCATGCCCTTGCCCCACTCGCTGGTGATGGACACGGTGCCGCCCACGTCGGCCACGTTCTTCTTCACCACGTCCATGCCCACGCCACGGCCGGAATACTCGGTCACCTCGGTGTTGGTGGAGAAGCCGGGCATCATCAGGAAGTTGAGGATTTCCTTCTGGCTGTAGTCGTGCTCAGGGGCGGCCAGACCCTGGCGGATAGCCTTGTTCAGTACGGCCTGGGTGTCCACGCCCTGGCCGTCGTCCTTGATCTCGATGATGACCTCGCTGCCGGTATGCCGGGCGGAGAGGATCACCTCGCCCACCGGGTCCTTGCCGGCGGCGATGCGGTCGGCCTCGTTCTCCTCCAGACCGTGGTCCATGGAGTTGCGGACGATGTGCATGATGGGGTCGCCGATGGAGTCCACAATAGTCTTATCCACCTCGGTGTCCTCGCCGATGAGGGTGAGCTTGGCCTTTTTGCCCAGCTTCTTGCTCATGTCTCGGACGATGCGGTTCATCTTCTGGAAGGTGCCGGATACGGGCACCATGCGCAGAGACATGGACACATCCTGAAGGTCGTCGGTGAGCTTGCGCAGGTCCCGGGCGGATTTTGTGAAGTTGTCCAGCCGCAGGCCCTTCAGGTCGGGGGAGGAGGTGACCATGGACTCGGTAATGACGATCTCGCTGACCACCGCCATCAGCTGGTCCAGCTTGGAAAGGTTGACGCTGATCAGGCTCTCCTTGGCGTGCTGCTGGCCAGCCGCAGGGGCGGCGGCCGGCTTGGCCGCAGGAGCGGGGGCCGCGTCCGCCTTGGGGGCCTCGGGGGCGGGGGCGGGGGCGTCCGCCTTGGCCGCAGGGGCGGCGGGAGGGGCCTCGGGGGCGGGGGCGGGCTTGGCGGCATCCACCGGCTGATACTCCCGGACCGAGCCGGCGCCGTTCATGGCGTGGATGGCGTTGTCCCGCTCCTCGGCGGTGCGGAACCAGACCAGGAAGCCCTGGTCGGCGATGATGTCGGAGGTGGAGGGGTCGGTCTCCACGTTGTCCGGGTAGGTGATGAAGTCGGAGCAGTAGTCCTTTACGCTGTTGATCAGCATAAAGGCCCGCAGGTTCTCCATGCCGCTGCCCTCGTCGAAATAGACGTGGATGCCAAAGAGGTAGTCCTGATTGACGGCCCCCACGGCGGGGGCGGCCGCCTCCTCGGCGGGAGCGCTCTGGGCCTCAGCCGGGGCCTCGGCGGTGGGATTGCCCTGAATTTTATCAATCAGGCTATTAATTTTATTTACGATGTGGTCGATAGACTGAGAGAGCGGTTCATCGTTTTCCACCTTCTCGATCTCACCGCGGAAAAAGTCCACAGCCTGGAACAGCATGTCGAACAGATCCGGGCGGGTCTGCTCCGGGACAACTTCCATGCCCTTCTCGCGGACGAGGAAGAACAAATCCTCGATCCGGTGCGCCACCGTCATCAGGGAGCTGAACTCCATCATGGCGGAGGAGCCCTTGATTGTGTGCATGATACGGAATATTTCGTTGACGCTGTCCTCAGAGAATGTATCCGCCTCCTCCGCTGCCAGCAGGATGCCATCCAGCTGCTCCAGCAGGGTGTTGGTCTCATACAGATACATGTCCAGGATGCTGTCGTTGCCGCTGCCCATATAAAACGCCACCTTTTCTCATTTGGTTTGTTTGGGGGGTGGGGCGTGGAGTCCGGCCCGGAGGCACAGTACGCCCGCCCATATCTAATCATACTCGATATATCGGCAGTGTCAATTAAAAAATTAAGTTTTCTAGAAAAAAAACTGGGGATGGACTTTTGGCCGTCGCTGGCTTAAAATAATTCTGACCAGGCCCGGTAGGGGCCGGGCTTGTGTCCGGCCTGTTTTCTACCCTGCCAGGCGGGCAGAGGCCCGCCCCTATTTGAATTTGGAAATGGAGTGTCGCCAATGCCAGACCTGCTTGGTGTGACCAACCCGGTACCGGGCCATGATAGCAGCAATGTAAACCGAAATATGCCCGTTTCCCCCAACGACCCCCGCATCCAGAACGCGCCCGACCTGAACCGGGTGGGCCGGCCGGACAACCGGACGGAGCGGCAGGACACCGGAGACGCGGCCCAGGGGCTGCGCTACGACTCCAACTTTGCCTCCTTCCTCCAGCGGCTGGCCAACACCCCGGACCTGCGGGAGAGCCTGGCCACCATCTTTGCCATGTACGAGGGGACGGTGGTCTCCTCCGGCATCGAGGAGGGGCTGGCCGGCGAGATGGGCGCGCTGCTCAACATGCTGAAGATGGACGAGGCGGAGCTGGGAAAATTCCTGTTCTCCCAGCTGGCCAACGGAGCCCGCTTCGGCGGGGCGCTGTTCGCCCTGCTGCGGGACGCCTATTCCTCCAGCAACTCCGAGGCGGTGCGCGGCAACATCCTGCAATTTTTAAAGAAGTACACCGACTACTCCTCCACCAGCCACATCCAGGGCAACCTGCTGCGCACCCTGACCCGCCTCACCCGGGCGATCCCCGCCAGCTACGGCAGCCAGCTGCTGCCCATGGTGTCCCAGCTGGAGGAGCTGCTCAACGCCGGTAACCGGGCGGGGGCGCTGAAGCTGCTTCAGGGCTCCATCCTCACCTTCCTGTCGGCCTATACCAGCAAGACCAACGATATGGGCCTGTCCCGCACGCTGATCTCCATGCTGGCCCTGGATGTGTCCCGGCTGGAGAACGGCAGCGAGGAGGGCCTGCTCCAGGCCTTCCACCAGCTCAACAGCAGCCCCGGCCTGCGGGACAGGCTGAGCGGGCTCACCGACGAGGCCCTGCTGCGGCTGCTGAACAGCACCAGCTTCGCCAAGGCCTCCGAGGGGGACCAGTTTGCCGCCCAGCTGGCCCGGGCGGCCCACGCCGCCCTCCAGAGCGGGGCGGGCACCGAGGCCCAGGAGGCCTTCCGCAACATCGTGTCCGCCTTCCTGGTGAACGAGAGTGTCCATATGCCCCTGAACCACGTGCTTCTGCCCCTGGAGTGGGACGGGAAGATGGCTTTCTCCGAGATGTGGGTGGATCCCGACGCCGAGGAGAACCTGAAACGGGGCAGGGGAGGCAGGGAAAATGTCCTGCGCTTCCTGTTTAAAATCGACATCCAGAACCTGGGCTTCTTCGACATGGTGCTTACCTGTCAGGGGGAAAAGGTGGATGTGCAGGTGTTCTGTCCGGAGCGGGTGGCCCCCTTCTCCCAGATGGTCCAGGGGGAACTGTCCCGCATCATCACCGACAACGGTCTGACCGCCAATGCGGTCCAGGTCCAGCAGATGACCAGGCCGTTGACCATCTCCGGGGTGTTCCCCCGGATCTTTGAGGGGGAGAACAGCATCAATGTCAAGATATGATAACCGGGCCACCAACCGGGCCGTGGCCCTGAAATATGAGGGGGAGGGCGCCCCGGTGGTGGTGGCCTCCGGCATGGGCTACCTGGCCGAGCGCATGGTGGAGGTGGCCTCCGAGAGCGGCGTCCCCGTCTACGAGGACAACTCCCTGGCCACCATGCTGTCCCAGCTGGCCCTGGGGCAGGAGATTCCCGACGCGCTGTACCAGGCCATTGTGGAAATTTACGTCTACTTTTTGAATTTTGATCCCAGCGATCCGGATAAGGCCCGGCGGGAACGCCAGGCCCTGGCAGAGCAGGCGGCCAAGGCGGCCCAGCCCGTTGAGGTCCCTGCAGAGAAGAAAGGAGAGTCTTAAATGGCAGAACGCCTCTATTTGATTCTGGACAGTAAGGGTACCCCCCTGGCCAATGCGGTGCTGGAGTCCCCGCCCAACTCGGAGGTGCTTCAGATCCGGGTGCTTAACGACAAGGTGGAGGCGGTGGCCGCCCACCGGGAGATTCAGCTCATCGGCATGGACGACTCCACCCCCAACCGGGTGGGCGTTATTGTCCGCCAGCGGGACGACAAAATGGTCATCCAGCCCACCGCCGCCCTGGGGCCCAACGCCCGGGAGAACCTGCGCATCTTCACCGATTTCGAGAGCGTCATGTACCCCGTTACCGGGAACTGGAAGGGCCAGCGGGTTCTGAAAGCCAAGGACCTGAGCTGCGGCGGCGTGGCCTTCTGGGCCGACAGGCCTCTGGAGGAGCGGGAGATCGTGGAGATGGTGCTCCCCGTTACCGACTCCCCCCTGATCGTCAAGACCCAGATTCTCCGGGAGCTGCCCGACGACACTACGGAGAAGCCCCTGTACGCCTCCAAGTTTGTGGACCTGATTCAGGACGAGGAGGCCCTGATCCGCAAGGCGGTGTTCTGCATCCAGATCGATTCCGCCGACTGACCCTGAACGCCTCCCGCCGCCCCGGCGGCGGTCTTCCCCAAATAGGGAGCGGCCCACCGCCCCTCCCCGTTGGAAACAGAAAGGAGAACCACATATGTCCCTTAGAACCAGTTCGCAGCGTCCCGCCTGGATAAAGCGGGCGATTTCCCTGCTGCTGACCGTCGTGATGGTGGTCGGCCTGCTGCCCGCAGTGGCCCCCCGGGCCTCGGCCCACTGGGCGGACGCCTATTTGGACCAGCTGGTGGACTGGGGTGTGCTCCGGGCGGACCAGACTGCCAATCCTGACGCACCCCTCACCCGTGCGGAATTTATGGCCGTGATTAACCGGGCCTACGGCTACACCGAGACAGGGGCCATCCCCTTTACCGACGTAGTGCCCACCGACTGGTTCTATGACGACGTGTCCATTGCCTACACAGCCGGCTACATGGCGGGCACCTCTGAGACCACCGCCTCCCCCAACGACACCCTGACCCGGGAGCAGGCGGTGTGCATCCTGGGCCGGAACATGATGCTGGAGGAGACGCCGGGCGAGAGCCTGGCCTTCTCGGACAGCCGGGACGTGAGCAGCTGGGCCCGGGGCACCCTCAAGACCGCCGTGAACAACTATATTGTCTCCGGCTACCCTGACAACAGCTTCCACCCCCTGGCTGCCATCTCCAAGGCCCAGATAGCGGTGCTGGTGACCCAGTGCGTGGGCACCCCCGTCAGCCAGAGCGGCACCTACTCCCTGGGCGGCGTGTTCGGCAACGTGACCATCACCGCCCCCAACGTCACCCTGCGGGATACCACCATCAGCGGCGACCTGTATATCTCGGGCGGCGTGGGCCTGGGCGGCATCAAGCTGGAAAACGTGAATGTGCTGGGCCGGATTATCGTCAGCGGCACCGGCGAGAGCGAGGCCGGTGACGCCAGCGTGGTCATGCGCAACGTGAACGCCAAGGCGATGCTGGTGGACAACATGCGCAACAAGACAGTGACGATCCGGGCCGACGGCATCACCGAAATCGCCGATACTGTTGTGCGCACCACCGCCTATCTGGAGGACAACAACACCGACGACAAGGGCCTGCTCAACATCAGCCTGGAGGGCGAGCCTGGCACCCGCCTCACCCTGGCCGGCCGGATTAAGGAAGTTGTGAACAAGAGCCCCGACTCTACCGTTCAGGTGGCCAAGGGCTCGGTGAAGAAGCTTACGGTGGACGAGTCCGCCACCAACTCCACCGTCCAGATCGACCGCAACACCAAGGTGGAGGAGCTGAACCTGGATGTGGCCACCAACGTGATCGGTGAGGGCGACATCGGCAAGCTGAACATCAACGCCCCCGGCAGCGTGGTGACCATGCTGCCCGACGAAATTTACATCCGGCCCGGTCTGGAGGCCAGCATCGGCGGTGTCATCATGGACCACACCGATGCCGAGGAGGGCTCCACCGACCCGCGGCTGCTGTCCGGCTATCCGGCGGCCAAGGATATCGCCCCCACCGGCTTCCGGGCGGACTTCTCCGGCAACAAGAAGGGAACCATCTTCTGGGCTGTGAGCAGCATCAGCGACGGCTCTATCGGCGAGGAGGCCCTGATCTCCCCGCCCACCTACGGCTCCAAGGCCATCCAGGGCGGCTCTGTGGCCGCGCCCGCCGGCGGCACTGTGGTCAACGCCCAGGTCACCGGCCTGACGGTGGCCGGGTCCTACTACCTGTCCGCGCTGCTGCGGGATGAGCAGGGCCGGACCAGCCCGGTGAAGGTGGTCTCCTTCACCACACCGGACAACAGCGTCCCCGCCTTCGCCCAGGGCTACCCCTACATGTCCATGATTACCGACACGGAGGCCCAGGTGACGGTGATGCCCACCAAGACCTGTAAGATGTACTATGCCGTGCTGCCCCGCAGCGCCCAGGCCCCCACCGTCAATGACATGAAGTCCAACGCCGTGACCAACAACCTGGGCTACGGCATCGTGGACCTGGAGAAGAACAAGGAGGAGCCCTTCATGGTCAGCCGCCGGCTGGAGGAGCTGAAGGACTACACCCTGTACCTGTGGCTCACCGATGTGGACGGCGTGAACAGCTCGGAGATTATCTCGCTACAGTTCACCACCATGGACGTGACGCCCCCTGTGTTTGTGACCGGGCCGGACGTGAACGAGTTCCTGGCCAACTCGGTGCGGCTGAGCGCCAGCATCAACGAGGCGGGTACCATCTACTGGGCCGTGGTGGAGTCGGGCACCGACTACCCCAAGCCCAACAATCAGGACACCGACCAGAACACCGAGGACCAGAAGCGGGCCAAGCTGGACAGCGATTTCGCCAAGCTCCAGGTGGCCAACGGCATGAACTGCCTCCAGAAGGGACAGGTGACGGTGCAGGCCAACGCCCAGGCCACCATCAACGTGACCGGCCTCCAGCCGGAGAAGGCCTACGACTTCTACTACCTGGCCAAGGACAACGCCGGCCCCAACCGGAATTACTCCGAAACGGTGAAAATGATCACCATTTACACTCTGGACAAGGAGCCCCCGGTGGTGAATCAGTACTTCTCTGACTACTCCGGCCGGGACAATACCCAGAACCCCCTGCCCAGTACCGATATCATCCTGGAGTTCAGCGAGGCGGTGCGCTCCAACGCCACCACCGAGAGCAAGAGCTGGGTGGATCTGTACAACGCCATCGTGCCCGGCAACAATCCCCTGGCCGGGGTGCTGAATGCGTCCATCACCATGTATCAGGACACCGGCAGCGGCCGGCCTCAGCCGGTGAAGACCAAGTATCTGCGGGAGGATCAGTCCTCTGACTGGGTCATCGACTTTACCCTGGCCAAGGTGGAAATGAAGGACGGCAAGATGCTGCTCACCTTCCCCAAGAAGGGCCTTCAGATGGCCAGCGGCGGCACCTACTACTTCCAGCTTAACAGCATCACTGATACCTCCAATGGGCAGAACCCCATGGTCCCCGGCACGGTGGACTACACCAACATGGCTGACGGCGGACACAATATCCCCAAGTTTACCACTGTGTTCGCCCAGGTGAATCTGTCCAACCCCGGCGTGGGTGCGTCGGACGCGCCAATCAGAACACAGGCAAACAGCAATGGCAACAAAGACTTGGCCACCTTTGTGGACCTGAGCTTCCGCATGTCTCCCCAGGCGACGGAGAAGGTGGACCTGAGAAACAGCTACGACATATATCTGTGGTCGGACACCATTGTCAAGTACGACCTGTACTACCGTATCGTAGAGATCGGGAGCGACGGCTACACTGTCAAGCCGGTTACTGCGGACTTAAAGAAAGCAGCTGACGGAGGCGGGAAAGATTATCTGCTGGACAGCCAAAATCGAAATATTGACGACAGAGGCTGGATATATCTTGGCAACAGCGGCGAGGTGAACCCGAACCCTGAGAACGGCAATTTGGCAGGTAAAGCGGTAAACCGGCACTTTAACAAGCTGGAAAGCAACAAATTCCCCCCGTTGAACCGGTTGAGCGAAAACTACTCCTACGAGTTTTCCATTGAGCTGACCGAGATGGTGGGAAGCGAAAACCGCGGGACCTGGAACGGTCAGATTTCCTTCGATGTCTACGTGGCTGCCGGTTTGTCCAACTCCCTGTATACTTTGGGCACGGGCTTAAAAATGGATTTGTGGGAGCAGTACAAGGAGCTGGGCCTGACGAACAGCGGCATTGCCTCTATCGGCCTGTCTCCCCAGGATACCGAATATCTGCGGATTCGTCAGCTGTTTACCGATACCCAGCTGCCGGAGTTTGCCACAAGCAAGCCCGAGTTTCTTGACGACAACATTGGTGACACTTTTGCGACTATCAACCTGGGCCTGGACCGGGCCGGCAAGATCTATTATGTAATTGCGCCAGTGGGAGAAATTACCACTACTATTGAGAAAGGTGGCAAAACATATAATAATCAACTGGCTTGGCCTGAGGTTGATGGTAACGATGGAGAAGGCGGGGGTAAACCGCCCCAGGGAGGCGCGCCCGAGGATATGGGCTATACGGTGATTGCGCCGACGAAACTGAGTATTTATCAGCGGACAGAGTATGCTGGTAATTCCAAGATTCATACTGGTGTGATCGACTATCCCGGCGGTGGCTCCAACTTTGAGCTGACACTTAATGAGGCCAATAAAACGCCTCTGCAACCCGAGAAAGAATATTTTGCTTATTTTGTGGTGCAGGGTGCGGCACAGGAATATTCTGAGGTGTATTGCTACAAATTTAAGACAACCAATGTGAACAAACCACAGATTATGCTTTATGATGTGGGTGCTGGTCACGTTAATGCCAATACACAGAATGTTCCTGGCGATCTTGACTATGCAATTTGGACCTCCTACAATATTTCTGCAAATAATATGCTGAAGTGGGAGCTGGAATCTAATAAAGCAACGGGTGTAACGATTCCAGAGTTTTATAAGAAGTACACAGTCATTGAAGATAGTAAACCGGTAGAAAAGAATATGACGCTTCTTCAGGCCATACTTACAACGTATGACCATTCCCAGGCCGGCAATGATGGTGACATCAAATTGGATGGTTATTCTGTGTTTGATGTCTATGCCAGTGATTCGGTCAAGGCGCTCGTACGGGATTTGATCCAATCGCGCAACCAAAACAGCCCCAGCGGCGGCGGCAATGACTTTATGACAGAGAAAAACACTCCGGCGGATATTACTGCTAAAAATATTGCTGCTGGTGAGCTGATACCGAATACCCCCTATACAATTCTGGTTACGGGCCGCCATCCCTCCAGCTCAGATATCACATCCAGTTATACCTTTAAGGGGAGAGACAACATAGTTATCCCAGACCAGGCGGCCCCGAAAGCTATCAGTGCAGGCGGTTCCATTAATCATAAAACAACTACGAATAAATTTAATGGTACTGTAACCATCCAGTTCGACAAAGAGTTATATTGGGTGGAAGATCGTTTATCCACTACAGCATTGCCTGTACACCAAGGTTGTGGTCATACTGGCACAGATGATCCCTGTATTGATATTGTTGACTATGTAACAAAGGGTGGTGTTACAGTTATAGCCACAGACACAGTAAAGTATGTGTCAACCACAATTTCGCTTACCTACAGCAACATGAGCGAGGGCCAACAATTTTCGTTTGTAAGCAGGGGCTCCCTCTCTAACTCTGACCGGATTCCAATGGAAGGCTCTATAGTTTGCAGATTGGCAAAAATTGGTGAGACAACAGGTGCCTCTGGAATGGTTACGAGAAGTTATCAACTTCAAGTTATCAAGGTAGATGCACAAGGACGGGAGGAGATAATAGGCAGGTCTGCGACTTTGGAAATCAAAAGTACGACAAGACTAGGAGGCTAATTTCCCCCACGGGAGCGGGCTGTGGGCCCGCTCCCGCCGCCCCATTCCAACCCTGACACCAAAGGAGTGTTTAGTATGCGAAAGACTTTTTCTGCCCGCCGGTGGTTGGCGGTTCTCCTGACCCTTGCCATGTGCATGACGCTGGTCCCGACGGCATTTGCGGTGGAAGGGGACCGGGCTGTTCAGCCGCGGGGGACGATTACAGTTGAAGTATCGTTAAGTCCAAACAGCATAAAAGCAGGAGAGAAAGCAACGGCTACCGCCGTGCTGAAGGACGGCGGCACGGCAGTGACGAGTCAGCCGACTTTCACATGGGAAAGCAGTGCCACGGACAAGGCCACAGTGGATAATAGTAGTGGACAAGTAACCGGTGTAGCCGCTGGGACTGCCACAATTACTGCCAAGTGTACATACAGCGGCACGGAGTATTCAGGAACGGCAACGGTCACTGTCACAGCGGCCACCACCACTCCCGATACCATCACCCTTGTCAACAAGGGCCCCTTTATCATCGAGCCCACCAACACGAGCACAGCGGAGATTAAAGTCAACGTCACCGGTAATTCGCAGGTCCAATGGAAGGTCAAGGATTATGTGAATGGAAAGTGGGGCGAATACGGTGCGAACAGCGATATTGTTCTTCTGAACCCCAGGAGCAACGGCACAACCTGTACTGTTTCCGGCAGAAAGCCCGGCAAGGTCTTGATTCGTGCCTACTTAGACAATGGGGCAGAGACGGAGGAGATCTCAGTTGAGGTCAGCGGCATCGACGTGAGCACCGAGCCCATCGAGGTGATGGAGAACGAGGAGAAAGAGCTCTGGCCGGCAACAGCCTATGGCGCCGCCAAGGGCATCACCTACACCGCCAACGACAACTATATCGCAATGGTCACCGGCGGCAATAAGGTAAAGGGCATCCAGGTGGGCGAAACCACCGTGGTGGTCAGCGACGACAGCAAAAAATACAAGGCAAACATCCCCGTCAAGGTGGTCGCCGACCCCAGCACCACCATTGAGTACAAAACCGAGCTGAAAAGCGGCGAGGCTCTGCCCTTCAGCAAGCTGCATTCCGACTTCAGCAGCCAGCTGGGCGGCAAGGTGGTCAGCGTGAGCGGCCTGAACGTCCCCACCGACCAGGGCACCCTCTTTTACCGCTACAGCTCCGACGCCGAGCCCGGGGCCGGCGTGGCAAGCCGGGACACCTACTACCGCAACCCCCGCAGCGGCCAGCGGGACCTGGAGGATATCACCTTTGTGGCCAAACCCGACTTTATGGGCGGCCAGGTGATTATCAAGTATATGGCCCTCACCTCGGAGGGCACAACCTATAACTGTGCCATCATCCTGGAGGTGACCTCCGAGACCGGCAGCAGCGCCGGAATCTCCATCAATACCAAGTACAATACCGCCGTCCAGTTTGACGCCAACGAGTTTGACCGGGTGTGTAAGGAGCGCACCGGCGCCCGCCTGAGCCACGTGGTATTCGCTCAGCCCCCTACGCGCCAGGGCACCCTGTATACCAACTACAGCAATTCGGGCAGCTACGGCAGCATCGTCTCCACCACCGCCCAGTACAGCCTGCGCAGCCTGGGTGATATCTGGTTTGTCCCTGCCCCCGGCTACACCGGGCCCGTTACCGTCTACTATACCGCCCGCAGCACAGGCACCCCCGGCGCCTCCTACGCCGGCCAGGTGAACATCAACGTGGGGGAGGACACCGGCGTGGCCATCGGCGGTGTGAGCTATGAGACCTCCCAGGGGGCTGTGGTCTACTTCGACGACAGGGACTTTAACGACTACTGTCAGGAGCGCATGGATGACTACCAGACCATTAACCACCTCACCTTCGACGCGCTGCCCTCCGCCAGCCAGGGCGTGCTGTACTATGACTACCGCTCCGCCTCCAACACCGGAGCCCAGGTCACAACCGGCACCCCTTACTACTACGGCACCCGCAACCCCCGCATCGATCGCCTGGCCTTTGTCCCGGCGGAGGACTTTGTGGGCACAGTGAAGATTCCCTTCACCGCCCAGACCATCAACGGCGATGTCTTCTCCGGTGACGTGCTGGTCAACGTGCGGGGGGGCTCCAGCTCCGGGGATGTGCTGTATACCTGTGCCCCCGGCCGCTCAGTAAGCTTTGACGACACCCACTTTAACCGCCTGTGCCGGGACCTGACCGGCTCCAGCCTGAACTATTTGGAGTTCCAAAGCCTGCCCAGCGGCTCGGACGGCACCCTGTACTACAACAACAGCACGGCCCGGACCAACACCCGCTATTACAACGGCAGCAGCACCCCCCGCATCGACAATCTGTCCTTCCGGGCCTCCAACAGCTTTTCCGGTTCGGTAAATATCCCCTTTGTGGGCCGCTCCACCAGCGGGATGACCTTTAACGGTATCGTCACCGTCTCGTCCAACGGCTCCGGCAGCAGCAGCCGGGAGAGCATCCACTACACCGCCAACTCCAGCTCCGCCGCGGTCTTCGACCGGGACGACTTCGATGACCTGTCCCGGTGGGAGACCGACCGGGATGTGAGTTCTGTCCGCTTCGACATCCCCAGCAGCAGCCAGGGCTGGCTGTACCGCAACTACCGCTCCAGCTCCAGCCAAGGCACGCGGATCAGCTCCAGCACCTCCATCTCGGCCAGCGACCTGGACCGGGTGGCCTTTGTCCCCGCCAGCGGCTACACCGGCACGGTCTACATCGGCTTTAAGGCCACCGCCGCCAGCGGAGGGGGCACCTTTGAGGGGACGGTGGAGATTGATGTGGAGCGGGCCCCGGCCGACGCCACCGCCAGCTACTCCACCCGCACCGCGCCGGTGCAGCTGAACGGCAGCGACCTGGGCCGCAGGGGTTACACCCTCAGCTCCGTCAAGTTTGACGCCATGCCCTCCAGCAGCGCGGGCTACCTGTACTACCAGTACGTCAGCCCCACCAAGTACGGCCGCCAGGCCAGCACCGGCACCAGCTACCGGGTCAGCGGCAGTCCGCTGATCTCCGACCTGAGCTTTGTGCCCCGGGCGGGGTACAGCGGCACAGTGTCCATCCCTTACACCGGCACCAACTCCAACGGCTCCACCTTTGAGGGGGAGGTGATTATCACCGTCTCACCCGGCTACGGTTCCACCTACTTTAACGACATGAACGGCTACAGCCAGGCCCAGCAGGCGGCGGTGGACTTCCTCTATGACCACAACATTACCCGGGGCCTGAACCAAGGCCAGTACGGGCCCGAGAGCCACATCCGCCGGGGCGACTTCGCCCGGATGGTCTACCAGGCCTTCGAGCTGAGCCCCAGCGGCAGCTCCAACGTCTTCTATGACGTGCCCTCCGGCGCCTACTACGCCGAGGCGGTGAATACCCTGTATGCTCGGGGCGTCGTCAGCGGCGTGGGCGGGGGCTATTTCTCCCCTGACACCGCCCTCACCCGGCAGGACGCCATCTGTATGGTCCAGCGGGCCATGAGGACAGTGGGCTGGAGCGCCAACGACGGCTACGCCAGTGCCTTGGCCGGCTACAGCGACAGCGGCAGCGTTGCGGGCTATGCCCAGGGGGCAATGTCCTTTGCCGTCCAGCGGGGCTACCTGCCCACCTCCGGCGGCCGCCTCAGCCCCACCCAGCCCCTGACCCGGGTGGACATGGCGGAGATCATCCACCGGGTGCTGACCTATTAAGGCACAAAAAAAGCACAAAAATTCCCCGGCCGCGGCCGGGGAATTTTCATGTCTAAAAGCGGTGGACCCATCCGGACAAAAACCACACGGGGACGAGCCAGGTTAGCATGTAAATAAGGAGATTCAGGGGGGACAGGGAGGTGTAGGCCCCCACCGAGGTGAGGTAGGCGGCCAGGGCCATCCCCAGCAGAGAGCCGGCACAGCACAGCGCCGCGCCCAGCCGGGCGGCCCAGCGCAGCCGCTTGGCGGCGGTGATGGCCTCGGCGAAGGGGAGCAGCCCCTCCCGGCACAGCAGGGCGGTGAGAATGCCGTCCTCGTGGCTCTGCTCCGGGTCGGACAGCTCCCGCCGGCGCTCCACCGTGGGGAAGGCCATCTTGTCGGCGGCCAGCCGGAACCGCTGCTGGAGCATGGCGGGGATCAGGTTAAAGTCCCGGGTGGCCAGCACCGGCTCCACCTTCTCCAGCATCAGGGACTCCAGTGCGGGAAAGACGGTGTCGGGCAGGATGTAGTTCAGGGCGAAGATGCCTGCCAGCTGGCCATCCACGGCGCAGAAGACGGCGTGTTTCACGTTCAGCCCCTGGGGCAGGCGGACCTCCATCAGCTTCATAAAGGCAGCGGAGCCCACCAGCACCTGGTCGCCCCGGATATTGGCCGACAGGCCGCCCCCCTCGTGGCACTGGAGGTTGTCAGCGTTGCGCATCAGCCCGCCCAGGGTCCGCAGCTGGTTGTGGAACAGGGTGGTCAGCCCGCTGCCCGAGTCCCGGATGAGGGTGGCAGTGTAGGCCACTATCCGCTCGGCAGGGAAGTCGGGGGTGACCTTAAAGCCGTTGAGCTCCACATAGCCTGGAGGAAAGAGGTCGCCGTCGGTAATGAGGACGCAGCAGCCGCTGCGGGAGGCGGAGATGCCCGGCCAGCCCGCCAGAGCGGCCCCGCTGGGGGACAGCCGCCGGATTACCTTGTGAAAGGCCCGGCCGTAGGCCAGGGTGCCGCCGAAGGCGGTGGTGGCGGTGAACAGGGCGGACAGGGCCCACACCAGCCGCTCGGGATGACCCCCGCCGGTGGAGGCCATCAGGGCAAAGAGGACGTCCCCGAGGACAAGCAGGGGGCAGAAGCGGCGGAAAATGCGCTGTGCGCCGTCGTCGGTCTGGATCTGGCTGCCGAAGCCCTCCTGGGAGCCGGACCACTTGGCATAGGTGTCCTTGTCGCTCCACCGGCCCGGGTCCAGAGTGATCCGGTAGGGGGTGGCGGAGGAGGCGGCGGTGCGGCAGGACAGGCGCAGGGCACAGCGGTTGTGGTAAGCGCCGTGGACCAGGAAGAACAGCCCGGCCAGACAGACCAGGGTGTAGGGCAGACGCTGGGGCTCCGCAGAGGCGGCCAGCTGGAGGCCGTCGGCCAGGGTGAGGACACAGGCCAGGGCGGCCATGGTGTCCATGCCGAACTTTAAAAAGCAGGCCCGGGCCAGGCCGGTGAGGAGCACATCCAGGGACAGCAGCACGCCCAGCCCCAGCAGGCCGGAGGAGAGGGCGCACTGGGCTGCGGGCTGGTCCAGGGGGGCGGGCCAGATCAGCCCGGCGGCGGGGGCCAGGGTTTGGACCAGAGCCAGGACGGCCAGCAGGAAGATGAGCAGCACCCGGGTGCGCATCCACTTCAGGCCCTTGCCATACCGCCGGGCCAGCTCCTGGGGGGGCGTGTCGGGGGGCGGGGGCTCCTGCCGCTTGGGCCGCCGCCACTGGCGGGAGGGGGGCTCGTCGTCCAGCTCCTCCCGGTCGGTGCCGGGGATCAGGCGCTCCAGGCGGCGGACCTCCGCCTTGTCGATGGACTCGTCCTCCTCAAACATGTGCTCGGCGTAGTCGTCGGCGCGCCGGTTCAGGTCGTGGACCAGGGCGGACAGCCTGTTTCGCTTCCTGGGAAAAGGGGTGATCCGGGCCTCCTCCGCCGGGGGGAGGTCCTCCGGTTCCTCCGGCGGCGGGGGCGGCTCCCCGGGCTCCTCCGGGGGCTGGACGGCCCGTCCGCCGGGGAAGGAGACCACATTTCCCCCCGAACGGGCGGCGGCTTTGGGCCTGGGCACAGTCTGAGGCCTGGGGATGGCGGACAGGTCGATGGTGTTGAAACGCTCCTCCTGCCCGCCGGGGGCCTCCTCCGGTTCAGCAGGCGCCTTCTGGGGAGGATGGCCGTACTCAGCTAAAATGTCGTCCAGGGAAAAGTCCCCGCCGTCGGCGTTCCCGATAAGCGACTTAATGTCGATCAGCTCGCCTTTATTCAGTTTGTCGTCTCGGTCGCTCATAAAAGGGACTCCTTGGTGTTGATGTAGGGGGGCCTCCGCGCCGCTCCGCCGATGGCAGAAAACCGGAGAAAGGGGCGGCACAGAGGCCGCCCCCTGCGTTTACCCCCCTGTTCGCTGCCGTACTGCCTCATACAGCAGCACGGCCGCGGCGGCGGAGGCGTTGAGGGAGTTGATTTTGCCGAACATGGGGATGGAGACGGTGAAGTCGCAGGTCTCCTCCACCAGCCGGCCCAGACCGGAGCCCTCGCTGCCGATCACGATGGCGGCGGGCCCCTTCAGGTCGGCCTGGTACAGGGGGGTGGACCCGTCCATGGCGGCCCCGAATACCCAGACCCCCTCCTCCTTCAGCTCTTTAAGCAGGGCGGGCAGGTTGGGCACCCGGGCCACGGGAACATGGGCCACCGCCCCGGCGGAGGTCTTGCCCACAATGGCGGTGAGGCCGGCGGACCGGCGCTTGGGGATAATTACCCCGTGGGCGCCGGCGGCGTCAGCGGTGCGGATGACCGCCCCCAGGTTGTGTGGGTCGCTGAGCTCGTCGCACACCACAATGAGGGGCTTTTCCCCCTTCTCCCGGGCGGCGTTGAGGATATCGTCCACACTGGCATACTCCCGGACGGCGGCCTGGGCGATCACGCCCTGATGGGAGTGGGTGCGGCTCATGTTGTCCAGCTTGCGCCGGTCGGCGTCCACCACCACGATGCCCTTTTCCCGGGCGGCGGAAGCGATGTGGCCCAGGGCGGCGTCGGTCTCCCCCTTGGCGATGAAGATTTTGTCGATGGTTATCCCGGCCCGCAGGGCCTCGGTGACTGCGTTGCGGCCCTCGATAATGCCGTCGTTCTCCTGCTCCACAGGGGCGGAGCGGCGCAGCGGGGGGCGTTTATTCATAGATATCCAGTCCTTCCGGTGTCGAAATCACATACAAAATATATTCTACCACATTTGCCCGCTGGAGGGAAGTGGGATTTTACGAAAACCCAGGGTAATTGAATGAGTAAATAAATTGTGAACGGCCGGGGTCCAAAAGCCTCCCTCTTAGAGGGAGGTGGCACGGCACAGCCGTGACGGAGGGAGTCCTCCGGAGGTCTGCGGGGTCCTTGGGGACTCCCTCAGTCAGCCTGCGGCTGACAGCTCCCTCCCCGAGGGAGCCTTTGTAGGCTGTCAGCGGAGGAAGTCTTCAAGTCACAGAAAATTCACCGGAAGTTTACACGGTATTTTCTTGTTTTTATTCCGCAACTGTGGTATGATACCCTTTGACCTGTTTTGTATCATGCAGAAAATTGGAGGTACGCTCCTTTGAAACCAGATAAAGGAAACAATAAAAAGAATACCTTTGGCCTAATTTCGCTGATTCTGTGGGCGCTGTTTCTCACGCTGATCTTCCGCAGCTGCACCAGCTCCTATAACAGCTCCAATCAGGTGCAGGTGGACTACTCCGTCTTCAAGCAGTGGATAGCGGCGGATTTGGTGGAGTCCGTCAATCTGGAGAGCAGCCTGTTCACCATCACCCTCAAGGAGGGGGCGGAGGAGGAGGCCCTGTCCTACATCCCGGAGGATGAGGAGAGACACCAGGGGAACAACATGTTTGCCTGGGTGCCCCTCCAGAACAACCGGGAGACCGAGTATGTCACCACCCCGCTCCCCATCGCCGACCTGGAGCTGGAATCCCTGCTGGAGGAGCACAATGTCCGCCGCTGGACCGAACCGGTGGATAACTCCTCCCAGATCCTCTACCTGTTCCTCACCACCATTCTGCCCCTGGTGATTATGGTGGGAGCCATGGTCTTCCTCATGCGGGGCATCGGCGGCAAGGGTGGCATGGGCGGCATCGGCGGCGTGGGCAAGGCCAACGCCAAGGTATATGTGGAGAAAAAGACCGGCGTCACCTTCAGGGACGTGGCCGGTCAGGACGAGGCCAAGGAGAGCCTGGAGGAGATTATCGACATCCTCCACAACCCCCAGAAATACACTGAGATCGGCGCCAAGCTGCCCAAGGGGGCGCTGCTGGTGGGCCCTCCGGGCACCGGCAAGACACTCTTAGCCAAGGCCGTGGCCGGTGAGGCGGGGGTGCCCTTCTTCTCCATCAGCGGTTCTGACTTTGTGGAGATGTTTGTGGGCGTGGGCGCGAGCCGTGTCCGGGACCTCTTTAAGGAGGCCAGCAAGATGGCCCCCTGCATCATCTTCATCGACGAGATCGACACCATCGGCAAGTCCCGTGACAACCGCATGGGCGGCAACGACGAGCGGGAGCAGACCCTGAACCAGCTGCTGGCCGAGCTGGACGGCTTCGACCCCGGCAAGGGCGTCATCGTTCTGGGGGCCACCAACCGCCCCGAGGTGCTGGACAAGGCACTCCTCCGCCCCGGCCGCTTCGACCGGCGCATCACCATCGACCGGCCCAACCTGGCGGGCCGCCTGTCCACCCTCCAGGTCCACACCCGGAATATCCGCCTCAGCGAGGACGTGGACCTGAAAAAAATCGCCCTGGCCACCGCCGGCACCGTAGGGGCCGACCTGGCCAACCTGGTGAACGAGGCCGCCCTCCGGGCTGTCCGCCACGGCCGCCGGGCGGTCAACCAGGAGGACCTGCTGGCCTCCTTCGAGTTTGTCATCGCCGGCAGCGAGAAGAAAAACTCGGTGCTCACCGAGCTGGAGCGCAAGCTGGTGGCCTACCACGAGGTGGGCCACGCCATGGTGGCCTACAAGCAGAAAAATGCCGAGCCGGTGCAGAAGATCACCATTGTTCCCCACACGGAAGGCTCTCTGGGCTACACCCTGCTTATGCCCGAGGAGGACAAGACCAATTTGCGCACCAAGGAGGAGCTGATGGCCAAGATCGCCGTCTCCATGGGCGGCCGGGCCGCCGAGGAGGTGGTGATGGACACCATGACCAACGGCGCCTCCCAGGATATCCAGGAGGCCACCAACATCGCCCGGAATATGGTGGCCATGTACGGCATGAGCGAGGAGTTCGGCATGATGGCCCTGGGGTCTGTCCGGAACCAGTATCTGGAGGGAGGCTACGGCCTGGACTGCGCCCAGGACACCGCCGCCGTCATGGATAAGGCGGTGAAGGCCATACTGGACGTGTGCTATAAGGACGCGGTGGAGGTCATCAAGGCCAACCGGGAGGATATGGACAAGGTGGTGGCCTACCTGCTGGAGAAGGAGACCATCACCGGCGGCGAGATGGTGGCTATCATCGAGGGCCGGGACCCCTCTCTGGTGGAGGATGCCTATGCTTCCACCCGCAAGGGGGCGAAGCCCCTGCCCGGGGACATTGAGCCCCCCGCCAAGGCCATCCACATGGTCAGCGAGGAGATCAAGCCCCCCGCCGCTCTGGAGACGCCGGAGGAGCAGGAGACGCCGGAGGAGGAATCCTCTGAGCCAGCCCCGGCAGATGAGGACCAGAAATCAGAGTAATGGAACGCGCCGCCCGGCCGGGCGGCGCGTTTTCAAATCGCTTTCAGTGCCTCGCTTGCCGTCCGCACCAGGTACTCCATGGCCTGCACCGGCCACTTGCCCGCTGCGGTCTCGCCGGTGAGCATCAGGGAGGAGGCCCCGTCCAGCACGCCGTTGTAGATGTCGCTCACCTCCGCCCGGGTGGGGACGGGCCGCTGCTCCATGGACCACAGCAGCTGGGTCACCAGGCAGAAATCCCGGCCCGCCGCCCGGCAACGGGCGGCGATGTCCTTCTGGATGGCGGGCAGCTTCCACAGGGGCATGGAGTTGCCCAGATCCCCCCGGGCAATGCAGAGCTGGTCTGCCCCGGCGATGATCTCGTCCAGGTGCTCCAACCCCTGGTGCTCCTCGATTTTGGCCATGATCTGGACCTGTTTCAGGCCCAGACCGTCTAAAGTCTCCCGCAGGACACGGATGTCCTGCCGCCCCCGGACAAAGGGCTGGAGGATATGGGTTGTGCCGTAGCGCCCCGCCTGGCGCAGGTTGTTCAGGTCGGCGGGGGTGAGGGTGGGGGTGTCCACGTCGGTTCCCAGGATGGACAGGCTTTTCCGGCTGAGCAGGGGTCCGCCCCGGACCACCCGGCACAGCAGCACAGTGGGGCTGGAGCGTTTCACCTCCAGCAGCAGAGCGCCGTCGTCAATGGAAATCTGCTGCCCCCGCCGGGCGGTCTGGAGGATGCCCTGGGGGACGGGGATGCCGCCGTCGCCCAGCAGGACCTCGTCCCCCTCCCGCAGGAGGATGGGCCGGGGCAGTTCCCCCACCCGCAGCTCCGGGCCCTGGAGGTCCAGTATGAGGTGGGCGTCCTCCTGCCCCGCCTGCCGGGCGGCGGGCCAGTACAGCCCCTCCAGCAGGGGGGCGCACTTGTCCAGGCTGGTGTGGGACAGATTGACCCGGATGCCTGTCATCCCCGCCCGAAACAGCTTGTCTAAAATGTCCCGCCTGGCGCAGGGGTCCCCCAACGTGGCGTAAAATTCCATGGAATTTTCCTCCCTAAGCGTTCTTTTTACCTATTATGAGGGCTGTGGGGCAGGAAGTCAATGGGGAAGTTTGTGCCAGGGAGGTCGCCGGGGGATGGTATCCGCTCCCACTTGCCTTTTTCGCCGTTTCCCTGTATAATAGCCCCAAAGAGAGGAGCGATACTGTGCGCATTATGGCCATTGATTACGGCGACGCCCACACCGGGGTGGCCCTGTCCGACCCCACCGGCTTTCTGGTTGGGACCACCACCACCATCAACAGCTGGCGGCAGGAGGTGGTGCTGGGCAGGCTGCTGGAGCTGATTGAGGAGCACCGCCCCGACGAGGTGGTGCTGGGCTTTCCCAAAAACATGGACGGCACCGACGGCCGGAAGGCCGACCTCTACCGGGAGCTGGCCGCCCAACTGGAGGAGGCCACTGGGATGAAGGTGATTCTCTGGGACGAGCGGCGCACCACCATCGACGCCCACCAGATTTTGTTCAACCAGGGCAAGGACGGCCGGAAACGGAAGAAGATTGTGGATGCCGTGGCCGCCTCTCTGATTCTGGAGAACTATCTGGATTTTAAGCGAATGAAACAGGAGTGATTTGTTATGAAACGACGTACATCGGGACTGCTGCTGTCTCTGCTGATGCTGGTGAGCCTCACCGCCTGCGGCGGGGACGTTGAGATGAACCAGGGCAGCCACAGCGCCGTCATACATGGTGTTTATGGATCGTCCAGCCAGCTGGTTGACCTGCCTGTGCAAGAGCCGGAGGACGGCAGCCAGGAGGGCAATTTCCCGGACGGCAGTCAGCTCTGGGATAACAGCGGCTCGGTGGAGGGCAACCGTCCCGACGGCAAGAGCAGCGAGGGCAACAGTACCGTTGACGAGGACGGCTGGTACTCCTCCAAGGAGGAGGTGGCCCTGTACATCCACCTGTACGGCGACCTGCCTGACAACTATGTGACCAAAGACGAGGCGGAGGACGCCGGCTGGAGCGGGGGCAATGTGGAGTATTACACCGGCGAGGGCACCGCCATCGGCGGGTCCCGCTTCGGCAATCGGGAGGGCCTGCTGCCCAAGGAGCAGGGACGGACCTACACCGAGTGCGACATCGACACCGTGGGGGAGAACTCCCGGGGGGCCAAGCGCATTGTCTTTTCCAACGACGGACTGGTCTACTACACCGACGACCACTATGAGAGCTTTGAGCTGCTATATGGAGAACCGTAATCAACCGCCGGCTGTCTGTCAAGCCGGCTTTGCAAGGAGGGACGCCCATGCGTCTGTTTGATACCCACGCCCATTACGACTCCGGGGCCTTTAACGCCGACCGGCTGGAGGTGCTCGCCTCCATGCCTGGGCAGGGGGTGGAGCTGATTCTCAACCCCGGCTGCGACCTGGACAGCTCCCGGACGGCGGTGGAGCTGGCGGAGCAGTTTCCCTTCGTCTACGCCGCCGTGGGGGTCCACCCATCGGACTGCGGCCCCTGGGAGGACAGCTGGGTGGAGGAGTTGCGCGCCCTGGCCGCCCATCCCAGGGTGAAGGCCGTCGGGGAGATCGGGCTGGACTACTACTGGAAGGAGAACCCGCCCCACGACTTCCAGCAGAAGGTCTTCCACACCCAGATGGAGCTGGCGGAGGAGCTGGGGCTGCCCGTGATTGTCCACGACCGGGAGGCCCATTACGACTGCCTGGAGGTGGTCCGCGCCCACCCCGGGGTCACCGGGGTGTACCACTGCTACTCCGGCAGCCTGGAGGACGCCAAGACCCTGGTGAAGCTGGGCTGGATGCTGTCTTTCACCGGGGTGGTCACCTATAAAAACGCCCGGCGGTCGCTGGAGGTGATCGACTGGCTGCCCATGGACCGCATCATGATTGAGACCGACTCCCCCTACCTCACCCCGGAGCCCTTCCGGGGCAAGCGGAACGACTCGGGCAAGGTGTACCGGGTGGCAGAGACCATCGCCCAGGTGAAGGGGATGGACCCGGAGGAGGTCGCGGAAATCACATTGGAAAACGGCAAGCGGTTTTTTGGAATTGAGGAGGAAACACGATGACCATTACCTATGAGTACGAGGGTGCGCTGTATGTCAACCTGACCAACAAATGCAACTGCGCCTGTGCATTCTGCCTGCGTCAGGGCAAGGCGGAGGGGTCCATCTACACCGAGGACTCCCTGTGGCTGGAGCGGGAGCCCACCCGGGAGGAGGCCCTGGACAGCTTTCTCAGCCGGGACGTGTGCGCCTACCGGGAGATCGTTTTCTGCGGCTACGGCGAGCCCACCTACCGGCTGGATGATCTGCTGTGGCTGGTGGACCGGCTGAAGGAGAAGTTCGGGGATAAGCTGCCCCCGGTGCGCATCAACACCAACGGCCACGCCAACCTCATCAACGGCCGGGATGTGTGCCCCGAGTTGAAGGGGCGGATCGACACCCTGTCCATCTCACTGAACAACGACAACGCCGCCGCCTACGTGGCCCTGTGCCACCCCGTCCAGGGGGAAGCGGCCTACCAGGCCATGCTGGACTTTGCCAGGGAGTCCGCCGCCTATGTCCCCAACGTGGTTATGACCATTGTGGACAAGGATAAGACGGAGGAAGAAATCGAGAACTGCAAGAAGATTGCCGAGGGGCTGGGTGTGAAGCTGCGCATCCGAAGCTTCATCGACTCCTGAAAAAGCGCCGCCCTGTGGGCGGCGCTTCGTTTATTTTTGGCTCAGCTGGTAGAGCATCTGCACCGTCTCCTCCCGGGTGGCGAAGGAGCGGTAGCGCAGGCCGTCCCCGTCCCCGGAGACGATGCCCTGGTCCTCCGCCCACTCCCGGGCGGGGGCGGACCAGTCCCCGGGCTGGAGTCCGGCCCGCTGGGCCAGATAGCCCTCCATCAGCTCGTTGAAGCGTTCCTGTGTCATGTTGTCCTCCTCGTCTCCGTCGTCCATCGCCTGAGCCACATCCCGGCGGAACTGGTCCATGGTGATGCCGTGTTTGGGCCACCACTGGAGCACATCGCTGTGGTTGCTGGCCACCCCCTGCTGGTAGCCCTCGGCGTGGCAGATGACCACTCCGGGCTGCGCCGGGTCCAGGTTGAACTGGCTGCACAGCATGGCGGTGAGTTGGACGGCGTTGTGGTAGATGTCGTCAAAATAGGGCTGGTTGGCCTCCACGTCGTAGCCGATCATGGTGCCGCCCTGATAGGTGTGGCCGGCGGGCTCACAGCACTCGAAGGAGATGTGGGTGTTGTTGGCGCTGCGGCCAGAGGTGCCGGTGCCGGCGTGCCAGCCCCGCATGGTCCAGGGCAGGGTCTGAATCACCTGCTCCCGGCCGACGAAGGCATGGACGCACTTCTCCACGTCCGGCCTGTTCCAGCGGCTGATAAACACCTCCGGATCGGGCTGGGCCACCCCGGTGGAGTGGACCATCACCCCCTTGGGCGTGATGGTCCGGCCGATTTTATAGCAGTCGTTTTCCGTGAGGATTTGCTGCTCCAAATCAAGTTTCATAACAGCCTCCTTTGCGGCGGGGCCGCTTGGGACCCTACTATCCTATGTCAAGGGAGGGATGGATGACAAACGTCTCCCCCCAAGTTGGAGGAGACGTTTGAGGTCAATATGCTATATCGAGAAGCTTTTGGTTGATGCGGTTCATAGTATCTAGATATGTCTATCTCCATTTCACTTTATATTCAAGATTGTCCTTTTAATCTGCAAAATGAGTGTGTTTTGTTTTCCATTTTCTCAGCGCAATACTTACCCAAAAGAGATATATTCCTAATGTGATGAAAGAGAGCAGAAACCATTTGATCCAGTTGCCGAACAACTGGATGGCCTTTCCGTCAAAATAAAGGCGATGGCCGTTGATAACCGTATGTTTGACTTCCCAATTGTAAACCATACAAACCGCCCAGGGATAGCAGATGCCAAGTGTGCAGAACGTGACTAGGAAGCCGAGGATTCTCCATCCAATAAGTTGCAAAAGTCCACCATCAAAATAAGATTCGTTCATGTATTTTCCTCCTTTTGTTTTTCCTTCGATATCCCCAGGGGCTTTCGCCCCTGGGTGCCGGGCAAAACAAAAACACTGCGTAGTGCAAACCTACACAGTGTGAGAAACATATTACACCTAACAAAAAATGGGAAGGGCAAATACGGCAAAGGCACTCTTGCCAACAAGAGCGAAATGTCGTATAATATTCCCTGCGGATACGGTTGGTTGCCGTTGTATAGGTGTGGTTCTCACCTGTGCAGGCTTGCGGGTGCGGGAACACCCGTAAGCCGCCGCATTTTTGTTTTTTCTGTCGATTATACCACGGAACCTCTGGTAATGCAAGCCAACTTTACCAGAACTTTTAGAAAAGCACAGGCTGGAAGGGATTTCCTTCCAGCCTGTTGTTATACCTCAATGGTGTTGGCGTCCCGGAGGTGGGACTGTGTGTACAGGATAATGCTGTCGCCCTCCTTGAGGACCAGGTCGCCGTTGGGGATAAGGATGTTGCCCTTCCGCCGGACCATGACGATGATGGTCTGGCGGGAGATGTCCAGCTCCCGGATGGGCAGGCCGTTCCAGGGGTTCTGACTGCGCAGCACCATCTCCTTCAGGTCGATGTGCTTGTCGTTCCCCAGGGACTTGGCCCCCAGTACCAGGGTGTCGCCGGCGCGGAGCTCCACGCTGCCCCGGGGCACAACAATTTTTCTGTTGCGCTGAATGGCGGCCACAATGACGCCGGCGGGCAGGCCCAGCTCCACAATGGTCTTTCCCACCCAGGGGTCCTTTGGGAGCAGGGAGACCTTGATAAAGTGGATATCCGACTCGTGGGCGTACTCGCTGAGCCGTTTAATCCGGGAATACTGGTCTACGAAGCCGGCGGAAATGATACCGGTGGGGATGGCTACCATGCCCACCCCCAGAAAGCTGATGATAATGCCGAACAGCTTGCCCACGGTGGTGATGGGGTAGATGTCCCCGTAGCCCACAGTGAGCAGGGTGGACACCGACCACCAGATGCCGGAAAAGGCGTTGGTGAACACCTCGGGCTGGGCCTCGTGCTCCAAGCTGTACATGCACAGGCTGGAGGCCAGCATCAGCACAAGAATGATGAACACCGAGGACAGCAGCTGCTGCCCCTTGCTGGTGATGACCTGAGTAATGACATTCAGCGAGTCATAGTAGGCGTTGATGCGGAACAGCCGGAAGATGCGCACCACCCGGAACATACGGAAGGCCACCGCTCCGGCGGGGAAGAAGAAGGGCAGGTAGTAGGGCAGGAAGGAGAGCAGATCCACCACCCCACTGAAGGACAGGGCGTATTTCAGCACCGCCCGGGGCTCCGACAGGCCGGGAAAAAGGGCCCGGGCGGTCCACAGCCGCAGGCAGTAGTCCACGGCGAAAAAGGCAACCGTCACCTGTTCCAGAGTGAGCACCAGCCACCCAAAGGGGAGACGGACCGCCTCAAAGGTATATAGAATGCTGGCGGCCAGGTTGGCCACAATGGCCAGGGCGTTGATGAGGTCGTAGAGCCGGCTGAGCCAGTCCTGGTCGTAGCCCACCTCGATAATCTCACTGACCCGCTTACGCCGGGCCATTCGGGTGTTCTTGTCTGTCATTTCAGCTCTTGTGCTTGCCCAGATAGGCCTCCTTCACCTTCTCGTCGGCCAGCAGCTGCGCGCCGGTGCCCGACAGGGTGATGTTGCCCGTCTCCAGAACATAGGCCAGGTCGGCGATTTTCAGGGCCATGTTGGCGTTTTGCTCAATCAGCAGGATGGTAACGCCCTGGCGGTTGATCTCGCCGATGATGGAGAAGATATCCTGCACCACCAGAGGGGCCAGGCCCAGAGAGGGCTCGTCCAGCATCATCAGCTTGGGGCGGGACATGAGGGCCCGGCCCACGGCCAGCATCTGCTGCTCGCCGCCGGACAGGGTGCCGGACAGCTGCCAGCTGCGCTCCTCCAGGCGGGGAAAGAGGGTGTATACCCATTTGATGTCCTTCTCAATCTCCGCCTTGTCCTTGCGCAGGTAGGCGCCGATTTTCAGGTTTTCCAGCACCGTCATGTCGGGGAAGACCCGCCGCCCCTCGGGGCTCATGGCGATGCCGGCGCTGATAATCCGGTCGATGGACTTGCCCAGCAGCTCCTCTCCGTTCCACTGGATGGAGCCGCTCTGGGCCTTCACCAGGCCGGTGATGGTGCGCAGGGTGGTAGATTTGCCGGCGCCGTTGGCCCCGATCAGGGTGACGATCTTGCCATCGGGCACCTCCAGCGAGATGCCCCGCAGGGCCTGAATGCCGCCGTAGGCCACGTGCAGATTTTCAATTTTAAGCATCCTCGACCACCCCCAGATAGGCGTCTATGACGCGGTTGTTGTTTTGAATCTCCTCCGGCGTGCCCTGTGCGATAAGCTTGCCGAAGTCCAGCACATAGATGCGGTCGGAGATGTCCATAACCAGGTCCATGTGGTGCTCGATCAGGAAGACGGTCATGTGGAAGTCGCTGCGGATCTGACCGATAAAGGCGGTAAGCTCCTGGGTCTCCTGGGGGTTCATGCCGGCGGCGGGCTCGTCCAGCAGGAGGAGCTTGGGGTCGGTGGCCAGGGCCCGGGCAATCTCCAGCCGGCGCTGCTTGCCGTAGGGCAGGGAGGTGGCCAGCTCGTCCTTCACGTCGTAGAGCCCCACCGTCTCCAGCAGCTGGGCCACCCGCTCCCGCTGCTCCTGCTCCTCCCTGTGGTTCATGCGGAAGGAGGCGGCCAGGAAATTGGTGTGGGTGCGGCAGTGCATGGCGATAAGCACGTTGTCAAACACCGTCTGAGACTTCCACAGCCGGATGTTCTGGAAGGTGCGGGCCATGCCCAGTTGGGTGATTTTGTCGGGGGTGGGGGCCAGGACGTGGGTGTAGCTCCCCGCTTCCTCCCCCTTGTAGAGCTTTTTCATCTTGCCCTGGGGGTGGTTTTCCACGATTTTGTCCCCCTGGAACCACACCGCCCCGTTGGTGGGCTGGTACACGCCGGTAATCACGTTGAAGGCAGTGGTTTTGCCGGCGCCGTTGGGGCCGATGAGGGCCACGATCTCTCCCTCGTTGACCTCCAGATTCAGGTTGTCCACAGCCACCACGCCGCCGAACTGCATGGTGACATTTTCCACTTTTAAGATACTGCTCATTTTCCGGCCCCCTCCTTCCTGGCGCGCTTTTTAAACAGGTCGGGCAGCTCCCGGTCCCCCATGATGCCCTTGCGGAAGAACAGCACCACAATCATAATAATGACGGAGAACACCACCAGGCGGAAGCCGTTGCGGAAGATGCCGGGGGCGTTGATGCCCAGGAAATTGCCGGAGTCCAGGCCCCGCAGCCACCACTCGGAGGCGGCGATGAACAGCATGGCCCCGATGCAGCTGCCGGAGATGGAGCCGATGCCCCCCAGCACCACCATGAGGAGGATCTCATAGGTCATGGCGGACTTGAAGTTGCTGGCCTGGGCGATGCCCAGCACCATGGCCATGCCGGCACCGGACACTCCGGCGAAGAAGGAGCTGATGCAGAAGGACATGATCTTGTGCCTGGCCAGGTTGATGCCCATGGCCTCGGCGGCCACCTCGTCGTCCCGGATGGCCTTGAAGGACCGGCCGTAGGTGGAGTTCACCAGCAGGACGATAAGGGCGATGCACACGGTGGCCAGCAGCACGGGGACAAAGGTGGTCAGGCTGATGGTAGTCCCGCCCAGCTTGAGCTGGAAGGAGTTGATGCGCACAAAGCTTTTCAGGGGGTTGGAGCCGTTGGTGATGGGGCCCAGCTTGCCCCACTGGAAGACCGCCCGGACCACCTCGGCAAAGCCCAGGGTGGCGATGGCCAGGTAGTCGGATTTCAGCCGCAGCACCGGCAGGCCGATAAGCCAGGCAATCACGGTGGCGGCCAGCCCCGCGGCGATGATGGCCAGCACCACGCCCAGCAGGGTGCCCGCCGGGCCCATGGCATTGCCCAGCACCTCCGGGAAGGAGAGACGGATGGCGGCGTCGTAGTACTGATAGACCACATCCCGGGCTTCAGAGGGGATGGTGAGGATGGCGTAGGTGTAAGCGCCGATCAGCATGAAGCCGGCGTGCCCCAGGGAGAACAGGCCGGTAAAGCCGTTGAGCAGGTTCATGGATACGGCGGCCAGGGCGTAGATGGAGCCCTTTTGCAGCACCTTCAGGAGCATGGACATGCTGTCAGTGGGCTGGATGACCTGGTCCAGAACGATGACAAGTACCAGCATGGCGGCCACCAGAAGCAGGGAGATAAGATTGGTCTTTTTGCGGGTCGTAATCATAGCTGTCTCCCCCTTCCTATACCTTGTCGGTGGTCTTCTCACCGAACAGGCCGGTGGGCTTGAAGACCAGAACGATAATCAGCAGCGCAAAGGTGAATGCGTCGGAGAAGGTGGCCAGCTCCAGGGGCTCCTTCAGCACGCCTACGGCCTGTAGAATGATGTCCAGGCCCTTGATGATGTTTTCGCATATGCCGATGATGAAGGCTCCCACCACCGCGCCGGGGATGGAGCCGATGCCGCCAAAGACGGCGGCCACAAAGGCCTTCAGGCCGGGCATGCCGCCCGAGGTGGGAACCACGCCGGGGTAGTTGGAGAAGTAGAGCATGGAGCCCACCGCCGCCAGGAAGGAGCCGATTACAAAGGTGACGGAAATGACGTTGTTGATGCGGATGCCCATGAGCTGGGCGGTCTCAAAGTCCCGGGAGACGGCCCGCATGGCCATGCCCACTCTGGTGTGATTGATAAGCCACACCAGAACGATCACCAGCGCCACCGTAAGGAAGGGGGTAATCAGGGTGACCCGCTTGGTGGGGGAGCCGAACACCGTGATAGGGTCGGAAACCCAGGGGATGGTGGGGTAATTTTTGTTCAGGCCGCCGGTGATATACAGGGCCAGGTTTTGCAGCAGGTAGCTCACACCGATGGCCGAGATCATCACCGACATCCGGGGGGCGGTGCGCAGGGGCTTGTAGGCCGCCCGCTCGATAAGAAAGCCGAGAAGGACCGTTAAAACAATCATCAGCGGCACTGCCAGATACAGGGGCATGGAGGCGGAGAGATAGACCATCATCAGTCCGGCCACCATAAACACGTCTCCGTGGGCAAAGTTAATCAGGCGCAGGATGCCGTATACCATGGTGTAGCCGATGGCGATAAGGGCATACTGCCCGCCCACTGAAATGCCCGAGAGCAGATACGGCAGGACGGTATTCATCAGATCCATAGGGCTTCTTCCTCTCTGTAGCAGTTTTGGATAAACCGGGCTGTCCCGAAAGAACTCCGGCAGCGGCGCTCTTTCGGGACAGCCCCGTGAGGGCCTGGGATGTGAGCGCCGGCGGGGGCCAGGCGGCCCCCGCCGGTGTGTTTTGTGTGGGAAAAAGGCTTACACACCCTGCTGGGCCACAAACTCCCAGCTCCCGGTCTCGGTGTTGCAGTGCTTGACGTAGGCCACGTCGCGGATGGCGTCGCCGTTCACATCATCAAAAGCGATGTGGCCGGACACACCGTCGAACTCCACGCCGCCCAGCACGGCCATCACGTCGGCGGGCTTGGTGGAGCCGGCGGCCTTCAGGGCCTCCAGGGCCACATAGTAGGCGTCGTAACCCATAACGGTGACGGCGGCCACCTCGTCATTGCCGTTGTTGTTGGTCAGGTTGGTGGCGTCGGCATTGATCCACTCCTTGATGCCGGCGTCAAACTCCGGGTTGCCGCCCTCCTGGTAGAAGGTGGTCACGTTGATGTCCACGTCCTTGCCCTTGGCGGCGGCGGTGATGACGTTGGAGTCCCAGGTGTCGCCGGCCAGCATGGGCATACCCAGGGACTGGGTGGCGGCCTGGTCGATAATCAGGGCGGCGGCCTCGGTGGACACAGGGGCGAAGAAGACCTGAGCGCCGGAGTTCTTGGCGTTGGTCACGTAGGAGCTGTAGTCAGAGGTGCCCTCGGGGAAGGTCTCATACACGCAGTTGTCCTTGCCGAAGGCCTCCATGAAGTAGTTGCACAGGCCCACGGAGTAGTCGTCGCCCTGCTTGGCCAGACAGTAGGCCTTGGTGGCGGAAAACTTATCCTTGGCGAAGTTGGCCAGAACGGTGCCCTGGAAGGGGTCCAGGAAGCAGATGCGGAAGTAGTGGCTGTTGCCGGCGGTGACCTGGGGGTTGGTGCAGGTCACGCCAATGGCGGGCACGCCGGCGTCCCCGAAGGTGTCGGAGGCGGCGATGGACACGCCGGAGCCGTAGGAGCCCAGCACGATAGACACGCCGCCGGCCACCAGAGTCTGGGCGGCGGAGGGCGCCTTGTCGTTGGAGGACTGGTTATCGGCGTAGACCAGCTCCACGGTGTAGGTCTCGCCGCCGATCTCCACGGTGGGAGTCTTCTCGTTGGCGTACTGCATGCCCAGGATCTCCTGCTTGCCGCCGGAGCCGTTGTCGCCGGACTGGGGCTCAAACACGCCAATCTTCACAACCTTGTCGCCGGCGGCGCTGCCGGAGCCGGTGGGGTTGCCCGGAGTGCTGCCGCCGGGATTGCCGCCGCCGCAGGCGGCCAGGCTCAGGACCATCGCGGAGGCCAGAGCCAGAGAAAGAAGCTTTTTCATTTTATTCCTCCTATTTTCACAAGGACCTTTCGGCCCAGGGTGATAGAGAGATTTTAAGGTATTTTTCCCCACTTTTCAAGCCGAATATTTGACAGAAAGTTTTCCCCTCCCCTTCCTCCGGGGGGCGTCCGGCGGGACAGATTTCCAATTCGTGTCCGTCTGCTGCGGACCGGACAGGGGATAGGGCTGGTTTTTGCGGTCAAATGTCCGTCTATGAAAGACGGCCCGCTTGGTCATTTTGCCGGGCGGGAAAAACAATTTTAGCCTCCGGCGGGATGAAATGGACGGGGAAAAGGGGATATCCGCCGAAGAAAACAGTTGACAAGCGGAGAAAATATGATAGAATAAGTCCCGCGAAACGCGATGAAGGAGCCCAGCGCAGAGACAGCGGCCCCAAGCGAGGGGGGAGGGTGAAAGCCCCCGGCCGGACCTGTCTGCGCAAGCCACTCCCCAGCGGCCCGGGACGACCGGGACGGCCCGCCCCCGTTACGGACGAAGGAGATGCCCCGCGCCGCGGGGATAATCAGGGTGGTACCGTGGATGTTTTCCGCCCCTGACAGTATGTCAGGGGCGGTTTTTCATTATACCACTTAAACCGAAACCCGCCTTTAGAGGCCGGGGCGGGGAAACCGGAGGGAGGAAGCGGCTGTTGAGGCAATCTGTGGATGATGGAGGAGCTGCCATGAGAAAAAAATTTGCTCTGCTGTTGGCCGCGCTGGCGGCGCTGTTTCTGCTGTCGGGCTGTAAGGTGTCCGGCAACCCCCTGCCCGAGGGGATGGAGGGGGATACTGTGCTGGAGCAGGGGCGGGAGATTGTCGCCCTGCTGAACGGCGGGGAGTGGCAGGAGGTCTACAGCCGCCTGCGCGCCGACGCCCAGGAGACCGCCAGCCCTGAGACCATCCAGTCCTATATGGAGGAGCGGCTGGAAAAGGCCGGCGCTTTCAAAGAGGAGGACGAGGCCTTCGCCACCGGGCAGAAGATTAAGGAGACCGGCGAGGAATACGGCACGGCGGTGCTCTACTGCAAGCACGAGAAAAAGAGTATCATGTACCGCGTGGCTTACAGCACCGACATGGAGCTGATGGGCATTGAGGCCAGAGTGCGGTAGGGCAATGTCCCGCCCGCAGGTGGAGCGGAAACTTTGTTTACTCCGTATGTTTTGCTTTGCAAAACGCAATCCTCAGTCAGCCTGCGGCTGACAGCCCCTTTCCAAAGGGGCCTTTTGGGAAGAAACCTGTAAAATTTATTATATCTTGGAGGTAATCAACATGAAAGAACCCAAACCCTACGGTCTGAACGAGCTGCGGGAGATGTTCCTGAAATTTTTTGAGAGCAAGGGCCATCTCCGTCTGCCCAGCTTCTCCCTGATCCCTCAGAACGACGCGTCCCTGCTGCTCATCAACAGCGGTATGGCCCCCATGAAGCCCTGGTTTACCGGGGAGGAGGAGCCCCCCCGCCACCGGGTGTGCACCTGTCAGAAGTGCATCCGCACCGGCGACATCGAGAACATCGGCAAGACCGCCCGCCACGGCACCTACTTCGAGATGCTGGGCAACTTCTCCTTTGGCGACTACTTCAAAAAGGAGGCCATTCCCTTTGCCTGGGAGTTCCTCACCTCTCCCGAGTGGGTGGGCCTGGACCCGGAGCGGCTGTACCCCTCCGTCTTCGCCGGCAACGAGACCACCCCCGCCGACGACGAGGCCTTCCGCATCTGGCACGAGGTGATTGGCATTCCTGAGGACCGCATTTTCAAGTTTGGCAAGGCGGACAACTTCTGGGAGCACGGCTCCGGCCCCTGTGGCCCCTGCTCCGAAATTTATTATGACCGGGGCGAGCAGTGGGGCTGCGGCAAGCCGGGCTGCACCGTGGGCTGCGACTGCGACCGGTATATCGAGGTCTGGAACGTGGTATTCTCCCAGTTTGACAACGACGGCGAGGGCCACTATGAGGAGCTGAAGCAGAAGAACATCGACACCGGCATGGGCCTGGAGCGGCTGGCCTGCGTCTGCCAGGGGGTGGCCTCCCTGTTCGACGTGGACACCGTCATGAACATCACCAACAAGGTGAGCGAGATCACCCACGCCCATTACGGAGAGTCGAAAGACAAGGACGTATCCCTCCGTGTAATCACCGACCATATCCGCTCCGCCACCTTTATGATCTGTGACGGCGTCCTCCCCTCCAACGAGGGCCGGGGCTACGTCCTGCGCCGCCTGCTGCGTCGGGCAGCCCGCCATGGCAAGCTGCTGGGGGTCAACGAGCCCTTCCTGTACACCGTCTGCGACACCGTCGTCCATGAGAACGAGGGCCACTACCCCGAGCTCCGGGAGCGGCAGGACTATATCACCAAGGTCATCCGTGTGGAGGAGGAGAATTTTGCCAAGACCATCGACGGCGGCCTGAAAATTTTCTCTGACATGCTCAAGGGCCACCAGGAGAAGGGTGAAAAGACCTTCTCCGGCGCGGACGCCTTCAAGCTCTACGACACCTACGGCTTCCCCGTGGACCTGACCCTGGAGATGGTGGAGGAGCAGGGCATGACCCTGGATGAGGCGGAGTTCCACAAGCAGATGGAGGAGCAGCGTCAGCGGGCCCGGAAGGCCCGGGAGGCCCTGGGCGACCTGGGCTGGGCCGGCGTGGAGTTCGGCAAGGAGGTCCCCGCCACCGAGTTTGTGGGATATGGCATTGACTCCATAGATAGAGCCATGACCCAGGCCAAGGTGGTGGCCATCGTGGCCGAGGGGGCCCAGGTGGAGGAAATCGTCTCCGGGGTGGAGGCCATTGTCGTCCTGGACAAGACCCCCTTCTATGCCGAGATGGGCGGCCAGGTGGCCGACCACGGCGCACTCTGCACGGATAAGCTGTGCTTCAAGGTCACCGACGTGCAGAAGAACAAGGGCGGAAAATATATGCACTACGGCAAAATGACGGAGGGTGTGCTCAAGGTGGGGGATGCTGTCATCGCCCAGATCGACGTGGACCGCCGCCGGGCCATCATGCGGGCCCACTCCGCCACCCACCTGCTGGACGCCGCCCTGCGCTCCGTGCTGGGCGACCACGTCCACCAGTCCGGCTCCCTGGTGGAGCCCGACCGCCTGCGCTTCGACTTTACCCACTTCAACGCCATGACCCCCGAGGAACTGGGCCAGGTGAGCGCCATCGTCAACGACATGGTGCTCATGGGCAGCGACGTCACCACCGAGGTCCTGCCCATTGAGGAGGCCAAGAAGAAGGGGGCTATCGCCCTCTTTGGCGAGAAGTACGGCGACACCGTCCGGGTGGTTGAGATGGGCGACGGCTTCTCCGTGGAGTTCTGCGGCGGCACCCATCTGGACAATACCGCCAAGGTGGGCGTGTTCCACATCACCAGCGAGTTCTCGGTGGCTGCCGGCGTGCGGCGCATCGAGGCTACCACCGGCCGGGTGTCGCTGGAGACCATGAACCGCAATCAGGAGCTGATTTTCCAGGCCGCCGCCGCCCTCAAGGCTAAGCCCGGCGAGCTGCGGGAGAAGGCGGAGGCCGCTATGGCGGAGATGAAGGCCCTGCGTCAGCGCATCGACAAGCTACTGGCCAAGGAGGCCGCCGGCGAGACCGACCGCATCCTGTTCGGCGCCCACGAGCTGGGTGGTCTGAAAGTGATTACCGCCACCGTTCCCGAGGCCGACGCCGCCCGCCTGCGCCAGATGGGGGATATCCTCAAAGACCGGGAGCCCAATGTGGTGGCCGTGCTGGCCGCCGTCAGCGGGGAGAAGATTACCTTCCTGTGCGTCTGCGGCAAGGAGGCCGTGAAGAAGGGGATCAAAGCCGGGGATATCATCAAGCAGGTGTCCGCGATTGCCGGCGGCTCCGGTGGCGGCAAGCCCGACTCCGCCATGGGCGGCGGCAAGGACCCGCTGATGGTGGACAACGCTCTGGCTATGGTGGACAACGTGGTGTCCATGAAGCTGGGGCTGTAAGGTGAGCGTCTTGTCCCGCCGCAGCGGCAAGCCTCCTTTTGAAAGGAGGTGCCCCAGTTCGCAAACTGGGGCGGAGGATTGATTTCGCCGCAGGCGAAATGTGCGGAGCAACCGAGGCTAGCATAAACCTGATTTACTTCGTATGTTTTGCTTTGCAAAACGCAATCCTCAGTCAGCTTCGCTGACAGCTCCTTTCCAAAGGAGCCTTGTCCGCTGCGGCGGGGACGAGAGATGGGGATAAGGAGGTTTTCCTATGCTTCCCCAGGATCTCCCGATGGTAGACAATGTGGTGTCTATGAAGCTGTCGGTTAATTTTCTACCGCTGTAGGGGCGGATATTATCCGCCCGTGTTCACCAGAGAGCGGCGCAGTCCATGCGGGCGGCTGATAGCCGCCCTTACATAAAAGGCGCAGTGAAAGGAACAAATGCCATGACCAGGGACGATTTAAAGCGCTTCCGGGCGCTGGACATTGATTTTTATGCCGTTGACCTTCCGGATGGGGGAGAAGATTTTGATTACTTCTGTACCCCCGTAGGGGCGGAATGTGTGGGCTGCTTGGGCTGGGATGGCATCCACTTTGTCATCCTGCCCGGGGATGAACGGGTATTCTGCGTCGACCCCTGGAGCGGGGAGGGGAAGTATGTCCTGCCTGTAGGGGGCGACTTCCGGGAGTTCCTCTCTTTTGTTCTCTATTGCCGTGGTTCCAGCACCCTTGCTCTGCTTTATGGGATGTCAGAGGAAAGCTTCCGTAGCTACCTGGTGGAAATGGAGCGCGAACGTGCAGAATACGCGGCCCAAACGGATGCCGTTCTGTCTGTCATTGCCCGGGAGTTTGACCTGACCCCTGCTGACCCCTTTGAGAAAGTAAAAGCTCTCCAGGCCAGTTTCGACCCGTCGGCGCTGGAATTTTCCGACGAATACTACGATGTTTTGGGCCTGGAGCGGCCCAAGTAAGGAGGTTTTTCCATGTTTCCTCAGGACCCCATAATTTTACTCAGCTATGTGAACACCAAGCTCCGGGACGAGTATCCCAGCCTGGACGAACTGTGCGACGACCTGGACGCGGACCGGGAGGAGCTGGTCCGGAAGCTGGCCGCTGTGAACTATACCTACAGCGCTGAACAGAACCGGTTTGTGTAAGGAGGAACCGCCATGGGACTGTTTGACAAATTCAAAAAGCCCAAGGAGCCGCCCAGACAGCAGCGCTCCGGGGTTATGGAGCTGATCTTCTGCCCTGCTGAGAGCTTGGAGCATATCATGGGCCGGATGGAGTCCGCCCTGGGGGTTCACAGCCCCGGCACAGGCAACCGGATCAGCATTTATCAGGATGATATGCACATCGACTTCACCGGCTTTGTCGCGGACAAGGAGACGGAAGATGGAAAAAAGGCCCAGGAGCAGCTCCAGGGGGTGTGGGCCTACTTCCGGCAGGTGGAGACAGAACACATCGACATCCAGCGCAACCTGCTCTATCACCTGCGCCAGTGCCGGGGGATGGTGTCGGTGAACGCCGTCTACGACGGCCCCCAGAACGCGGACAAGGAGGGGGCTATCTCCGAGCGGATGGGGGTGGTGACAGCGGCGCTCCAGGGGGTGCTGACCTGGGGGATGGACGCCCTGGTGGATCCGGCGGGGAAAATCATTCTGAGCAAGGACGGGAAAAGCGATCTGGAGTATTACATGCCCTCTGAGGTTCCCATCCCGGCGGACTGGGCCAAGGATGCGCCCCCGGAGGCGGTGGAGCGGCGAAACAAGTCGATGGCTCTGCTGCGGGACCGGCACATCTACGTCACCCCCTGGCTGCCCCTGCTGTGGGAGCAGGCGGAGGAGCCGGGCCGTACCGTGGAGGAGGTCTGCCGCCGGGCGGCGGCCCTGCTCATCGTGTCGCTGTACTCCGAGTGCCGGGTGGGGGAGCACATGTCCTATGAGGAGAGCCGGGAATTTGTAAAACCCATCATTGAGGGCTATGGGGCGGAGGGGTTCTTTTCCCCCGGCGAGAAGGCCTATCTGGACGACCCCAATTCCACCGAGCAGACCCAAATCCAGTACGCCTGGCAGTATGAGAACCTGTGGGTGATGGAGTGGGCCCTGGGGCTCACTGACGACCTGTTCTGGCCCACCCGCATCTGCGACGTGCCCCAGTCCGTCCGAATCATGCGGGAGTACCCCTCCATGGAGGAGTTGACGGCGGCGGCCAGACTGCGCCCCCGGAAGGAGCTGCTGGACCAGGCCGACCTGATCTACCGCCTCCACTGGGCCTGCGTGGACGCCCGGGTGATGGGTATGCCCGCCCCCCAGGAGCTGGAGGAAGGCGTGGTCATGGAGCGCCACCGGGCTCTGTTCTGGCTGGCCGGCTGCGACGAGATGTGCCCATGGGACGATGTTGATTTGTCTACTTAATTGCTTGAAAGGGACAGCCCAGTGGGCTGTCCCTATTGATTAAGCGCGGCACGGCGCGCAGTTTTGACGCCGGTAAGGGCGATAATGTCTTTTTTCAGCCAATAGCTCTCCAGCGGGGAGTACCAATACTGCTCTTTCCGCTTTTTAAAAATGCGGTATACCATGTCGGAGTTGTCATAGATGTGGCATACATCGCAGACGGGCACAAGCTGAGGGACTAAGGCCAACGCCTTGTGATAGCGGGAAATGATTTTATCCACCGGAACATCGTGCCCGCCCGCTGAGACGCGGCCGGAAACTCTGGCCACATTAATATAGGGGCTGGCAGTCAACACATAATAGCAGCGAATAAAATAACCGCTCTCTTTAGCGCGCTGCAATAAAAGCAAATTTCGGTCTGTGGACAGTACTGTTTCAAAACAAAAGCTCCGCTGTGCGGCTAGGCAGGATTCCCGCCGGGCTTCTGCGAGCTTGGCGGCCTCCAGATTCTCGCATCCCAAAGCGCGCTGAATATCGTCAGCGTTGATATAAAAGATGCTCTTTGGGCGCAAAACTTCTGTGAACGTACTCTTTCCAGAGCCGTTCGGTCCTGCAAATACGATAATTTCCGGTTTCTTAGTTGAGCCGCTCACTGTATCGCCCCTGATCCGCCAAGCTGCCCATGGGAGTGATGGTTCCGTCCGGGTTTTCCATATAAATCTCCTTTGTTTTTGGATTGAACCTGGCAATCGGCTGCCCTAAAGCACGCTTTTTCTGTAACTCCAGCTTTACTGCCAGCCTCGCATTCTTGACCAGGATGCCGTCGTCGGGGATAAAATCAGCCATTTAATGTCAACCTCCCATCCATACACAAAGCCCTTCATTTACACTCCTATTATACTCAGAATTTTATGAAAAGTCCAGCTTAAAAAATAGGTGAGACCCTCAACAAAATTCCCTTCCCAATCGTGTAACAGACAGAAGGACAGAGAGGAGGCGGGCCCGATGGGAGCGTACAGCCAGGAGGAGATTGAGGCCATTTACCGGCGGCAGTTCAAGCTGGTGTATCAGATTTGCCTGGTGCTGATGAAGAATGTGTCCGACGCCGAGGACGCCGCCCAGACTGTCTTTCGCAAGGTGGTGGAGCGGGGCGAGGCCTTTCGTGATCCGGAGCACGAGAAGGCGTGGCTCATCGTCACCGCCCGGAACGAGTGCCGGGACCAGCTGAAGCACTGGTGGCGCAGGTGCCGGGAGGACGCTTCCGCCCTGGACGCCCTGGTATGGGAGGAGCCCCGAGACAGCCTGGTCTGGGAGCAGGTGGCCGCCCTGCCGGAGAAGCACCGGCTGGTGCTGTTCCTCCACTACTACCAGGGCTACGCCACCGACGAGATTGCCGGCCTGCTGAGGGAAAATCCCTCCACCGTGCGCTCCCGGCTGGTTCAAGCGCGGAAGAAGCTGAAATTGCGATTGGAGGCGGAAGGCTATGGAACTACGTGACTTAAACCGTATGTTTGACGCCCTTGCTCCCACGGCGGACCAGGAACAGGCCGTGCTGGACCGCCTTCTCCAGACAGAAAGGAAGGGTAAACCCATGAGGAAGCTGAAAAAACTGACTGTATTTGCCGTTGCCGCCGCATTGATGGTCATAAGCGTTGCTGCTGCCAACCCGGAAGGGATGCAGGAGTTTTTTAACAATATCGCCTCTGTTGTCCAGATGGACCAATACCGCAGCGATTGGACGACCCCCACCGGCGAAACGGTAGCTGTGTACCAAATCCCCCACCCCTCGGTGGAAAACCGGAATGGGAGGGCCATTCTGGTTATCGACGGCAAGGACGCCGCCGACATTACCGATGCCCTGAGGTCGGAGGGGCGCTATGCCTATGATCTGGAGACGGAGGAGGGCCAGCTGCACATCCTGGTGGAGGGGACGGCGGAGGAGTGGTCCGCCAGCGTGATGATTGGTGAGCTTGGAGATAGGAAGTACCTGTATACCATGACCAACCGCAGCGATGGAAGTGGAGAGGCCAGCGCCCCTGGCTGGTCTGTCCCTGATGACAGCGAAGGAAACGAGGATGCTCCCATAGAGGACCTTACTCCGGCGGAGTGATCTGCTCCTTTGCGAAATAAAGAATTCCCTCTTGCATATACTAGAGCAGCTGTGGTATAATGACCTCAGCTAAGAAGTTTAGAAGTAAGCCATGTGCTCACAAAAGGCTGGCCCCCGGAGAGATAGGCACTCTCCGGGGGCCTTATTTTACCCGCCCGCCTTTTCGGTATCTGTCAGACAAATATTTTTCTTTCCTCCAACATTTCAGCGCCCCGGATTGTGTTATAAATAGAGGAAACAAGAAGGGAGGCGTTTTCCGTGGAGCCCGTACGCAGTCAAGAGGAGGTGGCCAGCCTCTACCGGCGGCATGTGGACATGGTGTATCAGATTTGCCTGATGCTCATGAAGAATGTCCCGGACGCGGAGGACGCTGTCCAGACGGTTTTCCGCAAGGTGATGGAGTATGACAGGCCTTTCCGCGATCATGAGCACGAAAAGGCCTGGCTCATCGTCACCGCCCGGAACGAGTGCAGGAACCAGCTCAAGCACTGGTGGCGCACCCGCCGGGAGAGCGAGGACGTATTAAACAAGCTGACCTGGGAGCAGCCCGAGGACGGGGAACTGTGGGAGACCATCCTCACCCTGCCGGAGAAATACCGGCTGGTGCTCTATCTCCACTACTACCAGGGCTACACCGCCCTGGAGACGGCGGAGATGCTGGGGAAAAACCCCTCCACCGTCCGGGGGTGGCTGGTCCAGGCCCGCTGGAAGCTGAAAGAACTGCTGGAGGTGGAAAAGTATGGATGAAAATTTGCGCCAGGTCTTTGACCAGGCCCGCCCCTCCCCGGAACAGAAGGAGGCCATGCTGCGCCGCCTTCTGGAACCGGAAAGGAAGGGTAAACCTATGAGGAAGCTGAAAAAACTGACCGTGGTGGCCATCGCCGCCGCGCTGATGGTCATCTCCTGCGCCGCCGCTGTGGTGACGGGCATCGACCAGCGCCTGCTGGACTACTTTGGAGCGGGGCCGGAACAGGCTGAACTGCTGGCCCCCGGCGCAGTGCCGGTGGACGTCGCTGTAGAGGACAACGGAGCCGCGCTCCGAGTGACACAGGTGCTGATGGACCGGTACAACATCATGATTGTGGCCGACTTCACTGCCCCCGAGGGAACGGTGCTGGATATGGACGAGGAGAATGATGGAATTGACCGGGGCTTCGGCGGTATGGAATGGTCTATGCCGGAACTGCTGAATGAAGCTGAGGAAGCAATTGATTTGAACCAGAGCTGGTCGTGGCATACGGAGGTGCTGGACGACGGCGACCCGCTGGACAACCACCTGACCCTGCTGATGCGGATGGAGCTGAGCGAGGGCATTCAGCCGGACTGGAATATCAGCGGCATGTCTCTGCACAACAACGATCTGGTACGGTACGATCCGCAGCTGTGTCAGTATGTCACGGTTTACTCTGGCGACTGGTCCTGCCAGTTCCCCGTTACTTGGCAGGATATGGGCCAGATTGTTCGGGTGAATCAAGTGGCCGGGCAGGTGGATGGCGTGGACATCTCTGTGACCGGGCTGTACCTGTCGCCCATGACACTGCAGGTGAAGCTGGAGCGTGCAGAGCCCGTCGCCCTGCGTTCTGATGATGCAAAGCCGGGAACTTACAGCCGCTGGATTTCGGCGCTGAACGTCGACCGCGTGACGCTGACCACGAAGGACGGTCAAACCGTTCCTCTGATCGAGTTGGGAAGTACAGGCAGCGATCAGGATCTGGATATTGCCTTCCAGATGGAGGAGATTACCAGCCTGGAGCAGTTCCTCGGCGGCACCCTCACCCTGCGCATCGGCGACGGGAGCGTGGACATCCCCCTGGACGGGCTGGTTTCGGCGGAATAAAACCCTTGCGAATTTAGGACAGCTATGTTAAAATAACAATGTAGTTGCCAGCTACGCTCGCTGTGACCGACACAGCACTCCCTTTTCCGTTGCCAATTTGGGGAAGAACCAACACAAGAAAAGGGGCAGCCCCCCGGAGAGATAGGCACTCTCCGGGGGTTTTATTATGCTCTTGCAATTTCACAAAAATCGGCTACAATGGAGATACCGACAAACAAAGGAGGTTTTCCCATGTCCGACTGTTTATTCTGTAAAATCATTGCCGGGGAGATTCCGTCCAACAAGGTCTATGAGGACGACCAGTGCCTGGCCTTTTACGACATCGACCCCCAGGCCCCCACCCACTTCCTGGTGATCCCCAAACCCCACATCGGCTCGGTGGCCGAGGTGAATGAGGACAACGCCGCCATCGTGGCCCACATCTTCACGGTGATTGCCCAGCAGGCCAAGAAGCTGGGGCTGGACAGCTACCGGGTGGTGTCCAACATCGGGGAGCAGGCGGGGCAGAGCGTGCCCCATCTCCACTTCCACGTGCTGTCCGGCCGGGACATGACCTGGCCTCCGGGCTGAGCGGGCCATGTTCGTCAAAAATCCGGATTACTTCCTCACCATCGTCAAGGAGCGGAGCATCTCCCGGGCGGCGGAGCGGCTGTATCTCTCCCAGCCCTACCTGAGCCAGTACCTGGCCAAGCTGGAGGGCAGCCTGGGGGTGGTCCTGCTGGACCGCTCCCACTCGCCGCTGCGGCTCACCCCCGCGGGGGAGCTGTTCCACGCCTACCTGGAGCGGCAGAGCTTTCTGGACCGGCAGCTGGTCAGCGACCTGCGGGACCTTCAGAATAAAAAGCGGCCCCTGCTCCACATCGGGGTGTCCCCCTGGCGGGGGTCCACGCTGCTGCCCGACATCCTGCCCCTGTTTGAGGAGCAGTACCCCGACGTGCAGGTGGTCCTCCACGAGGCCCCGGTGCCCGAGCTGGGGGAGCTGGCTGAGGCCAATGTAATCGACTTCTGCGTGATGCAGCCCCCCGACAACCTCACCGAGCTGACCTATGAGCCGGTGATGCGGGAGCATATCTTCCTGGTGTGCCACCGGGATCACCCCGCCCTCCGGGGGCTGGACAGCACCTACCACGACCCCAGGCCTTTCCCTGATCTGCGGCTGCTGGAGCGGGAGCGGGTGATTATGCTGCCCGCCGGGTGGCGGCTGTCCAAGCTGCTGTACAACACCTTTTCGGTCCACAGCGTGGAGCCCCAGAACATTTTGGTGACCACCAACAACACCACCGCCATCAACCTGGCGGCGGAGAAGATGGGCTTCGCCTTTTTGCAGGAGAGCGGCATCCCCCGCACCCCCTACCTGGACCGGCTGGCCTGCTTCACCGTGGGCGAGCCGCCGCTGACCTGTCCGTTGGCGGTGGTCTACAAGAAGAACGGCTTTCTGTCCCCCGCCGCCCGCACATTTATTGACCTGGTCCGGGATTTCTACAGCCGCTATGACCGGGAGAGGGAGTAGGAAGCCTGCCGAGTGGCACAGAAAAATTGCATCCTTTACAGGGAAAAGCCTTCCACCCTCCGGCGGAAGGCTTTTCGGATTTATGATACAGGTGTATTCCCCGGCCCAACATCTATTGACACTGAAAGGGGAGGGATAGTATAATAAAATAGAGCGGCAGCGGGCCGCCTGGAAACTGACGAGTGCGTTCTTCTTTAAGGTCAAATGCTCTCCCGGAGCATGGGAATGGGGATTGTCAATGAAAGGGACGTCAAAAATACAGCGAAAATGGGGAGGTTTCTCCCTGCTTTTTTCCATTATCCTGATTTTTTGTGTATTTGGGGCGCTGGTGTTTTCCATCGCCCAGAAAATCTCCCGCGAGATGTCGGCCTCTGCCATCCAGAACCTGAGCGAGACCCTGGACCTGATTCAGTGTACCATCGAGGCCATTCTGCGCAATGAAGCGGAGTTTCAGGGGCTGATTGCCCAGGAAATTGCCCGCATGGACAACCCGGAGGCCTACATCTGCGCCTATGAGAAGAATCAGACCATGTCAAAGATGTCGCTGATTCTGGTCGGCAGGACCGAGGGTGTCTCCAACACCGGGGAGCCCTTCACGGAGGAGGGCCTGGACTTCTCTGCCGGTGGCACGGTGCTGGGGATGCAGGTCTCCCAGTCCTACGTGAACCACATGGGCACCTGGTCCTACACTATCAAATGCCCCGTAGAGCGGGACGGCCAGCCCATCGGGACCCTCTATGCCGAATATATGTACGACACCATCGACCAGTCCCTCCCCGACGGCTTTTACAACAAACAGGCTTCGCTGTATATCATGGACGCGGAGAGCCAGCGGTTTGTCCTGAAGCCCAAGGGGATGGGCCAGCGCAATGCGGGCCACCTCAACCTGAGCGACTTCTACCGGGCCAACAACATCCAGGACCCGGAGATACAGGCGGAGGTGGAGGACTGCCTGAAAACTGGCCGGGATGCCCTGTTTTACCACAATATCCGGGGGGTACACGCCCTCAACTACATGTGGTCGGTGAACGATGGGACCATTTTCCTGGTGGGCTACGTGCCGGTGGAGGCCATCCAGCAGGAGGGGAGGACGGTTAACCAGAATATCATTCTGGTGGTGGGCTCAATGCTGGTGGCCTTCTTCCTGTGCATCGCCCTGTACTACCGCAACTGGAGGCAGCAGGACAGGGTGCGCCGGGAGCGGGAGGAGGAGCGGAAGCTCCACAGCCAGCAGCTGGCCCAGGCCCTCCAGGCCGCCCAGATTGCCAGCGAGTCCAAAACCACCTTCCTGTCCAACATGTCCCACGACATCCGCACCCCCATGAACGCCGTTCTGGGCTTTACCACCCTGCTGGCCCGGGACGCGGAAAACCCTGCCAAGGTGCGGGAATATACCAAAAAGATTACCGCCTCCGGGCAGCACCTGCTCAGCCTGATTAACGATATCCTAGACGTATCCAAGATTGAGAGCGGGAAAGTGGTGCTCAACCTGGAAAAATTTGCCCTTAACGATGTGGTCTCCTCGGTGGACGCCATCATCCAGCCCATGGCCAAGGCCCGGGGGCAGGAGTTCCACCTGGAGGTAAAAGGCATCCGCCACGAGTATCTGGTGGGGGACGAGACCAGAATCAACCAGATTCTGATTAACCTGCTGTCCAACGCCGTGAAATACACGCCGGAGGGTGGAAGCATCTGGCTGCGCATTATCGGCCTGAAGCAGCGGTCCAACCAGTATGAGCATATCCGCATAGAGGTGGAGGATAACGGCTATGGCATGACGCCCGAGTACCTGGAAACCATCTTCGACGCCTTCACCCGGGCGGAGAACAGTACCACCAACAAGGTGCAGGGCACCGGCCTGGGCATGGCCATCACCAAGAGCATTGTGGAGCTGATGGGCGGCACTATCGAGGTTTTCAGCGAGGTGGATCGGGGCTCCCTGTTCCGGGTGGACCTGGAGCTGCGGGTGCTGGAGGAGGCGGCGGACCGGCAGTTCTGGGCCCGGTGGGAGATTGACCGCATCCTCTCAGTGGGGGGGAGCCCGGAGAGCCGGGAGAGCATCCTCACCCTGATGCAGGACACCGGCGTGCAGCTGGATGCTGTCGGCGGCACGGACGAGGTACTGGGCCGTCTGCGGGCCGGCGAGATGTGGCAGCTGGTCCTGCTGGACTGGGAGGCCTGCGGCCTCCAGGCGGCCAGGGCGCTGCGGGAGGCCCTTCCGGATACCGTTCCCCTCCTGCTTCTGGCGGAGTTTGACGCCGCAGGGATGGAGGAGGCCCTTTCCCTCCGCCGCACGGATACCCTCACAAAGCCCTTCTTTGTCTCCGCCCTGCGGACGAAGATTGAGGAGCTGTGGAGCGGAGCCCCCCACGAGCCCGAGCCCGAGGCAAACTACAGCCTGAAGGGGATGCACTTCCTGGCCGCGGAGGACAACGAGATTAACGCGGAAATTCTGGCGGAGCTGCTGGAGATCGAGGGGGCCACCTGTGAGATCGCGGCCAATGGCCTGCTGGCCCTGGAGCGGTTCCGGAACTCAGATCCGGGGAAGTTCGACGCCATCCTGATGGACGTGCAGATGCCGGTGATGAACGGCCACGAGGCCGCCCGGGCCATCCGCGGGCTGGAGCGGGAGGACGCGGGGCAGATTCCCATCATCGCCATGACGGCCAACGCTTTTGCCGAGGACGAGAAGGCCGCCCTGGACGCCGGCATGGACGCCCATGTGCCCAAGCCCCTGAATATGGAGCTTTTGAAAAAAGTCATTCAACAATTCAGCAAACGAAAGGAATATCTATAAGTGGTATGAAACGCCAAACGTGGATCGCTGCCGGTCTGGCGGCGCTGACCATTCTGTCACTGGCCTCCTGCGGCAAACAGGAAGCCCCCAAAAATCTCCTCCCGCAGGACCGGGAGGAGGAGCGGGTTGTCAATCTGTTCAGCCCCATGGAGAAGATAGACCCCGACGCAGAAAATGTGGCCCGGACCGCGTCCGACCTGACGGTGGCCATGGCCGAGGAGGCCCTGGACGTGACCATGGTGTACCGGACCTATACGGCGGAGAACTATCAGGATAAGACCTATGACGAGGTCTGTCTGGAGCGGGCCCGGAACAGCATGGACGATTTGTATTTGCTCAATCCGGACACCGTCCTGACCCTGGGGGCTGAGGGGAAGCTGATGGACCTGTCCGGGCTGGACAGCGCCAAAAATCTGCGGGACGTCGTCCGCACCGCCAACACGGTGGATGGGAAGCTGGTGGCCATCCCCCAGGAGGTGGTGGCCTACGGCCTGTTTGTCAACGTGGACCTGTTCAGGCAGTACGGCCTGGCCCTGCCGGAGACGCCGGAGGAGTTTCTGGAGTGCTGCCGGGTGTTCCGGGAGAACGGCATCGAGACCCCCGTCGGGGCCAACCGCTGGTGGCTGGAGACCTTTGTGTTCGCCCAGGCCTACGCCGACCTCTACAACGGCGGCAGCACCCAGGCGGAGATCGACGCCCTCAACCGCGGTGAGGCCCGGTATAGCGACTATATGCGCCCCGGCTTTGCCTTCCTCCAGACCCTGATTGACAACGGCTATATCGACGCGGAAAAGGCCTTTTACAGCGAGGCCATCGAGGCGGAGGGACCAGATTTCCTGGCGGGCAAGACCCCCATCGTCATGGCCTACTGGGGGGCGGCCAACACCGAGACCGCCTACGGCAGAACGGATTTTGAGATGCAGGTCATCGGCTTTCCCAGCAGCCGGGGCCAGATGCCGGTGGTGTCCATGACGGGGCTGGCTGTGGGCGCCGACGCGGAACACCGGGAGGACGCGGTCGAGGTGCTGAACATCATGGTGTCTGATGAGGCCCTTCAGGTTTATTCCGAGACCAACCGGGTCATTTCCCCCTCGAAGAACGTGAAGGTGGACTGTGTCCCCGCGCTGCGGCCCCTCAACGACCGGATTGAGGAGGGGGTCTATGTGCTGGGCTCCAACGCGGGGATGAATGTGGAGCAGTGGGGCAACACCTGTCTGATCGTGCGGGAGCTGCTGGGCGGCGCCACCGTGGACGAGTGCATGGCGGCCTTTGACCGCCTTCAGGACGCGGCTTTGGAACAGAAGTAACGATATGAAAAACTCCCGTATTCATCGTGAATACGGGAGTTTTTATGGTTTTATTGGGCACGCCGTCACATAAATTCGGAACGCCTCTGGAAATACTGGCCGGTGCGTCATGTAGGGCAGGGGTTTTACCCCTGCCTATCCCCGTAAGGGGATAAAATAAGGCAAGGGCAGAGCCCTTGCCCTACATGCGGCAGCTTTCCTGAATTTATGAGACAAGCGTATTATCGGGGACCTATGCCTTGACAAGCTTCATGCCCATGCCCTGGCTGATGTTCCAGCCCTGGGTGGCGCTTTCGGCCAGCTGCTCATAGTCCTGGCTTTGCAGGGCGGCGGTGGTGCTCTGCCGCCAGACGGGGTCGTTGGTGGACACGTAGTACATCAGATGCCAGCCGTATTCGGTCTTCACCAGGTCCACATCCCCCTCTTTGCGGGCGGAGTCGAGGGCCCAGTCCAGGAAGGGCTCCACATAGCTGGAGGTGCTGGTGATGTTGGCGTACAGGCCGCCGGTGGAGCGGGAGCTGGCGTCGTCATTGCTGGTGGTGGAGGCGAGGGTGGCGAAGGACTCCTCGGTGGCCTCGCCGGCCTTCCACTGGTCCCACAGCTCCCGGGCCTTTGTCTCGGCGGCGTCAAACTGCTCCTGCGTGGGATTGGTGGTGCTGGTGTCACCGGCCCGGACCAGCAGGTGGCGGACGGTGTGGGTCTCCTCCTGGTCCAGCTCCCGGCCCTCGAAGCGGACCACATAGTAGTAGTGGTAGGTCTCCCCGCCGTTCTCGATGACGGTCACGTCCCCGGCCTTGCGGCCGCTTTCCAGCAGCCAGTCGGCGTAGGAGGTGTAGAGGGACAGGGTGGAGCCGATGGTGTGGGTGGAGATAGAGGAGTCGTAGAGCTGGTCCTCATACTCCTCGGCCAGCTTCTCCAGGTCGGCGTTCCCCTTCAGCTTGGACATGACCTCGTCGGCCAGGGCTTTCTGGGCGGGCTTCAGCTCCTCCAGAGCGGCGGCCTGCTCGGCCTCGGTCATTTCAATGGTGTTGCCCTCGTCATCGGTGGTGGGAACCTGGGTGCGGAAGGTGAACAGGGAGTAGATGACGGTGTCCATCTCATCGGCGTGCTCTTTATAGTAGGCGTCGTATTCGGCGTCGGAGTGGTCGATGGCGTTCAGCTTGGTCTGGGCGTAGTCGCTGGCCAGATATTCCATGTTCAGGAGGGAGACCAGCCGGTCATAGGTCATGCCGGAGCCGAAGTTAGCCCGGATGAAGGCGTCCCGGCTGGGCTGGTTGTAGCTGATCCAGGCGGTCTCCAGCTGGGCCAGGGTGTCGTTCAGGGAGGCTTTTGCCTCGGCGGAGAGGGTGTGGCCCGCAGCCTCGGCCTGCTGGGCCAGGGCGGTGTTGCGGGTGAGCTGCCCCACTGCCAGCTCCATCAGGTGGTCATACCAGCTTTGGCCGGTGGCCTCGTCGTAGACCTGCTTCTTCACCGAGGCGGCGGAATTGAACAGGTATTGCCGGGCCTGCTCGTTGTAAAGGCTGGTGTAGTAATACTGCACATCGGCGGCGGTGTACTTGGCGCCGTTGACATTCAGGGCGGTGAGGCTGCGCTGGAGGATACCGCTGTTAAAGAGCATCATAACGACGGCCGCTACCACCACCAGAACGGCGATAACGGAGTAGATAACCACAGACCGGCTGTCCTTCTGCTCCTCCTGGCGGCGTTTTTCCGCCCGTTCGGCCCTGTTCTGGGCCTTTTTCTCTGCACTCACAGTTGCTTCAGTCCTCTCATTTTCGGTAGTGGAGGCCGGCCTCCTGGCCGGCCTTTGGGAAAGTGCCCCGCGGGCATTTCCGAGCCATTATACTAAAAACCGGCTCAAATTGCAAGGGGGCCGGGGGAGTTTTACACATTGTTTATAAATAGGAAAGACCGCGGCACAAATGCCGCGGCCCAAACGCTGGGGTCACTATGGCTTTTTATACCCCGCTCTGGCCGTGTGGACCCGTTTAAAACCTGCACGAATGGCAGGTGGGTCGCCTCCACGACGTTTTTCTGCTTCCAACGTCCAGCTGACCTCATAAGGGGGCCGGGAGGCCTGCAAGCCGCGCCGTGAGGTGGGCGTCCCGTTTTAAAAATGTGGGTTTAAAAGAGCCCATCACGCACCGAGCAGGAATATAAATGTTTCAGGCTTCCTCCTCCTCGTCCTGGAAGAAGCGTTCCATAAACAGCTCGTAAATCTCGTCAAGCTCCGCATCGGAGTCCAGGGTGGACAGCAGCTCCTCGCCGTTCTCCTGGATGCCCTTCATGATAACCAGGCCGTACTCCTCGTCGTCGGCATCCACGTCCCTGGGTTCGCCGGTGGCCTCGTCCTCCTCCACGGCGGGGAACATGGCGTAGTAGGTGACGCCCTTGTGCTCCAGGGTATCTACCAGCTCCAGCTCAAAGTCGTTGCCGTCCTCGTCGGTGACGGTGATAAAATCGGGGCCGAAGTTTTCTTCCATAGGGCGGCGTCCTCCTGTCGTTTTGTGCTTTTATTTTACCCCGACTGCGGGAAAAATGCAAGGGGGAAGTGCAGGTAAATTTTAAGAAATTTTGAAGTTTCCCGCTTCGATCCAATCAAGGGTGGACAATCCAACAGTTTATGGTATAATAGCTATCAATTGGATCATGGACGCGGATTGGGCACGCCCGCCCGGCCGCCGAAATGACCAAGTTGGCCATTTACAAATCTGAGCACAGGCTGGAACGCCGGATTTCCCGAACCAGCTGGAGGTATTTATCGTGTCTGATTACAAGGAACATTCCTCGCTGTATGAGAACAGCGACTATCCCTCCCGCCGTCAGGCGCCCTCTCGCCGGGCGTCCTCCGGGGGGAGCCGTCAGGCGCCCGACGCGCCTAAAAAGCGGCGGAGAAAGAAAAAGAAGGGCGGCATTACCGTGGGCCGGGTGGTCGGCTGGGTCTTCAAGACCATCGGCACCCTTATCCTCATTGGCCTTTGTACCGGCGCGCTGCTGGCCTGCTTCGCGGCGGTTTACATCAATGAGGTGATCGTTCCCATTGCCGACCTCAGCCCCGACGACTTCGTCTGGAACGAGGACAGCATCATGTACTACCAGGACAAGACCACCGGGCAGTACGTGGAGATGACCAAACTGCTCAATGTGACCAGCTCAGTTTGGACCGACTTTGAGGAGATTCCCAAAGACCTGATTAACGCCACCGTGGCCATCGAGGACAGGCGCTTCTGGACCCACCCCGGCGTGGACTGGCGGCGGACGGGTAGGGCTGTGATCTCCATGTTCACTGGCCAGGAGATTTCCGGCGGTTCCACCATCACCCAGCAGCTGATTAAGAACCAGACTAACTATAATGAGACCACCGTCAAGCGGAAAATCACTGAGATTGTCCGGGCCTTCCGGTTTACCCAGAACAACTCCAAGGAGGACACCATCACCTACTACCTGAACACCATCCCCCTGGGCAGCAAGTTCGAGGGGGTGGGATCGGCTGCCATGGGATATTTCGGCAAGCCGGTTTCTGAGCTCTCCCTGGCCGAGTGCGCCAGCCTTATCGGCATTACCAACAACCCTTCCAAATACGGGCCCTACTCCTTCGCCCGCTCCCGGGGTTTCAACACGGATGAAATCTGGGACGCCCGCCAGTGGAACAAATACCGCCAGGAGGTCATCCTCAACCAGATGCTGGAGCAGGGGATGATCAGCCGGGAGGAGTACGACGCGGCGGTGGCTGAGGAACTGGTCTTTGTAAAGGACCAGGGCCAGGAGAACACCGACGAGATCTACACCTGGTATGAGGAGACTGTCATCTCCGAGGTGCAGGACATCATGGCGGACAAGCTGGGCTGGTCCAACCAGCGCACTAAGCAGGCCATGCAGCGGGGCGGCCTGCGGGTCTACACAGCCTATGACCCCCGCGCCCAGAGCATCGTGGACGAGATTTACAGCAACCGGGACAACCTGGACTACACCGCCAAGGACGGCCAGCAGATGCAGTCCACCATCTGCATTATCGAAAACGAGACGGGCAACCTGGTGGCCATCTGCGGTAAGTTCGCTGAGGAGAAGACAGCAAACCGGGTAGGCAACTTCGCCATCGGCGAGGGGGGCGGCAACCGGCAGCCCGGCTCCTCCTTCAAGCCCCTGGCCGTCTACTCCGCGGCCCTGGAGTTTAACAAGGTCAGCCCCTACTCGGTGCTGGACGACTACCCCTATCAGGTGTTGGGAGGCAAGGCCTGGCCCCTGAACTCGGGCTCCGCCCGCTATCAGGGCCACCTCACCGTGCGGGAGGGCCTGAAGCAGTCGCTGAACACCATCGCGGTCCGGCTGATGAACGACTATGTTACCCCGGAGGAGAGCTTCAAATTTGTTCAGGACCGCTACCACATCGACCTGGAGGAGGGCCGCATGATCCGGGGCGAGTGGACCAGCGATATCACCACCTCCCTGGCCATGGGCGGCCTCACTGACGGCACCAACGTCCGGGACATGGCCGAGGCCTACTCCGTCTTCCCCAATGGGGGCGTCTACCAGGGCTCCCGCACCGTGTTGAAAATCACCCAGCTGGTGGACGGCCAGGAGGTCACCCTGGTGGACAACACCCTGGAGCGGGAGCAAGTCATCAAACCCACCACCGCCTGGTATATGAATGACATGCTTCAGGGAGTGTTCACCGGCGGCGGTACCGCCTACGGCCTGGGTATCAAGGGCCAGCACGCCGCCGGCAAGACGGGCACCACCAGTGACAACTACGACCGCTGGTTTGTGGGCTACACCCCCTACTACACCGCCGCCGTCTGGGTGGGCTATGAGACCCCCTACAAGATGAGCCTGAAGGGCAAAAACCCCGCCGCCGTGCTGTGGAACCAGGTAATGGTGCCCCTCCACGAGGGGCTGGAGGACCGGAACTATGCCGACCCCGGCGGACGCCGTTCCATCACCTACTGCATGGACAGCGGCCTGCTGGCCACCAAGTGGTGTTCCATGGACCCCCGGGGCAGCCGGGCGGCCAGCGGGAGCATCTTCCCGGAGAGCTTCCCGGAGGGGCAGGAGTGTCCCTACCACACTGCCGAGACGGTAATAACCATCTGCACCGAATGCCCCGTCCTCAAGGAGGACGGTTCCGCAACCGGCCTGTACTATCAGGCAGGGGAGTTCTGCCCGGAGGAGAGCAAAAAGGAGATTTGCCTGCCCAACTTCGGCCGGGAGCAGATTGGCAGCGCCGTGGCCGGAGACGCCCAGTGGGATTATCCCTCTGCCTCCGCCTATGGTCTGTGTACTCTCCACACCGAGGCGCCCCTCCCGGTGGACCCCGTTGATCCCAACAACCCCTTCTTCCCCCTTGACCCCAATAACCCCTTCCTCCCCATCGACCCGGGCGTGGTCGATCCCAACAACCCCGGGGGGAACACCGGAGCCAACAATCCGGGAGGGACCACAGACCCCACAAATCCCGGCGGGACCACTGTGCCCGACATCCCCATTGACCCGCTGCCGCCCATCGACAGCATGGCGGGGTAGCAATACGCCCTTACAGCGCCGCGGACTGTGCTCCGTGGCGCTGTTCTGTAAAAAAATTGTAGGTTCTGACAAAAAATGAGCGTTCATTTACGGAGAACTTTCTTCAATAAGACGAAGTTTTTAAGGTTGCGGCTGGGAGGGGAATGTGGTACAATAGACCACATACGAGGAACAAATGACCGCACAACGCGGACAGGAGGGGGATTATGAGCGAACCCGCAAGGTATTTCATTGTAGAAGCCCGGGCAATGCCGGAGATTTTCCGAAAGGTGGCCGAAGCCAAGCGGCTGCTGGAGACCGGGGAGGAGAAGACGGTCAACGCCGCCGCCCAGGCGGTGGAAATCAGCCGCAGCGCCTTCTACAAGTATAAGGACGCGGTGCGGCCCTTCAATGATATGCTCCACGGCCGGATCGTCACGTTTCAGGTGCTGCTCAAGGACGAGCCGGGGGCTCTGTCCGGGGCGCTGAACGTGCTGGCGGGCACCGGGGTGAATATCCTTACCATCAATCAGAATATCCCGGTGAACGGCTGCGCCGTGGTCACCATGACGGCGGAGACCTCCGCTGTGCTGGACTCCCTGGAGGGGGTGCTGACCAGTCTGTCCGCCGGGCCCGGCGTTATCAAGTGCGAGATTCTGGCGGGGTAAAATGGCTCCCTCTTTGAGGGAGCTGTCACCGCCGCAGGCGGTGACTGAGGGAGTATTTCGTTGACGGACTCCCTCCGTCACGGCCTTCGGCCGTGCCTCCCTACCCCCTCTGGCCTTCGGCCGACTCCCCCTGACAGGGGGAGTCGGCCTCCCTCGGAGAGGGAGGCTCTCATAGAGCGATAATTTACAGGACAAGGAGTAACAAAAATGGTTAACGTAGCAATTTTAGGCTTTGGCACGGTGGGTTCCGGCGTGGCTGAGGTGCTCACCACCAACGGCGGCCTCATCGACCACCGGGTGGACGACCTGGTGCGGCTGAAATATATCGTGGATGTGCGGGACTTCCCGGACAGCCCCTATCAGGACCGGTTTGTGAAGGACTTCGCCGTGATTGAGAACGACCCCGAGGTGGATATCGTGGTGGAGACCATCGGCGGGGCCACCATCGCCCTGGACTTTACCACCCGGGCCCTGAAGGCGGGCAAGAGCGTGGTCACCTCCAACAAGGAGCTGGTGGCCACCCACGGCTATGAGCTGCTCCAGCTGGCCCGGGCCAACGGGTGCAGCTACCTCTTTGAGGCCAGCGTGGGTGGGGGCATCCCCATCCTGCGGCCCCTCACCTCTTGCCTGGCCGCCAACGAGCTGGAGCAGGTTACCGGCATCCTCAACGGCACCACCAACTATATCCTCACCCGGATGATCCGGGCGGGGCTCACCTTCGACCAGGCCCTGGCGGAGGCCCAGGCCAACGGCTATGCCGAGAAGGACCCCACCGCCGACGTGGACGGCCACGACGCCTGCCGGAAGATCTGTATCCTGGCCGCTCTGGCCTTCGGGCGGCATGTCTACCCCGACCAGGTGCCCACCCAGGGCATCCGGGGGGTTACCCTGGAGGATGTGGCCTACGCCGACTCGGTGGGGTATAAGATCAAGCTGCTGGGCCGGGCGCTCCGCCAGCCCGAGGGCAAGGTGTGCGCCTTCGTCGCCCCCCACCTGGTGCCCGGGGAGAATCCCCTGGCCGGGGTGGAGGACGTGTTTAACGCCATCGCCGTCACCGGCAACGCCATCGGGGACGTGATGTTCTACGGCCGGGGCGCCGGTAAGCTGCCCACCGCTTCCGCCGTGGTGGCCGATGTCATCGACATCGCCAAGGACCTGAAGAAGGACCGGCACAACGGCTGGGAGGAGGGGGCTCCCGACCTGGTGGTCTCCGCCGATTCCCTGGTTTCTGCGTGGTACGTCCGGGCCCAGGTGTCCGCCGACCAGGCCAGGAAGCAGTGCGGAGAGATTCATCTGCTGGCCCGCAGCGGGGCTCCCGCCGAAGAGGCCGCATTCCTCACCGCCCCCATGACCCAGCCCGAGATTCAGGAGAAGCTGGCCGGCTTGGACGTGGGCTCCCTGTTCCGGGTGCTGGCCTGACAGAATAGAATGTAGGGGCCGGAGACCTCGGCGGCCCTACATGGTACCGTTTGGGAATCGCGGGCGGCCGCAGGCCGCCCCTGCAAAATATCGCAACTTTTAACCTTTAGGGGGAATACCATACATGGCACTGATCGTACAAAAATTCGGCGGCAGCTCGGTGGCCGACGCCGACAAAATCCGCAATGTGGCCCGGATCGTCACCGAGACCTACCGCAAGGGCCACAGCGTGGTGGTGGTCCTGTCCGCCCAGGGGGACACCACCGATGACCTGATTGAAAAGGCCCATGAAATTCACCCGGGTGCTTCCAAGCGGGAAATGGATATGCTGCTGGCCACCGGCGAACAGATTTCCATTTCCCTGTGCGCCATGGCCATCGAGCGCATGGGCTACCAGGCCATCTCCCTCACCGGCTGGCAGGCGGGGATGCTCACCGACTCGGTCTACTCCGCCGCCCGCATCAAGCGGGTGCGCACCGAGCGCATTCAGAAGGAACTGGACAAGAAGAAAATCGTGCTGGTGGCCGGCTTCCAGGGCATCAACAAGTATGACGATGTCACCACCCTGGGCCGGGGGGGATCCGATACCTCCGCCGTGGCACTGGCCACCGCCCTCCACGCCGACCTGTGCCAGATTTACACCGACGTGGACGGCGTCTATACAGCCGATCCCCGCCACGTGACGGGGGCCAGAAAGATCGACGAGATCACCTATGATGAGATGCTGGAGCTGGCCAGCCTGGGGGCGCAGGTGCTCCACAACCGCTCGGTGGAGATGGCCAAGCGGTACAACGTCAATCTGGAGGTGCTGTCCAGCTTCAGCGGAAAGCCCGGTACAAAAGTGAAGGAGGTCGTGAAGACTATGGAAAAGACCCATGTCAGCGGTGTGGCCAAGGACAAGGAGGTGGCCCGCATCGCTTTGATTGGGCTGGTGGACCAGCCCGGTATCGCCTTTAAAATCTTCTCCCTGCTGGCCAGGAAGAACATCAATGTGGACATCATCCTTCAGTCCATCGGCCGTGACGGCAGCAAGGATATCAGTTTCACCGTGGCGGAGGGGGACGCCCAGTCCGCCCGGGAGCTGATGGAGGAGAACAAGGAGGTCATCGGCTGCAAGGCCATCGAGGTGAGCACCGAGGTGGCCAAGGTGTCTATCGTGGGCGCCGGTATGGCCAACAACGCCGGTGTGGCCTGCAAGATGTTCGAGGCTCTGTTTTCCGCCGGTATCAACATCAATATGATTTCCACCAGCGAGATCAAGGTGTCCGTCCTGGTGGACGAGCGGGACGCCGACCGGGCCGTCCAGGCCATTCACGACCGCTTCTTCAGCGAGTTCGGCAACGCTTGACACATGCGGAGGGCCCCGCTATAAAACCGCCAATGACACGTATGGAAGAATTTTTTGCTTGACAAACCCCGGACAATCCGCTACAATATCCCCTAAGCAAATGTGATGAAGGGGAAAAAGACAGCCCTCTCCCACTCAGAGAGCCGGCGGGCGGTGCGAGCCGGTGTGGGTCACGCTGTGGATAACTGGCCCCCGAGCAGTCCGCCTGAACCACAAGTAGGGCGGAACGTGCGGCCCCGTTACCGGCCAAAGCCTTGTTGGAGGCTGTGAGGGCGGATGGGTGACCATTCGCTGAACCAGGGTGGTACCGCGTAGAATTCTGCGCCCCTGACTTGAGAAAGTCGGGGGCGTTTTTCTGTTCCCCGAGGGGGAAGGGAGGCCGAAATGCTAAAAAATCGAATGGTAGACCAGCCCTATGGGACCTACAGCGTCTACTCCGCCCTAAAAACGGGGCTGTGCGTCACCTGCCCCCGCTGCGGCGGGATGGGGCTGGTCACGTACCGGGAGGGGCAGCACCGCTTCCAATGCGCCGCCTGCGGCCACGCCCGGGCAAAACAGCTAAGCGGATACCGCTTCCGGGTGCAAAACCTGTGCCAGTCCTGCGGCCGGTACTACAACGTCCCCATCCAGGACCCGCGCCGGCAGACCTTCCCTGTGCTCCGGGTGCCCTGCCCCTACTGCGGCTTTGTGATGCCGGGAAGGGTGGAAAAAACCGGGCAGGTGGTGTGGTATGGCGGGGACGGCGTGCTCCGGAGGGGTCAGGACCCCATTTTCGGCTTTGACCTGTGGTTTCTGACCAGCTTCGACGGCAAACCGGTCTGGGCCCTGAACCGGGAGCACCTGGCCTATCTCATCGGTTACCTAAGCGCCCGCCTACGGGAAAAGCCGCCGGACAACCCCGGCCTGCGAACTCAGGCCGACATGCTGCCAGCCTTTATGAAAACGGCAAAAAATCGGGAGCGGCTGGTCAGGCGGCTGAGAGAGCTGCAAAAAAAGTGACTGAAATATTGAAGGAGGACACACAATATGAAACCCGGATTTGAAAAGTATATTCCCTTTACCCCCCAGCCCATCAAGGGCCGCACCTGGCCCGACCGGGTGATTACCAAGGCCCCCGTCTGGTGCTCTGTGGACCTGCGGGACGGCAACCAGGCCCTGGTGGACCCCATGAATCTGGCTGAGAAGCTGGAGTACTTCCACACCCTGGTGGACATCGGCGTGAAGGAGATCGAGATCGGCTTCCCCTCCGCCAGCGAGACGGAGTATGAGATCTGCCGGGAGCTGATCGAGGGGGGGCACATCCCCGACGACGTGACCATCCAGGTGCTGGTCCAGGCCCGGGAGCACCTCATCAAGAAGACCTTTGAGGCCATCCAGGGGGCCAAGAACGTCATTCTCCACTTTTACAACTCCACCTCCACCCTCCAGCGGAAGGTGGTCTTCCACATGGACACCGACGGCATCACCAAAATCGCCACCGACGCCGCCGACCTGATCTATGAGATGTCCCAGCCCATGATTGAATCTGGTATGAATCTGCGTTTTGAATACTCCCCGGAATCGTTTATGGGCACCGAAATGGACTACGCCGTTGAAATTTGCCAGGCGGTGCTGGACCACCTCCACGCCACCCCGGAGAACAAGGTGATTCTCAACCTGCCCACCACCGTGGAGAACTGCATGCCCAACCAGTTTGCCGACATGCTGGAGTACTTCTGCCGCAAAATTCCCGGCCGGGATTGCGCCATTATCTCCCTCCACCCCCACAACGACCGGGGGTGCGGCGTGGCCACCACCGAGATGGGCCTGCTGGCCGGGGCCGACCGGGTGGAGGCCACCCTCTTCGGCAACGGCGAGCGCACCGGCAACGTGGACATGGTCACCCTGGCCATGAACATGTACACCCAGGGGGTGGACCCGAAGCTGGATTTTTCCCAGATCAACAAGATTAAAGAGATGTTCGAGCGGTGCACCAAGATGCCCGTGGGCGACCGCCAGCCCTACGCCGGCAAGCTGGTCTTTACCGCCTTCTCCGGCAGCCACCAGGACGCCATCAATAAGGGCGTGCAGTACATGAAGTCCTCGGGCACCGAGTACTGGGAAATCCCCTACCTGCCCATCGACCCCGCCGACGTGGGTCGGGAATACGAGCCCATCATCCGCATCAACTCCCAGTCGGGCAAGGGGGGCGCCGCCTATATTATGGAGCACGACTTTGGCTTCGACCTGCCCAAATCCATGCACCCCGAGTTCGGTCACATCGTCCAGGTGGAGACCGACAAGGTGGGCAAGGAGATTGCCCCGGAGCGGATCAACGAGCTGTTCCACCAGGCGTATATCGACGTGAAGGAGCCCTACCAGCTGCTCAAGCACGCCTTCCAGGAGACGGTGGACGAGGAGGGCCACTCCCACGTGGCGTTTGCCGGCACCCTGCGGCACACCGACACGGTGTTTGAGGTGTCCGGCGAGGGCAACGGCCCCATCGACGCCTTCTTTAACGCCATCCAGGGGGAGAAAATTTCCCGGTTCACCTTCCTGGACTACGCCTCCCACGCCATCACTGACGGCTCCGACTCCCAGGGCGTGGCCTATATCCTCCTCCAGGACCAGCGCACCGGCAAGCAGTACTGGGGGGTGGGCCTGTCCCACAACATCAACCTGGCCCCCCTGCGCGCCATCCTGGCCGCCATCAACCGGGCCAAGAAAGCGTAAGCCAAAGCCCCTCCCGAAGGAGGGGCTTTTTGATGCGCTGCTATTGTGAATCGGGCTGAGAGGCGGAACCGGTATGTTGCCACTCCTCCCGCAGCAGGGCATACATGCAGGAGTCGCAGACCTCATTTCGTTTGAACACGCTCTGGCGCAGAACGCCCTCCAGCGTAAACCCGGCCTTCTCCAGCACCCGGCGGGAGCCGGCGTTGTGGGCGAAGGGCTCGGCATAGATGCGGACCAGGCCGTCCCACCGGGTGAACCCCTCCTCACAAATTTGCCGGACGGCCCGGGTCATGATGCCCTTTCCCCAATGCTCCTCCGCCAGCCAGTAGCCCAGTTCGGCGGTCCTGGCGTACACATCACTGCCCAGGCACAAGGAGATACTGCCCACGGCGTGTCCGCCAATTTCAATGGCCCGGAACAGCTGGCGGTCCTGGTCCGCCTCCAGGCAGCTGTTCACAAAATACTCCGCGTCGGTCAGGGTGTAGGGGTGGGGAAAGACGTCCCGCAGGTTGCAGGCTATCTTCCCGTTGTTGGCGTATTTGGCCACGCCGGCGACGTCCGATTGCCGCCACTCTCTCAGGGCAAAGTCCATATCTATTCCTCCCAAAATTCTTTATGGGGCTTCCAGCCCTCCACCAGAGCCCCCAGCTGGCCGATGACTTTGGGGGTGCAGACGGCAATTACGTCAATGGTTTCGCCGTAGTCCACACGCTCCACCTTGGCCTCCAGGTACAGCTTGTCCAGCAGCCCCCCCTTGTCGTAGGGCAGGTGGATGGTAACCCGCCGGGCCCCGTTGTCCAGCACCCGGCCGATGGCGGTCAGCAGGTCGGGCACCCCCTCCCCGGTTTTGGCGGAGATGGATACCCGGTCCTCCCCGTGGGGGCGGATATCCCCCGTCCACAGGTCGCACTTGTTAAATACCTCGATGCGGGGGGTATCATTGGCCCCCAGCTCCTGGATGAGCTGGTCCACAACCTCGGCCTGTTCCCGCCACTGGGGGCTGGAGGCGTCGATGACATGGAGGAGGAGGTCGGCGTACTCCAGCTCCTCCAGGGTGGCCTTGAAGGCCTCCACCAGGTGGTGGGGCAGCTTGCGGATAAAGCCCACCGTGTCGGACAGCAGGACGGTGCAGGTATCGGAGATCTCCAGCGTCCGGGTGGTGGTGTCCAGGGTGTCGAAGAGGCGGTTGTTGGCGGGAATCTCCGCGCCGGTGAGGTGGTTGAGCAGGGTGGACTTGCCCGCGTTGGTATAGCCCACAATGGCCACCACCGGCACCTCATTTTTAATGCGCCGCTCCCGCTGGGTGGCCCGGACCCGGCGCACGTCCTTCAGCTCCCCCTCCAGCTTGGAAATCTTCCGGCGGAGGACCCGGCGGTCAGACTCCAGCTGGGTCTCGCCGGGGCCGCGGGTGCCGATGGCGCCCTCCTGGCGCTCCAGGTGCTTCCACATGCCCAGCAGGCGGGGCAGCAGATACTTGTACTGGGCCAGCTCCACCTGGAGCCGGCCTTCCCGGGTCCTTGCCCGCTGGGCGAAGATGTCCAGAATCAGGGCGGACCGGTCCAGCACGCCCACCTTCAGCTCCTCAGCCAGGTTGCGCTGCTGAGAGGGGGAGAGGGGGTTGTCGAAGATGACCAGGTCGGCGTCCGTGGCCTCCACCAGCTCCTTCACCTCGGCCACCTTGCCCTCACCGATGAAGGTGCGGGGGTCGGGGCTGTCCTTGGACTGGGTGACCACTCCCACCGTCTCGCCTCCCGCCGTCTCCAGCAGGGCGGACAGCTCCTCCATGCTCTCCTCGTCCGCGTTCTCCTCCCGGCTCAGGCTGAAGGCGCTCAGCCCCACCAGGACGGCGCGGTTAAATGGTGTTTTCTCTTGAATATGTTGCATATAGGCTATCTTTCCTCATTTCTTCTCAGATCGCGGCAAACCCGCCGCACGGGGGCGCAGCTCTCGCGCATAGACCTCCAGCACATAGGGGCTGCCGTCACGCTGGTCGATGCAGGGACCTGACGCCGCCAGAGTGAAGCCGCAGGAGCGGATCAGAGCCTGTGAGGCCCTGTTCTCAGACCGGGTGGAGCAGCGGAACTCCGTTCCGCCCCGTTCCCGGGCGATCTCCATCAGCAGCTCCAGAAGCTGCCGCCCATAGCCCCGGCCCACATAGTCCGGCCCCAAGGCGATGCTGGTTTCCTGCCAGATCCCAGGCGACAGCTCCGCCAGCCCGGCCCAGCCGATGGCCTGTCTGCCGGCCTTTTGGTAGACGGTCCAGACATCGTGGTCCCTCTGCCAGGCGATGGTCCGCTCCATCCGGGCCCTGGCATCCTCCTCGCTGTCCGTGACCGTCCACAGCATATACCGGGCAGTCTCGGGCCGGGACCACACGTTGCGGTACAGGTTCTCCCAGTCCTCAAAGCGGGCCTTGTCCAAAATCAGGTCACGGGTTTCCATGTCCGTCCTCCTGCGTCAAATTTTCCCGGCTCCACTCCAGCATGGTGTGGAGGAGCGGGGCGAAGCTCTCCCCCAGGGGGGTGAGGGTGTACTCCACCCGGGGCGGCACCTCGCCAAAGACCTCCCGGTGGAGGAAGCCATCCTCCTCCAGCTCCCGGAGCTGCCGGGTCAGGGTGGACTGGGTGATGCCCTCCAGCCGCCGGCGCAGCTCGCCAAACCGCTGGACCTGATAGAAGGCCACATACCACAAAATTAAAATTTTCCACTTGCCCCCCAGCACCGACTGGAGCCGGCCCATGGCCTCGCACCGGGCCAGGGTCTCGGGGGAGGTAAACTTGTTGTCCGCCATGCTTGTCCCCTCACGGTATCAAAAAGTGTACTAATTCCAAAAAAAGACCGTACTTGCGCTCCCTTTCCTCCTGTGATAAGGTGGCATCAGCCGGCGGCGGGCCCCCGCCGGCCAATCCAGAAAAGGAGCGTTTACTATGCACTTTACCGGCACCATCTGGCGGCCGCCCTACGAGGCCGGCTCCCTGCTGATCGAGGCCACCGCGGGCTGTACCCACCACCGCTGCAAATTCTGCACCCTGTATAACGACCTGCCATTTCCCTTCCGCATGTCCCCCCTGGAGGACATGGAAGCCGATCTGCTGGAGGCCCAGACGGCGTTTCACTCCCCCTTGGGGAAGCTGACCGCCGCCCTTCAGGGCCTGCCCGTCCGGGAGGGCCCGGACCGGGTCTTTCTCACCGGAGCCAACCCCTTCGTTTTAAAGACGGACCGCCTTTTGGACATCGCCCGACTCATCGGACGGTATTTCCCTGCCGTCGAGACTGTGGGCTGCTTCGCCCGGATCACCGATGTGGCTCTGAAAACCGACGGAGAGCTGGAGCAGCTCCGGGCCGCCGGGTACGACGGCCTGACCGTCGGGGTGGAAACCGGCGACGGCCCCTCCCTGGCCTTCATGGACAAGGGCTATACTCCGGAGGACGTCCTAGTCCAGTGCCAGCGGCTGGACCGGGCGGGCATCGGATACAATTTTTTCTACCTCACCGGCATCGCCGGGGCGGGGCAGGGGGAGCGGAGCGCAAAAGCCAGCGCGGAGGTGTTCAACCGGCTCCACCCCGGACTCATCGGCTCCTCCATGCTCACCGTTTACCCCGACTCCCGTCTGTACCAGGAGATTCAGGCGGGTAGCTGGAGGGAGGCCGGAGAGGTGGAAAAGTATGAGGAGCTGAAAACCCTGGTCTCTCACCTGACCATCCCCGTCACCTTCGCCGCTCTGGGGGCCTCCAACGCCTACCAGTTTCAGGGGGAGCTGCCCGGGGACCGGGAGGCCCTCCTGTCTGCCCTGGACCGGATCATCCGGCGGGAGAGCGAGGACCGGCTGCGGTCCTACCGGACCAACCTGCCCCACCTGTAGATCAGTCCTTCACCAGGACCTCCACGATCTCCCCGATATACAGGGTGTGATAATCCTTCTCAGGATACCACTTTGTTTTAATTTCCTGGGGAATATTGTCGGGGTCCATGGGCTGGGCGAACCGCTTGTGGCACACCAGCACCAGCTCGGCCTCCTGGAAGTAGGGGGCGCCGCACTCCGCCGCCTGGACAGTAAAGCCGCACTCCTTTACCTTGTCGATATCCCGGCCGCTCCTGGAGCCGCAGAGCTGTAAAGCCTTTCGGCTTTCCTCGCCGAAAAAGGCCAGGGTAAAGTAGTCCTCCCGGTCTACAAACTCCTTGGTGTACCGCTGGGGGCGGATGTAGCAGGTGGCCGCCGGGCTCCCCCAGATCACCCCCAGCCCGCCCCAGGAGGCGGTCATGGTATTGCAGCGGTCCGCCGTCCCGGCGGTAATGAGCATCCACTGGTCGCCAATGGCGGAAAAGACGTTTTTGTCCAGCGTTTTGGGGTCGATCTTTTTGAACATGGTGGTTACCTCCTTCATTTAAGCCCCCCTTGTCAAAGGGGGGAGGGCCACGAAGTGGCGGGGGGATTCCGGGTATCAGAACCATGCGTGTAAAACGGAATCCCCCAGTCGCCGCCTGGGGCGGCGCCAGCCCCCTTTGGCAAGGGGGCCTTTTTTCCATTCCCTAAAGTTTATGCGGATTTGGGGCGTTTTGATACAAAAAGCCGCACCGAATACACGGTGCGGCTTTTGTACACAGGGACTTACTTGTCGAGGCCAAACTTCTTGTTGAAGCGGCTGACACGGCCACCGGTGTCCACCATCTTCTGCTTGCCGGTGTAGAAGGGGTGACACTTGGAGCAAACTTCTACGCGGATGTCCTTCTTGGTGGAGCCGGTCTCAATCACATTGCCGCAGGCGCACCGGATGGTGGTCTGTTGATAATTGGGGTGGAGGCCTTCCTTCATTTTATCTTCACCTCTTTCTCCTTATGAGGATATTCTTGTAAACGCAACTGGTATCATAACACAGTTCCGACGGAAAAGCAACTGTTTTTTTAAAATTTTTTGCCCCGGTTTTGCCCTGAGGGAGCGCAAGGGCTTTGGGTTATTTATTCTCCATCAGCTGCTTCAGCTCGGCCATAAAGGAGTCGACGTCCTTAAATTCCCGGTAGACGGAGGCGAAGCGGACATAGGCCACCTCGTCCAGCTGCTTCAGCCGCTCCAGCACCAGCTCGCCGATCTGGGAGGAGCTGACCTCCCGGTCGATCTGGTTTTGCAGGGACAGCTCAATCTCCGCCACCAGCCCCTCCAGGGTCTGGTAGGAGACAGGGCGCTTCTCGCAGGCCCGGATCAGGCCGCCCATCACCTTGCCCCGGTCGAAGCTCTGGCGGCTGCCGTCCTTCTTAATAACCATCAGGGGCAGGCTCTCCATGGTCTCGTAGGTGGTGAACCGCTTGTGGCAGGCCAGGCACTCCCGGCGGCGGCGGATGCTGGCACCCTCGTCGGCGGGGCGGGAATCGACAACCTTGCTCTCCAGGTAGCCGCAGTAGGGACATTTCATGGCGCATACCTCCTATTGTGTTTTGGGAACTTTTCTTCCAGATTATAACACAACATGGCCGGTTAAGCAAGGGTTAAAACTTCCAATCTGCCGGATCCTCGCCGTAATCATGGACGGGAGAGCTGCTCCAGCGCCCCTCCCCGGCGTCATAGGCGATGGCCTCGGAGCCATAGACTCGCTGGCGGCCATACGCGTCGGTGTAAAGCAGCACCTCGCTGTAGACGCTGTTGGGGTCCAGCTCCACCTCCCGGGGACGGAACCAGGCGGGGACGGTGGTGGGGACGCCGTTGATGTTGATTTCCTCCTCCCGCTCCTCATACCACATGACCAGCTTCTGATCCTGGAACAGACCCACCTGGACGGTGGCCGGCGGCTCCGGACGCCAGCCCCAGGGCCGATACCCGCCCTCCTCGCCGTAATTCTCAACCTGTATCTCCGGGGCCTGTGAGGCGGGCAGCAGATTGTCCTTCCTGTGGACCATATCGAACCAGAGCTGGCTATCCAGAGACAGATCGGGGAAGCTGCCGCTGTATAGATAGCCGTAGTCCTCTAGCCACTGGGTCTCCCGCTTGTCGCCGGTGACAAGGACTACCGTCAGGGAGATGTCGTCGGTGAGGGGACAGGTGATTTCCCCGGAAAAGGCGTGGTCCTCTCCCGGCGCCACCGGCAGCTCCACGGTTTCCTCCTCACTGCGGGCCACAAACAGGGCGGTCATCCCATCAACATAGGTCTTGGGCACCACCCGGATATCAAAGGTCGCCGTGTTGGCCCCCAGGTCGGTGGAGGCCAGTTCGGTGGAATATTCCGCGGTCAGGCTGTTCTGGCTCTTGAGGATGTTCTCCACCCGGTAGGTGATGGAGTTGATTTGGCTGTTCACGCTGTTGCTGACATTGTCCACGGAGCAGCGCAGATTGTTATAGTCCTGCGTGACCCGGTCCAGCTTGGAAAACAGGTTGAACAGGGCCACGACCAGTGCCAGCACCGCCGCTACGCCGCACAGCCGGACCAGTCTCCGCCGTTTGGGCGGCACCTGCTTGGGCTGAGCGGCCAGGTAGCGGTCCACAATCTCCTGGACCATTTGCAGCTGGGCATCGGTGAGCTCGCCGGAGGGGGGCTCCGCCGGTGAGGGGGCCTCCTCCACCCCCAGCAGCCAGCCCACGGAGACAGAAAAAATTTTGCTCAGGGTGATAAGCTTGTCGATCTCGGGCAGGGAGGCGTCCGACTCCCACTTATAAATAGCCTGCCGGGACACCCCCAGCTGCTCCCCCAGCCCCTCCTGGGACAGCCCCAGCTCCTTGCGTTTTTGGGCGATTCGTTGGCCTAATGTCATAAGCGTCGCCCTCCTTTCTGCCTCCAACATACCATCCGAAATCCCCTTTTTCCACCAACTGGGGATTATTTTTTTGTCAACCGGCGGTTTACATGGGATAAATTATACCTGATTTGAGGCAGAAAGGCAAGGCCGCCCGCCATACGCCTGCGCCTGTTTCATAAATATGGAAAGCTTTTGGAAATGCTGGCTGGTACGTCCTGTAGGGCAGGGGTTCTACCCCTGCCTATCCCCGTAAGGGGATAAAACGGCATCAGAATAAGGCAAGGGCAGAGCCCTTGCCCTACATGCGGCAGCTTCCCCAAATTGATAAGACAAGCGTGCTACACACCCTTTACCTCTGGCAGAGCGGTGTCCCAGTCCTTCTGGAACTCGGTCATCATGGCCCAGTACCGCTTGGGCATGTTGGTCATGCGGCATTTTGGGTTGTAGCGGCCCTCAATGGCGATGGTGTCGTAAAAGGCACGCCACAGCCTCCGGTAGGCCAGCTCCTCTGCTCCGGCGGGGCCCATGGAAAAATCCTCCACCGGCAGGATGGCGCAGCCCTGGGGTCCGGGTTGGTGGAACAGGGCCTCGCTATGGGTGCGGTCGTGGAGGACAAAGCGCTCCAGTGGATACCGTCCGGAAAAATGGGCCCGCAGCAGGGGGAGCACCCGATTTTTGGGCTCGATCTCCCCCACCAGCGTCCCCTCCAGCTCGGAAAAGCGGGTAAAACCCTTGTACATATGGGCCTCATGCTCCAGGTGCCACACTGCCTTGCGCACCTTGTCCACCGTAGGGTCGGTGAGATTCCGGCCAATCTTAGGACCCTGTTCGTAGGCCAGACGGAGAAACCGCCACAGCCACAGCTCCCTGTCCGGCAGGCAGGTGAGGAAGGTCCGCACTGCCAGCCGCCGTCCCTCCGCCCCGAACTTGCCGAAGGACCGGAAGACTCGCTGGGCGTGGGCCTCGTCGGTCTCCACCTGCCGCAGGGGGTAGAGGGAGCAGCACATGTCCTCCGGGGAATGGAACTCCACCGGCTCCTCCCGGTTGACGTAGCAGTCAAAGACGCAGGAGAGAAAGCCGGGGTAGGTGCCGTCGTATTGACAGGAAATTTGCGTCCAGGACATGGGGACACCTCCTTATCTGTAGGGACGCCTCACGATGCGTCCGCCGTTAAAACGCACCTGCCGGTAAAAGGGGCGGACACATCGTGATGTGTCCCTACACAGCGGAATCGAACAGCGACAGCTGTTCCGGCGCGGGCTCGGCCAGGGCGGGGGCCTCCAGGGAGACCAGGTGACGGAGGAGGCCGTCCTCGCTGACGTGCAGGCCCTGCATCATCCGCCCGGAGCAGGTGAGAAAATACTGGGCCCGCTTGAGGACCACTCCCAGCCGTTTCAGCCCCTCAAAGTTGAGGGGCCCCACCCGCCGGGCCCGCAGGATGCGCCTGGCCGACCGCACCCCCAGTCCCGGCACCCGGAGCAGGGCCTCGTAGTCCGCCCGGTTTACCTCCACCGGGAAGAACTCCAGATGGCGCAGGGCCCAGCAGCACTTGGGGTCCATCCTGGGGTCCAGGTCGGGCTGGGACTCGTCCAGGATCTCCTCCGCCCGGAAGTGGTAGTACCGCAGCAGCCAGTCGGCCTGATACAGCCGGTGCTCCCGGAGCAGAGGGGGCTTGAAGCCCTCTGCCACCGGCAGCAGGGGGCTGGAGGATACGGGCATATAGGCGGAGTAGAACACCCTCTTTAACTGGTAGCGGTCGTAAAGAGCCTGGGTGAGGGTGAGGATGTGCCGGTCGCTCTCCGGGGTGGCCCCCACGATCATCTGGGTGGACTGGCCTGCCGGGGCGAACCGGGGGGCGTGGCGGCAGACGGCGAGCTCCTGCTTGGAGGCGGCGATGCCCTCGCTGATCTGCCGCATGGGGGTGAGGATGGCCTCCTTTTTCTTGTCCGGGGCGAGAAGGGCCAGGCTGGGGGAGGAGGGCAGCTCGATATTCACGCTCATCCGGTCGGCCAGCAGGCCAAGCCGGTGGGTGAGAAGGGGGTCCGCCCCCGGGATGGCCTTGGCGTGGATATAGCCGCCAAAGCGGTATGTTTCCCGCAAAATCCGCAGAGTGCGGATCATCAGCTCGGTGGTGTAGTCCGGGCTCTGGATCACCGCCGAGGAAAGAAACAGCCCCTCGATATAGTTGCGGCGGTAGAAGCCGATGGTCAGCTCACACAGCTCCTCCGGAGTGAAGGCGGCCCGGGGCACATCGTTGGACCGGCGGTTGACGCAGTACTGGCAGTCGTAGACGCAGAAATTGGTTTGCAGCACCTTGAGAAGGGTGACGCACCGGCCGTCCGCCGAGAAGGAGTGGCAGCAGCCCGCCATCATGGTGCTGCCGATGGCCCCCTGCCGGCCGGCGCGGTCCAGCCCGCTGGAGGTGCAGGCCGCGTCGTACTTGGCGGCGTCGGCCAGGATGTTCAGCTTGTCCAACAGCTCCATAGGGGGACCTCCCGTCAGAAAAAATGTTCGATAGAACAACTGTACTATCATTATAGCGCAAAAAAATCCTCTGTCAAGGGGAATTTTAAGGGAAAAGTGGGTCTTGACCCGGTGAAGACAAATGGGTAAAATAGTAATGTTGTTTTATTGTTAGGAGGCAATCATATGGAGAAACGAGAGACATTTTCCTCCCGCCTGGGCTTTGTGCTTATCTCGGCGGGCTGCGCCATTGGACTGGGCAACGTGTGGCGCTTTCCCTACATCACGGGGCAGTACGGCGGGGCGGCCTTTGTGCTGCTGTATCTGCTGTTCCTGGTGATTCTGGGCCTGCCTGTTATGGTGATGGAGCTGGCCGTGGGCCGGGCCAGCCAGCGGAGCATCGCCCTGTCCTTCCAGCGGCTGGAGCCCAAGGGTTCCAAATGGCACTGGTACAGCTATGTGGGCTTTGCCGGCAACTACCTGCTGATGATGTTCTACACCGTCATTGCCGGGTGGCTGCTGTACTACTTTGTCAAAATGCTCCGGGGAGACTTTGTGGGCCTGGATACCGAAGGGGTGGCCGGACAGTTTGTCGAGCTGATGGGCGCGCCCGGCACCATGACGCTGTATATGGTCATTGTGGTGTGCATCGGCATGCTGGTGTGCGTCCAGGGCCTGCGCAACGGCGTGGAGCGGGTGAACAAGGTGATGATGGTGTGCCTGCTGGCCCTGATGGTGGTGCTGGCGGTAAACTCTGTGCTGCTGGACGGGGCGGAGGAGGGCCTGCGGTTCTACCTCCAGCCCAACTTCCACAACCTGGCCTACGACGCTGAGGGCAACTGGATTCTGGGCGAGGCGGTCTTTGCCGCCATGGGCCAGGCCTTCTTCACCCTGTCCCTGGGTATCGGAGCCATTGCCATCTTCGGCAGCTATATCGGCAAGGAGCACCGGCTGGCGGGGGAGGCCCTGCGCATCGGCGTGCTGGACACCTGCGTGGCCTTTGTGGCGGGGCTGATTATCTTCCCCGCCTGCTCGGCCTACGGGGTGGCCACCGAGAACGGTCCCCCTCTGGTGTTCATGACCCTGCCCAACATCTTCAACGCCATGCCCATGGGCCGGCTGTGGGGGGCGGCCTTCTTCCTGTTCCTGTCCTTCGCCGCCCTGTCCACTGTGATCGCCGTCTTTGAGAATATCATCTCCTTTACCATGGACCGGTGGTGGATGTCCCGGAAGAAGGCGGTGCTGATTAACTTTGTGGGTGTGCTGGTGCTGTCCATGCCCTGTGTGCTTGGGTCCAACCTGTGGTCCGGAGTCACCATACTGGGAATGGATATCTCCGGGATTGAGGATTTCCTGGTTTCTCAGAACATCCTGCCCCTGGGCTCCCTGCTCTATGTGCTGTTCTGCACCAGCCGGAAGGGCTGGGGCTGGGACCACTTCCTGGCCGAGGCCAATGAGGGCCAGGGTCTGGCCTTCCCCAAGGGCGTGCGGTTCTATGTCAGCTATGTCCTGCCTGTGATTGTGCTGTTTATCTTCATCATGGGGTATTGGGACAAATTTATTGCGGGTTAACAAAAATTGGCGGCCCCTTCAGGGGCCGCCAATTTTTTATCGAAAATATACCAGCGGGTCCTCGGGGGCCTCCGCCTTCTCCACGCTCCGGGCGTACAGGACGACACCCTCGTCCTCGTAGACGTCGGCGTGCTCCCATTTGATCTCAGCGGTGACGGTGATCCACTCCCCTTTGCGCAGGGTGCGGGCTTTGTCATACTTGCACAGGAAGCCGAAAAAGCGGATATCCTCCACGCAGCAGGTCATAGCGTTGCGGCCCGGGACAAAGGAGCCCTTGGGCAGCTTCATCCCCGTCATGGCCTGGGCCTTGTAGGTGATGGTCTTGCCTACGTAGCGGTCGGGGTGCTCCTGGATATCCAGATACCAGATGCCGTAGTCGGCGTCCTCCAGAACCAGGTGCCGGTCCTCCAGGGAGTAGGGGAGGATGTCCTCCACCTCCAGCTCCTCGCCGTTGATGTCCTCAAAAACGATCTCGCACATCCGGTTTACCGCCCGGACCGACCGCTTCCAGCCGGCCAGGGGCATGTCAGGGGTGCAGCGGTTGAACAGGACCATGTCCGCCTCGCTCACCATGTCGATGAACATGGACTGCATGTTGTTCAGGTACATCTCAAAGGTGGAGCCGTCCACCACGTGGATGGCCTGGTACAGCCCCCAGGTCCTGGGCAGGCGGCACTTGCGGAGCACGTCCACCGGCCACATGCCGTTGAACTCCAGCAGCACCCGCTCGGGCTGGTAGCGGCGGTCCACCTCCTTGAGAAATTCGGTGTTCAGCCCCTCCTGGTCCTCGATGGGAACAAGGCGGCAGTTGCGGCTGGAGAGGAACTGCTGGTCATACTCCTCCTCGCCGTCCTCGCACAGGAGCAGCACCGTGCGCTGGCCGTCGTTGAAGTAGTCCATGTTCAGCGTGTCGCTGAGCAGGGTGGTCTTGCCGGCGTCCAGAAAGCCGGTGATCAGATATAAAGGTATCCGGGAATCGGGCATTTTTGTTCACCTCGTGGGGTTATTGATGGGGGAAAGGCCCCTTTTCCCCGCAAGGGGGACGCCGCATCCGTAAGGCGGCAAAGCCGCCAACGGCTGCGCAGTGAAAGGGGCTGTCAGCCAAAGGCTGACTGAGGATTGCGTTTTGCGAAGCAAAACATACGAAGTAAACAAAGTTTTGCAAACCTTGTTTATTTCATACATTTCGCCTGCGGCGAAATACAATCCTCCGCCCCAGTTTGCGAACTGGGGCACCTCCTTTCAAAAGGAGGCTTTTTTACGCCAGCAAAAACAGCTTTTCCAGCTGGTCCTCCTTCAAATCGGAGCCGATGACGCACAGCCGGCCGGTGTAGTCGGCCGCGCCCTCCCGAATCTGAAACTCCTCGGGCACCAGGTCGAAGTGGAGCCAGGTGGTCCCGTCCTCGCAGGGGACCATCCCCTTGGCCCGGAGGATATAGCCGTAATCCTCTCCCAGCGCCAGGGCGGACAGGGCCTCCTGAAGCTCCTCCCGGCTGTACTTCCGGGGGGTCTCCCGGCCCCAGGAGGTAAACACCTCGTCGGCGTCGTGGTCATGGTGATGGTGGTCATGGCCGCAGCAGGCGGTGCAGGTGTCGCCGTGCTCATGGTGGTGGTCGTGTTCGTGGTTGTGGTCGTGTTCGTGGTGGTGTTCATGCTCACAGTGGCCGTGCTCGTGGTCGCAGTGGGAGTGGTCATGGCCGTCGTGGTCGTGGTGGTGATGCTCATGGTCATGGTGGTGGTGCTCGATCTCCTCCATCAGCTCGTGGGCCAGGTCCTGCCCGCCCTCCATGGCGGTGAGAATCTGCGCTCCGGTGAGCTGGTCCCAGGGGGTGGTGAGGATGGCTGCCTTGGGGTTCTTCTCCCGCAGCAGGGTCACCGCTCCGTCCAGCTTGTGCTGGTCGATCTTCTGGGTGCGGGACAGGATGATAGCGCAGGCGTGCTCCACCTGGTCGTTGAAAAACTCGCCGAAGTTCTTCATATACACCTTGGCCTTGGCGGCGTCCACCACGGTGACGAAGCTGTTCAGATGCAGGTCGGGGCTCTCGGCCTGGACCCGCTCCACGGCGGCTACCACGTCGGACAGCTTGCCCACCCCGGAGGGCTCGATGACAATGCGGGCAGGGGCGTAGTCGGCCAGCACCTGCTTCAGGGCCGCGCCGAAGTCGCCCACCAGGGAGCAGCAGATGCAGCCCGAGTTCATCTCGGTAATCTCCACCCCGGCGTCCTTGAGAAAGCCGCCGTCAATGCCGATTTCGCCAAATTCGTTCTCAATGAGGACGATTTTTTCCCCCTTAAAGCTCTCGTCAAGCAGCTTCTTGATGAGGGTGGTCTTGCCGGCCCCTAAAAATCCGGAAATAATGTCGATCTTGGTCAATTTGCTCAGGTCCTTTCTTACTGTTTTCAACATAGAGCGGGCCGCCGCTCCTGGCGGCCCGCTTGCCGTTATCAGTTCCAAATCAGGTGGGTGCTCTCCATCAGGCGGCAGAGGGTGGCGGCGGCCAGTTCCCGGGTGACCAGGTCGGTGGGGGCCAGCTCGCCGGTGAGGGCCTCCAGGGCGTCCAGATTGCGGGCGGGAACCCGGGCCCACTCGGCCCAGTCGTAGTACTCCACCAGCTCCTCGGGCAGCAGGTCGGATTTGTTCAGGTCATAGCCGTCCATGCTGGTCCAGGCGGCCACGTTGGACAGGACAGTTACCATCTCCTGATAGGTAATGGTATCGTTGGGTCCGAAGGTGCCGTCCCCCCGGCCGGAGAGAAAGCCCATGTCGGTCATGGCGGAGACGGAGGCGGCGAACCACTGGCCCTCCTGCACGTCGGAGAACTGGCCGCCCTTGCCGGCGGGGAGGTCCAGGGCGGAGGCCACCAGGGTGACAAACTGGGCCCGGGTGAGGGTGCCGTCCGGGTGGAACTTGCCGTCCTCGTAGCCGTTCAGGATGTGGTAGGCGGCCAGGGTGTCGATCTCCCGGGCATAGGTGCAGTCAACCGTGTCCGGGAAGGAGCGGGAGGTGAAGGACAGGCCCCGCTGCTGGGCCAGCTGGGCGGGGGTGAGCTGGGTCCAGGACTGGACCCCGGAGCCCTCATACAGCTTGGCGGAGGGGGGCAGGGCCTCCAGCAGCTCCACAAAGGCGGCCTTGTTTTCCGCCTTCACCGCCTCCTTGATATCGATGTAGAAGGTCTGCCCGGCAAGCTCCAGCTTCAGGAAGTCCTTGGCCCGGACGGGCTTGGGGCTGGTGAGGAGGAGGGCGGCGGCGGATGTGTTCTCCGGGGAGATGAGCAGGGTGGGGAGCACGCCCACCACGTGGTTGGTGGCCCCGTCGGGGGAGAAGAAGCGGTAGGTGGTGATTTTCATGGCCTCGCCGCCCACCATCACATCGCTGTTGGTCTCGTCAAAGATAATCTGGGCGGTACCCTTGCCAAAGGAGCGCTGGCCCAGGGCGATGCCGGCCTGATAGGTGCGCATATCGCCGGCGAAGAGCTCGGAACCGCTGGCAGAGTGCTCGCTGGTGAGGACGATTACCGGCTTGTCGGTCATATCAGGAAACTCGGGCAGGGTGTAGCTGTAGTTATACCGGCCGGAGCCGTCCCGGAAGTAGAGCATGATGCCGCCGCCGGTAAACAGGCTGGCGGAGGTGGCGGTGGCCCCGCTGTCGCCGCCGGGGTTGGCCCGCAGGTCCATGATCCACACGGCTGTGTCGCCGTCCAGCTCCCGGATGGCCTCCTGGATGGACTGGGCGGTGGTGGCGCCGAAGCTGATGCAGTCGATCACGCCGGCGGAGCCCACCTGCTCATAGGTGACGATGGGAATGTTCACCGCCCGGCGGGTGAGGGTGAACTCCAGCACCTGGCCATTCCGGTTAACGGTGAGGGTGACTACGGTGCCCTCCTCCCCGGTCACGGGGACCCGGGGGTCTACGTCGGGGGAGGTGGGCACGCCGTCCACGGCGGTGAGAATGTCGCCGGGCTGGATGCCTGCCTCCAGGGCGGGGGAGTCGGGCAGGACGGACATGACCCGGTAGCCGCCGTCATAGGCGGTCTCCACGGTGGCGCCGATGCCCACCACCGTCCGGCCGTTTACCGACTGGTTGAAGGACTGGTACTGCTCCGGGGTCATATAAAAGGTGTAGGGGTCGCCAATGGCCTCCAGAATGGCGTCCAGGGAATCCAGCTCCAGCACCTCCGGGGCTACGCCGTCAACATAGTGGATGGCCAGCAGCTTTTTGGCGTCCTCCAGCTCCAGGGCGGAGGCGGGCAGGACCGCCAGGGACAGGGCCATTGTCAGGGCCAGCAGCGAGGAAAGCAGTTTTTTCATGGTATTCTCCTTTAAATCTTTGGGGTACGGTAGGTGATCTCCTCCCGCTTGGGGCCGGTGGACACCATGGTGATGGGCGCGCCGATGTGTGCCTCCAAAAAGTCCACGTAAGCCTTGGCGTTGGCGGGGAGGGCGTTGTAGTCGGTACAGCCCCGCACGTCGCATTTCCAGCCGGGGAGGGTGGTAAAGACGGGTCTGGCCCGAAGCAGGGCGGGGGTGGTGGGGAAGGAATCGGTAACGGCTCCGTCGATCTCATAGCCGGTGCAGACGGGAATCTCGTCCAGATAGCCCAGCACGTCCAGACAGGTGAGAGCCACCTGGGTGGCTCCCTGGACCATGCAGCCGTACCGGGTGGCCACCGCGTCGAACCAGCCCACCCGGCGGGGACGGCCTGTCGTCGCGCCGAACTCCCCCTGGTCGCCGCCACGGCGGCGCAGCTCGTCCCCCTCCGGCCCGGTCACCTCGCTGACAAAGGGCTCGGTCTGGGAGCCCACACAGGAGGAATAGGCCTTGGTGACGCAGATCACATCCTCAATGGCGGTGGGAGGGACGCTGGCCCCTACGCAGCCGTAGCCGGCCAGGGTGTGGGAGGAGGTGGTCATGGGGAAAATACCCAGGTCCGGGTCCTTCATGGAGCCCAGCTGGCCCTCCAGAAGGACAGTTTTGCCCTCTCTGAGGGCCTGATGGAGGAAGGTCACCGTGTCCCCCACATAGGGGCGGACCCGCTCCCGCAGGGTGAGGAGCTGGTCCATAAGCGCCTCCGCATCCACCCCGGGCTGGTGGTACAGGTGCTGAAAGAGGACGTTTTTCAGCTCCACAGCGGCGGTGAGCCGCTCCCGGAGCCGGGGCTCGTCAAAGAGGTCGCACACCTGGATGCCCGTTTTGGCGTACTTGTCGGAGTAGAAGGGGGCAATGCCGCTCTTGGTGGAGCCAAAGGCCTTGCCGCCCAGCCGGGCCTCCTCGAAGGTGTCCTGGAGGATGTGGTAGGGCATGAGCAGCTGGGCCCGGTCGGAGACGATCAGCCGGGGGGCGGGCACCCCCTGGGCCTCTACATTCTCCAGCTCGCCGGCCAGCTTGGCGATGTCCAGAGCCACGCCGTTGCCGATGACATTGGTGACATGGGGGTAGAAGACCCCCGAGGGGAGGGTGTGCAGGGCGAACCGGCCATAGTCGTTGATGATGGTGTGGCCGGCGTTGGCCCCGCCCTGAAAGCGGACGACTACGTCGGACTGCCGGGCCAGCATGTCGGTGATTTTGCCCTTGCCCTCGTCGCCCCAGTTGGCGCCTACGATTGCTTTTACCATATTTGTTACCTCCGGGGACGGGATTCGCAGCCGCGAGGGGTTTGCCTTTTCCGCCTCTGTAACGGGGGTATTATACCCCTTTTTATACGCGGTTGCAAGGGGGAAAGCGACAAGGGAGCGTTCTGCTGCGTATTTTATCGCAATCACGTAAATTGGTGCGCCTGTAGGGGCGGCCTTTGGCCGCCCGTCTGTGATGGGCAGATACATCTTTTTTGCGGGCGGCCACAGGCCGCCCCTACAGAAAACCCTGCGCAAGGGAGGCTTCCGGCGGCAAAAAGCAGGGCAAAGCCGCCCCCGCTTTGGAAGGGGGCGGCTTTCTGATACAGTTTAATAGTTCTCTGCTTTCAGCTGGAAATAGGCCTGGGGATGGGCGCAGACAGGGCAGACCTCCGGTGCCTTGGGGCCCACATGGATGTGGCCGCAATTGGCGCACTGCCAGATCATGTCGCCGTCCCGGGAGAAGACCAAGCCGTCCTTCACGTTGGCCAGAAGCTGGCGGTAACGTTCCTCGTGCTCCTTCTCGATTTTGGCCACCCCCTCGAACAGGGCAGCGATGTCGTGGAAGCCCTCCTCCCGGGCCTCCTGGGCCATGGTGGCGTACATGTCGGTCCACTCGAAGTTCTCGCCGGCGGCGGCGGCTTCCAGGTTCTCGGCGGTGGTGCCGATGCCGCCCAGCAGCTTAAACCAGATCTTGGCATGCTCCTTCTCGTTGGCGGCGGTCTCCTCAAAGAGCTGGGCAATCTGGACGTAGCCCTCCTTCTTGGCTTTGGAGGCGAAGTAGGTGTACTTGTTCCGGGCCTGGCTCTCCCCGGCAAAGGCGGTCCACAGGTTCTGTTCGGTTTTGCTTCCCTTCAGTTCAGGCATGGTGTAGTCCTCACTTTCTTAACGATAATTATTTGCATTAAGGATGAGGACATTATATCAGCAGAAAAACCCTTTGTCAACCAGAAACGGAAAAATTTTCTATGCTCCCTCCTGAAACCGCCGCAGGCCCTGATTCAGGGCGGCGGTGTCCCGCTGTTCCTTCAGCCGCAGAGCGTACCACATGCCCCCCAGGGAACACTCCAGAAAGAGAACCAGCACAAGAGCGCCCCACAGGGGGATACCGGGGAACCAGTCCAGCGCCCAGCCGCAGCCGATAAAAATGATATTGGCCAGAGCGGCCCAGAGGAGGACACGCCTGCCCTGTCCCTCCTTCGGCCACTCCTTTCCATGGGGGAAGATGGCGGATTCCAAGCAGGCAAAGGCAAAGCAGGCCAGCAGCATCTCCAGTAAAATCAGGGTGTCTACCGTCCAGAGCCCGAGCAGGGCATTAACCAGCCCCTTGAAGAAGACGGCGGCGGAAAAGTACAGGCCCATGCGGTATTTGGTGTTGACGCCCCAGAGGTAGAATCGGTTGAATTGCTCCATATTTACGCTCCTCTCTCACAGTCCCAGCCGCTCCCGAAGTAGAGGCGCGTAGCGGCGGGACACCATCAGCTTTTCCCCGGTGACCAGGGTGGCCTCGATCCGCCCGGCCCCCTGGCTGACCAGACTGCGGATGTGGTGGAGGTTGACCACCGCCGACTTGCCCGCCCGGAAGAAGCCCAAGCCGCTGTACCGGCTCTCCAGCTCCCCCAGGCCCAGGGCAGTCTGGTACATGGCCTGGCCGGTGTAGACAAAGACCCGGTCGTCCACCGTCTCGCAGTAGACTACCTCGTCGGGGGTGAGGAGGGTGGTACGCCGGCTGTCGTCCCACACGCACAGCCGCTGAAGGCCGGAGCGCAGCAGGGACAGCACCCCCAGCATCTCCTCGTCCAGCGCCGGACAGCGCAGAATCACCTCGTTCTCCGGGAGGTCCATGTGTTCCACTGTAATTTTCATTGTGTTACCTCCTGTCCCGGGACAGTGTAAGCGTATCAGAAGCCGGGGAAAATAGCAAGCGCCTTACCCCCAGGATGCGCCTGTCCGGGGGTAAGGTGCAGGAAGTCTCTCAGAGAGGGATTTTAAAGGTAGTGATACCGCTTCCGATACCGCCAGATAAGCCCCAGGGCCACGGCGGCCCCCAGGCCGTCGGCGACGACGACAGCCAGCCAGATGCCGTCCAGGTCTAGCACCAGGGGGAGAAGGAGCACCAGCCCGCCCCGGAACAGGAAGGTGCGCAGGAAGGAGATGAGGGCGGACACCGGCCCGTTGCACAGGGCGGTGAAGAAGGCGGAGCCGTAGATGCCGAAGCCCACAAACAGGTAGCTCAGGGCGAAGATGCGGAAGCCGTGGACCGTCAACTCCAGCAGCTCGGGGCTGTAGCCCACAAAGGCGGCGGACAGGGGCCGGGCCAGCAGCTCAGACAGGGCTACCATGGCCAGGGAAGCCAGCACAATCACAGTGATGCTCTTGCGGAAGACGTTCTTCAGCTCGTCCCGGTTGTCCGCCCCGAAGTGGAAGCTGACAATGGGCCCATTGCCCATGGAAAAGCCTAAAAACACCGCCGCAAAGGCGAAGTCCACATACATCATCACCGAGTAGGCCGCCACCCCCTGCTCTCCGATGATGTGCATGAGCTGGAGGTTGAACAGGATGCTCACCACCGAGGCGGACAGGTTGCTCATGAGCTCGGAGGAGCCGTTGGCGCAGGCGTTTTTCAGCTCCCGCCAATACAGCCGGGTGGGGCACAGCCGCAGGGCACCACGGGGAGGGCGGAGGAAGTAGAGCAGGGGCAGCAGGCCACCCACGGCGTAGCTGAGCACCGTCCCCCAGGCCGCCCCGGCGATGCCCATGTTCAGGGGCTTGATAAGGACGTAGTCCATCACAATGTTGGTGGCCCCGGCGGCCAGGGAGAAGAACAGCCCCGTTTTGGGCAGCTCGGCGGTGACAAAGAAGACCTGAAAGGCCACCTGGAGCATGAACACCGCGCTCCCGCCCAGCAGGACCCGGCCGTAGGCCACGCAGTCGTCCATGAGCAGGTCGCTGGCCCCGGCCAGCCGGGCGATGGGTTCGATGAACAGCGCGCCGCCCACCGAGAAGGCCGTACCCAGTGCCAGCACCACCAGGACGATCATGGAAAAATACCGGTTGGCCAGCTCGGGCTTGCCCTCACCCATGGTGCGGGCCACCACGGCGCTGCCGCCGGAGCCCAGCATAAAGCCGGCGGCGGACAGGATCATGGACACCGGAAAGACGATATTCACCGCCGACAGGGCGTTTTGCCCCACCAGATTGGAGACAAACAGGCCGTCCACCACGCTGTACATCGAGGTGAAGATCATCATAATAATAGATGGCAGGGTGAAGCGGAGCAGTTTGCTGTATGTGAAGTGGTCAGAAAGCTTGATTTGCATAAAAAATTATTCCTCCTGGGGTGTGTTTAAAATGGCCTCAGACTCCCGGAACAGCAGGGACAGATATTTGCGCTCCAGGGCCAGCAGGCTGGCCCTCTCCTCCTCGGCCAGGCCGAGGAAGGCCCGTTCCTCCGCGGTCAGGACCGGCCGGACGGTGCGGGCCGTCAGTTGCTCCCCCAGGCCGGTGAGCTGGAGGTACTTTTTGCGCCCCGGCCCGTTGGTAAGTCGGATGCAGCCCTCCTGCTCCAGCTGCTTCAGCCCGGAGTTGACCGTCTGTTTGCTGAGGGACAGGTAGCCGCACAGCTCCGCTTGGGTGACGGGCGCGCCGGAGGCCTCCAGGGCGTATAGAATCCAAAGGGCGGAGTCGGACAGGCCGAAATGCCGGGCCAGCCGCCGGTAGAGGCCGTCCTCCTCCTTGTGCATCCGGCAGGCCTCCTCGTTGAATTGGGAAAAGGTCAGCTGCTCCATAGCGGTCCCTCCTGAAATAATGTCCGAAATCAGACTTGCTGTATTCTAGTCCGATTTCGGACATTTGTCAAGGCCCTTTTTTGGCATGAGAAGGAAGAATACAGAAAAGCTGCTTCTGCAATCCCCAAACGCCGGCAGGCCGGTGGGAAACCGGCCGAAAGGGCTCGGAATTTGTACAGCAAGCGATAATTTGTCTGTATTTTCCACGCCGGAGCGGACGGGGGAGGGGTGGGCGGCTCTTTCGTCCCCTGTTTTTTTGCACAGAGGGACTGGGGGAAAATTGGGGGCAAGTTTGGCGACCTATTCAGCCTGTCGAAAAAGCGTGAGAACTCCACAGGAATTTATGCAAATTGACCTGTCTTTTGGACAGGTTTTCAATGCTTTCCCGCAAAAAAATGAGGGGAAAAAGTAGGCGTGATTTACTGTTTTACAGTAAATCACAGCTTTTCTTCTAAAAAGCTGTGATTTGTACTCATATAAGAGGGGATATAATAGAGAATTTGTATTGTTTAATTCCGGGAAAATCAAAAAATAGAATACAAATTATTGACGGAGGGGTATACAAATGCTATACTGATACCAGCTTCAACCCTGAGCGCAAATTTTAGAAAGTGAGGAACTAAAATGAAAAAGATTCTTAGCATTGCTCTGGCAGCGGCGATGTCCCTGTCCCTGGTCGCCTGCGGCGGCGGCGAGAAAGCTCCCACCGGCGGCAGCGCCTCCAGCACTCCCCCCACCGGCGGCGCCTCCTCCAGCGGCGCTTCCTCCAGCACTCCTGTTTCCAGCGGCGAGCCCATCACCGTGGGCGTCATCAACAACGACCCCAACGAGTCCGGCTACCGCACCGCCAACGACGCGGCCATGCGGGCCACCTTCACCGAGGAGAACGGCTATAAGGCCACCTTCTACAACAACAACGACGCGGCTCAGCAGATTGCCACTGCTCAGCAGATGATTCAGGACGAGGTGGACTTCCTGCTCCTGTCCCCCGCCTCCACCACCGGCTGGGACACCGTCCTTCAGGACGCCCAGGCCGCCGGCACCCAGGTGATTCTCTTTGACCGCATGCTGGAGGCCGACGAGAGCATGTATGCCGCCGCCGTGGTGTCCGACATGCCCGCCGAGGGCAAGACCGCCGTGGACTGGCTGGCCGCCCAGGGTCTGGACGAGTACAACATCATCCACATCCAGGGCCACATGGGCTCTGATGCCCAGCTGGGCCGCACCGGCGCTCTGGACGAGAAGGTGGCTGCCGAGGCCAGCTGGAACTACGTCACCCAGCAGACCGCTGACTGGGACGAGTCCACCGCCCGCACCATCACCCAGTCCGTGATCGACTCCGGCAAGCCCTTTAACGTAATCTATGCCGAGAACAACGGCATGGCCCGGGGCGCTGTGGCTGCTCTGGACGCCGCCGGCATCACCCACGGCAAGGACGGCGACGTGATCGTCATGGGCTTCGACAGCGACAAGTGGGCCATGGAAGCTGTTCTGGAGGGCAGCTGGAACTACATGGGCCTGTGCAATCCCATGCAGGCGGAGACCGTTGACGGTATCATCAAGGACCTGATGGCCGGCAAGGCGCCCGCTGAGAAGAAGATCTTCACCCCCGAGCGGGGCTTCGATGCGGCCACCATCACCCAGGAGGATGTGGACACCTACGGCACCTGATTAGGGGCATACATAGCAAACAGTATCACGTGACCCGACACGCGGCGCGGCATGTCTGCCGCGCCGCGTGTACATTTTTAAAGAATGGAGGCGTATCCCTATGCAGGAAGGCGCGGTATTGGAAATGCGCGGCATCTGCAAGTACTTTCCGGGTGTGCGCGCCCTTCAGGATGTGGATTTCACCCTGCGGGAGGGCGAGATCCATGCCCTGATGGGGGAGAACGGCGCGGGCAAGTCCACGCTGATTAAGGTGCTCACCGGCGTGTACCCCAAGGACGGGGGCGAGGTCCACATCTCGGGAATCGACGGCGCTGCCGTTATCCGCTCCCCCCAGGACGCCCAGAACGCGGGCATCAGCACCGTCTACCAGGAGATTACCCTGTGCCCCAACCTGACGGTGGCGGAGAATATGTACATCGGCCGAACCAAGGGGGCCATGACCAACTGGAAGGCCATGAACGGCGGCGCGGGAAAAATTCTGCAATCCCTGGGCATCCCTGCCAGCCCCAACCAGCAGCTGGGCTCCTGCTCCATCGCCGTGCAGCAGATGGTGGCCATTGCCCGGGCGGTAGATATGGAGTGTAAGGTGCTCATTCTGGATGAGCCCACCTCCTCCCTGGACGAGCAGGAGGTGGTGAAGCTCTTTGGCCTGATGCGGGACCTGAAGGCAAAAGGGGTGGGCATCATCTTCGTCACCCACTTCCTGGAGCAGGTCTACGAGGTCTGCGACCGGATTACCGTCCTCCGGGATGGCCAGCTGGTGGGGGAGTACGTCATCGAGGACCTGCCCCGGGTCCAGCTGGTCAGCAAGATGCTGGGCAAGGAGCTGGACGACATGGCCGACATCAAGGGCGAGTCGGACGGCGGGGCGGTCAGCCTGGAGGGCAGCCCCGTGCTGGAGGCGGAGGGCCTGTGCAGCAGCGCGGGCATCAAGCCCTTCGACTTCTCCATCCGCAAGGGGGAGGTCAACGGCTTTACCGGCCTGCTGGGCTCGGGGCGCAGCGAGTGCGTCCGGGCCATCTTCGGCGCCGACCACGTCACCGGCGGCAGCGTGAAGATGGACGGCCAGTCCGTCCGGATTAAGAAGCCCCTGGACGCCATGAAGTGCGGCATCGGCTACCTGCCTGAGGACCGGAAGGGGGACGGCATCGTGGGCGACCTGTCGGTCCGAGAGAACATCATTCTGGCCCTCCAGGTGATGAAGGGCTTCTTCCGGCCCTTCTCCCGCGCCCAGGCGGAGGCCTTTGCCGACGAGTATATCAAGCTGCTGGAGATTAAAACCGCCTCGGCAGACACCCCCATCAAGTCTCTGTCCGGCGGCAACCAGCAGAAGTGCATCCTGGCCCGGTGGCTGCTCACCGACCCCAAGTACCTGATTCTGGACGAGCCCACCCGGGGCATCGACATCGGCACCAAGATCGAGATTCAGAAGCTGGTGCTCAAGCTGGCGGCGGAGGGCAAGAGCGTCACCTTCATCTCCTCGGAGATTGATGAGATGCTGCGCACCTGCTCCCGGCTCATTGTCATGCGGGACCGGAAGGCGGTGGGCGAGCTCAACGGAGACGACCTGACCCAGACCAAAATCATGGCGACGATTGCAGGAGGTGATGAGGCATGACGACCCCCGTGAAAAACCCCGAGACCAAGGTAAAGCGGCCTGACGAGAGCCTGTTTAAGCGGCTGACCCGGCAGCAGCTGTTTATTCCCGTGGCGGCGCTGGCCCTGCTGGTGCTGTTCAACCTGGTTGCCGATCCGTCCTTCTTTATGGTCACCATGAAGGAGAACAGCCTGGGCAACCCGGTGCTCAGCGGCAACATCATTTCTGTGCTGGACAACGCCTCTGAGCTTGTAATTCTGGCCATCGGCATGACGCTGGTGACCGCCTCCTCCGGCGGACAGGACATCAGCGTGGGCGCTACCATGACCATCGCCGGCAGCGTTATTCTGCGCATGGTGTGCGGCGGCCAGGTCAACGCCGACACCATGCAGATGAATCTGTTCCTGGCGGTCTTCATCGGCATTGTGGTCAGCATGTGCTTTGGCGCCTTCAACGGCGCCCTGGTGGCCTACTTCAATATCCAGCCCATGGTGGCCACCCTGATCATGTACACCGCCGGGCGGTCCATCGCCGCCTGGATCAACAACAACCAGCTGCCCATCATCAACGATGTGGCCTTTAAGTATGCCGGAACCTTCCTCCCCGGCATCCCTGTGCCCACCCCCGTCTTTATCACCATCCTGATGATTGCGGTGTTCTGGCTGGTGCTGAAATTTACCAACCTGGGGCTGTATACCCAGTCGGTGGGCATCAACCCCAATTCCTCCCGCCTCAACGGTCTGAATCCCAGGATGATTAAGCTGCTTACCTATGTGATTCTGGGCGTGTGCGTGGCGGTGGCCGGCTACATCCGAATCAGCCGCAGCGGCTCCATCAACTACTCCCGCAACGCGGAGAACATCGAGATGGACGCCATTCTGGCGGTGGCCCTGGGGGGCAACGCCCTGTCCGGCGGCAAGTTCAACATCTACGGCTCCATCCTGGGGGCCTATGTGATCCAGTTCCTTACCACCACCCTCTACAAGTATGACGTCCCCTCTACGGCTCTGCCCGCTTACAAGGCGGTGGTGGTCATCCTGCTGGTGGTGCTCAGCGCCCCGGTGGTGCGGGAGAAGCTGGCCAGCATGAAGAAAGCGCCCGCCAAGGCGGCAAAGGAGGTGTCCTGACATGCCGAAAGGAATTGCAGTTGACAAGCAGGGGCGGCTGAAGGAACGGGTGGCCATGAGCGACACCAACCTGCTGCTCACCATCACCATCGTGGTGTTTTTCATCCTGTATCTGGCCGCCGTCGTCTTCCTGGGCGGCAGCTTCACCAAGCCCCAGAACTTCCTGAACATTCTGAACAACAACGCATCCCTCATTGTGCTGTCCTGCGGCATGAGCATCGTTATGATCACCGGCGGCATCGACATCAGCGTGGGCGCTGTCACCAGCCTGGTGTGCATGACCTGTGCGGTGAACCTGGAGCGGCAGGGCGGCAATGTGTTCACCGTAATTCTCATCGGCCTGGGCATCGGCCTGGCCTTCGGGGTGGTCCAGGGCTTTCTGGTGGCCCACCTGGGCATCCAGCCCTTCATCATCTCCCTGGCGGGGATGTTCTTCGCCAAGGGCATGACCACCATCGTCAGCAAGGAGCCCATCCGGGTCACCAACGAGGCTTTCCTGGCGGTGAAGGATACCCGCATCACCGTGCCCGGCCTGGGTGCCCCTAATAAACTGGGCGTCTATATCCCCGCCTATGTGGAGGTTGGCGTGGTCATCGCCCTGCTGGTGGTAGTTCTGCTGTTCTGCCTGCTGCGCTGGACCAAACTGGGCCGCGCCTTCTACGCCGTGGGCGGCAACAACCAGAGCGCCAGCATGCTGGGCATCAACGTGCGCCGGACCAAATTCCTGGCCCACGTGCTCTGCTCCCTGCTGGCAGGCCTGGGCGGCATCCTCTACTTCCTCCACGTGGGCAGCGGCGATGTGGCCAACGGCGCGGGGGACGAGATGAACGCCATCGCCTCCTCCATCATCGGCGGCACCCTGCTCACCGGCGGCGTGGGCAATGTGGCGGGCACCTTCTTCGGCGTGCTCAGCCTGAACACCATCAAACGCATCGTCTCCTCCCTGGGCTTTGACGAGGCCTGGTGGTCCAACATCACCGTGGCCGCCATGCTCTGCCTGTTCCTGGTGATTCAGAGCATCGTTCTGCTGCGCAAGAACAAGAAATAAGGAGGGGATTGTATGAACACCTGTTTAGGCATTGAACTGGGCTCCACCCGCATCAAGGCCGTCACCATTGACGAGGGGTTTAAACCCGTCTCCTCCGGGGACTACACCTGGGCCTCCCGCTACGAAAACGGTGTGTGGACCTATCCCCTGGAGGAGGCGTGGACTGGCCTGAAGGCCGCCCTGTCCCAGGTGGAAAACCGGGACGGCATTGCCGCCGCTGGGGTATCCGCCATGATGCACGGCTACCTGGCCTTCGACAAGGACTGGAACCTGCTGGCCCCCTTCCGCACCTGGCAGAACACCATCACCGGCCCCGCCGCCGCGGAGCTGACGGAATTATTCGGCTTCAACGTGCCCCAGCGGTGGTCCATTGCCCACCTGTATCAGGCGGTTTTAAACAGGGAGGACCATGTTCCCCAAATCGCCCACCTGACCACGCTGGCGGGCTATATCCACTACAAGCTCACCGGTGTGAACGCCATCGGCATCGGTGAGGCCAGCGGCATGTTCCCCATCGACAGCGCAGCCCTGGACTACGACCAGGCCATGGTGGAGAAGTTTGACCACCTCCCGGCGGTGGAGCAGCTCCCCTGGAAGCTGCGGGACCTGCTGCCCAAGGTGCTGGTGGCCGGCCAGGACGCGGGGATTCTTACCCGGGAGGGCTCCGCCCTGCTGGACAATCTGCTTCCCCCCGGCATCCCCTTCGCCCCGGCAGAGGGGGACGCGGGCACCGGCATGACGGCCACCAACGCCGTGGCCCCCCGGACGGGCAACGTGTCCGCCGGCACCTCCATCTTCTCCATGGTGGTGCTGGAGCGCCCTCTGGAGAAGGTCTACGAGGAAATTGACCTGGTGACCACCCCCACCGGGGCTCCGGTGGCCATGGTCCACTGCAACAACTGCACCAACGACACCAACGCCTGGGTGAGCGTTCTGGGGGAGACCGCCCAGCTGTTTGGAGCCAACCCCGATGCCGGGGAGCTGTATACCAGGCTCTATGAGAAGAGCCTGAAGGGGGATCCGGACTGCGGCGGCGTGCTGGTGTGCAACTATCTGGCGGGGGAGGGGGTCACCCACATGGATGCCGGCCGGCCGTTAGTCGTCCGCACCCCGGAGAGTAAATTCACCCTGGCCAACTTCTTCCGGGCCCAGCTCTACGCCACCATGTCCACACTGAAGCTGGGCATGGATATTCTGGCGGCGGAGCAGGTGGCCATCGACTCCCTCACCGGCCACGGCGGGCTGTTCAAGACCCCTGTGGTGGGCCAGAGCTACATGGCCGCCGCCTGCAATGCCCCGGTCACCTGCATGGAGACAGCCGGGGAGGGCGGCCCCTACGGCATGGCCCTGCTGGCCTCCTACCGGCTGAACAAGGCCAGGGGGGAGAGCCTGGAGGACTTCCTGTCGGGCAGGGTGTTCGCCGGGGCGTCCGGCTCCACCATCCAGCCCGACCCCGCCTGCGCGGAGGGCTTCAACGCCTATATCCAGCGGTATAAGGCCCTGCTGGAGGTGGAGAAGACGGCGGTATCTGTTTTGTAAAACGGCGCCTGTAGGGGCGGATATGATCCGCCTGCCGGGCCGGTTCCTAATCTTAGGGGCGGTGCGCCGGGGTTGTCGCGCCCTACGGGGTATTGTGTAGGGGCCGACGACCCGGCGGCCCGCTCTCCCAGATTCCAAAAATATGAGGAGGAACATCCAATGAACAAATATTCCTTTTGGTTCGTGGTAGGCAGTCAGTTCCTGTACGGCCCCGAGGTGCTGGAGACGGTAGACCAACGGGCCCGGGAGATGGCCGGGGAGCTGAGCAAGGCCCTGCCCTTTCCCCTGCTCTACAAGGTGACGGCCAAGACCAATCAGGAGATTGCCGACGTGGTGAAGCAGGCCAACTTTGACGACAGCTGCGCCGGTATCATCACCTGGTGCCATACCTTCTCCCCCAGCAAAATGTGGATCAACGGCCTGACCAGTCTGCAAAAGCCCTGGTGCCACTTTGCCACCCAGTATAACCGGGAGATCCCCAACGAGGAGATCGACATGGACTTCATGAACCTGAACCAGGCCGCCCACGGCGACCGGGAACACGGCTTCCTGGGAGCCCGGCTCCGGGCCCCCCGAAAGGTCATTGCCGGCCATTGGCAGGACGAGGCCGTTCGGGAGCGCATCGGCAGCTGGATGAAGGCCGCCGTGGGCGTGGCCGTATCCAAGGGCTTGAAAGTAATGCGCTTTGGTGATAATATGAGAGAAGTGGCCGTTACCGAGGGCGATAAGGTAGAGGTGCAGACCAAGCTGGGCTGGCAGGTGAACACCTGGGCGGTGGGCGACCTGGTGAAGGTGATGGATGCCGTCACCGACGCCGAGATCGACGCCCTGATGGAGACCTACAAGGCCAGCTACGACATTGCCACCGACAAGCTGGACCACATCCGCTATCAGGCCCGGGAAGAAATCGCCATGAAGAAGATGCTGGACGCCGAGGGCTGCATGGCCTTCTCCAACACCTTCCAAGACCTGTATGGCATGGAGCAGCTGCCCGGCCTGGCCAGCCAGCACCTGATGGCTCAGGGCTACGGCTACGGTGGCGAGGGGGACTGGAAGGTGGCCGCCATGACTGCCATCCTCAAGGCCATGGGCGAGGGGGGCAACGGCTGTTCCCTGTTCATGGAGGACTACACCTATAACCTGGAGCCCGGCAAGGAATATTCCCTGGGCGCCCATATGCTGGAGGTCTGCCCCTGCTGCGCCGCCGGAAAGCCCCGGATTGAGACCCACCACCTGGGCATCGGCATGAACGAGAAGGACCCTGCCCGCCTGGTCTTCGAGGGCAAGGAGGGTGACGCCATTGTGGTCTCCCTCATCGACATGGGGGGACGCCTGCGCCTGATCTGCCAGGATATCCACTGCGTCAAGCCCATCCTGCCCATGCCCAATCTGCCCGTGGCCCGGGTGATGTGGCAGGCGGAGCCCTCTCTCACCACCGGCGTGGAGTGCTGGATCACCGCCGGCGGCGCCCACCACACCGTCCTCAGCTACGACATCACCGCCGGGCAGATGAAGGACTGGTGCACCATGCTGGACATCGAGTTTGTCCACATCGGCAGGGATACCACCGTGGAGTCCCTGGAACACGACCTGTTCCTGTCCGATCTGGCCTGGAAGCTGAAGTAAATTACACGGCAAGGGCGGCCTCGGCGCCGCCCCACCGGTGTTGATACGTGGGAGCGGGGCGGCGCGGAGACCGCCCCCTACCCAGCAAAAAGGGGGAACCTGTATGTTAGAACAACTCAAGCAAGAAGTTCTGGAGGCCAATCTGCTCCTGCCCAAATACAACCTAGTCACCTTCACCTGGGGCAACGTGTCCGGTATCGACCGGGACATGGGACTCATTGCCATCAAGCCCTCCGGCGTGGAGTATGAGGGCATGACCGCCAACGACATGGTGGTGGTCAGCCTGGAGACCGGCGAGGTGGTGGAGGGCAAATGGAAGCCCTCCAGCGACACCAAGACCCACCTGGAGCTGTACAAGGCCTTCCCGGGGATCGGCGGCATCGTTCACACCCACAGCCCTTACGCCGTGGCCTGGGCTCAGGCGGGGGAGGACATCCCCTGCTTCGGCACCACCCACGCCGACTACTTCTACGGCTCCATCCCCTGCGTCCGGCATCTGACCCAGGGGGAGCTGGAGGAGGACTATGAGAAAAACACCGGAAAAATCGTGGTGGAGACCTTCCGGGAGCGGTGCATCGAGCCCACCGCCGTCCCCGCCGTGATCTGTGCCAGCCACGGCCCCTTCACCTGGGGCAAGGACGCCGCCCAGGCGGTGTACCACGCGGTGGTGCTGGAGGAGGTGGCCAAAATGGCCATCCTCACCCGCCAGGTCCGTGCCGCCGCCGGACCAGCCCCTCAGCGTTATCAGGACAAGCACTACTTCCGCAAGCACGGCCCCGGGGCCTACTACGGACAGAACTGAACGGGCGGAGCACAGAGGAGCGTGTCCCTGCCGCAGCTTTTCCCATAAGGGCGTCCAGTGACCGCCTGCAAAAAAGCAAGTACATTCCATAAAGGAGGCCGGCCTATGGCTCCTAAATACCAGTCCATTGCCGACTCTCTGCGGCAGGAAATTGAAACTGGCGTATACAGCAGCAAGCAGCTGCTCCCAACAGAACATCTACTCTGTCAGCGGTTCCAGATCAGCCGGCAGACCGTCCGCCGGGCCCTGTCCGTGTTGGAGGACGAGGGGTTGATTACCCGCAGGCAGGGCAGCGGATCCCACCTGCGGGAGCGCGCCGAACCGGGGGGGCTGCTGAACTGTACGGTGGCGGTGGTTACAACCTATATCAACGACTATATTTTCCCCGGAATTTTGCGGGGGATGGAGACGGTCCTCACCGCCAACAGCAGCGCCCCCCTGCTCTTTGCCACGCAAAACCAGGTTTCGGCGGAGCGCAAGATTCTTCAGACCCTGTTGACGATAAAGGGGCTGGACGGCGTTCTGATCGAGGGAAGCAAGACGGCCCTGCCCAATCCCAATCTGGACTTGTATCAGAAACTGATCGACCAGGGCGTCCGGCTGGTGTTCATCAACGGCACCTATCCGGAGCTCTCCGGCACCCCGTCTGTTCTGGCGGACAACTATGGCGGCGGGCGGATGCTGGTGGATTATCTGCACCAAAAGGGGCACCAGAATATCGCCGGCATCTTTAAAAATGACGATATGCAGGGCACCCTGCGCTACGCCGGCTATATCGAGGCCCTGCGCGACCTGGGCCTTGCCCTGGAGGACAGGCAGATCTGCTGGTATAACACGGAGATGCGGGAGTCCTTTCTGTCGGAATCCTTTTTAAACGCCACCCTGGACGGCTTCGGAGGCTGCTCCGCCATCGTGTGTTATAACGACGAGGTGGCAATCCGAATTGTTTCCCACCTGAAAAAACGGGGCGTCCGTATTCCGCAGGAGGTGGCGGTGGTGAGTTTTGACAACAGCCAGTACAGCGAGCTGGCCCCGGTGCGGATTACCTCCCTCTCCCATGGGACGCAGAATCTGGGCGAACTGGCCGCCGATTTGATGCTGCGTCAGCTCCGGGGGGAGACCTGTCAGTCTGTAGTGGTCCCCTGGGTTCTGGCGGAGAAGGAGAGCAGCTGAAATATAGAAGCGGTGTGTTCCATGTGATCTGGGACACACCACTTTTTGTATAAAAAACCGCCTGCGGGATGAGGGGTTCAAAAAAGCTCTGCCGGAAGATTTTTACCTTCTTTTGATAAATTGAATAAGAGCAGGAAGAAAATGAATACCCTTCATAAAAAAACCAACAAATTTATCCTTGACAAACCGGCGGTTGAGGTTTACAATAACTACTGTCAATGGGGCACCCTTGTCCGGATGCCTCTGTTGAGACAAGAATCTGCGGAAAAGAGGTGGGCACAGATGCATGCGCGTTATGTCACCCAAGGGGCACTCTTATTTTGCAAGCGGTGGGAGCATACTGTGCGCGTCTCTGCGGCCTGACGGGCCGTGTTTCCAGGGTCTACACAGCTTTTTCCCCATCGTTTGCCAGGCAGACGATGGTATTTTTATACCCATTTTTCAGTTCATACAGAAAGGAGATGTCAGCTATGACGATGCCCAAGCGGGAGACGAACAGCGTCTGGTCCAAGGTCCGGGAGGACCGGGACATTGACGACCTGATCTTTGACTACGAGGCCTATCACGCCGGCGATGATGACAGCAGCGACCGTTGACGGCCGCTTATGTTCAGCGGAAGGCTGAATGAAAAGGGATGAAACACCGCGGGTACTGCCGCGGTGTTTTTTAAGGAGCGATTTTATGCGGGACATACGCAAAAAACGGGCGGTTGCCACGGAATATTTATCAGAAAGGATGTGATATATGACAATCAGGAGGATATTATGTATAACATTCCAGACGCAAATCAGGTATTTCCCAATGAGTTCGGAACCACCTGTTTTATTAAAAATGTGATTACCGCCCCCAATATCTCGGTGGGCGACTACACCTATTACGACGACGATATCGACCCCGCCGGCTTTGAAGGGAACAATGTGCTGTTCAATTACCCGGAGTTTGGAGACCGGCTGTCCATTGGCAAATTCTGCGCCATCGCCAGCGGCGTCAAATTCATCATGGGTCCGGCCAACCACCGAATCAGCAGCGCCACCACCTACCCCTTCGCCGTTTTCGGCGGGGACTGGGCGGAGCGGATTCCGCCCCATATGGACCAACTGCCCCGGAAGGGGGACACGGTGATTGGAAACGACGTGTGGATCGGCCGGGAGAGCGTCGTCATGCCCGGGGTGAAGATTGGGGACGGCGCCATTGTGGCGGCGTACTCTGTGGTTGTGAAGGATATCCCGCCCTACTGGGTGGCGGGGGGCAACCCGGCCCGGCCCCTGAAGCCCCGTTTTGATGAGGAGCTGACCACCCTGCTGCTGGACTTCCGGTGGTGGGACCTGCCGCCGGAAAAGCTCGCGGACTGGCTGCCCCTGCTCTGTGACCCCGACCTGGATAAGCTGCGCCGGGCGCTGAAAACACGACTCAACTGAGAATCAGACACTGCGGCGGATGCTTACATTCGCCGCAGTGTTTTTTTGCACAAGAAACTTCAGAAAAAAGGCTGGAATATTCCTCGTGGGGGGCTTGCTTTCTGGAGAGGATTATACTAAAATATAGGGCAAGCGACTAGCACATCCGCCCCAAGGGGCAAATTATCCCCGACATACCCGCTGTGCGGCCGCACAGGGAAGAACTATGGGGAGCAATTTGGAGGTCGAAAAAAACCATGAGCAAGACAAGAAAAGTAGGCTTTACCGAAACCGTACTGCGCGACGCCAACCAGTCCCTCATCGCCACCCGCCTGCCCTACAGCAAGTTTGAGCCCATCCTGGAGACCATCGACAAGGCCGGCTACTACTCCGCCGAGGTGTGGGGCGGGGCCACCTTCGACGTCTGCCTGCGCTACCTGCAGGAGGACCCCTGGGAGCGGCTGCGGAAGATTCGCAAGAAGATGCCCAACACCAAGCTGCAGATGCTGCTGCGCGGCCAGAACATCCTGGGCTATAAGCACTACCCCGACGACGTGGTGCGCAAGTTTGTGGAGTACTCCATCAAGAACGGCATCGACATCATCCGTATTTTCGACGCCCTGAACGACGCCCGCAACCTGGAGGTGGCTATCGACGAGACCGTCAAGCAGGGCGGCCACGCCTCCGGCACCATTTGCTTCACTACCAGCCCCGTTCACACCCTGGAGAAGAATGTCCAGATGGTGAAGGACCTGAAGAGCATGGGCGTGAAGTCCATCTGCATCAAGGACATGGCCGGCATTATGGGCCCCAAGGAGTCCTACGACCTGGTGTCCGCCATCAAGGACGCCGTGCCCGAGCTGCCCCTGGTCATCCACACCCACTGCACCACCGGCCTGGCCTTCATGACCTGCCTGAAGGGCGTGGAAGCCGGCGCCGACGTGCTGGACACCGCCATCTCCCCCATGTCCGGCGGCACCGCCCAGCCCGCCACCGAGACCCTGGCCTACGCCCTGCGCTCCCTGGGCTACCAGGTGGACCTGGACGACAAGGTGCTCATCAAGATGGCCGACTTCTTCAAGGGCGTCCGGGCTGACTTCATCAAGGACGGCACCCTGGACCCCATCTCCATGGCCACCGACACCCAGTGCCTCAACTATCAGATCCCCGGCGGCATGCTGTCCAACCTGATTTCCCAGCTGAAGATGATGAACGCCATCGACAAGCTGGATCAGGCCCTGGCCGAGACCCCCAAGGTCCGCGCCGACCTGGGCTACCCTCCCCTGGTTACCCCCACCAGCCAGATGGTTGGCTCCCAGGCCGTGCAGAACGTGCTGGCCGGCGAGCGCTACAAGGTGGTGGGCAAGGAGATCAAAGCTTACTGTCGTGGCGAGTATGGCCGTACCCCCGCCCCCATCGACCCCGCCATCCAGAAGAAGATTCTGGGCAACACCCCCGTGGTGGAGGGCCGCTTTGCCGACTCCCTGGCTCCCGAGTTTGAGAAGACCAAGGCCGAGCTGGGCGCTACCGCCAAGTGTGACGAGGACGTGCTGAGCTACATCGCCTTCCCCCAGGTGGCCATGGCCTTCTTCAAGGACCGGGAGGCCGGCTTCCCCAAGAAGGAGGACCCCAAGAAGGCTGCCGCCGCCGCTCCTGCGGCGCCCAAGGCGTCCGACCTGCCCCCCATGCCCGCCTGGCAGGGCCATGTGTACTACGCCAACGTGCCCGCCACCGCGGCCAACGGCATGACCTCCCGGCCCATCCAGCCCTTTGCCGCCAGCTATCAGCCCCCCCATCTGGTGATGGGCGCGATGGATACCTGCCCCGGCAGCTACACCATCACCATCGACGGCAAGGCGTATCAGGTCTCTGTGGCCGCCGCTGACGGCCCCGTCCCCGCTGCCGCCGCTGCTGCCGCTCCCGTGGCCGCCGCCCCGGCCCCCGCTGCCGCGCCGGCTCCCGCCGCTGCCCCTGCACCCGCTCCGGCTCCTGCCGCCGCGCCCGCCCCTGCCGCGCCCGCTGCCGGCGAGACCCCCGTTCCCAGCCCCATGCCCGGCAACGTGTTCAAGGTGGAGTGCAAGCCCGGTCAGGCCGTGAAGGCTGGCGACGTGCTGGTGGTCCTGGAGGCCATGAAGATGGAGATTGAAGTCACCGCCCCCGTGGACGGCACCGTGAAATCCGTGGCCGCCGCTGTGGGCACCGCCGTCAATACCGATGACCTGCTGGTGACCCTGGGCTAAAACCCAATATTTGCAGACACTTCAAGCCCCCGGCCCGCGCCGGGGGCTTGCGTTTACGGATCGGGGGATGCCGCTATGTGGTTTCAGCGATTAGAGGACCTGCGGATCGACGCGGATAAAACCCAGGCGGAAATTGCGGAAGTGCTGTCCTGCAAGCGGGAGGTATACCGCCGCTATGAAAAGGGAATCCGGGAGATTCCGGTCTGGGCATTGATAAAGCTGGCGCAGTATTATCACACCAGCACAGATTACATTCTTGGCTTGAGCAACACACGAAATCCCCGGTGAAAACCGGGGACTTATTTTGTGTTTGGGATTGTTTTTCTCTACAACAGCGTGTATAATATAGACTACCGAACTATTGACCATATAATTAGGAGGAATATCATGGAAAAGCTGCTGGAGCTGCTGGAGCAGGACTGCACTATGCCGGTATCGGCGCTGGCCGCCGCCGCGGGAGTGAGCGAGGAGGAGGCCAAGGCCGCCATTAAGGAATTTGAGAATGACTGCACCATCCTGGGCTACCAGGCGATTATCGACTGGGACCACGTCCGCAAGGAGACGGTCACCGCCCTCATCGAGGTCAACGTTACCCCCCAGTCCAAGGACGGCTTCGACCGCATTGCCGAGCGCATCTACCAGTATGACGAGGTGGAGAGCATGTATCTTATGAGCGGCTCCTTCGACCTGACCGTTATCATCTCAGGCCGCACCCTGCGGGAGGTGGCCCAGTTCGTGGGCGAGCGGCTGGCCCCCATCCAGGGAGTCACCGGCACGGCCACCCACTTCATTTTGAAAAAATATAAGGAAAAGCATCTGGTGTTCCGCCCCCAGGACCCGGAGGAAAGGGAGTATATCTTCGTATGAATTATGATAACATCCTCAACAAGAGAATCCAGAATATCCAGCCCTCCGGTATCCGGAAGTTCTTCGATATCCTGGAGGAGATGACCGACGCCATCTCTCTGGGCATCGGCGAGCCCGACTTCGTCACCCCCTGGCACATCCGGGACGCGGGCATCTACTCCCTGGAGCGGGGCCGTACCAAATATACCTCCAACGCCGGCCTGCTCCAGCTGCGCCGGGAGATTGCTGCCTATCTGGAGCGGCGCTTCGACCTGCGGTATGACTATGCCAGCCAGGTCATTGTCACTGTAGGGGGCAGCGAGGGCATCGACCTGGCCATGCGGGTGCTGCTGGAGCCGGGGGATGAGGTCATCGTCCCCGTGCCCTCCTTTGTCTGCTACGGCCCCCTGGCCGAGATGGCGGGGGGAGTGCCCAAATACCTGCCCCTGAAGGCGGAGAATGAGTTCCGCCTCACCCCGGAGGAGCTGCGCTCCGCCATTACCGACAAGACCAAGGTACTGGTGCTGCCCTTCCCCTGCAACCCCACCGGGGGCACCATGGACCGCAAGGACCTGGAGGCCATCGCAGAGGTGCTGAAGGGCACCGACATCATGGTGATCTCCGATGAAATTTATGCCGAGCTGACCTACGGCCACCGCCACGTCTCCCCGGCCAACCTCACCGACCTGTATGACCGCACGGTGGTGGTCAACGGCTTTTCCAAGAGCCACGCCATGACGGGCTGGCGGATGGGCTATATCTGCGCCCCCAAGCCCATTGTGGCCGCCATGACCAAGCTGCACCAGTTCGGCATCATGTCCGCCCCCACCACCAGCCAGTACGCCGCCGTGGAGGCCATGCGCAACGGAGACGGCGATATCGAGCACATGCGGGAGGAGTATGACCGCCGCCGCCGGTATCTGGTGGAAAACCTCAACCGCATCGGCCTGACCTGCTTCGAGCCCAAGGGGGCGTTTTACGTGTTCCCGGACGTCCGCTCCACCGGCCTGTCCAGCGAGGAGTTCTGCGAAAAGTTCCTCCTGGAGGAGAAGGTAGCCGTTATTCCCGGCTCCGCCTTCGGCCCCGGCGGCGAGGGCTTTGTCCGGGCCTGCTACGCCGCCTCTATGAAGGATATCGCCGAGGCAGTGGCCCGGATGGATAATTTCCTGACCAATTTGAGAAGAAAACAGGGAAGAGAGGGTTAACAATGAATATTGTGTGTTTGGACATGGAGGGCGTTCTGGTCCCGGAAATCTGGATTGCCTTTGCTGAGGAGAGCGGCATCCCTGAATTGCGCCGCACCACCCGGGACGAGCCCGACTACGACAAACTGATGACCTGGCGGCTGGGCATCCTTAAGGAGCACGGCTTGGGGCTGAAGGAAATTCAGGCGGTGATTGCCAAGATTGACCCCCTGCCCGGGGCCAAGGAATTTCTGGACAAGCTGCGTGCTGAGACCCAGGTGCTGATCCTCAGCGACACCTTTGAGCAGTTCGCCAAGCCCCTGATGGAAAAGCTCAACTGGCCCACCATCTTCTGCAACACCCTGGAGGTGGGGGAGAACGGGGCCATCACCGGCTACAAGATGCGCTGCGAGAAGTCCAAGCTGACCACCGTGAAGGCTTTGCAGTCTATAGGCTACGAGACCATCGCCGCCGGGGACAGCTTTAACGACCTGGCCATGATTCAGGCCAGCAAGGCGGGCTTCCTGTTCAAGTCCACCGAGGCCATCAAGGCCGCCCACCCTGAGCTGCCCGCCTTTGAGGAGTTCGGCGAGCTGCTGTCCGCCATCGAGGGAGCGTTGAACTGACGCTCAGAAAGGAGCGCCTCCATGTTTTGGATCGTACTGCTGATTATGTTCCTCTGCACCATCCCCGCTGTGGTTTTGTTGGGCTGGCTCGGGATGCTGATTGGAGAAATGGCCTACCTTGTGGGCGGCTTCCTCCTGCTGGCGGGTATTGTTACGGCCTTTGTTGTGGCCTATCAGAAGCTCACGGTCCGGCTGGACAATGTGGAGAAAAAGCTGGATAAGCTGTTAGAGCAAAAGAAAGAGGAGTGACCTCCATGAACGATATTTTTGAAGGTCTGCCGTTTAAACCGGCGGATATCCTGCTGCCCCGGGACTGCGACCTGTCCCTGTGGTCGGTGGTGGCCTGCGACCAGTACACCTCCCGGCCCGAGTACTGGCAGCGGGTGGAGGAGCGGGTGGGCCGGGCTCCGTCAGCCCTGCGGCTGATCCTGCCCGAGAGCTGCCTGGAGGGACCCAGCGTGGAAACCGACATCATGGAGGTCAACAACACCATGAGCCGCTACCTCCGGGAGGGCCGTTTTCAGGACTACCCCGACGGGCTGTTTTATGTGGAGCGCACCCTGGATTCGGGAAAGGTCCGCCGGGGGCTGGTGGGCATGGCCGACCTGGAGCAATACGATTACGAGCCCGGAGCGGTTTCCGCCATCCGGGCCACCGAAGGCACTGTGATGTCCCGCATTCCGCCCCGGGTGGCGGTGCGGAAAAACGCCCCCATCGAGCTGCCCCATGCCATGCTGCTGGCCGACGACCCGGGCAAAACCCTCATCGAGCCCCTGGCCGCCCAGACCGGGGAGATGGAACTGCTCTACGATTTCGACCTGATGGAGCGCGGGGGCCATGTGAAGGGCTGGAGGCTCACCCGGGCCCAGATGGAGCATGTGGCCCGAACCCTCCACGCCATGAAGGTCCAGTCCGACGGGGAGCGGGGCGGCCTGCTCCTGGCGGTGGGGGACGGCAACCACTCCTTGGCCACCGCCAAGGAGTGCTACGAGCGGCGGAAGGGCCTTACCGACCCAGGCCAGTGGCCCGAGCTGCCCTCCCGGTATGCCCTGTGTGAGTTGGTCAACCTCCACGACGACAGCTTGGAGTTTGAGCCCATCCACCGGGTGGCCTTTGGCGTGAAGCCGGAGGAGTTGCTGGACGCTTTGATGCACCATTACCCCTCCGCCACCCGGGGCAAGGGGGAGGGGCATGTGCTGTCCTTTGTCATCAACCGCTGGAGCCAAGGCGAGGTGACGGTGGGGGAGCCCTCCGCCCAGCTGCCGGTGGGCACCCTCCAGAACTTTTTGGACGATTACATAGCCGCCCACCCCAGGGCTCGGGTGGACTACATCCACGGCGCGGATGAGGCCAGACAACTGGCCGAGGAGCGGGAGGACGCCATCGCCTTTCTGCTGCCCGCCATGGGCAAGGAGGAGCTGTTCCCCACTGTGATCCACGATGGGGTATTGCCCCGGAAGACCTTCTCCATGGGGGAGGCCCACGACAAGCGTTTCTATCTGGAGGCCCGGAAGATTCGCAAATAAGCAGCGTATGAGATTGTTTTACAGGGGGGAGCCGTTATGGAAGTACGGGCCAACGCCAAGCTGAATCTGACTTTGGACGTGCTGGGCAAGCGCCCTGACGGCTACCACGACCTGCGGATGATTATGCAGTCGGTGGAGCTGGCCGACACACTCACGCTGACCCGCAACGACACCGGGGAACTGCGGGTGAGTACCAATCTGCATTTCCTGCCCAACAACGAGAAGAATTTGGCCGCCCAGGCCGCCCTGCGCTGGTGGGAATGTGAAAACGCTGCCCCCTGCGGGCTGGATATCAACATTGAGAAGCATATCCCGGTCTGCGCCGGGCTGGCGGGCGGGAGCAGCGACGCCGCCGCCGTCCTCCGGGCACTGAACCAGATGGAGGATGCCCGTCTGTCTCCGCAGGCGGTGGCCGGGATTGGGGCGCTGGTGGGCTCTGATGTGCCCTACTGCGTCATGGGCGGCACCGCCCTGGCCGAGGGACGGGGGGAGGTCCTCACCCCCCTGCCCCCCCTGCCCAAGTGCTGGGTGGTGCTGTGCAAACCGGAGTTTTCCATCTCCACCCCTGCCCTGTTTGCCAAAATCGACAGCGTCCGTCTGCGCTGCCGGCCCGACACCCAGGGGGCCATCGCCGCCCTGGAGGCGGGGGACCTCCACGGGGCGGCCCGGCGGATGTATAATGTCTTTGAAGACGCCCTGCCCGAGCGTCAGCGGGCCCGGGTGAACGACATCAAAAACGCCCTCATCCAGTGCGGGGCTCTGGGGGCCAGCATGAGCGGCACCGGTCCCACCGCCTTCGGACTGTTTGACGACAAGGCCCTGGCCCAGGAGGCCCAGGAGCGGCTGGCCGACTTCGGCGGCGAGGTGTTTTTGACGCAGACGGTATAAACAGCGGCGCGCCAACAGGCGCGCCGCTGTTTTATGCCTGATTCAGCTGTTTTTCAGCTCATAGCCGTCCTTATAATACCCATATTTCCAGACACCGTCTTCAAAGACGAGGGAAACTTCAAAGGATTCGGATGTATCATCATCATCCGCACCATATGACCAGTGCCCGCGGAATACTGCTTCCTCAGCAGTCCGGGAGACCATACGGTCAATCACGGCATAGCCGCCCCTGTCTCCCATGCCGAAGTTCTCGATGACATACACCCCACCGTTGCGCTCCATCCACATCCACTTTATGCTTTCTACATCGAATGTGGGATATTTGCGGGAGAAGGTTTGATACCACAACTCATGTAATTGCTCCTCTAATTCAGAGATGTTTGTGCAGCCGATTGCCCGATAAGCTCTGACGTCCTCGTAGTTAGCGCCCAGAACTTCTACTGCGCTGATGGAGTCGGTCCTATCCTCCTGAACAAGCCCCCCAGCTGCGAGATAGAAAAACATGTAGTCCATGCGATTAGCTGCCAGCTCGGCCCGGACCATCAGCCCGGCGTCCGAAATATCCCGGGCGGTTTTGCCGGCAGCCAGGCACTCCAGCTCAGCCCGGACCTCGGCGACGCAGATGTTCATGAAATGGTCCGAATAGTAGTCGTCCAGCAGGTCCTCCAGAATCCGGTTTTGAGCCCAGACGGTGTTGTACTCCGCCCGGCTGACCTCCCGGTTGTCGATGTAGTAGCTTTGGAAGTCCGAGCTGCCGTCGTCGCTGTGGCTGTAGGACAGACTGATCTGGCGGGTGGGGTAATAGAAGGTGCGGTTGTCATAGGAGCCGCCGACGTTCCGGTACTGGATGCCGCGCTCGCCGGTGACGGCGTTTTTACACAGCTTCCAGTCCATCTGACCGCCGGCCAGTTCGCCCACCTCCCGGGCCTCCAGGCGGCCGTTTTTCCAGGTGTAGAGCTGGACGGACATCTCCCCCATGAGAAGGAGCTCCTTCACCCCGTCGCCGTCCACATCCACCAGCCGGGCACCGCCGTTGGCGCCCCGTTCCCGGGCCAGGACATCCAGCATGGCCCGGGCCATGGCGGCTTGGCTGTTGTCGGGCTGAGGCTGAGTGTTGTAGCCCTGGGTGGTGTCCAGGGTGACGGTGCCGGTGGCGCTGTCCCAGCCCACGCCGAAGTCCAGGGCCTGGCCCAGGTCGCGGAGCTTGAAGTAGTTCATGCCGTCAATCTTGTAGACCTCCGCCTGGCAGAGAACGCCGTTAATGTAAATCGCGTCGCTGCTGGCGGTGGCGGACTTGCTGCCGCCGGCGGGCGCGCCGGTCAGGTCGGTGGGCTGTTTGAGGTAGCCCGCCCCGGTATTGGCGGTGACGGACTTCTTATCCGCGTCATAGCCCACAGAAAACTGCTTGGCCGAACCGTTGAGAATGGCAGCCAGGTCGCGGATTTTGAAGTAGTTGCTGCCGTTGATTTTGTAGACGGTTGGGGTCTGGAGTACGCCGTCACAGATCAGGCTGTCGTTGGTAGGGGCGGCCTCCTCCGCGAAGGCGGTGCCGACGCACAGCGCCGCCAGCAGCGACAGGGATAGCAGAGCCGCCAGGATTTTTTTCTTCATCTTTGTAGCTCCTCTCAATTCAAGCATTTCCAAACTCCGTCCTCAAAGACCAAAGATATCTCACACGGCTCATCCATTTCGGGATACTCCTCCCCATAGGTCCAGCGTCCGCTGAATACTGCTGTGTCACTGGTTCGGGAAATCAGACGGTCAATGACTATATATCCTCCATCATCACCTATTCCAGAATCCAAGAAAAAATACAATGCGCCATTGTACTCAATCAAGGGGAGTTCGTCATTTGACCAGTTCCAAGCATTTCTGCGGGAGACGACTTGATACCACTCTTCCTGAGCGGATGCTACTGCCTCGGCAAGTGTGGTGTGACTGGTCACACGTGCAGCGGCCATTTGATTTATCATAATTGTGTCGCTTGGGTCATAGTCCACAAAGTTGCCGTTTATGATGCCCCAACTCAGAGCAGATGCATCTTCGTTCAGTTTGCTGGCTATCAGCAGCAATTCCTCGTCAGAAATGTTCTGAGCTGAGGGAGTCTGGGTCTCATAGCCCCGGGTGGTGTCCAGGGTGACGGTGCCGGTGGCGCTGTCCCAGCCCACGCCGAAGTCCAGGGCCTGGCCCAGGTCGCGGAGCTTGAAGTAGTTCATGCCGTCAATCTTGTAGACCTCCGCCTGGCAGAGAACGCCGTTAATGTAAATCGCGTCGCTGCTGGCGGTGGCGGACTTGCTGCCGCCGGCGGGCGCGCCGGTCAGGTCGGTGGGCTGTTTGAGGTAGCCCGCCCCGGTGTCGGCGGTGACGGACTTCTTATCCGCGTCATAGCCCACGGAAAACTGCTTGGCTGAACCGTTGAGAATAGCAGCCAGGTCGCGGATTTTGAAGTAGTTGCTGCCGTTGATCTTGTAGACGGTGGGGGTCTGGAGTATGCCGTCACAGATCAGGCTGTCGTTGGTGGGCATAGCCTGAACTCCGACGGGGGTGGGGGCCGGGGTGGCGTACAGGTCCACAATGCCGTATCGGCTACCCTGACGGACTACGCCAATACCCTTGGAGGCATAGCTGACCTCGTCATACTCCAAGGGCAGCAGCAGTTTTCCGCTGCGGTCCATATAACCCCATTTTCCGTTCTTACCCACCGCTGCAACATCGTCAAAAAAGGCCCCCGGATCTCCATATTTAGGGCTTCTCCACTTAAACTCATATTCTGGCGGAACTGCAAAGTTCCCGCGGGAATCCATGAGATATGAGTGGCCTCTCTCCCCGTTCCCCTCGTAAAATACAATAACATTATTTGAGAAATAGGCGTCGTAAGCGTTGGTCGAACAGTCGTATTTCAAAGGGACTACGATATTTCCGGCCCTGTCAATCAGGCCGAGTTTACCGTCTTTGGCTACTGCTGCCGCACCATCGTTAAACGCTTTATTATAATCAGTCCAATTGAAGCTGACACTGTCATATATCATTGGAATGACGACCTTGCCGGTGGTGTCTATAAATCCGTATTTGTGGGTCTGCACATATTCGCCGGAGTAGTCGTCCATTTCATATCCGGAGTGGACACCAACTACAGCCAGCCCATCCGAAAAGCTGTATGCCCGGCCATAATCAAGGGGAATAGCGACGGTCCCGGTCCTGTTGATAAAGCCCTCCGCATAGAACGGGTTGCCGTAGGCATCTGTTCCGTTCTGTTTTCCCACTGCCGACAGACCGTGAGAAAAATTTTCCATGCGGTCATATTCCATGGGGATGACCAGCTGGCCGGTGCGGTCAATGGCGCCATGTTTATAATTTTGATCGCTTACCACTGCCAGACCCTCGGAAAAGCTTTCAACGTGTTGATACGTTGTGCCAAGATCGAGGACGGTCCTTCCGGCTGTGTCAATAAAGAATGTATTGCTGCCGATTGTAACCGCTGCCAGGCCTTCGGAAAACGGTTGGACAGAATCGTACACCAAAGGAACTACAATTTTTCCGGTTGTATCAACAAATCCGTATTTGTAGTCGGGAAGAAAGCTGTCGGGCTTGTCTATGGACCTGCTGGCTTCAATTAATCCCTCGGATATCTCATACTCCAGGCGGCACTCCAAAGGAATAACGGTTCCGTTCGTTGTGTTAATCAGAAAATCTTTTTCATCTGTGGTGCCGCAAACCAGTTCATCTGAAATGGAATAAAACTGGCCATTCTCAAGCGAAGTGAGAGAAGTGATGGTCTTTCCAGTTCGGTCCACCAGACTGCACACGTTGCCCTGGCTGTCCCAGCAGATGGCAGTTCCGCTGATGCAGGCGTCAAGTTCGTCTATCTCCATGTTCCGTTCCGCCTGAACACCCTCGGGCAGCCAGACGATTTTGGGCGTCGCTTCCGCGAAGGCAGTGCCGACGCACAGTGCCGCCAGCAGCGACAGGGACAGCAGGGACGCCAAAATTTTTCTCCTCATTTCTCGTGTCCTCCTTTAAAAATGTAGAACCTCAGGGACGGTCTCTACCCGTATCTTACACGACAAAGTTAGAAAGTGCAAGAGAAATTTTCCAAAAAACCGGATAAAATTTATTCCGCTGTCCATTTAGCGGACTGAATTTTGAAAAGTCCGGTATAAGGAGCCCCGAGGCTGTCCATACTGTAAGAAAATTACAGCAGGGACGGCGTTCCCGTCCCGAGGAGGACCTATGGACCGAAAATTGAAAACCTGGGAGATTGCGCTGATGTTCGGCGTGTTAATCGCGGTGGTGGCGGGCAGCTGGCTGGGCCGGGAGCAGAGGGAGCTGGCCGACAGTGTGATCCGCTTCCACGTCATTGCCAACTCCGACAGCGAGGCCGACCAGGCCCTGAAGCTGGCGGTGCGGGACCGGGTGCTGGCCCGGGCGGAGGAGATGTACCCGGAGGGGGCCACCCTAGCCCAGGCCCAGGAGGCGCTGGAAGGGCATTTAAACCTCCTGGCCGCCGCCGGCCGGGAGGTGGTGGAGGAGCAGGGGTACGACTACCCGGTGGCCGCCACCCTGGAGGACTGCTGGTTCCCCACCAAGGAGTATGAGGGCTTTGCCCTCCCCGCCGGAAACTACACCGCCCTCCGGGTGACCATCGGGGAGGGGAAGGGACAGAACTGGTGGTGCGTGGCCTTTCCGCCTCTGTGCCTGGGGGCGGCCAGCGAAACGGTGGACCAGGCCCTGGAGGCGGGCCACTTCACCCCCAGCCAGGGGGCCCTGGTCACCGGAGACGGCGAGGGCTATGTCCTCAAATTCAAGGCGATGGAGCTGTTAGGCGAATTACAGGGCTTTTTAGAAGGATAAATATTCCCCCCTCTCCCCACATACTCTGGGAGGAGAGGGGGGACTTGCGTTGTTTGGACAGCTTGTGTACACGGCCGGCGGACGAGGGCGGCCTGCGCCGGGGCGGCTCTACGGCCTGCCCGTCCTGCGGGTAGAGGCCGACCCGACCGGCTTCTGGGGGGAGCGCCGCCTGCGCCGGTCGGCCCGGGGCCTGCGCCGGGGGGGTGCGCTACGGGTGCTTGCGCCGCCGGACTTTGCCCGCTGGCCCGCCCTGGCCGCCTTCGGCCTGCGGCCGGTGGAGCCGGAGCTCTTTGTCCGGGCCCAGTCGGCCCCCCTGGCCCTGGCCGCCCTGGAGCGGCGGGGGCTGGCTCCGGGACGGGCCACCGTGGCCCTGCGGGGGACCCGGGCGGACCGGGACATGGCCCGGACGGCGGCGGCCCTGTGTCCTCTGGTGCGGGGGCTGGTGATCGACGCCCCCCAGGGCGGAAAGGAGCTGGCCCTGTGGCTGCGACGGGAGTTCGGCGTGCCCGTCCTGCCGAAAGGGGAGCGGGGGGAGGTGGCCCTGTCCTTTCAGGAGGGGCGCCCCGTGCCGGAAGAGGCCTCTCTGGAGCTGTGGGGGCCCCGCCCCCGGCTGGCGGGACTGCGGCTGTCCGCCCCGGAGCTGGAGGAGGCGGACCGGGAAAATCTGCCCCTGCTGGCCGCCCTGTGGGAGGGGGGGCGGCTGGCCCCCCAGGCCATAAAAATCACTTGACATACCGGGGGAAAACACATATAATGTCACAGAATATACAATTATGCTTTCGTGGGCTGCCGAGGGCGGCGGCCCCAACGATTTGTACGGCGGGCCGCCGAGGGCGGCGGCCCCTACGGTTTGTGTAGGGGCCGGCCCCTGGCCGGCCCGTCGGTATCATGTTTGGAAAGGTGCGATTGTTATGGCGAAGGAGTATAAGCTGAGCCCCCAGCGGCTCAAGGAATTGCAGGATGAGATGACCTACCTGAAAACCGTCCGGGAGAAGGAGGTGGCCGACCTGATCAAAGAGGCCCGCTCCTTCGGCGACCTGTCGGAGAACAGCGAGTACGACGAGGCCAAAAACGAGCAGGGCAAGCTCTACGCCCGTATGAGCGAGCTGGAGGAGATTCTGGCCAACTACGTGGTCATCGAGGAGGACGAGACCGAGGGAGACTATGTCCGCCTGGGCTCCACCGTCACCGTGCTGGACAAGGAGTTTAACGAGGAGATCACCTATAAGATCGTGGGCTCCCAGGAGGCCGACCCCATGAACGGCGCCATCTCGGAGGACTCCCCCTTCGGCAAGGCCCTGCTGGGCAAAAATGCCGGGGACGAGGTGGTGGTGGATGCCCCCGCCGGTCCGGTGGAGTATAAGCTGCTGAAGATCGAGAGATAAAGGAGAAGTCAACATGGCCGATAAGAACAACCAGACCGGGGAGCAGGAGAACCTGTCCCAGCTGCTCCAGATTCGCCGGGACAAGCTGAAGGAGCTGCAGGAGAGCGGCAATGACCCCTTCACCATCACCCGGTATGTGGTGGACAACGACTCAGCCAACATCAAGGACAACTTCGACGCCCTGGAGGGACAGGAGGTGTCCCTGGCCGGGCGGCTCATGTCCAAGCGGGGGATGGGGAAGGTGTCCTTCTGCGATTTACAGGACAAGTCTGGCCGCATCCAGCTCTACGCCCGGAAGGACGAGATGGACGAGGCGGAGTATGCCCGCTTCAAAAAGTACGACATCGGCGACATTGTGGGCGTGAAGGGCGTGGTCTTCCGCACCCAGCGGGGGGAGATGTCGGTCCGGGTGGTGAAGGTTACCCTGCTGTCCAAGTCCCTGCTGCCCCTGCCGGAGAAGTTCCACGGCCTGACCAGCACCGAGCTGCGCTACCGCCAGCGGTATGTGGACCTGATTGTCAATCCGGAGGTGAAGCGCAACTTCACCATCCGCTCAAAGTTCATCAAATATGTCCGGGACTTTATGGACGGCCGGGGCTTTATTGAGGTGGAGACCCCTGTCCTCAATACAATCTCTGGCGGAGCCACAGCTCGGCCCTTCATCACCCACCACAACACGCTGGATATTGACATGTACATGCGCATCGCCACCGAGCTGCCCCTGAAGCGGCTCATCGTGGGCGGCATGGACCGGGTGTATGAGATCGGCCGCATCTTCCGCAACGAGGGTATGGACCCCAAGCACAACCCGGAGTTCACCACCATCGAGCTCTACCAGGCCTACGCCGACTTCAACGACATGATGGACCTGTTCGAGGACCTGCTGTCCTCCGCCGCCCAGAAGATTCTGGGCACCTATCAGGTCCAGTGGCAGGGGGAGGACATCGACCTGACCCCCGGCTGGCCCCGTATGCCCATGCACGAGGCGGTGAAGCAGTACTGCGGCATCGACTTTATGGCCATCAACTCTGACGAGGAGGCGGTGGCCGCCGCCAAGGCCATTGGGGTGGAACTGCCCGAGACGGCGGACAAGACCTGGGGCAACGCCCTGTATGAGTGCTTCGACCAGCGGGTGGAGGAGAAGCTGATCCAGCCCACATTCATCACCATGCACCCGGTGGATGTCTCCCCCCTGGCCAAGCGGTCCCCTGCCGACCCCCGGCTCACCGAGCGGTTTGAGCTGTTTATCTGCCACAGTGAGATGGGCAATGCCTTCTCTGAGCTCAACGACCCCATTGACCAGCGCCAGCGGTTCCAGAAGCAGGTGGAGCAGCGGGAGCGGGGAGACGACGAAGCCGGCATGATGGACGAGGATTTCCTCACCGCCCTGGAGTACGGCCTGCCCCCTACAGGCGGGCTGGGCATCGGCATCGACCGGTGCGTCATGCTCCTCACCGGCTCCGACTCCATCCGGGAAGTGATCCTGTTCCCCACCATGAAGCCCATGGACTGAGGGGGAAAAGGGTCAAATAAAAGCCGAAATGCGGAAAAGTGCAACAAGACGGACATCTCCGGCAGGGGATGTCCGTTTTTTGGCGCTTATCCACAAATTTTTATTGCAATTTCCGGCGTTCTGTGGTAATATATGGCGTGTGCAAGCGTTCCGAATTGATTCTGTAAAGGAGGAATCCCCTATGTACAAAGTTGACCTGAACAGCGACCTGGGCGAGAGCTTCGGCGCCTATACCATCGGTATGGACGAGGCGGTTATTGCCCACGTGTCCTCCGCCAACGTGGCCTGCGGCTATCACGCCGGCGACCCGCTGGTGATGGACAAGACGGTGGCCGCCTGTAAGGCCGCCAGCGTGGCGGTGGGCGCTCACCCTGGCTTCCCCGACCTGATGGGCTTCGGCCGCCGGAACATGGTCTGTTCCCCCAAGGAGGCCAAGGCCTACATCCAGTATCAGATGGGCGCGCTTCTGGCCTTCACCGCCGCCAACGGCGTGAAGCTCCAGCACGTGAAGCCCCACGGGGCCCTGTACAACATGGCCGGCAAGGACATGGACCTGGCCCTGGCCATCGCCGAGGGCATCGCCAGCGTGGACAAGGATGTGATCCTGCTGGGTCTGGCCGGCAGCAAGATGCTGGAGGCCGGCAAGCAGGTGGGCCTGAAGATCGCCAGCGAGGTCTTCGCGGACCGGGCCTACCAGGCCGACGGCTCTTTGGTGCCCCGCTCCAAGCCCGGCGCGGTGATTCACGACAAGGACGAGGCCATCGCCCGCACCATCCGCATGGTCACTGAGGGCAAGGTCACCGCCGTCACCGGCGAGGAGGTCTCCATTGACGCCCACTCCATCTGCGTCCACGGCGACAACCCCTCCGCGGTGGAGTTCGTCAAGAACATCCGGGCCCGGCTGGAGGCCGAGGGGGTCACCATCGCCCCCATCGCCGACATTGTTTGATTTGGAAGATTTTTGGTTGAAAAAGGAGAGGGAAATCGGTCTCCTTTGTCAAAGGAGATATCATTTGCGGAGCAAATGACAACAAATGACAAGTTGTGCCTGAAGAGAGAGCGGAATACGAATTTTTGGAGGTACTTAAATGGCTAACGAGAACAAAAAAGACACCAGGAGCATGTCGGTGCTGTTGGGCGCGGCCTTCCTGATGGCCACGTCCGCCATCGGCCCCGGCTTCCTGACCCAGACATCCCAGTTTACCGCGCAATATCTGGCCTCCTTCGCTTTTGTTATTGTATGTGTGGTCATTATGGACATCATCGCCCAGGCCAACGTCTGGTCCGTCATCGGCGCCTCCGGCCTGCGTGGGCAGGATATTGCCAACAAGATTATCCCCGGCCTTGGCGTGATCTTAGCTATTCTGGTCGCTTTTGGCGGTCTGGCCTTCAACATCGGCAATGTGGGCGGCACCGCCCTTGGCCTGAACGCTCTGGCTGGTATTCCTGAGAAGGTCGGCTACCTGCTGGGCGGCGGCCTGGGCATCTGCATCTTCCTGTCCAAGAGCGGAAAAACTCTGGTGGATAAGGTGGCCCAGGTCATGGGCGCTATCATTCTGGTGGTTATCCTCTATGTCTGCGTTACCAGCAGACCCCCCGTGGGCGAGGCCGCCATGCGCATCTTCACCCCTGAGAATCCCGGCGATCTGCTCTTCCCCATGATTACTCTGCTGGGCGGCTCCTGCGGCGGCTATATCACCTTCTCCGGTGCTCACCGTCTGCTGGACGCCGGCTACGGCGGAAATGAGGACGTGCCCCACTTCCGCAAGTCCGTCTTGACCGGTATCGCTGTGTCCGGCACCGTGCGTATCCTGCTGTTCCTGGCCGTTCTGGGGGTGTGCACCGTTGGCGGCGCCGCTGCCATCGAGGCCGTTTCCACTGCCAGCAACCCCGCCGCCGAGGCCTTCCGTCAGGCCGCGGGCGACATCGGCTACCGCCTGTTTGGCCTGTCCCTGTTCGCTGCCGGTACCACCTCTATCATCGGCGCGGCCTATACCTCCGTCTCCTTCCTGAAGACCCTGCACCCCTTCATTATGAAGAACGAGCGCTGGTTCGTGGCGGGCTTCATCGCCTTCTCTACTGTGGTTATGTTACTGATGGGCAGCCCCAAGGCTATGGTCATCCTGGCCGGTGCCATCAACGGCCTGATCCTACCCATCTCCCTGGGCATCATCCTTATCGCCAGCCGCAACAAAAAGATTGTGGGCGACTACAAGCATCCCATGATTCTCATCGTTCTGGGTGTCTTCGTGGCTCTGGCCGCCGCTTACCTGGGCGGCGTCACCTTCTTCCAGAAGATTGGTGAGCTGGGCAAAATGTTCACCGGTGGCTGATTGCTGACGCGTATGCGTCGGGCGGGCTGGAACGCGGTCCGCCCGACATTTTGAAGAAAGGAGCCGCCTATGGCTGACGTAAGATTTCTGCTGACGGGCGATACCTCTGTGTGCGTGGAGTTCGGCAACGAGATCAGCGAGCCCATCAACGCCCAGATCCGCGCCTTCAACATCGCCCTGAGCAAAAGCGATATCCCCGGCATTGTGGAGACGGTGCCCACCTACCGCTCCCTGATGGTCCACTACGACCCGGAGGTCATCCGGTACGCCCCCCTGATGGAGAAGCTCAAGGGGCTGCTGGGCCAGCTGGACAAAATTACCATCCCCCCCAGCGAGGTGCTGGAGATTCCCGTCCTCTACGGCGGGGAGGAGATGGGCCCCGACCTGAAATTTGTAGCCGAGCACGCGGGCAAGACGGAGGAGGAGGTCATCAAAATCCACACTTCCACCGAGTATCTGATCTACATGCTGGGCTTCACCCCCGGCTTCACCTACCTGGGCGGCATGGACGAGGCCATCGCTACCCCCCGGCTCAAGACCCCCCGTGTAAAAATTCCCGCCGGTTCGGTGGGCATCGCCGGCTCCCAGACCGGCGTGTATCCCATCGACTCCCCGGGCGGCTGGCAGCTCATTGGACGTACCCCGGTCCGGATGTATGACGCCGGCCGGGCCACCCCCATCCTGCCCCAGGCGGGCCAGTACATCAAGTTCTATGCCATCGACCAGGCGGAATTTGACAAAATCGCCGCCCAGGAAGCGGCGGAGGGCTATCAGGTCAAGCGTCACCCCAGGAAGGAGGGCGGAACATGAGTATCACCGTATTGAACCCCGGCCTGCTCACCACCGTCCAGGACCAGGGCCGCATCGGCTATCAGCAGTTCGGCGTGTCGGTGTCCGGGGTGATGGACCCCCGCTCCGCCGCTTTGGCCAATATTATCGCCGGCAACGACCAGGGGGAGGCGGTGCTGGAGTGCACCATGATGGGCCCCCAGCTCCAGTTTGACAGGGCCAATGTGATCGCCATTACCGGCGGCGACCTGGGCCCCACCCTGGACGGCAAGGCCGTTCCCAACTATCAGGCGGTGGCCGTCAAGGCGGGGCAAGTGCTGAAATTCACCGCCCCAAAGTCGGGCTGCCGGGCCTTTATTGCCTTCGCCGGCGGGTTGGACATCCCCCTCACTATGGGCAGCCGGTCCACCTACATGAAAGCCAAGATCGGCGGCTTTAACGGCCGCAAGCTGGAGAAGGGCGACGTGATCGGTTTCCGGGCCCCTGTGGACACCCTGAGCCGTATGGAGGACCGGGTGCTCAAGCCTGAGTTCGCGCCCAAGCCGGTGTACACCCTCCGGGTGGTGCTGGGCCCCCAGGACGACGCCTTTACCGACGCCGGAATCGACACCTTCCTCAGCGGCACCTACACCGTCACCCCCGAGTTTGACCGCATGGGCTGCCGCCTGGACGGCCCCGTTATCGCCCACAAGGAAGGCGGCGACATTATCTCCGACGGCATCGCCTTCGGTGCCATCCAGGTGCCCTCCGCCGGCACGCCCATCATCATGCTGGGCGACCGGCAGACCACCGGCGGCTACACCAAGATTGCCACCGTCATCACCGCCGACTTCCGCACCCTGGCCCAGCTGAAGGCGGGGGACAAGGTGCAGTTTGTCAAGGTGCCGGTGGAGTACGCCCAGGGCCTGCTGCTGGCCCAGCGCTCCGCTCTGAAGGCGCTGAGCAGGATTAACGCTTAAACTGTATATGGCCGCCCTGCCGGGGCGGCCATCATCAAAATAATGAGGAGGAGTATCTATGGCATTTGACATTACCCCCTACATCGATATGAAGCCCGCTGAGGTGCGCAAGCTGATCCGGGAGGGCGTCATCGACTTCCCCACCGCCGGCATGTGCCGGGGCTACGCCCAGGCCAACCTGGTAATCCTGCCCCCGGAGTACGCCGCCGATTTTGAGGAGTACGCCAAGAAGAACCCCTTCCCCTGCCCCATTCTGGAGATCATCAAGGGCACCCCCGACACCCACGACATGGGGGAGGGGGGCAACATCTGCACCGATATCCCCCGCTACCGGGTCTACGAGAACGGCGTGTTTACCAAGGAGCTCACCGACGCCTCGGAATACTGGAAGGAGGGCTATGTGGGCTTCCTCATCGGCTGCTCCTTCTCCTTTGAGGAGGCCCTGATTCGGGAGGGCATTGAGGTGCGGCACATCGCCCAGGGCCGCAACGTGCCCATGTTCAAGACCAACATCCAGACGGTGAAGGCCGGCCCCTTCGAGGGCCCCATGGTGTGCTCCATGCGCCCCATGACCCCGGAGAACGCCAAGAAGGCCTACGATATCACCGTGAAAATGCCCAACGTCCACGGCGCCCCCGTCCACATGGGGGACCCGGCGGAGGTGGGGGTGGCCGACGCCATGAAGCCCGACTACGGCGAGGCGGTGGACATCTACCCCGGCGAGATCACCGTCTTCTGGCCCTGTGGCGTCACCCCTCAGGCCGCCGTGGAGAACGCCAAGCCCCCCATTGTGATTACCCACGCCCCCGGCCATATGTTCATTACCGATGTGCTGAACACCGAGCTCAACGACTACCTGGAGGCCAAAAAGTAGGAGGAGGGCTGATTTGCAGCCCTGTCAGGCCCCCGCTTGGATAAGCGGGGGCCTCTGTGTTGGGGGCGCAGAAAAAATTTTCGACAAAGCTCGACTTTTTTCTTGCGTTTTCCGCTGTGTTGTGCTATACTGCTAACACACTGATGTATGCTTGATCCCCGCCGAAGTCAAAGTGAGGTGGCATGCAGCTATGTTGATGGGGGAATTCAAACAGGAGATTCTGCGCATCAATAATAAGGTCAACATGGAGGTTTTTAAGCAGGGTGTGTTGACGCAGCGGGTGGATGTGATGCACAACCGGGCGGTAATCGTGGCCAGGAACCGGCGGGTGAGCCTGCTGTCCCTGCCCTATGAGATGGACAAGGCCTCCACCGAAGTGATGGACCGCACCCTGATTAATATTTTTAAACAGCGATTTATCCAGCTGATGCAGGAGGAGCTGGGGGTAACGGTAATCGCGCATCTGAAGGATTACGACCCTGCGCTGGAAATTTCAGCCAGCGTCACCTTCTTCGACCGGCAGGTGGATGAACTTCTGCCGGAGCTGAAGGCTCCCGAGCGGCAGCCGGGCAAATTGAATCATGACGGGCAGGCACAGAATTCACAGCCCTGACGGCGAGGATCGAATGGAGACGGCACAGGCCGCCAGCCGGAGATCAGCGTCCGGGGCTTGAAGCAGAGAAAGCTGTAATTGACCGCAAAACATGGGAAAGCAGTTGCTTTTCGCATGTTTTGCGGTCTTTTTTGTTCAAAATTTAAATGGAAAGAGGAGAAGACTATGGCAAAGGTTAAGGATGTACTGGCTGCCTTAGATGATCTGACCGGCGGCCGCTGTCTGAAGGGACCGGGGGACTGGGCCGGGGGGAAAAATCCCTGGGTGGTCACAAAATCCTCCGATATCCCCGGGAAGGCCGTGGTGGAAATGCCCGGCCTGGTCTGGGGCGACCCGGAGATGGAGGTCAGGAAGATTGCCGTGTGCATGACCATGACCGAGAGCGTGATTGAGCTGGCGGCGGCCACCGGGGTGAACGCCATTGTGGCCCACCACCCCATTGCGGACGCGGCCAACTCTGGGGGGGTGCTGATTAAGTACTACCTGGGCATCTACGGTCTGGCCTGCTTCGAGCTGCATGAGGCCTTCCACGGCACCCACCCCGGCATTCCCTGGCTCCACGGGCACAGGCCCTGCTTCGCCAGCGTCTGCTACGACGGAATCCCGGGCAACATTGTCTATGTGGGGGATGTAATCCCCGAGATTCAGACGGTGGGAGACATGATCCGCCGGCTGGACACCCTGATGAATACCCAGATGGACGAGGAGATGCTCCGCCTGGAGCGCAGGACAAGGGGCTGTGAGGCCATTGAGGAGACGTCGGTGGCCGCCCGGGCCAGGATACTGGTAGGCAAGCCGGAAAATCCCATGAAGAAGGTAATTCACATGTTCCCCCACTGTGGATTTACCCCCGCCCATCTGGAGCAGCTGGTGAGGGAATACCCCGATGCGGACACCCTGCTGGCCACCATCAGCCGCGTGTACCCCGGGCACCCCCTGGTGGCCAAGGCGGAGGAGCTGGGCCTCAACTTCGTCTGCGGCAATTCCCATGCCCTGGAAATCTTTGAGAACGGCGTCCCGATGGCCCGGGCCCTCAAGAACCACCTGCCCGATTGTGAGATTGTCATTTTTCGGGAGCGCCAGACCAGCGTCCCGCTGGACTGCTTTGGCTCGCCGGAGATTCAGAGCTACGGCAAAAATATTGCCGCGGAACACCTGCACAGCAAATGACCCCTTTGCGCTGGGCACACTGACGCCCCGGGTGCCGCCGTTCCCCGGCAGGAGAGAGGGAGCGGGTCCGGGTGGCGTCTGCCAACACATAAATGGGAGGTAAATTATGGAAAACAAGAAAGAGAACCCCAAAAAGGTCAATTCTGCCTCTGGCAGCGACGACCGCACCAAATGGCAGCCCATTGAGTGGGTCGGCATGATCCTGTTCATCGCGTTCCTGGCGTGCATCTTCTTTGCGCATGAACAGTTCTCCGGCGCGTTCAACGCCATGTTCACCAGGTCCTATAAGATGTTCGAGTTCTACCTCTTTGGCTCCTCCATGCTGGGCGCCACCATCGTTGTGTCGATTATGACCGGCCGCGTTCTGGAGCGGCTGGGCTTTACAGACGCACTGATGCGCATTTTCCTGCCGATTATGAAGTATTTGAAGATCAACGCCGCTGTGTGCGTGGGCATCATCTACAACATCCTGGGCGACGTGAACGCCGCCGGGCGCATTGCCGGTCCCGTGGTCATGAAGGCCGGCTGTACCAAGGACGAACAGAAGATTGCCATTGCCACACTCACCAACGCCCCCGCCTCCTTCTCCATCATCGTGCTGGGCATCATTGCCCTGTCCACCGCCGGGATCAACCCCCTGCCTGTGATGATTGTGGGCATTTTCCTGCCCATCTTCCTGATTCCCGCCTTCCTGCGCCTGTTCTGGCGTGACACCCACGCGGCCGACATCCACGATCTGCCCCGCTTCACCCCCGACACCGGCGTGATGGACCTGATTTTCGGCTCCGCCCGGGAGGGCGTGAGCATCGTCCTCACCGTAATCCTGCCCGCGGGCTGCGCCGTGTTTACCATCATTGGCCTGCTGGAGTACTTTGGCATCTGGGGCGCTATCGTCAGTGGTATGGGCGGCGTTCTGTCCGCCATCGGCATTGAGCCGGAGACCGGTATTCAGACCATCACGGTGGCCGGCACTCTGGCTACCAAGACCCTGGGCACCATGGTGTCCGGCCCCACCGCCGACGCCGCTGCCGGCGCTCTGTACGCCACTCTGGCCGACCCCAACGTGAAGAAGCTCATTGTGGGCTCCTTCATCCTGGCCAACTCCTCCTGGCCGGTCCAGGTGCCTCTGGGCCAGATTCCCGCCGTCTGGAGCGGTGTGGTGGACCTGAAGACCCGGGAAATCATGACCTCCGCCGTAATCGGCTGTATCATCCGCCTGGTCTACGCCGCCATCTGCGCCCAGCTGTTCGGGCTGTATTTCGCGGCCGTGGCATAAAGCTGACTGGAAAACAGCGGTTCTCAAAGTCAGATACATCAAGCCTCCGGTGAAAACCGGAGGCTTGTGCATTTACTAATCCACCAGGATCAGGTTTTGGATGTTGTTCCGTCCGGAGCCGTTCTGGAGGAGGTAGACGGTGTAGTTTTCGCCGCAGGTGACGTCCAGATACAGGGAGCCGAAGGTCTCCATGGGGGGATAGGAGTCCAGCCAGGCGGGGTCCAGGGTGTCGATGCCCATGTAGGGGGGCATGGGGGCCAGGTCGGTGTCGGCGTAGAAGAAGCGGTAGGCCCCCGGCATGATGCTGCGGAAGGGGGCCACCTCCTTATACCGCAGGTCGCTGTAGACCACCCGGCCGTCGCTCATAAGAATGTCCAGCGGGCCGCTGTTGTAAGCCAGGTTGCCCATCCGAAAGCCGGCGCAGCCGCTGGCGGGGGGACAGCAGCGGTCCTCGATCTGGAGCAGGTCCAGCCCCCGGGCGGTGCGGATCACGGCCACGGTGGTGAGGCCGTTGGTCTGGAAGGGCAGATTTTTTTGCAGGTAGACCCGTCCGCTGGCGCTGGAGACGGTGACAACCTGGTAGCCGGCCCGGACCCGGCCGTAGCCGGTGACGGAGGCGTAGCCCAGCCGGCTGGCAAACCGGCTGTTGGACACCGAGATGCGAAGGGGCGGGTAGCTGTAGGCCGCGTTGAGGAAGCGCACCCGGGAGGTGCCGGGCCGGTTGCCGCCGCCGTTTCCGGGGTAGACGGGTCCGCCCTCACCGGGAAAGGGCAAAGGGATGACGGGCTCCACCACCGGGTCGTCGCCGGGGTAGACGGGCCCGCCCTCGCCGGGGAAGGGCAGGGGGATGACGGGCTCCACCACCGGGTCGTCGCCGGGGTAGACGGGTCCGCCCTCACCGAGGTCGGGGAGGGGGATGACCGCCTCTCCGCCGCCCCGCTGGAGCGGCGCAAGAAAATAACGAAAGCTCATATGTTTCAGGCCGGATAAAAGCTCCGGATACTCCTTTCAGTGGTGCTGTACCAGTCTATGTGAAAGGAGCCGGAGGGGTGCGGCAGATATGCGGCGCTTTTTACAATAACATGCCTGTCTCATAAATATGGAAAGCCTCTGGAAATGCCGGCCGGTACGTCCTGTAGGGCAGGGGTTCTACCCCTGCCTATCCCCGCAAGGGGATAAAAAGGCATCGGAATAAGGCAAGGGCAGAGCCCTTGCCCTACATGCGGCAGTTTTCCTGAATTTATGAGACGAGCGTAACAATAACAAAAAAACCACTTGCACAATCAAGCGGTATCGTGTAAAATATGGATAAGAGACAACAAAAGCAAATAAAGGCAGGGCGAAGGGGATAGCCGTCCCCGACGCCCCTATGCAGGAGACAGCCCTCCCACACAGCAAGAAACTTGCGCCACGCCCATTTTACCAGACTTCCACAGGATACGCAAGCACGAAATGGGTATGTGTGTTTCGCTTTTCGGCGGTGTAGGGAAAGAAAATTACCCTGCGCCGCTTTTGCTGTCTCGGCGGCCCCGAGCAAAGCCCGAGGGGGATGGGAATGTCCCGCCCCCAAGGGCCGGACCGTTGAGGTACAAGAAAGGTATATGGAAGGAGAATACAAAATGAAAAAGGCGCTGTTATATGGTCTGGCGCTGGTCCTTGCGCTGTCGCTGTCTGCCTGTAACCGGCCCAAAGAGGAGCAGCCCACACAGCCGGACCCTGCCCCCAGCACATCGGCCCCGGCGGACACCTCTGCCCAAGAGCCAGCCGCAACCCCTGAGACAGTCAAGGACACAACCCCGGAGCCCGTAGAGAATACCGCCCCGGAGCCGGAACCCGAGCAGACCCCGGCGGCCCCCGTTGAAGCCGAGGACACCCAGCCCCCGGAGGAGACAGCCCCTGAGAAACAGGAGGAGCCGACAGAGCAGCTCCCCGAAAAGACACCGCCGGCAGCCCAAACGACCGGCGAAGGTGGAGATACCCCAACCAGTCAAGCTCAGACGCAGGGCAGTGAAAGTTCTACGCAGTATGATGGTCATGATGACCTCGGTGATTACGTGCTGAATGGAAAGGGCGGAAAGTATTACCCCGCATTGGGTATTACCCTGCCGGTGTCTTATGACGGCACAACAACAAATGGATCATCTTATGTGGATCCTGAATGGGAAGCAGCATCAGGAAAGGAAATGACAGGAGAAGAACACGCTCAATCATGGGCAGGCGTAAGTATGGGTGGTTAATCCACTGATCGAGCAAAGAAAAGCAACGGATTATCCGTTGCTTTTCTTCTCAGCTTGTCGAAGAAGCAGCTACGAGACAGAAGGCGCAAAAAGCCTCCTTTTGAAAGGAGGTGCCCCAGTGCGCACACTGGGGCGGAGGATTGCGTTTTGCGTAGCAAAACATACGAAGTAAACTAAGATTAGGATTATTTCATACATTTTGCCTTCGGCAAAATACAATCCTCAGTCAGCCTTCGGCTGACAGCTCCTTTCAAAAGGAGCCTGCCCCCTCTGTCGGCTTCGCCGACATCTCCCCCTGTCAGGGGGAGTCAGCCCTGCGGGGCGGAGGTTTTTTGACAAGCTAAAGAAAAGCAACGGATCATCCGTTGCTTTTCTTCTATCATAACGTCTTTATAGTGCCGTGTGGCTGGTCAGGGCTGCCGCACGGGAACACCGGCCTGCGCCAGGGCGCGGCGCAGGCTGTCCGCCCCCTGGAAGACGGTCCCCGACATACCCGTCTGCACCGCCGCCTCCACGTTGACGGCCAGGTCGTCCACGAAAAAGCACTCCTCTGCGTTCAGGCTGTACTCCCGAAGCAGAACCCTGTACAGCTCGGGCTGGGGCTTGAGCAGTTTCCATTCGGCGGAGACGATCCGCCCGTCGAAGCATTCGCTGCCCGGGATGCGGTCAAAATACTTTGGCAGGTCCACATTGGCGTTGGACAGCAGATAGATGCCATAGCCCAGCGTTTTCAGCTCCCGGACGACCTCTGCCGTCCCCTCGATGGGCAAAAGGGGGCGCTTCCACCAGTCGAAGACCAGGGTATGGACCGCGCTGTGGAGCTGCTCCGGCAGGCGCCGGCACATGGCCGCCTCCGCGTCCGCAAAGGAGATAGTCCCGCAGTCCAGCTGGACCCACTCCACCCGGCCGAAAACCTCGCTGAGCAGCGGGGCGCGGTCCTCCTCCGGAACGCCCAGCCGGTCGACGAAGACCTCAGGGCACCACCGGATCAGCACATTGCCCATGTCAAATACAATATTGCGGATCATGTTCCGGCCTCCTTAGGCTTTCTCCCCAAACGCTTCCATTTTTCCAGCCGCTTCCGCCGCCGGTCTCTGATTTCCAGCCGCTCCCCCAGGTCCCGGGCGCCCACGCCGTAAACCAGATAGAGGATGATACCTGAGACAATCATAATGAACACCGTAGAGGCGCACCGCCGGCCCGAGGCGTTGACGTTGTATCCGTACAGCCCTTCCTCCCGGCACATAGACTGGATGACCATGGCGTAGGTGGTGCCGTAGGAGCTGGCAAAGGTGGCCGACATGTCGTACTCGGTGAAAAGGGCGTTGAAGTTCAGGGCGAACACCGCCAGCACCGAGGGCAGGATGATGGGTAGCTTTACCTTGAGGAAGGTCACCAGCGGGCTGGACCCCAGATTCCGGGCGGCGTCCTCCAGTTCCTCGTCGATGGCGTAGAAGGCGGCCTTAATCATCCGCAGGGAGAAGGGCAGCTTCACCACCGTGTAGGCCAGGATAATCAGCAGCCGCACATGGTTGGCGTAATAAAGGTTGGTTCCCCCCACATACCAGACGTCGTTGCTGTTGAAGTACACCCGGTAGGAGTAGCAGATCAGGATGGTGGGCAGCAGCCAGGGGAAAAGCAGGCAATACTCCAGGGCGACCCCCGACTTTTTCTTTCGGTTTTTAAAGATGTAGTTGCAGGCCACCACCACAATAACGCAGGCCAGGGCGGCGGCAATGGCGGACAGCACAAAGCTGAGCTTGATGCCCCCCAGGGTGGCCTCGTTGGCGAACAGGCCGGAGATGGAGCCCTTCCGGGTTTTGTAGGTACCCCGGTTGGTGAGGTACTGGTAGTCCTGGGTGCCGAAGAAGTTGATGAGGGTCCAGTTGGACAGGTCCAGCCGTTTCATCCGGATAGCCCCGTAGGTCTGGAAGGAAAAGACCACAATCATCACCACGGGGATCATGTAGATGACAAAGAGGATGTAGGCGTAGATGTGGGCCAGGGCGTTGGCCACCGGGTTGTCAATTTTCTGCTTTTGCAGTCTGGCCTTGGTCTTGGAGACGGACAGATAGTGCCCCTTCCGCTCATAGGAGGACAGCACCGTCAGCAGGACGATGGTGAACATAGCCAGGATGATGGACAGCAGGGCGGCCCGGGCCTGGGGGAAGGCCTCGTCCGCCGTGGAGGAGCCGGCCAGCCGGACGATCTCCGGGTTGATGGAGTCGTAGCCCAGCAGGGTGGGGGCGGACATGGCGCACAGGCCGGTGATGAAGGTCATCACCGTCAGGGAGAACATGGTGGGCACCAAAGTGGGGAAGACCACCTTCCGCAGCACCTTGAAGGGCCGGGCCCCCATGTTCCGGGCGGCCTCCACCGTGTTGTAGTCGATGCCCCGAATGGCGTTGCGCAGGAACAGGGCGTGGTTGCTGGTGCAGGCGAAGGTCATGGTGAACAGCACCGCATTGAAGCCGGAAAACCAGCTGGGATTCATCCCGGGGAAAGCGTTTACCAGCAGGGTGGTGATGATGCCGTTGCTGTCGTAGAGGAACAGGTAGCCTGTCACCAGGGCCACGCCGGAGTAAATCAGAGTGGTCATATAGCCCAGGCGGAGGATCTTGGCCCCCTTGATGTCAAAATACTCGGTGAGCAGCACAATGGACACGCCCACCACGTTGACCGTAATCACCAGGCAGATGGCCAGCTTCAGGGAGTTCCACACATAGGAGCCCATATTGCCGGCGAAGAAGAAGCGGATCACCGCCAGGGGGTCCACCTCCCCGGAGGCGTTCTGGGTGGTAAAGATGCTGGCCAGGGTGTTGAGGCAGGGCAGCAGCATAAAGCCCAGGAACAGATAGGCGAAAAAGGCGGCGCCGAAAATTTTCACCAGCAGGGCCGGACTCAAGGCGCCGGAGCGGGTTTTTGTCATGACGCCACCCCCTTATCCAGCGGGGTAGGCCATCACGTCTCTGGGGTCCATGACCACCTGCACGGTTTGGCCCGCCTCGTAGATGTTCACACCGTCGTTCTTTTCAATGACCTTGATGGTCTGCCCGGCGGATTTGATGTAATACTTGATGTACAGCCCGTAGTACTCCCGGCTGTCCACCACGCCCTCCAGCACCACATTGCCCGGCTTGGGCTCCACGTTCACGTGGATGCGCTCCAAGCGGATGTAATTTCGGGCGGCCGGGTCCACCCGGCCGCCGGCCCTGTTCAGGGCCGACACCGCCTCGGAGCCCAGGAGGTTGATATCCCCGATGAAGTTGCAGACGAACTCGGTGGCCGAGTGGTTGTATACCTCGTTGGGGGTGCCGATCTGCTCGATGACCCCCTTGTTGAACACCGCAATGTGGTCGGAGAGGGTGAGGGCCTCCTCCTGGTCGTGGGTGACGTAGATGGTGGTGATGCCGAAGTCCTTCTGCATCTGCTTCAGCTCGTTGCGCAGCTGCACCCGCAGCTTGGCATCCAGGTTGGACAGGGGCTCATCCATGCAGATGATGGACGGCCCGGTGACAAGAGCCCGGGCGATGGCCACCCGCTGCTGCTGGCCGCCGGACAGCTGGCTCACCGCCTTTTTCAGCTGCTCCTCGCTCAGGTCTACCTTTTTGGCGATGTCGTTTACCTTTTGGGCGATCTCCGCTTTTTTCAGCTTTTTCAGCTTCAGGCCGAAGGCGATGTTGTCATACACCGTCATGGTGGGGAACAGGGCGTAGGACTGAAAGACGATGCCGATGTTCCGCTCCTCGATGGGCACATGGGTAATATCTCTGTCCTTTACCACCACCGTGCCGGAGACGGGCTGGATAAAGCCGGTGATGGTGCGCAGGGTGGTGGTTTTCCCGCAGCCGGAGGGCCCCAGGAAGGTGAAGAACTCCCCCTCCTTCACATGGACGTTAATGTCGTGCAGGGCGGTGAAGTCGCCGAATTTGACAACGATGTCGTTGAGCCGGATCATAGATGATGCTCCCTCTCTGTTTTAGATTGAAAGACGCACGGCGGACCGGTTCCCCGGTCCGCCGCAGGTGAGGTGATTCAGATTAGCCGGCGGACTGGGTCAGGGTAGCCCAGTCCAGGCTGTCCCAGTCGGGCTCAGCCTTGGCCTCGCTGGCGTCAGCCCAGTAGAAGCCCAGGTTGGTCATGATGTTGGTCCAGTCGCTGGAGTGGGCGGCCACGTACTCGGCATAGGTGGTGTCGCCGTCCACCTTGGACAGGGCGAAGTTCTTCAGCTCATAGATGGGGGGAATGCCGTCGGGGTAGAGCATATCGGCGGCTGCGGTGTTGCAGGGGTAGGAGTCGAACTCCTCACCCCAGGCGGCCTGGGTCTCGGCGGAGCCGAACCACTCGGCAAACTCCTCCACAGCGGCGGTCTGCTCGGGGGTGCGGCCGGCCTTATCCAGAATGCCGATGTACTCGGCGATGTAGTAGGTGCCATCCTTGATGTCCACCAGGTTCCAGTTCTCGGGGCTCATGGTGCCCTTCAGGGGCTTGTCGGAGCTCTCGCCGGCGGCGTCGATCTTGCCGTAGAGGGAGGAGGAGTAGAAGGTGGACACCTGCACGTCGCCCTTGTTCAGGGGATCGAAGCCGTACTTGTAGTCGTCGCCGCCGCTCTTACCCTCGGCGCAGTACTTCCAGAGGGTCTTCCAGCCGTCGATGGAGATGCCGCCGGCGGGGGAGGCGGGGTCCACAAAGGCGTAGAGCATGGCGGAGTTGATGTTGGCGTTGGTGGTGCCGCCCACCTTGTTCTGGCGGTACCAGGAGTAGCCGCAGTCCACAATGTCGGCCCAGTGGTCGAAGTGGAGCTCGGTGCCGTTGGTGCCCAGCTCGTCATTCCGGTAGAGCATCAGCACGTTCTGGATGACCAGGCCGTAGGCCTTGCCGGAGTAGACATACTCGCCCACGTCGCCCGACCAGGTGGGGGTCCAGTCCATAATCTTCAGGTTCTCATAGGTGCCGTTCACCAGCTGGCTCCAGCGGGTCTCGTTCAGACCGAAGATCAAATCGCCGTCCTTGTTCTCGTTGGCGGCCTGGATGGCGGCGGTGTCGCCGGAGATGACGGAGTTGTCGTCGATGGAGATGTTGAAGCCGGCCTCCTTGGCCTCGTTAATCAGCCAGGTGGTGCGCTCGGTGGAGTTGGAGTTGGAATAGATGCGGATGGTGTAGTCGTAGTCGGGCTCCACGCCCTGGGGGGTGGACTGACCGGCGCTGCTGCCGCCGGCGGGGGGCTGGTTATCCTCCGGTCCGCCGTCGCTCTTGGGGCCGCAGGCGGCCAGGGACAGGGCCATGGACATGGCTAATGCAAGTGCAAGGACTCGTTTCATTTTCAGGACTCCTTTTTCTAAATTGGGCATTCCGATGACAAGCTCTGTACTATATTATAGCCGTCTTGGGGAAAATGTCAAGAAGTATCCGGCTCCTGAGGGAATTTTTTGGAAATTTCTTATGAGGGGGCGGGCAGGCCCCGGGCGGTGGCCCACTCCCGGGCGCGGCGCAGGAAGGTGCTGCGGGACACCCCCAGCTCCTGGCCGGCCTGGATGGCGGAGATGCGGCCCAGCCACCAGGCCTCTGCCAGAGCGGGGAAGGCGTCCGGCATGGACAGCCGGGCCCGGCCGAAGCGGACCCCCCGCTCCTTGGCGGCGGCGATGCCCTCCATCTGGCGCTGGCGGATGTACTCCCGCTCGGTCTGGGCCACGTAGCTGAGCAGCTGGAGGACGATATCGGCAATGAGCACGCCGGTGAGGTCCCGGTCCTCCCGGGTGTCCAGCAGGGGCATGTCCAGCACCACGATGGCCACCCCCTTCTCCTTGGTGAGGCTGGCCCACTGCTCCAGAATTTCGTCATAATTGCGGCCCAGGCGGTCGATGCTCTTGACCACCAGCACGTCGCCGCTGCGCAGGGAGCGCACCAGGCGCAGGTACAGGGGGCGGGCGAAGTCCTTGCCCGACTGCTTTTCCACCACGATGTGTTCCGCAGGCACACCGAACTCCCGCATGGCATACAGCTGCCGGTCCTCCTTTTGGCTTCGGGTGGATACTCTCACATAACCGTAGGTTCTCCTTGACATGCCTGGTCCTCCTTATGAAATATGTAGAATATCCATGAATTTTATCGAAAACCGCCGGTTATGTATACCGTTTGGCGGAAAAAATCTGAAAAGAGTCTGCCGAACCCGATTCGGCAGACTCTCACTTTTTCTGTTTTTTTGTGCGGGACAGTGCGGAGTTGTGGACCGAAAAGCATACTTTTTGAGCAATATTTTTTTCTTTCAAAAAAATTTCAAAAAAGCCCTAATCTTTTTGAATTTGCGGCCGATTAGATAATTAAGCGCGGCGAGAAAGCCGTGTGCAAAAAGTATAGGTTTTGGTCAGCGGCGGCCAGGACGGCCGTCTGGAGAATGTTAAGGAGCGCGAATTATGCTGTGCATTTCCATGAGAGCCGGCGACTATTTCACCGTCGGCGAAAGCACGGTGATCCAGTTCACCCGTCTTACGGGGGACCGGGCTCACATCACCGTCAACGCCCCCCGTGAGGTCCCCGTCCTGCGGGGCGAGGTGCTGGAGCGCAACGGCGGCCAGCGGCCCGGCTGCGTGATGGACGTGGCCCCCCACTATGTGCGCCAGCTGCCCTGGGACCACCGGAAGAAGCAGGCCCTGGCCGAGCTGCGGGAGGTTCTGGAGGGGATGGACGGCGACGAGGCCCGCACCCTGCGGGAAAAACTGGATGTCATTTTTCCGGTTTCACCCGGTCCTAGGCCGGTTGAAATATAGTACCGCGCCGGAAGGATTGAGCATCGTGGCCACGTGCTCAATTTGAAAGGCGCACCACAGAACTGTGTCCGGCAAAAGGATGCGCTGGGCACACTAAAAGTCGAAAGGAGTCAAAACTCATGCGTATTCAGCACAATATTATGGCTATGAGTGCCTACCGCAACTACAACACCAACACCTCCGCCGTTGCCAAGAACCTGGAGAAGCTGTCTTCCGGCTACAAGATCAACCGCGCCGGTGACGACGCCGCCGGTCTGGCCATCAGCGAGAAGATGCGTGCTCAGATCACCGGCCTCAACGCCGCTCAGAAGAACGTCAAGGACGGTATCTCCCTGGTGAAGACCGCTGAGGGCGCCATGCAGGAGATTCAGGACATGCTCAACCGCATGGACTACCTGGCCACCCAGTCCGCCAACGGCACCTACGACAACGAGGTTGACCGCGCCGCCCTCCAGAAGGAGGTTGACCAGCTGAAGTCCGAAATCAACCGTATCGCTGATTCCGCCAACTTCAACGGCATCAAGCTGCTGGACGGCTCTCTGGATGCCGACGGTGTTGCCACCGTTGTTAATGGCTCTGACCGCATCATCCCTGACAAGTGGGATGGCCTGGGCGACCCCACCAAGAAGACCGGCGAAGTGACCTTCCTGGACGGCGCTGAGCCCACCAAGAACGTCAACACCGTGTTCGAGGTTGATTTTGCTGACTTGGTTCCCACTACCGACGGCGGCAATGCTCCTGCTGCCGGCACCAAGGCGGTGTATTCCTTTGATCTGACCGGTAAGGCTGTCGGTGATGTGGGCACCAAGCAGATTGATGGCGTAACCATTACTGCGGGCGCCGATCTCAACGCCACGATGACCGACTTTGTCACCACTTACAACGGCACAGCAGGTAAAAACTATGATGCCGCGTGGGATGCCGCAAACAACAAGCTGACCCTGACTGCTAAGAATGCCGGCGCTATTGGTGGCAACGGTCCTGCGGCCGCTCCGACCACCGATATTAATGGTGTTACCGCCACTCAAGACGTGGCTGGCGCTGACGCTCCCGCCGCTGGCGGCGGCACTCCTGCTGTGGCGGCGAAGTATTCTGTCGACCTGACCGGCAAGGTCCAGGCTGACGTGAACGGTAAGCAAATTGACGGTGAGACCATTACTTGGAACACTGACCTCGACACTACGATGGGCGACTTTGTCACTGCCTACAATGCTGCTGGTAAGGACTACACCGCCTCGTGGGATACCGCAAACCAAAAGCTGGTCTTGGATGCTAAGACCGCGGGCGCTGTTGCTGCTGATCCTACCACGGATATTGGTGGTGTTAATGTCACTGAGGATGTGGCTGGCGCTGATGCTACTCCCGGCGGCGGCGGCGGCGCAGGTGGCGGCGCTGCTGCGGCTACCGGTTCCTTCAAGATCAATGGCAAGGAGTTTACTAACATTGACCTGACTGGTGCTGACACCACTGAGGATGTAGCCAAGGCCGTGATGAAGGCTCTGAACGACAATGTTGACGCCACTGAAATTACCGACCTCGACCTCTTTGGCAACGATACTAAGTATGATGTCAAGCTGAACGGCACCAAGCTGACCTTCACCCTGAAGAGCGATCCCACCGAGGACAACATCAAGGGTAACTTCGACTGGGATATGACCGCTACCGCCGGCAGCTTCAAGGGCAACCACACCGCCGGCACCAATGTTGTCACTGCCGGCTCCGTGGAGAGCGCTGGCGTCCGTGCCAACACTGTGTTCGAGATTACGGCCGGCGACCTGAAGGACGGCACCTCCATCACCTTGGACGGCAAGACCGTTACCCTGTCCGTCGGCCCCAACAGCACCGTGAAGGCTGGCGAGGGCGTTGTGAAGCTGACCAGCACCGAGGCTGCTGACCTGAATCTGGCCCTGGGCAAGATTTCCGAGGCCTTCGGCGGCGAGACGGACAACTTCACCGTCTCCGTGAACAACGGCGGCAATAACGATACTAAGACTGGTCTGGCCATCTACAAGAAGGCCGATTCCAAGAAGACCTACACCACCATGGACGAGCTGGCCGGCGTGTTCTCCATGAGCGTGGCCGCCGACGACGCTGACAAGGGCAACGCCCTGAAGCTCCAGATCGGCGACACCTCTGACAGCTACAACCAGCTGGAGGTCTCCATCGGCGACATGCACACCGCCGCCATGGGCATTGCCAACCTGAGCATTGCCAAGCAGACCGACGCTGCCGCCGCCATCCAGACCATCCGCAACGCCATCAACTACGTGTCCGGCGTCCGCGGCGACCTGGGCGCCACCCAGAACCGTCTGGAGCACACCGCCAACAACCTGTCCGTGATGGCCGAGAACATCCAGGACGCCGAGTCCACCATCCGCGACACCGACATCGCCGAGGAAATGATGTGCTACACCAAGAACAACATCCTGGTGCAGTCCGCCCAGGCCATGCTGGCCCAGGCCAACCAGGTTCCTCAGGGCGTTCTCCAGCTGCTGGGCTAATCCGCAGCCGCAAAACGAAATTTATTACCTGTGCGCAAAGGGGGCCGGGCATGTGCCCGGCCCCTTTCCTGCGTCTGAAAAAGGGGCCCCGGCCGGGCCTTTTTCTCAAACGCAGGAAAGAAAGGAGAATCACCATGCACGACACCATCAAGCTGGAAACCGCCCTGATGCCCGCCTATTATAAGGACTTCCACTGCCTGGCCTCCGCCTGTCAGGACACCTGCTGCGCCGGCTGGAAAATTGAGTTTAACAAAAAGGACTACCTGGCCATCAAGCGTGCGGCCCGCACTGATGAATTGAAGCAGAAGCTGTCTGAGGGGATGCCCCGCCTCCGGGAGCGGGAGCACGATAATATGTACGCGGAATTTTCCATGGACACCGCCGGAAAGTGCCATCTTCTCCGGGAGGACGGCCTGTGTGCCCTCCAGCTGGAGTGCGGCCCGGATACCCTGCCCCGTGTCTGCCGCATCTTTCCCCGGAAAGAGGTCTACACCGCCCACGCCCGGGAGTTTTCCCTCTCCCCCGCCTGCGAGGGGGTGCTGGCCCTGCTGTGGGACCTGCCCGAGGGGGTAGACTTTGTCGAGGAGCCCCTGCACCCCAACGATGTGCGGTATTTCCACCCGAAAAATGAGGCGTCCGCCCACTTTGCCCCTATCCGCTCCCTGTTCATCGACGTGCTTCAGGAGCGGTCCCTGAAGCTGTCCCAGCGTCTGCTGCTCCTGGGCCTTCTCACCCAGCAGCTCCAGGCCCTGGACTGGGAGCAGGCCGAGCCCCTGGAGGACTGGCTGGAGCGCGCAGTGGTGACGCTCCATAGCCCCGCTGTGGCCGATCAGATGGGCCGGATGCCCCGGAACCGGCAGCTCTTTCTGGCCAACGGCCTCCATGTCCTGCTGGCCGCCTTCCCCCGCCCGGGCGCCTTCCGGGACGAAATGCTGGAAGTGATAAACGAAAACTGGAAGGAACAGGATTTGCGGAAATTTGTCATACAGGGCGGCCGCTACCAGGCCCTGGAGGAGCAGCTGGACGAGCTCATGGGCCATTCGGAGTGGTTTTTTGAAAATCTGATGGTTTCCCTGGCCTTCCACCTCCAGTTCCCCGTTCTGAACAGCCCGGAGGAGCTGTGGAAAAGCTATGTGAACCTGTGCAATCTATACAGCTTCTACCGCTTCGCCGCCGTCTGTGCCTGCGGGAAGGAGGTCAGCCGCGCCCGCCTCACCCATGTGCTGGTCCAGGTCAGCCGGGCGCTCCTCCATAACAGCGTCCGGCAGTCCAATCTCCGGGAGGAGCTGTTCAAAAACGACAGCGCCACCCTGGCCCACATGGCCATCCTGGTGGGCGGCTGAGGAAAGGGGGACCTGCCATGACCATCGGCCAGAATATCCGGGCAATCCGAAAGAAGCGGGGCCTCACCCAGGGCCGGCTGGGCCAGCTGTGCGGCATGACGGGCGGGGCGATCTCCAGCTATGAAAACGGCGTCACCGTACCCCGGCGCCGGGTGGTGGAGCGCATCGCCCAGGCGCTGGACGTTCCCGCGGACAAGCTGACCCAGGGGGCCGTCCCCGCCCTGGAGCCCGCCATCCCCGCCGCCGCCCAGCCCAGCGATGCCCTGCTCTACGACGGGGTACTGACCCTTCTCAAGGAGCTCTACGGCGTTGTGGAGGGCCGCATCATCCTGGGAGAGAACGGGGCCAGCAGAAGGTACTATGTGGTCCGCCAGGTCCCGGAGGACTTCGTCCTCTATGACAGCGATATCAACGCCATTGTCCGCTCCGCCAAGGCGTCCATGTCGCCGGTGCTGGCCTACATGCGCACCCTCCGGGGGCAGAGCGCGGTATGACGGTAGGGCTGCAGATCAACGCTCTGCGCCGGCAGCGGGGCCTGACCCTGGAGGAGCTCAGCGCCCTGTGCGGCGTCCACCGGGACGACCTGGGGCTGTATGAGCGGGGGGCCATGACCCCCAGGCCGGAGACGGTGGCCAGAATTGCCCGGGCGCTGGACGTGCCCATCGCGGCTATTCAGGCGGGCATGGGCTGGACCGCGCCCCGGCCCACCGAGGACTGGGAAACCGCCAGAGGGGACAGCCTGCTCCGGGACGGCATCCTGGAGGCCGCCCGGGAGGCGGGGGACTTCCCCGTGGAGGAACAGGAGGTGCTGGCCCTGCTGGAGTCGGTAAAGGCCTCCATCCCCGCCCTGGTGGAGCACATGAAGGACACCCGCCCCGAGGCCGTCATCCACCGGGAGATTCTGGAGGAGCTGAGGCTGGCCCCGGAGGAGGAGCCCTGGGAGCTGACCGACAGCCAGTGGGAACAGCTGCGGGAGCTGCTGCCCTCTGAGAAGTCCGGCCGGGGCCGGGCCTTCAAGAGCAACCGGCTGATGCTGGACGGAATCCTCTACTGGATGCGCTCCGGCGCGGCCTGGAAGGACCTGCCCGCCCGCTATGGCCGGCATAAGTGCGTCTCCGACCGCCTGCGCCTGTGGACCAGAACGGGGGTGTGGGAGCCGGTGCTCCAAAAGCTGGTGGAGCTGGAGGTGCTGGACGAGACCTCAGTGCGCAGGGCGGACGAGGGGACAGAGAACCCCTGATCCAGGTTATACGCTCGTCTCATAAATTCAGGAAAGCTGACGCATGTAGGGCAAGGGCTCTGCCCTTGCCTTATTATCCCCTTACGGGGATAGGCAGGGGTAGAACCCCTGCCCTACAGGACGCACCGGCCGGCATTTTCAGAGGCTTTCCATATTTATGAGACAGGCGTGAACCAGGCCATTTTGCCCCTTTACGGCCGGGGCAGGTTGTGGTATAATCCTGAAAACAGCCGGCGCGTGCCGCGGTTTTTGAATCAGTAGAGGAGCGGATATTTATGGTTAAGGTCAATGAAAACTTTCTAAAGCTGCCCGGCAGCTACCTTTTTTCCGAGGTGGCCCGGCGGATTCGCGTCTATAATGAGGCCAACCCCCAGGCCAGCATCATCAAGCTGTCCATCGGCGACGTGACCCGTCCCCTGGTCCCCGCGGTGATTGCGGCGATGCACGCCGCCGTGGACGAGATGGGCACAGCGGAGGGCTTCCACGGCTACGGCCCGGAGCAGGGCTATGAGTTCCTCCGGGAGGCCATCGCCCAAGGCGACTACGCTGCCCGTGGGGTAGATATCCAGCCCGGCGAGATTTTCGTCTCCGACGGAGCCAAGAGCGACTGCGGCAACATCGGCGATATTTTCGGGGTGGACAACGTGGTGGCGGTGTGTGACCCGGTGTACCCCGTCTATGTGGACACCAACGCCATGGCTGGCCGGGCCGGGGAGTATCAGGAGGAGCTGGGCAAGTGGAACCGGCTCATCTACATGCCCTGCGTGGAGGCCAACGGCTTTTCTCCCGAGCCCCCCAAGGAGATTCCCGACATCATCTACCTGTGCTCCCCCAACAATCCCACCGGCGCGGTGCTGACAAAGGACCAGCTGAAGGTGTGGGTGGACTACGCCAACGCCCACGGGGCGGTGATTCTGTACGATTCGGCCTATGAGTCCTTTATCACCAGCGAGGACGTGCCCCACACCATTTTTGAGGTCGAGGGAGCCCGCACCTGCGCCATCGAGTTCCGTTCCTTCTCCAAAACCGCCGGCTTTACCGGCAACCGCTGCGCCTACACCGTGGTGCCCATGGAGCTGGAGCGGGGGGGCGCGAAGCTGAACACCATGTGGAACCGCCGCCAGTGCACCAAGTTTAACGGCGTGCCCTATGTGGTCCAGCGGGGAGCCGCCGCCATCTACACCCCCGAGGGCCGGGCCCAGATCATGGCCAACATCGACTACTACCGGGAAAACGCCCGGGTCATCCGGGAGGGCCTCACCGCCGCCGGCCTGACCTGCTTCGGTGGGGTGGACGCCCCCTATATCTGGCTGAAGACCCCCAACGGCGTGGGCTCCTGGGATTTCTTCGACCAGGTGCTGGACCGGGCCAATGTGGCCACCACCCCCGGCGCAGGCTTTGGCCCCAGCGGAGAGGGCTACATCCGTCTCACCGCCTTCGGCGACGCCGGCGCCACCAAAACCGCCGTGGAGCGGGTGGCGAATATGTTTAAATAAGTAAAGCAATCAGGTATCGTTTGCGACGGAGCAGTCTCAGAGCGGATGCCTGTAGAGTAAAACGCCGACATAAAAAGGCCGCCCGGCGGGCGGCCTTCTCTTACTCCTGATCCTTTGCTTCCGCGATGGTGTCCAGCAGATCACACAATTCCTCGTTTGTGTAGTTCTTTCCGCTCTTTTTAATCAGTCGGCGCAGCTCGTAGATTACAGCCTGCTGGATAATCTTGATTTCCTTTTCGCTCGGCATAAGCTTACCTCCTTTACACCGGCAATGTTCTGCTGTGATTCTGAAATATATTTATATTATATCAGAGAAACCGGAACACGTCAACGTGAAGCATTTGGGGATATAAAAAACCTCCTGTGCCATACACAGGAGATTTTTTATGAGCCATATTCCATTACACAGCGCGGGTGACCTTACCGGAACGGAGGCATCTGGTGCAGACGTAGACGTGAGTGGGGGTGCCATTCACGATCGCCTTAACCCGCTTCACATTGGGCTTCCAGGTACGGTTGGAGCGGCGGTGGGAGTGGGAAACCTTGATGCCGAAGGTCACACCCTTGTCGCAAAATTCGCATTTGGCCATGTTGCTAACCTCCTCGCTATGAGAAATATCTGAAACCTTGGAAAATTACCTTCAAAAAAGCTTCGACTGATATCATAACAGATATTCCCCGGAAATGCAAGTATTTTTTTCAAAAAGTCCGTGGGAGAATTGGGCGGAAGCGATTGACAGAAAACCCCTCCTTCGCTTATACTGAGAAGGAAATAATCGGGGGCGGCCGCACCCCCGAAACTGCGGAGAACACCGCACTGGAGAGGAGACGGAAGCTATGTCGGAACAGCAAAAAAGTGTAAAACTGGGGGAGATCATACAGGAGTTCAACCTGGAGATTCTGCGTACCGCCCCCGACTATGAGAACGTACCCCTGCGGGCCCTGGACATCAACCGGCCCGGCCTGCCCCTGACCGGTTTTTTTGAGCATTTCGACACCGAGCGTCTGCTGCTCATCGGTCTGACAGAGCACACATATTTAAGCGACCTGACCCCGGAGCAGCGGCGGGAGCGGTTTGACCGCCTGCTGGCTTATCCGGTGCCCGCCCTGATCCTCACCCGGGGGCTGGAGGCCTATCCCGAGTGTCTGGAGATGGCGGACAAACACGGGCGGACGGTGCTGCGCTCCACCCAGCGGACCGCTGTGTTTATGAGCTCCCTCATCAGCAGCCTGTACAGCCACCTGGCCCCCCAGATTACCCAGTCGGGGGTGATGCTGGAGGTCTACGGCGAGGGAATCCTGATTCAGGGCGAGTCGGGGGTAGGCAAGAGCGAGGTGGCCATCGAGCTGCTGAAGCGGGGCCACCGCCTGGTGGCCGACGACGCGGTGGAGATCAAGGTGACCAGCCACGACACCCTTTTGGCCACCGCCCCTGCCCTGATCCGGGGCTACATGGAGCTGCGGGGCATCGGGGTCATCGACATCAGCCGCCTGCTGGGCATGGGCGCCATCAAGCTGAACCAGGAGATCGACCTGGTGGTCAACCTGGAGCCCTGGAACGACAAAGCGGTATATGACCGCTTCGGCCTGGAGTCCCATTTCACCGAAATTTTGGGCGTGAAGGTGCCCGCCGCCACCATCCCGGTAAAGCCCGGCCGAAACCTGGCCAGCATCGTGGAGGTGGCCGCTATGAATAACCGCAACCGGAAGATGGGCCACAACGCGGCCCAGGAGCTGACCGACCGGATGGACAAGCTGTTTCAGGAACAATTGGAAGGAGGAGAAAACTGATGTATTACATTGGCATTGACGTAGGCGGCACCAACCTGGTGGCCGGACTGGTGGACGAGGCAGGGTGCATCCTCAACAAGGTGAGCACCCCCGTAGCCAAAGACATGACGGCGGAGCAGTTTGGCAAGGAGCTGGCCCGCATGTCCCGCCGGCTGTGCGAGGTGGGGGAGATTCCCTTCGACAAAATTGAGGCAGTGGGCGTGGGTCTGCCCGGGGCGGTGGACAACAAGGCCGGCCTGTTCGTCCAGAACCCCAATATGCCCTTCAAGGACAAAAACGTCCCCCTGCGGGAGATGTTCCAGAGGGAGTGGGACGTGCCCGTCTACCTGGGCAACGACGCCAACTGCGCCGCCGTGGGCGAGTACTGGGCGGGCGCGGCCAAGGGCTGCGACCCGGCGGTGGTGGTCACTTTGGGCACCGGCATCGGCGGCGGTCTGGTGGTGGGCGGCAAGCTGTTCACCGGCTTTGCCAACGCCGGCATGGAGATCGGCCACATGATTATCCAGCCCAACGGCATCCTGTGCGGCTGCGGCGGACGGGGCTGCTGGGAGCGGTACGGCTCGGCCACCGCCCTGATCCAGCTCACTCAGCTGGAGATGGAGCGCAGCCGGGACAGCAAGCTGTGGGAGCTGTGCGACAACGACCCCTCCAAGGTCCAGGGCCGCACCCCCTTCCAGGCCGCCCGCCTGGGGGACGAGGCCGCCAAGCGGGTGCTGGGCAACTACCTCCAGGGCCTGTCTATCGGCATGATAAACCTGGTGAATATCCTCCAGCCCGAGATCATCTGCCTGGGCGGCGGCGTGAGCAACGCCGAGGATGACCTGCTGCTGGACCCCCTGCGGGAGCTGGTCTGGCGGGGCTGCTTCGACAAGGATCACCATGTCCGCATCGAGAAGGCCTCCCTGGGCAACGACGCCGGTGTTGTCGGCGCGGCCCTGCTGTGTAATCTGGTATAACGTTTTAAGGCCCGGGCAAAAGCCCGGGCCTTGCGTATTTTCAGGTTTCCTGATCCTTTGCCTCTGCAATGGTGTCGATCAGATTGCATAATTCCTCGTTGGTGTAGTCCTTGCCGCTCTTTTTAATCAGGCGGCGCAGCTCATAAAGAATCGCCTGCTGTGTGTCTTTGCGGTCTTTTTCAGTTCCCATGCTGTTCACCCCTTTGGTATTTGAATACATTATAACACAATCGTGACGGGGAAAACAAGAGTGTTTTAAACTTTGCGCACACCCATCTCATAAATTCAGGAAAACTGTGGAATGCAGGGCAAGAGCAGAAGACCTGCTCTGCTGATGATACAGATGTGAGTTTTTTTGTTTCCCCTATTCTAATTTCTTCAAAAATCTGCTATAATCAAACGATACAACGATCTTGATGATGGAGGGCCTATGGAACGACTGGAAAAATTGCTGCGGGAGCGCTGTCCTGAAATGGAGCTGCGGGTGAACGAGCCCATGTCGAAGCACACCACCTTCCGCATCGGCGGCCCGGCGGCGCTGATGGCCCTGCCCAGGACCATGGAAGAGGTCCAGACCGTCCTGAAAACGGCGGCGGAGCTGGGGGTGGAGCCCTTTTTCCTGGGCAACGGCTCCGATCTGCTGGTGGCCGACAGGGGCTATCCCGGCTTCATCGTCAAGCTGGCGGGGGAGTTCGAGGAGATCTGCTTCTGTCCCGCTCCGAAGGGGGGAACGCCCCAACTGACGGCGGGGGGGGCTGCGCTGCTGTCCACACTGTCCAAAACGGCGCTGCATTGGGGGCTCACCGGCCTGGAGTTTGCCGGCGGCATCCCAGGCAGCGTAGGCGGGGCGGTCACCATGAACGCCGGGGCCTACGGCGGGGAGATGGCCCAGGTGCTGGAATCAGTCACCTTCCTGGATGAGGCGGGGGAGGTCTGTACCCTCCCTGTCTCGGAGTGCGGCTTCGGCTATCGGAAAAGTATCTTTTCCCAGAGAAAATGCCTGGTTTTGAGGGCGCGCTTCCGCCTGGAACAGGGGGATGGGTATGCCATCAAGGCCCGCATGGACGAATTGACCGCAAAGCGCAGGGAGAAGCAGCCGCTGGAGTACCCCAGCGCCGGGTCCATGTTCAAGCGCCCGCCGGGACACTTCGCCGCCGCCCTTATCGACCAGTGCGGCCTGAAAGGGCTCACCGTGGGCGGGGCCCAGGTGTCGGAGAAGCACGCCGGTTTTGTAGTCAACCGGGGGGGCGCCACCTGCGGGGATGTGCTGGCGCTGGTAGACCAGGTGAAGGAGGAAGTCCTCAGGCAGACCGGCGTGGAGCTGGAGATGGAGGTTAAGGTGCTGAGATGAAACTGAGTGAACGATATCCGGTGGGCATTTACGCCGTCCGGGAGAAAACCACCCTGCTGGTGCCCACTGTGGGCATCAAATGCGCGTCCCATGAGGCACGAAAGCTGCCCTGGCCGCCCCAGCCGAAGGAGCTGGGCGCGGCGGTGCTGGAGCTGCTGGACGAGCTGAAACAAAGTCGCATCCAATATGACCCGGAGGCCAAGGGCTATTGGTTCCAGCCTGGCATCCGCAGCTGGAAGGCCTTTCAGGCGGCTTCCTCTTTGGTCGATGTGGTGCTGAGAGGATCGGAGCTGTCCATTACCCGGTGGGACGGCCGCTCCGAGCGGGGCTTTGTTCCGGAGCTGGAGCCCTGCACGGTGCTCCAGGAGGGCGTCGGCCCGAAGGAGCTGGGGGAGGCCATTCTGGCCGTGCTGATCCCCCTGGTGGAGAAGGAGCGCTAAAGGCTCCCCCCTTGTGGGGGAGCTGTCAGCCGAAGGCTGACTGAGGGGGCGCATTCCAAAGAGGCCGGCGGCACATAGAGCGGGCGGCCACAGGCCGCCCCTACATAGGCAACCAAAAGATACCCAAAAAAGAGAGTGATATCAATGGAATTTGTGATTATCTCCGGCCTGTCCGGAGCGGGAAAGAGCAAGGCGGCCTCCTTTATGGAGGATATGGACTACTTCTGTGTGGACAATCTCCCCGCCCCCCTGATCCCCAAGTTCGCCGAGCTGGGCATGGCGGGCTCCGGGGAGTACGACCGGGTGGCCCTGGTCACCGATGTCCGGGCGGGCACCAACTTCGACGGCCTCTTTCATGCCCTGGACGCCCTGGAGGCCATGAAGTGCGCCTACCGCATCCTCTTTATGGACGCGGCCGACGAGACCATCATCAAGCGCTATAAGGAGACCCGCCGCGCCCACCCCCTGGCAGAGGACGCCGACAGCCTGGAGGGGGCCATCGCCCTGGAGCGGAAGATGCTGGCCCCCCTGCGGGAGCGGGCGGACAAGATCGTGGACACCACCAATCTGTCCACCGCCAAGCTGAAGGGGGTCCTTCGTCAGATGTTCGGCCGCGCAGGCACTTCCGAGGGACGGATGGAGGTGCGGGTGACCTCCTTCGGCTTCAAGCACGGGGTGCCCATGGAGGCCGACCTGATTTTCGACGCCCGTTTTCTGCCCAACCCCTTTTATGTCACCGAGCTGCGCCCCCTCACCGGCCTGGATGCCGGAGTGCGGGACTACGTCTTTCAAAACGGCCAGGGGGCGGAATTTTTGACGCGGCTGTGGGAGCTGGTGGGCTGGCTCCTCCCCCGGTATGAGGAGGAGGGCAAGACCTCCCTGGTCATCTCCATAGGCTGCACCGGCGGGCACCACCGTTCTGTTGCCATTGCCCACGCCCTGGCAGACAAGGTACGGGCCCAGGGGTGGCCGGTGAACGAGAGCCACCGGGATATGGGGCGAACATGATGCCGCCTGTGGGGCCCGACGACCTCGGCGGGCCAATAGAGTGACAGCCTGACCCGTCCGGGTGGTCGGGTCCCACATGAAAAGGGGAATAAAATGATGTCTGATTATCCCACCCTCCACCAGTGGGAGCGGGGGCCGAAAATCGTCGCCATCGGCGGCGGGACGGGCCTGTCCACCATGCTGCGGGGGCTGAAAAAATATACCAGAAACCTCACCGCCATCGTCACGGTGGCGGACAACGGAGGCGGCTCCGGGATGCTCCGCCAGGACCTGGGGATGCCCCCGCCGGGGGACATCCGCCACTGCATGGAGTCCCTGGCCAACACCGAGCCCATTATGGAGAAGCTGCTCACCTACCGCTTCACCGAAGGGGTGCTCGCCGGCCAGTCCTTCGGCAACCTGATTCTGGCCGCCCTCAACGGGGTGACCGGCTCCTTTGAGGAGGCGGTTACCCAGATGAGCCACGTGCTGGCCATCACCGGCCGGGTGGTGCCGGTGACCAGCGCCGACGTCCAGCTGGAGGCCGTTTTTGAGAACGGCGCCCGGGTGGTGGGGGAGTCTCAAATTGCCGCCTGCAAGAAGGAGCAGGACTGCCGCATCCACCATGTGGCCCTAATCCCGGACCGCCCCAGGGCCACCCCGGCGGCCATTGCGGCCATCAGGGAGGCCGACCTGATTCTGATGGGTCCGGGGAGCCTGTACACCAGCATCATCCCCAACCTGCTGGTGGAGGGGGTGGCCCATGCCGTGGCCCAGGCGGACGCCCCAAAGCTGTATATCTGCAACATCATGACCCAGGACGGGGAGACGGAGGGTTACACCGCCGCCGACCACCTGGAGGCCCTGCTGGCCCACGGGGAGCCGGGGCTGGTGGACCTGTGTCTGGCCAACACCGCCCCGGTGCGGCCGGGTCTGCTGGAGAAGTACCGGGAGGAGGACGCCGTCCCCCTGACGGTGGACCGGGAGCGGGTGGCGGCGATGGGGCTGGAGCTGGTGGAGCGGCCGGTGGCTTCGGAGGAGGGCAACTACGCCCGCCACGACCCGGATAAGCTGGCCCAGGCGGTGCTGGACATCTACCGCAGCCGGGCGGTGCGCATCTTCCACGGGGCCCGGCGCTACATACTGGAGGATTGAACATGTCTTTTTCGGTGGACGTGAAAACCGAGCTGTGCCGGGCTCCCCTGAGCCGGAAGTGCTGCGCCCAGGCGGAAGCCTATGGGGTGCTGCTCTACTGCAACACCTTCCACGCCGCCCAGGCCCGGATCGTGACCGAAAACGGGGCCTTTGCCCAGCGGCTGCCCCTGCTGTTTAAAAAAGCCTTCCGCCTCACCTTCGACAGCCTGCCCCAGGGGGGCGGCAAGCAGGTCTTTGAGGTCCTGGAGCCGGATAAGCTGGCGGCACTGCACCAGACCTTCGGCACAGACCCCAGGGCGGTGGCCCTCCACGTCAACTTCGCCATGCTGGAGGAGAGCTGCTGCCGGGCCGCCTTCCTCCGGGGGGCCTTTCTGGCCGGAGGGTCGGTTACCGACCCCCGGAAGGGTTACCACCTGGAGCTGGCCACCTCTCACCACAGCGTGAGCCGGGAGGTGCTGGCCCTGATGCGGGAGCTGGACCAGGAGCCCAAGTCCGCCCAGCGCAAGGGCAACGCGGTGATCTACTTTAAGCAGAGCGAAAAAATCGAGGACTTCCTCACCTGCGTCGGCGCGCCCCTGGCCGCCATGGAGGTGATGAACGCCAAACTGGAGCGAGACCTGCGGGGCAAGGTGAACCGCCGGGTGAACTGCGACGCCGCCAACCTGGACAAGGCGGTGGAGGCTGCCATGTCCCAAGTGGAGGCCATCCGCCGGCTGGAGAAGGCGGGGACCCTCATCACCCTGCCGGACAAGCTCCGGGAGGCCGCCGCCCTCCGCCTGGCCCACCCCGAGGACACCCTGGCCCAGCTGGCCCAGCGGTGCGACCCGCCTATCACCAAATCGGCCCTCAACCACCGCCTGCGCAAGCTGGTGGAGCTGGGGAGGGAGGAGTAGGAGAGATGAAGAAAAATATTGTTGGGCTGGCAGTCAAATATGTCTTCCTGCTTTTGCTGGCTCTGTTTGTCATGTATGTTTTGTATGTGGTGGGGGCGCTTTTTCATCCGCCTGGACCGCAAGCATCCCTCTCCAATATGGAACGCCTGGGTTCAAAAACGGCACGGAAGATGATTGACAGCTATGCGGAAGAATTGAAAGCCGTTACCTCAGCGACAGAACTTATGGAATCAGACGAAGAATATCACTATTGTTTGAATTTTACAGATGAATATGCCGGCGCTGACCGCTATCAAAAACAACTCCAGGAGATGCCGCGGGAGCTTGTGGACGCCCTGGGGGAATTGGAGCAGAAGTTTCCGGAATTCTCAGCGTTCCTTTGGCTGAAGAAAGGACAGATCGGTGTAAGTGTGTCAAATGGCAGTCGTGGCGAATCCTATCTCTGCTATCCGGGAGAAAACTTGATAATGGAGCCTTGGATTTGGGAGGATGGAACAGAAACGATGCGCCACCGCGATATGGGCGACGGGTGGGAACTTCAGATGTTCTACATGCCGAAAGGGTGACGGGCGGCCACAGGCCGCCCCTACAGAGAAAGATAAAAGGAGAAAACAGCTATGGTTAACTGCACCTTCCGCCCCGCCGTGCCGGGGGACGAGGAACTGATTTTAAGCTTTATCCGCGCCCTGGCGGACTACGAGCACATGTCCGACCAGGTGGTGGCCACCCCGGAAATTCTGCGGGAGTGGATTTTTGAGAAAAAGACGGCGGAGGTCATCTTTGCCGAGGTGGAGGGAAAGGCGGTGGGCTACGCCCTGTTCTTCTATAACTTCTCCACCTTTCTGGGCCGGGCGGGGGTCTATCTGGAGGACCTGTTCGTCCTGCCGGAGAAGCGGGGGAAGGGCTGTGGCAAGGCTCTGCTCAAGGAGCTGGCCCGAATTACCGTGGAGCGGGGCTGCGGCCGGCTGGAATGGTTCTGCCTGGACTGGAACCAGCCCTCTATCGACTTCTACACCAGGAAGATGCACGCCGTCCCCATGGACGAGTGGACGGTGTACCGTCTGACCGGGGAGACCCTGGAGGAGGCCGCACAGCCTGAGTAGGAGCGCCAAAAGGCCCCCTCTCTGAGGGAGCTGTCAGCCCGCAGGGCTGACTGAGGGAGTTTTCCGTTGGCGGACTCCCTCCGCCCCAGTGTGCGCACTGGGGCACCTCCCTCAAAGAGGGAGGCTTCCCCCTGGGGGGGACGAGGGAGAAAGGAGGAGGTGCCGTGTCGTGGTATTTTATGGTTGACACTTATATCAGCGAGGAAAAGGGCCGGGGCGAGTATGACGACTACATCCGCCAGGTCAAGCCCATTGTGGAGGCCCACGGCGGAAGGTATCTTGTTAGGACGGAGCGGGTCAGCCATCTGAGCGGCGAACGGAGGCCGCAGCGGGTGATCGTGATCCGTTTTGACACCCGGGAACAGCTGGATAGCTGCTTTTCCTCGCCGGAATACAGAGCCATCATGTCGAAGCGTGCCGAAAGTGTTGACAGCCGGGCGATTATCGCGGAAGGCCTGGACTGACAGATAGAAAGAGGAGGAACCGACCATGTCCTTTGTCCACTTACACCTACACACAGAGTTTTCCCTTCTGGATGGCGCCTGCCGCATCAAAAAGCTGGTGGAGCGGGTGAAGGAGATGGGCCAGGAGGCGGTGGCCATCACCGACCACGGCTGCATGTACGGGGTGATCGACTTCTACCGGGCCTGCAAGGCGGCGGGCATCAAGCCTGTCATCGGCTGTGAGGTCTACGTGGCTCCCCGGGGGCGCACCCGGTTTCAGAAGGTCCATGAGTTCGACTCCCACTACAACCACCTGGTCCTCCTGTGCCGGAACGAGGAGGGCTACCGCAACCTCAGTTATATGGTATCCAAGGGCTATCTGGAGGGCTTTTACATCAAGCCCCGGATCGACCTGGACCTGCTGCGGGAGCACACCGGGGGCCTGATCGCCTGTTCCGCCTGTATGTCCGGGGAGGTTTCCCGGCTGCTGCTGGCGGGAGAGTACGACAAGGCGAAGGAAGTGGCGCTGGAAATGCGGGAGCTGTTCGGCGAGGATGGCTACTACCTGGAAATGCAGGACCACGGCATTAAGGCTCAAAAGCAGGTGAACGCCTCCCTGATCCGCCTGAGCGAGGAGACAGGCATCCCCCTCATCGCCACCAACGACGCCCACTATCTCCGCCGGGAGGACGCGGAGATGCAGGACATCCTCATGTGCATCCAGACGGGCAAGACCCTGGACGACCCCAACCGGATGCGCTTTGAGACCAAGGAGTTCTTTGTCAAATCGGAGGAGGAGATGGCCGCCCTTTTCCCCGACCACCCCGAGGCCATCGCCAACACGGCAAAAATCGCGGAATTGTGCAATGTAGACTTCGAGTTTGGCAAATACCACCTGCCGCTGTTTCAGCTGCCTGAGGGCTGGAGCGATGGAGAGGCCTATTTCCGCAAGCTCTGCCTGGATGGCTTTGCCTGGCGCTACCCGAAGCAGCCCCCGGAGTACCTGGAGCAGTTGAACTACGAGATGGACATGATCCGCAAGATGGGCTTTGTGGACTACTTCCTCATTGTCTCCGACTTCATCGGCTACGCCAAGGGGAACGGCATCCCGGTGGGACCGGGCCGGGGCTCGGCGGCGGGGTCCATGGTGGCCTACTGCCTGAACATCACCAACGTGGACCCCATGGAGTACGGGCTGTACTTCGAGCGGTTCCTCAACCCGGAGCGGGTGTCCATGCCCGATATCGACATCGACTTCTGTCCCCGCCGGCGGCAGGAGGTCATCGACTATGTGAAGGGCAAATACGGCGAGGACCATGTGGCCCAGATTGTCACCTTCGGCACCATGGCGGCCCGGGGTTCCGTCCGGGACGTGGGCCGGGTGATGGGGGTGCCCTACGGCGAGGTGGACGCTCTGGCCAAGCTGATCCCCAGCGGCCCGGGGGCGCTGCACATCACCCTGGAGGATGCCCTGAGGCTGTCCAAGCAGCTGAAGGACGCCTATGACGAGAACCCCGTCACCAAAAAGCTCATCGACACCGCTATGGCCATCGAGGGAATGCCCCGGAATACCTCCACCCACGCCGCCGGAGTGGTGATTACCCGCCGGCCGGTGGTGGACTACGTCCCCCTGGCCGCCAACGACGGCCAGCCCGTCACCCAGTATGTCATGACCACCCTGGAGGAGCTGGGGCTTCTCAAAATGGACTTCCTGGGCCTGCGCAACCTCACCGTATTGGACGATGCGGCCAGGATGGTCCAGAAACGGGAGCCGGACTTCTCCCTCAACGCCATTCCGGAGAACGACCCGGCCACCATGGCCATGCTGTCTGAGGGCAAGACCTCCGGCGTGTTCCAGCTGGAGTCCGCCGGCATGACCGGGGTGTGCGTGGGGCTGAAGCCCAAGAGCATTGAGGACATCTGCGCGGTGATTGCCCTGTACCGCCCGGGACCTATGGACTCCATCCCCAAATTCCTGGCCTGCGCCCAGGACCCGGCCAAGGTGACCTATAAGGACCCCTCTCTGGTGCCTATCCTGTCCGGGACCTACGGCTGCATCGTCTACCAGGAGCAGGTCATCCGCATTTTTCAGGATCTGGCGGGCTACTCCCTGGGGCAGGCGGACATGGTGCGCCGGGCCATGAGCAAGAAGAAGGTCAAGGAGATTGAGAAGGAGCGGGAGGCCTTCCTCCACGGCGACCCGGCCCGGAACATCCCTGGCTGCGTGGCCAACGGGGTGCCCGAGGGTGCGGCCCAGGCCATCTACGACGAGATGTATGACTTCGCCGAATACGCCTTCAACAAATCCCACTCCCTGGTGTACGCCATCGTGTGCTACCAGACCGCCTGGTTTAAGTGCCACTACCCCAAGGAGTATATGGCCGCTCTGCTCACCTCGGTGCTGGACTCCACCGAGAAGGTGGCCGAGTACATCGCCGAGTGCAAGGAGATGGGCATTCAGCTGCTGCCCCCCGACGTAAACCAGTCCGGGGCCGACTTCACTGTGGTGGAGGAGGGCATCCGCTTTGGCCTGGTGGCCCTGAAGGGGGTGGGGCGGAATTTCATCGCCAACCTGCTGGCTGAGCGGGAGAAAAGCGGCCCCTTTGCCGACTTTATGAACTTCTGCGACCGGCTCTTTGACCAGGACATGAACCGGCGGATGCTGGAGAGCCTGATCAAGAGCGGCGCCTTTGACGCCATGGGCTACCGCCGCTCCCAGCTGATGCAGGTGTATGGCCAGGTGCTGGACGGCATCGCCGCCGCCCGGAAGCGGAATGTGGAGGGCCAGCTGGACCTGTTCGGCTTCGGCGGGGGAGAGGAGGAGAACTTCTCCCTGCCCGCTCTGGTCCTGCCCAATCTGCCGGAGTACACCCCCCAGGAGCTGATGAACATGGAGAAGGAGACCACCGGCCTCTACCTGTCCGGCCACCCCATGGACCAGTACCGGGAGCTGGCCAAGAGCTTTGGGGCGGTGACCATCGGCTCCATTCTAAGCGACTTTGCCCGGGAGGACGGCCCCAGGGAGTACCGGGACGACCAGCGGGTGTCCATCGCCGGGGTGATCGCCACCTACCGCACCCGCACCACCCGGAACAACACCCTGATGGCCTATGTGATGCTGGAGGATGACACCGCCACCATGGAGCTGCTGTGCTTCTCCCGCACGCTGAACGAGAGCGGCAGCTTTATCCGGGAGAACAGCGCCATCCTGGCCACCGGCAAGATCTCCGTTCGGGACGACAAGGAGCCCCAGCTGATGGTGGACACCATCCGGCCCCTGTCCAACCTGGAGGAGAAGGCCAGCGGGAACCAGACCCTCTATCTGCGCCTGCCCGCCCGGGAGGACCCCCGCCTGCGGAAGGTGCGGCTGGCCCTGTCCTTCTTCCCGGGGGAGAGCCAGGTGGTGCTCTACTTTGAGGACTGTAAGAAGCGGGTGGGCTCCCGCTGTGAGATCCATCCCGCCCTGGTCAAGGATCTGACCGAGCGGCTGGGGGAGGAAAATGTGGTGGTGAAATGATCGACTACCTGCGCCAATTCAATATGGCCTCCGTCCTCCTGCGGCTGACGCTGGCGGTGGTGTGCGGCGGACTGATCGGGGTAAACCGGGAGCACAAGCGGCGCCCGGCGGGTTTTCGCACCTATATGATGGTGTGCATGGGGGCGGCCCTGTCCATGATTCTGGGCCAGTATGAGGACACCATGCTCCACACCCTGCTGTCCGGCGCCTTCGGGACGGTGGGCCAGCCCACCGACGTCACCCGCTTCGGGGCCCAGGTCATCAACGGCATCGGCTTTCTGGGCACCGGTACCATCCTCATCACCGAGCAGCGGGAGGTGAAGGGGCTCACCACCGCCGCCGGCCTGTGGGCAACGGCCTGCATGGGCCTGGCCATCGGGGCGGGCTTCTATGAGGGGGTGTTCCTCAGCTTTGTGTGTATCTTCCTGAGCATCAAGGTGCTGCCCTTTGTGGAACTCTTTCTGCTGTCCCGGTCCCGGAACATGAACCTCTATGTGGAGCTGACCTCCCTGGAGCGGCTGAAGGACTTTATTGCCCTGACGCGGGCCATCGGCATCCAGATTTTCGATGTGGAGCTGGACCGGAAGCGGGCGGCCGGGGGCGGCGTGGGGGTGGTACTCTACCTCCACCTGCCCAAGAACCAGTCCCACACCAAGCTGCTGACTGACCTGTCCTACAGCCCGGATGTGCGGGCCATTGACGAGATATAGTTAACTGCTTTCCCGCCCGGGGGGCGGAAAAGGAAACAATCCGAATTGAAATCAGGATCTGTGTGAGGAGGGGAAACTGTGCTGCACTGTCTGGATTTTCTCCGGGGGATGGACCTGCTCAGCGTTACGGTGCGGGTGCTGCTGGCCCTGGTGTGCGGCGGCATGATCGGCATAGAGCGGTCGGAGAAGCGGCGGCCCGCCGGCTTCCGTACCCATATCCTCATCTGCCTGGGGGCCGCTATGACCACCGCCACCAGCCAATACGTCTATGTGGTGCTGGGCCTGTACAGCGACGTGGCCCGGTTGGGGGCTCAGGTGATTGCCGGCATCAGCTTTATCGGCGCGGGGGCCATTATCATGACCAAGTGGCGGCGGGTCCGGGGCCTTACCACCGCTGCCGGGCTGTGGGTGGCGGCCATTGTGGGCCTGTGCTGCGGGGCGGGTTTCTACGAGGGGGCGGTGTACGGCACCGCCCTGGTGCTGGTGGCCGAGGTGTTTTTCTCCAAGCTGGAGTACCGCCTGCTCCGGGACAACCGGGAGGTCACCGTCTACGCGGAGTACGCCAGCCCCTCCTGCCTGGAGGAGATGGTGTCCCGGTGCCACATGCTGGGCATCAAGATTGTGGACGTGGAAATCACGAAAAAGGGGGACGAGAGCGGAAATTCCTGTGCCGTTCTGGCCTTGCTCTCCCGCCAGGGGGCGGGAAAGGAGGATATCCTCCAGACCCTGGGCGGGGTGGAGGGGGTCCTCACCGTGGTGGAGACGTAAAAAAGGCTTCCCCTTTCGGGGAAGCTGTCAGCCGAAGGCTGACTGATGAGGTATTTCGCCGAAGGCGAAATGTGCAAGGCGAAATGTGCAAGGCGAATCAGCGGTGACAAGGCTTTGTTTACTTCGTATGTTTCGCTTTGCGAAACAGCCTCATCCGCCCCGGTGCGCGCGCTCAATGTCATTAAGTTAAGGATTTTGCACAGTGTGAAAAAGTACCCACCCCCATTTCTGAGGGGTGGGTACTTTACCTTCTGGCTTATTCATATTTATGAGGAGTACTCTATTAAAAATCATTTTTCAATAGCCCTCGAATGAAGCCAAAGAAGAATCCTACCAAAAATTTGAACATTAATTTTTATCTCCCTTCAGTTGCGGCACGGAGTTTCTCTTGATAATTGGTAGTCAATACTAATTCTCCACGTTCGTTGCTGGCAATTCCGGCCCACTCTAAAACAGCAGCCAGCACAAATACGGGATCAGGAACAGACTTTCCTGTATCATAATGAAAATAATTATAACCTATGAATCCAACAACTGTTGTTTCATTGCAATCTGGAGCTCCAAGTTTATGTCGTCCGTTTCCCTTTTTGGCACGCCCTCCTTGAGAAATCAAAAGATCTACAATCTTATCAAAAACTTCATATTTATAGGGTGGCTTAATAGGGAGTTCCTTACAAAGAAAAGAAATACCATCTGGCGCAACACGAATCTCACGGGGTAATCCTTGCGCAGTATGGACGATTGCCCGTCCTCCGTTCGCTATAAGCATTTTCTTGATAATATCTGATGCCTTGTTACTGTCTTTTGGAATAAACCAGTCTGACATATCAACGAGCTCCTTCTCTTTCTCTACTTGCACAATGTTATCTGCTAACTTTAACACGGTCAATAGATCATCTAACTTTTTCTTAGCTGTTGGATAAGAAATTCCAAGTTCTTTCTGTAAAGAACTCATTTTGCCCCGTTGCCTCAAAAAGGAAATAAGAAATTCTGTTTGGTCAGCAGTTAAGGAATCAAAAGGACCTCGCTGAAAGTCATTGTGCAGTTCCATCCCACAGTCTGAGCAGCGCAAAACCGCAATTTTCAATGCTCCCCCGCAGGATGGGCATTCAGAAATTACTTTCGCCATACAATCATCGCCTCGAGAAAATAGTATCATAGAATAAATTATTTGTCAATATAGAATTTCAAAAATTAATATCTAATTTGAAATAGATGATATACGAATTGGGCAAAACAGTAAAACGTACCACCGATATAGAATATGGATAACTCCCCAATCATTTTACATCTTATAGGTTTGTTACATTTTTAAATGTTGCTTTCCGCATATATTTTGGATAACTTTTAGTGCATTGCAAAGATGCGTTGAAAGTATTATTTTTTCTCAACTTTACGGTTGACTTCCTGTCAAAATTTTCAAAAAATGACCATCCCGAAAAATTCACAGGATTGGTTTTTAATACACAGTCCGGACAAGTTGAGATTCTGGGGCAGGCTGTGTTATTACTTAAAATGAGGAATTATCTTGTTTTTTTACACATATGCAAGGCTTGTCAAATTTTCAAAACACCATTTGCTGTTTTGCCTGTTTTTTATTCCGTTAAGTTAAGCCGGCTTTTCTTTTGGGAAAACGTCCGTTTTGAGCCGCAAAAACGGACGTTTTCAAAAAATATGGTGACCGAGGGGGGCGGGTAAGTAAAACCCGCCCCCCATTTTTTCAGGCTGCCACATAAGCTTTTTGAAATGTCAAGAAAGTCGGCGATTAGCTTAATAAATCAGAGTAAATAGGCCCCGCCATTAAGGGCCAGACTGGGTAATTTGGCCCTTAGCGGCGGGGGGTGGGGCTTAACTTAATGACATTGTGCGCGCGCTGGGGCACCTTCCCCTAAAGAGGAAGGTTTTAGTTGCGTTTTTTGCAAAAATCTGCTATAATATCCCCCGCAGAGATAAAAACACAGGGCGGTTGGTAGTCCGCCCGCGGGCCGCGCTCCCGTCAGTAGCCTTCCCTCCCGGGTCGTCCCTTCTCTGACGCGAAAATCAGGGAGGAAATTGAATATGGACCGAAATGTTGGCAGCTTCACCGTGCTGTTCCAGCCCCCCTTCTGGGTGGGAATCGCGGAGCGGTGGGGGGCGGAGGGCTATTCGGCGGCCAGGGTGGTCTTTGGCCCGGAGCCCACTGACGCCCAGATTTACCAATGGCTGGAGCGGGAGTGGCACAAGCTGAATTTCAGTCCGGCGGCGGAAGGGGAGCGCCCGGCAGCGGAGCGGAAAAACCCCAAGCGGACCCAGCGGGAGGCCCAGGCGGCCACCCGGGACCGGGGGGTAAGCACCCGGGCTCAGGAGGCCCTCAGCCGCCAGCGGGAGCAGGAGGGACTGGCCCGCAAGCGGGCGGGCAGGAGCCGCAGAGAACAGGAGCGGCAGGCGAAATACCTTCTGCGCCAACAGAAAAAGCGCGAGAAAAAGCGGGGCCGGTGAAAACCGCCCCGCTTTTACGGTTTAAAAAATCCTTTGAAAACCCGGAAAAAACTCCTTGCTATTTTCCGGAGAATAAGTTACAATAAGGTTACAAAAGTGACAAACCGGTAAAAACGACAGGGGCCGACGAAAAAGGACGGGCTCAAATCACAGATTATGTATTTACTAAAAAAATAATTTGTGATACACTAAAAAATCAGTAAGTCTCCAGCCTGAGAGAAAGATTGCGAGGAGCAGAGCGCGGTATGATTCGCTTTATCGACGTACATAAGGAATACGACAACGGCACCAAGGCCCTGAAGGGGGTCAATGTGCGCATTGACGACGGGGAGTTTGTCTTCCTGGTGGGGCCCTCCGGGTCGGGCAAGTCCACCCTCATCAAGCTGATTACGGCGGAGATTGCTCCCACCGAGGGCCGGGTGATGGTGAACGGCTTCAATCTTACCAATATCACCCCCCGGCAGGTGCCCCAGATGCGGCGCACCCTGGGCGTGATTTTTCAGGACTTCCGGCTCATTGAGAAGAAGACGGTGTATGAAAATCTCTCCTTTGCCATGCGGGCCATCGGGGCCTCCAACCGGGAGCTGCGCCGGCGCATCCCCTACGTGCTCCAGCTGGTGGGGCTGGACCAGAAGGGGGAGCGGTTCCCCGGCCAGCTGTCCGGCGGCGAGCAGCAGCGGGTGGCCATCGCCCGGGCGCTGGTGAACAACCCCAGCATGATTATTGCCGACGAGCCCACCGGCAACCTGGACCCCCAGCGCTCCCTGGAGATTATGATGCTGCTGGAGCGCATCAACGAGCTGGGCACCACCGTGCTGGTGGTGACCCACGAGAAGAATCTGGTCAACCGCTTTGCCAAGCGGGTGGTGGCCATCGAAAACGGACGGATCATCAGCGACGAGACAGGTGGTTACTACAATGTCGAGAAAATTTAACGCGGGATATTATGTCAGCGAGGGGTTTCACTCCATCTTTACCCACGGCTTCATGTCCTTTGCCGCAGTGTGCATGATTGTGGCCTGCCTGATTATCATGGGCTCCTTCACCCTGCTGGCGGTGAATCTGGACAACACCTTGGGCGACCTGGAGAGCGAAAATGAGATGCTGGTCTACATAGACGATACCCTCACCCAGGACCAGGCCCGGGCTCTCCAGCCCACCCTGGCCCAGGTGGACAACGTGTCGCAGCTGACCTTTGTCACCAAGGAGGCGGCACTGGCTGATTTCAAGGCCAAGCACGGGGATACCACGTCGGTGCTCAACGACCTGCCCAACGAGGCTCTCCGGGACCGCTACCGGGTCCATGTGGTGGATATCGAGCTGATGAGGCAGACCAAGGCGGCCCTGGAGCAGGTGGAGGGCGTGGGCTTCGTCAACGCCGCCACCGAGATTGCCGACGGCTTTGTGATGGTGCGCAACATCGCCACCGGCGTGGCCCTGGTGCTTATCGGCATCCTGCTGGTGATCTCCCTGTTCATCATCGCCAACACCATCAAGCTGGCCACTTTCTACCGCCGGGAGGAGATTGCCATTATGAAGATGTGCGGTGCCACCGACGGCTTCATCGAGTGGCCCTTTGTGGTGGAGGGGATGCTGCTGGGCCTCACCGGAGCCCTGATCGCCTTTTTGGCCCAATGGGGGCTGTATCAGATGGTGGCCAAGTTCGCCATCCAGGGCAACGGCCTGTCGCTGGTGAATATGATCAGCTATGGGACCATGGCCCCCACCATTCTGGCCGTCTTCTGCGGCGTGGGCGCCTTTATCGGCGTGGCGGGCTCCCTGTTCGCCATTCGGAAGTTCTTACAGGTCTAATAAAATGTTAGGGAGGTCGCGGTTATGAAGCGGCAGAAAAGACAGAAGCTGTTTATGTCCATTTTGGCCGGATTTTTGGCGCTGCTGATGGTGCTGCCCTTTTTGGCAAACATCTTTCTGGCCCACTGAAAAGGAGGAATCTGGATGAAACAAGGCAGACTGCTGCGCCGCGCCGCTGTGCTGTTGCTGGCGCTGGCCATGTTCCTGCCCCTGACGGGGCCGGGTGTGGTGCTTGAGACCTCCGCCGTCACTCAGGCGGAGATCGACGCCCTGAAGGGGAGCGCCGGAAAGCTGGCCGAGCAGAAAAAGGACATTCAAGCCCAGCTGAAGGCCGTTCAGGCGGACAAGAGCAACGCGCTGAAGAAAAAGGAGCTGCTGGAGGACCAGATCGACCTGATCCGCCAGGAGATTGCCAACATCAACGAGCAGATCGCCATGTATGACCAGCTTATCGCTGAGAAGACGGCGGAGCTGGAGCAGGCAGAGGCCGACGAGAAGGCCCAGTTTGACCTGTTCTGCCGGCGGATGCGGCACATGGAGGAGCAGGGGGAGACCTCCTACTGGTCCATTCTGTTCACCTCCGGCGATTTCTCCGAACTGCTGGACAACTACATGATGATTGAGGAGATCATCCAGTATGACAACCAGGTGATTGACAGCCTTGTGGCCCTCCAGGAGAAAGTTGCCAACGACCGCACCGTTCTGGAGGAGGCCCAGGCGGAGCAGGAGGAGGCCAAGGCCCAGCAGATGGCCGCCCAGGACGAGCTGAAGGCCCAGGAGGACGAGGTGGACAAGCTCATTGCCGAAATCAGCGCCCAGGAGGACCTGCTGGAGGAGATGGAGGAGGAGCTGAACAAGGCCGCCAAGGCCCTGGACGCCCAGATCAAGGCCAAGGAGCGGGAGTACGCCGCCCAGGTTGCCAACGTGCCCAGCGAGTCGGGCTACCTGTGGCCCCTGCCGGGAGGGTATAATACCATCTCCTCCCTGGCCGGCGGGCGCATCCACCCCGTCACCGGCAAGCCGGGCAACCACGCTGGCATTGACATCCCTGCCCCCTCGGGCACCAACATCTACGCCGCCAAGAGCGGTGTGGTCATTCACGCCGCTAAGGGCACCGGCAGCAGCTGGTCCTATGGCAACTATGTGATCGTCTCCCACAGCGACGGCACCAGCACCCTCTACGCCCATATGAGCCGCATCGGCTGCAAGGAGGGCCAGACCGTGAAGCAGGGGGATGTGGTGGGCTATGTGGGCACCACCGGCCGGTCCACCGGCAACCACCTCCACTTCGAGGTCCGGTCGGGCAGCACCCGGAAGGACCCGGTCAATTACTTCAAGGACAAGGCGCTCTACGTTCAGAGCAGCGGCAAAAAAGTTGCCATGTGGGACTGGATGAAGTAGCGAACCGAGGCCCTGCCATCCGGCGGGGCCTTTTGTTACCAAATCTTCATAAAATTGTCACCGCGAAGGGCTTGCCATCGGGGGCGGAGGGGGCTACAATAGAGCTATCAATGTCGAAGCGCGTCGAACGCTGGAGAGGATGGCCCCATGTCTGAAGAACTTTCTGTGGAACGGTCCCCGGCCGTAAGAAAAAGTCCGTCCCGGCTGAAAAAAGTGCGGTACCGGCTCACAAAGCAGGGGAAAATAGCGGCCACAATTTTACTTGTGCTGGCCGTTTTGATTCCCACCAGCCTGGCCGTGGGGCTGGGGAGCTCCCTGGAGCAGGCAAAGGCGGAGCTGAACCAGATGCAGCAGCGCCCCCCGGCGGCGGACGGCGGCGTCTGGTACGGACAGGAGCCTGCCCCAGGCCCGGCGGAGGAGGGGACAAAGGGGCCGGAGCGCCCCGCCTATCAGGACCTGTACCCTGACCTCTACGCCCGGCCCCACGAGTGGAACAGCGTGGACAAAAAGAAGGTGTGCTACCTCACCTTTGACGATGGCCCCTCCGCCCGGACTCCGGAGGTGCTGAAGATTCTGGAGGAGTACAGCGTAAAGGCCACCTTTTTCGTGGTGGGCAAGGACACGGAGCAGTCGAAGCAGTGGCTGCGGGACATCGCGGAGGCCGGCCACACCATCGGGGTCCACAGCTTCACCCACGACTACCGGGAGATATACAGCTCGGTGGAGGACTATCTGGATGACTTCGCCAAGGAGTACGCCCTGATTGAGGAGGTTACCGGCGTTCCGCCTCAGATTTTCCGCTTTCCCGGGGGGAGCATCAACGCCTATAACGGCCACATCTACCAGGAGATCGTGGCGGAGATGACCCGCCGGGGCTTTGTCTACTTCGACTGGAACCGGGCCAACGGCGACGCGGTGCGCAATTCCCCTTCCGCCGCCGTGCTGACCCGGAACGCCCTGGACAAGCTGGGGACCTCCAGCCGGGTGATCCTCCTGATGCACGACAGCCGGAGCCATGCCAACACCGTGGCCTCCCTACCCGCCGTCATCGAGGGCTATCAAAACGACGGCTATACCCTGGAGGCCCTCACCCCCGAGGTCCGGCCCATCGTCTACGCCTACCCCAATCCCTGATTTTCACTCGCCCCGGTGTATGCGCTGGGGCGTTTTTTATTTTTATAGTTGCGGGAAAGAAAAATTGTGATATAATAGACGTGGAAGGGTACCCTTCCAGTCTTTGCAATGCAAAGACTGAGGTTACTCAAAAAGAGAAAAGAGGTATGAAGTATGAGAAAACTGAAAAAAGCGTTTTCCCTTACGCTGGCTCTGGCGATGTGCCTGGGCCTGATGGCCGTCCCCGCGGCGGCGGTGAACCCTGGCGAGGAGTGGGTGGGCGACTTTGTGGTCAACGGCGACACGCTGGTGGGGTACTACGGCGACGGCGGCGCGGTTACCATTCCCGACGGAATTACCACCATTGGACTTGGTGCGTTCGAGGACTGCGCGGGCTTGACCAGCGTGACCATCCCCAACAGTGTTACTGCCATTGGAATTAATGCGTTCAGCGGCTGCACGGGCCTGACCAGTGTGACTATCCCCAACAGCGTCACTGGCATTCAAAATGGTGCGTTTTGGGGCTGTACAGGTTTGACCAGTGTGACGATTCCCAACAGCGTTACTAGCACTGGAACGGGTGTATTCAGTGACTGCACGGGTCTGACCAGTGTAACTGTCTCCAACAGCATCACATATATTAACAATGCTTTGTTCAAGGGCTGCACGAGCCTGACCAGCGTGACCATTCCCAACAGTGTCACTACCATTGCAGGTGCTGCGTTCGAGAACTGCACAAGTCTGACCAGCGTGACCATCCCCAGCAGCGTCACTGCTATTGGAAATAGTGCGTTTGAGAACTGTACGGGCCTGACCAGCGTAACAATCTCCGATGGCGTCATTAGCATTCGGGAAGATGCGTTCCGAGGCTGTACGAGTCTAACCAGTGTGACCATCCCCAGCAGCGTCACGAACTTTGGAGAAAACATATTCGGAAAGTGCGCGAGTCTGACCAGCATGACCATCCTCAGCGACAAAGTTTACCTGGGCAGGTACCTCTGTTTTGATGGTTGTCCGAGCCTGACCGATATCTACTACATCGGGTCCAAGGCGCAGTGGAAGGAGCGTGGCGGGGACGTAGCAGAAAGTAACTGGGACAACTACAGCTACGGCTATAATCCCACCATCCACTTCAACAGCACCGGCCCCAGCACCACCCAGCCCACCACCCCGCCCCAGCCCCAGCAGCCCGCCGGGACCACCGCCTCCCCCACCAACGACAAACTGGAGGTCAATGGAAACGCCGCCGACCCCACGGTGTACAAAATTGGCGACAGCAACTACTTCAAGATCCGCGACGTGGCCGCCCTGCTGAACGGGACGGAAAAGCAGTTCGCCGTGGGCTACGACGGCACGAAGAACGCTGTCACCGCCACCACCGGCCAGGGGTATGAGAAGCAGTCCGGCGACCTGACAGGGGCCGCCGCCGGCGGCAGCCAGACTGCCGACCCCAGCAACGACGCCATCTATGTGGACGGCCAGAAAATCACCGCCGAGGTGTACAAAATTAACGGCTCCAACTACTTCAAGCTCCGGGATTTGGGTAAGGCCCTGAATTTCTACGTGGGCTGGAGCGCAGACCGCGGCATGTACATCGAGACCAACAAGCCCTACAGCGAATAAGCGGACAGGCGGCTCCCCCAGGGGGGCCGCTCTTTTGTGCCGCCGGGAAAATTAGTGAAAATAATCGTTGCGAAACTGGAAAAAGTATAGTACAATAGGAAAAGCTTTTGTTCCGTCTCGGTGCGGAGCAAGGCCGCACTAGTCGGGGAGATAGCGGTGCCCTGTACCCGCAATCCGCTATAGCGGGGATGAATCCCGGCCCCCGGACGTGTGGAGGTACTGTCTGCCCTGGAAAAGCAGTGATGATAGACCGGTCCCGCGCAACGGGGCTGCCGTGAACCGTGTCAGGCGGGGAACCGAGCAGCACTAAGCGGATGGCCCCGTGTGCCGTGGGGTTGCTGGTCTTGAGCCGGCTGTCCAGGTAACGGGTATGTCCCGCGCTTCAAAGGCCGGTGTGCGGTCTTGCTTTGCATCGAGACGAACGTTTTTAAGGAGAGGAACGCAAGGATGGCCTGGAAGCGATACCAAGTCAGCAATGGGCACAACACCTTGGACAATGAGGAGCTGGAGCCGGACGCCGTTTCCTGGGTCCTTTCCCGTTTGAAAACACACTTTGGCCTCCGCCTTCAGGGGGGGTCCAGGGTTGGAATGGACCTCTCCGCTGCCGCTGGTGAAATCCGGATTGACGATGCCCCAATCACGCTTGGTTGGGATAACTGGAGCGGCTTTTTTCTCATGGCGCATGATGACCATGGCGACGCTGTTTTACATGAAATCGAACTGCAATTCAATTCTGGGGAGGTGAGCTGATGTACCAAGCTCTGTACCGAAAATGGCGGCCCAAAACCTTCGACGACGTGGTGGGCCAGGAGCACATCACTGACACCCTGAAGCGTCAGGTGGCGTCAGGCCGGCTGTCTCACGCCTACCTGTTCACCGGCACCCGGGGAACAGGCAAGACCACCTGCGCCAAGATTCTGGCCCGGGCGGTGAACTGCGAAAATCCCCGGGACGGTAACCCCTGCAACGCCTGCCCGGCCTGTATAGGCATCGAGAACGGCTCCATCCTGGATGTGCTGGAGCTGGACGCCGCCTCCAACAACGGGGTGGACCAGGTGCGGGCCCTGCGGGACGAGGCGGTGTATACCCCCGCCGCCGTCCGCAGGCGGGTGTACATCGTGGACGAGGTCCACATGCTGTCCACCGCCGCCTTCAACGCCCTGCTGAAAATTCTGGAGGAGCCCCCCGCCCATCTTCTTTTCGTTCTGGCCACCACCGAGCTGCACAAGGTGCCCGCCACCATCAAGAGCCGGTGCCAGCAGTTTGCCTTCAAGCGCATTTTGCCCACGCGGATCGCCCAGCGGCTGGATTATGTGGCCGGGCAGGAGAACATCCCGCTCACCCCGGAGGGGTCCGCCCTGCTGGCCCGGCTGGCCGACGGCGGCATGCGGGACGCCCTGTCTCTGCTGGACCAGTGCGCCGGGGGAAAGGCTTCTGTGGACGAGCGGGCCATTCTGGACACCCTGGGCCTGGCAGGGAACGTGGAGACCGCCGCCCTGATGGAGCGTCTGGCCGCCCGGGACACCGCCGGGGCGCTGGACACCCTGGCCCGGCTCTACGCCAACGGCAAGGATGTGGGCTCGGTTCTGGGGGAGCTGTCCGCCCTGGCCCGGGACCTGCTTCTGCGAAAGACCGCCCCCCAGGGAGGCGGAGCTCTGATGGCCGGCGGCTACGACGAGGCCACCCTGCGCCGCCTGGGGGAGCAGCTGTCCGCCCAGCGGCTGCTGCAAATGCTCACCCAGCTCCAGGCGGCCGGGGCCGACCTGCCCCGCAGCGCCAACCGGCGCACCGATGCGGAGCTGTGTCTGATTCGCCTCAGCGATGAAGGGCTGGACGAGTCCTTTGCCGGCCTCTCCGCCCGGATCGCCCGGCTGGAGGAAAAGCTGGCCCAGGGCCTTCCCGCAGCCCCCGCGGCCCCGGCAGAGGGCGGCCGCCGCGCCGCCCCACAGGTGCCGGAGACAAAGCCTGCCCCCCGCCCGAAGGACGACCTGCCGCCCTGGGAGGAGGAGGGGCCGCCCCTCCCCGAGGAGCCCCCGGAGGAGCCGGAATATGTCTTTGACGAGCCGGAGAGGTCCCCGGCAGGGGCCGTCCCCCCGGACAGCCCGCCGCCGAAGGTCCCGGCCCAGCCCGCCCCGGCGGTGCAGACCGGCAGCGACAGCGCCTTCTGGCCCTCCTTTGCGGCAGGCCTGCGGGGGAAGGTGCCCCCCACGGTGATGCCCTATCTGAACAATCCGGCAAAGGTGACCGGTGTCTGGAAAAACGGCAAACTGACCCTGTGGGTGGACAGCGAATTTACCCGTTCCATGCTGAACAAGCCGGCGGTGCTGGAGAAGCTGGCCGCCGCGGCGGCTAACGTCTTCGGCGGACAGCCCCAGGTGGGGGTGGTCACCGGTACGCCCCCTCCGTCGGAGCCGGCGCAGGCAGCCCCCGCCCCGGCGGCGGAGAAGGACCCCCTGGACGACCTGGCGGACTCCTTCGGCGGGCTGGATAATATTACCTTTCAATAACTATGACATAAAGGAGTTTTTATTATGGCAAAGGGATACGGCCGGGGAATGCCCGGCATGGGCGGCGGCATGAATATGAACATGCTCAAGCAGGCCCAGAAGATGCAGCAGGACATGCTGCGGATGCAGCAGGAGCTTCAGGAGAAGGAGTATCAGGCCGCCTCCGGCGGTGGTGTTGTCACCGCTGTGGTCAACGGAAAGCACGAGCTGAAGAATCTGACCATCGACCCCGAGGCGGTGGACCCGGAGGACGTGGAGATGCTCCAGGACATGATTGTGGCCGCCGTCAATGAGGCCATGCGCGCCGCCGACACCGACGCCGCCAACACCATGCAGTCCCTCACCGGCGGGCTGAACCTGGGCGGCCTGGGGCTGTAAGGAATCTGGACGGTAAATGTTATCTGCAAATGTAAGACAGGATAAGGAAAAGCGGTCCCGGAGAGGTTAAGCTCTCCGGGACCGCTCAGCTTGTCAAAAAAGTAGCGGCGAGACAGAAGGCGCGAAAAGCCTCCTTTTGAAAGGAGGTGCCCCAGTTCGCAAACTGGGGCGGAGGATTGCGTTTTGCGGAGCAAAACATACGAAGTAAACTAAGATTAGGATTATTTCATACATTTTGCCTTCGGCAAAATACAATCCTCAGTCAGCCTGCGGCTGACAGCTCCTTTCCAAAGGAGCCTGCCCCCTCTGTCGGCTTCGCCGACATCTCCCCCTGTTAGGGGGAGTCGGCCCTACGGAGGCGGAGGTTTTTACGCCCAAATTATCTGTCTATTTGCTTAAAAATTCAGCCGCAATGTCAAGAATCCGGGCGGCTGCGTCCTCCTTGGACATAAGGGGCAGCTCCTCCGAGTCTGTCCGGGTGATGACGGTCATCACATTGGTATCGGTGCCAAAGCCAGCCCCGGCCACCTTCAGGTTGTTGGCGCAAATCATATCCAGATTCTTTTTCTCCAGCTTGGCCCGGCTGTTTTCCACCATATCCCGGGTCTCCATGGAGAAGCCGCACAGTACCTGTGCCGGCCGGCGGTGTTCGCCCAGGTACTTTAATATGTCCTGAGTGCGTTTCAGGGGGATGGACAGGTCGGCGTCCTTTTTTTTCAGTTTGTCGTCGGCGTACTGGACGGGGGTGTAGTCGGCCACGGCGGCGGCCTTGAAGATGAGGTCAGCCCACTGCTGCCGGGCGGCCACCGCCTCAAACATGTCCTGGGCGGAGGTGACGTCCACCACCTCCACAAAGGGGGGCGGCGGGACGGCGGCGGGGCCGGAGACAAGGACCACATCCGCCCCCCGTAGCATGGCCATCCGGGCGATGGCATAGCCCATCTTGCCGGTGGAGTGGTTGGTCAAATACCGCACCGGGTCCAGGGCCTCCTGGGTGGGGCCGGCGGTGACCAGAACGTGTTTTCCCGCCAGGTCGTGGGGCAGGGCGGTCTGGCGCAGGATATGCTGGAGGAGGACCTCCGGCTCGGGCAGCTTGCCGGCCCCCACCGCCCCGCAGGCCAGCCGGCCGGAGGCGGGAGCGATTACCTCCCAGCCGTAGCGGCGGAGGATATCCAGGTTGTCCTGGGTGACGGGGTTTTCAAACATTTTGGTGTTCATGGCGGGGGCGACGAGCTTGGGGCAGGTGCAGGCCAGCACGGTGGTGGTGAGCATGTCGTCCGCCAGGCCGTGGGCCAGTTTTCCGCACACATTTGCGGTGGCCGGGGCGATGAGCACCAGGTCGGTCCGGTCGGCCAGGGCGATGTGTTCCACCTGGTGGGAGAAGTTGCGGTCGAAGGTGTCCACCATGCACCGGTTCCCCGTGAGCTGCTCAAAGGTGAGCGGCGCGATAAATTCTGTGGCGTGGGCGGTCATAATAACCTCCACATGGGCGCGCTGCTTCACCAGCGCCGAGGCCAGCGCCGCCGCCTTATAGGCCGCAATGCCCCCTGTGACCCCGAGAAGAATGGTTTTTCCCTTTAACATGGCGGTTTCCTCCTTTGCCTTTCCTCCATTATACCGTTTGAGACTTTCACTGTAAAGCCATAAAGTTTTTTCTTGCATATTGGGGCACAATCCTGTATAATGAACGATCGAGAGGACGGGGCCGTCCTCGCCCTCTTAAATATTGCACTGCATCCGCCTGGAGCGGAGCGGCAGCAGGAGGTAATGTAAATATGAAAACCCGTAGGTACGACACCCGTTGGATTGCCCTGATGGCGCTGTTCATCGCCATCCAGCTGTTCCTGAACCTGTCCGGAATCGGTCTGATTCCGCTGCCGGTAATCAAAGGGACCACCCTGCACATCCCTGTTATCGTGGGCGCGGTTATCCTTGGCCCCATGGCCGGCGGCATATTGGGCGGTGTGTTTGGCCTGTGCTCCATCTGGAACAACACCATGAGCCCCGCGCTGCTGTCCTTTGCGCTGTCCCCCTACATCGCGGCCCAGGAGCTTGGCGCGGCAGGCGCGGCGAAATCCCTGTGGATTGCACTCGGGTGCCGGATTCTGATCGGCGTGGTGGCCGGGTGGCTTTGGATTGGCCTGAAGCGGCTGAAGGTGAACGATTTGGTCGCCCTGCCGATTGTGGGAGCGACGGGAGCCATGACCAATACCATACTGGTTATGGGGAGCATCTACCTGCTGCTGAGCCCGGAGTACGCCGCCGCAAAAGGGATCGCCATGGACGCGGTTCTGGGTGCGGTGCTGGGCGTGATTGGCTCCTCCGGCGTGTTGGAGGCCATTGGCGCGGTGATTCTTGTTACCGCCATCTGCAAGGCGCTGTTCCGTGTTCCCAATGTGCGGGCTCAGGCCACGGTGGGATAAGCGTTCCCCGAAATAAAACAGAGAAGTCAGGTGAGCGCGATGCTCTTAGCCATTGACATCGGCAACACAAACATTGTAATCGGCGGCATCAACGACGGCGCCATTGCCTTTGAGGCCCGCATTGCCACCGACCGCATCAAAACCTCCGACCAGTACGGGGCGGAGATCAAGAGCATGCTGAACCTCTTTGACGTAAAGCCCCGGGATGTGGAGGACTGCATCATCTCCTCGGTGGTGCCGCCGGTGTTCAACTCGGTGCGCACCGGTGTGGTAAAGGTTATTGGCAAACAGCCGATGGTGGTGGGGCCCGGTATCAAGACGGGACTGAATATCCAGATGGATAACCCCTCCCAGGTGGGCAGCGACCGGATCGTCATTGCCGTGGCCGCCCTGGCGGAGTATGAGCCCCCCCTTACCCTGCTGGACCTGGGCACCGCCACCACCATCGAGGTGGTGGGCAAGGGGAGCACCTACCTGGGCGGCTGCATCATCCCCGGCGTGCGGGTGTCGCTGGAGGCCCTCACCTCCCGCACTGCCCAGCTCCCCGGCATCAGTCTGGACCGGCCCAAGCGGGTTATTGGCAAGAATACGGTGGACTGTATGCGCAGCGGCATCATGTACGGCACCGCCGCCATGCTGGACGGTATGCTGGACCGGGTGGAGGAGGAGCTGGGTTTTTCCACCACCGTGGTAGCCACCGGCGGGATGGCGCAGTTTATCGTCCCCCTGTGCCGCCGGGAGATTCGCCTGGAGCGGGACCTGCTCCTCAAGGGGCTGAATATTATCTATCAGAAGAACGTGAAAAAATGAGCGGGAGGCCGGCGCGGCTGCGCCGGCCCCTTTTTGTCCTCCGCGGCGGACGCACAAACAAAACCCTTTCCATTCCCGCCGCTGTGTGCTATAATTATCCTGTGATATTGCAGTCAGGGGGGAGTATATGATTGTTCTGGGCATTGACCCCGGGGTGGCCACCATCGGTTTCGGGGTCATTCGGGCGGAGCGGCAGAAGAACACCCTTCTGCGCTACGGAGTGATTACCACTCCGCCGGGCATCCCCCTGTCCCACCGTCTTCTCCAGATTTTCGACGACATGGAGGAGCTCATCCACGCCTTCCACCCCGACGAGATGGCGGTGGAGGAGCTGTTCTTTACCAAAAACATCACCACCGGCATCGCCGTGGCCCATGGCAGGGGAGTGATCCTGCTGTCGGCGGAAAAGCTGGGGGTGCCCATCTTCGAGTACACCCCCATGCAGGTGAAGCAGGCGGTGGCGGGTTACGGCGGGGCGGACAAACGGCAGGTGATGCTCATGACCCAGCGGCTGCTCAACATGAAGGAGATTCCCCGCCCCGACGACGCCGCCGACGCGCTGGCCATCGCCATCTGTCACGCCCGGTCAGCCACCAGCCTGCTCAACACCGAGCGGGTCTTCGACCCGGAGAAATACGATACGAGGTAATTGTTATGTTTTACTATCTCAACGGTACCGTGGCCCATGTGGAGCCCTATCTGGCTGTCATCGACTGCGGCGGGGTGGGCTACGCCTGCCGCACCACCAGCTACACCTTGTCCGCGCTGAAAAAAGGGGAGAAGGGCAAGCTGTTCACCCACCTGAACGTCCGGGAGGACGCCATGGAGCTCTACGGCTTCGCCACGGCGGAGGAGCTGCGGCTGTTCCAGCAGCTGACCTCCGTCTCCGGCGTAGGCCCCAAGGCGGCTCTGTCCATCCTGTCGGCCAGCACTCCGGCGAATCTGGCTTTGAGCATCATCACCGGGGACGAAAAGGCCCTCACCTGTGCCCAGGGCATCGGCAAGAAGATTGCCCAGCGGGTGATCCTGGAGCTGAAGGACAAGCTGGCCAAGGGCCAGACCATCAACGCCGCCGGGGAGAGCTACGGCGGCACCGGGGTGACCGTCATCCCGGAGAACAAGCTGTCCGAGGCCACCGCCGCCCTGGCGGTGCTGGGCTACTCCCAGGGGGAGATCAACCTGGCCCTCAAAGGCATCGACCTGGACGGCCAAAGTCTGGAGCAGGTTATCAAACAGGCGCTGAAAAAGATGGTGAAGGGGTGATTTCATGGCAAAATTTGAGTGTACCCTCCAGGGCGACTACGACCAGGCCCTGCGCTACTTCCACGACGGCATCCTCAACGGCAGCATGTCCGCCAGCTTTGAGGACGAGAGCTATTTCCAGACCTTCGGCGTGCGGTGTACCGTCCGGGTCTACGAGCGGTACAGCATGACCGGCGGCAACCGGCTGTCCATGACCCTCACTTTGGTGGGGGACGGGGACAAGATTTATCTCTCCGGCATCACCGCCGGCGGCAGCCAGGGGATGCTTTTTAAATTCAACACCTTCGGCGAGGAGGCCTTTCTGGATACCCTCCGGGAATTGGCGCAGAGGTGGTAAAAAAGCCCGTCCCGCCGCAGCGGCAAGCCTCCTTTTGAAAGGAGGTGCCCCAGTTCGCAA
>CATEPI010000003.1:0-163276 GCA_949525845.1 uncultured Eubacteriales bacterium
CCCCAGTTCGCAAACTGGGGCGGAGGATTGCATTTTGGCGAAGCCAAAATATGCGGAGCAAACGAGGTTTTGCAAACTTGACTTTACTGCGTATGTTTTGCTTCGCAAAACGCAATCCTCAGTCAGCCTGCGGCTGACAGCTCCTTTCCAAAGGAGCCCTGTCCTGCGGGGGACGAAGGAGTAAGGAAGTGACGTTTTGAGCATTGATTTTTCCGGCGGCGGGCTGGACGCCGAGGAGCTGGAGCCTCTGGTGACCACCTCCCTGACCCGTGAGGACGAGGGGGAGTTTTCCCTGCGCCCCAAGACCCTCCGGGAGTACATCGGCCAGGAGAAGGCCAAGGGCAACCTGGAGGTTTTCATCCAGGCGGCCAAGATGCGCAGCGAGCCCCTGGACCATGTGCTGCTCCACGGCCCCCCGGGACTGGGCAAGACCACCCTCTCCGGCATCATCGCCAACGAGATGGGGGTCAACGTGCGCATCACGTCCGGCCCGGCCATCGAGAAGGCGGGGGACCTGGCCGCCCTGCTGACCAACCTCAACGAAAACGACATCCTCTTTGTGGACGAGATACACCGCCTCAACCGGGCGGTGGAGGAGATTCTCTACCCCGCCATGGAGGACTATGCCATCGACATCATCATCGGCAAGGGGCCGTCGGCCAACTCCATCCGGCTGGACCTGCCCAAGTTCACCCTCATTGGAGCCACTACCCGGGCGGGCCAGCTGTCCGCCCCCCTCCGGGACCGCTTCGGGGTCACCCTGCGCCTGGAGCTTTACACCCCGGAGGAGCTGGCCCTGATCGTCACCCGGTCCGCCGGCATTCTAGAGGTGCCCATCGAGCCCGACGGCGCCATGGAGATCGCCCGCCGGAGCCGGGGCACCCCCCGGATCGCCAACCGGATGCTCCGCCGGGTGCGGGACTTCGCCCAGGTGCGGGCGGGGGGCGTCATCACCAAAAAGGTGGCCGACGAGGCCCTCACCGCCCTGGAGATCGACCACCTGGGCCTGGACTCCATCGACCACCGGATGCTGCGGTCTATCATGGAAAACTACCGGGGCGGGCCGGTGGGGCTGGATACCCTGGCCGCCACCATCAACGAGGAGGCAATCACCCTGGAGGACGTGTACGAGCCCTACCTGATGCAGCTGGGCTTCCTCACCCGGACCCCCCGGGGCCGGTGCGTCACCCCCAAGGCGTATACACATTTGGGCCTGCCCGTCCCCGGCGAGCCGGGCGGGCTGGACCAGCTCAGCTTTTAGGGAGGTGAGAAAATGGACCTGGATGAAATCCACATTTTCACCCGGGAGGAGATGGACCGCCTGGTGCGGATGCTGAATATGCCCCCATCGGACCGGTATATCACATTTTCGGAAGCAGAAATGAACCGTCTGTCCGCCTACTGCCGGGCGTTTGACGAGTATGAGCGGGAAATCCTGGCGCTGACCGGGGCCAGCCTGGCCGAGGTTTTACTGAGCAAATACTACTGGCGGGGGCGGCTGGAGACACAGGCGGGACACCCGGCGGACTTTGCCCAGTATACCTTCAAGGCGCTTGAGGAACTGGAGCGGCTGGAGGATGTAGACTGGTCCCTGGTGGAGCGGCTGTATAATATAGTAAACTGCGGGTTGGAGGGCTGAACCATGGAACAAAACACCCTGTTCTTTTTCAACGAGCACCCGGAGGCGCTTCCCCTTTACAGAGCCTTTGAGGAGCGGCTTTTAGCCGAGCTGGAGGGGGTAATTATTCAGCCTCAGAAATCTCAGATCACCCTGAAAAACCGGCGGGTGTTCGGGGCGGTGTCCTTCCTCGCCGCCCGGAAGGCAAAGGACCGGCCCGCCCCCTACATCACCATCACCCTGGGCCTGAACCGGTGGGAGGGCTCCCCGCGCATTGACCAGGCGTCGGAGCCCTACCCCGGTCGGTGGACCCACCATCTGGTTATCGGGTCTGCGGAGGAGATCGACGACGAACTGATGGCCTGGGTCCGGGAGGCCTACGACTTCGCGGCGGCCAAGCGGTGAAACTCCCTCGTCCCGCCGCAGCGAAAAGGCTCCCTCTCCGAGGGAGCTGGCTGGCCGAAGGCCAGACTGAGGGAGCTCTCCGGAGGAACCGCAAGCCCTTCCGCAGAACTCCCTCCGACACGGCTTCGCCGCGCCACCTCCCTCAAAGAGGGAGGCTTTGTCCGCCAATCGCCTGTAAAACCTCTTGACGCAGACCCAATCCGTAGAGATAATAGAGGTCGGCGGTGCGGTACAGATAGGCCCACAGGCTTTTTTCAAAGGCGTCGTACAGGCCGGGATCAGTCAATTTCTCAATTTGGTCTGCGATTTCGTAAAATCCTTGTTTGGCTTTATGGTATTCCGGGTCGCTGGCGCAGAACGCCTCGATTTCATCGTCGATGGTGTCGTTGAGGAACAGAGAAGGCAGTGCGTTCATAATAATCCCCCTAATTTAAATTAATATACTGTGAGTTAAACTAAGTATATCTTAAATCTATCTTGCCTCTGTGTCAAGAGGGGAAAGGTGTATTTATGGAAAAATTTCCACGCAGGTTGAAGGCGATTCGTGTTGAAAATGGAAAAAAACAGCACGAGATAGCTGTTCATCTGGGGCTGTCAGATGGTGGGTATCAGTGTTATGAGCAAGGGAGGGGCTACCCGGACGTCCCCCGCCTGTACGCGCTGGCGGAGTATTTCAACATCAGCATCGACTACCTTCTTGGTCGCACAGATAAGCGGGAAGTTAACAGATAAGCGCAAAAAAGGCCCCTTTTGAAAGGGGCTGTCAGCCGAAGGCTGACTGAGGATTGCGTTTTGCGAAGCAAAACATACAAAGTAAACGCGTGTAGGGCGCGACGACCTCGGCGCGCCGTTCTCCCGAGGGCACCCACGCTCCGTGGACGGCGGGCCGAGGTCGTCCCGCCCCACAAAAGCCCCCGAACCCTCGTTTGCTTCGCACATTTCGCCTGCGGCGAAATACAATCCTCCGCCCCAGTTTGAGAACTGGGGCACCTCCTTTCAAAAGGAGGCTTTTGGCGGCCTGCGGCCGCCCTATCAATCGGAAAGTTGAGGTGTATTAACATGGGCAAATTATTTGGAACGGACGGCATTCGCGGCGTGGTGAACGCCGGTCTGGACGCGGACCTGGCCTACAAGGTGGGGTTGGCGGCGGCCACGGTGCTGGCCAAGAAGAAGGGGAGCAAGCCCCTGGTGACCATCGGCAAGGACACCCGTATCTCGGGGGACCTGCTCAAGGGCTCGCTGATCTCCGGGCTGTGTACCGCCGGGGCGGACGTGCTGGACCTGGGCACCCTGCCCACCCCCGGGGTGGCCTGGGTGACGGTGGACGAGGAGGCCGACGCGGGCATTGTCATCTCGGCCAGCCACAACCCCTTCGAGCACAACGGCATTAAAATTTTCAACGGCAAGGGCTTCAAGCTGTCCGACGAGCTGGAGGAGAAAATTGAGGAGATTGTCCTGTTCGGCTCCAACAACGTGCCCATGAAGACCCACGGCGACATCGGCAAGGTGAGCTACGCGGCCCCCAAGGCCAGCGAGGACTACATCGACCATCTGGAGTCCACCATCGACTCCACCCTGGGCGGCCTGCGCATCCTGGTGGACTGCGCCAACGGCGCCGCCTCGGCCACTGCCGCCCGGCTGTTCGACCGCTTCTCCAAGCTGCGCACCGACGTGATTAACGCCGACCCCGACGGGGTGAACATCAACGACCAGTGCGGCTCCACCCACATGGACGCCCTGGCCGCCATGGTGAAGGCGGGCCACTACGACATGGGCATCGCCTTCGACGGCGACGCCGACCGGTGCCTGGCGGTGGATGAGCTGGGCAATCTCATTGACGGCGACCAGATTATGGCCGCCTGCGGCCTGGACATGAAGAACAAGGGCCAGCTCCCCGGCGGCACGGTGGTGGCCACCGTCATGTCCAACCTGGGCTTCCATGTCTACGCCAAGGAGCACGGCATGGAGCTGGAGTGCACCGACGTGGGGGACCGGAACGTGCTGGAGCGGATGGTGGCCAGGGGGTACACCCTGGGAGGCGAGCAGTCAGGGCACATGATCTTCCTGGAGCACGCCACCACCGGCGATGGTCAGCTCACCGCCCTGAAAATCCTGGCCCTGCTGAAGGAGAGCGGCAAAAAGGCCAGCGAGGTATTCAGCGCCTGCCCCCGGTATCCCCAGGTGCTCATTAACATCCCGGTGGCCGACAACGACGTGAAGAAGGCTGCTATGGCCAGTCCCCTGCTGGCCCAGGCCGTCCAGCGGGAGGAGGAGGCCCTGGCCGGGGAGGGCCGTGTGCTGGTGCGTCCCTCGGGCACCGAGGCCCTGATGCGGGTGATGGTGGAGGCCAAAACCCAGCAGACCGCTCAGGAAACTGCCCAGCGTTTGGCCGATTTAATTCCCAGCCTTTGAGCAAAATGGGCAACAGCCGGGCAATCTGGAAAATTTCAACAAACTTTTTTGGGAAAACCCTTGACAAATCTGAACATTTTGTTTATGATAAATAATAACCGGGATAATAGTATGGAACAGAAAATGCTTAACCCATCCGATGAGGCGCTGTGCCTGGGCGCAGCCCAGGGCGATCCCAGCGCGGAGACAGAACTGGTGCGCCGGTATGGCTGGCTGGTTCGGGCCTGTGCCCGTCCCCTGTTTTTGGCGGGGGGCGACAGCGAGGACCTGATCCAAGAGGGCTTTTTAGGCCTGCTTACCGCCATCCGGAGCTTCAACCCGGAACGGGACGCCGCCTTTCGCACCTTTGCGGAGATTTGTATTCGCAGCCGCCTGCTTACCGCCGTTCGGGCGGCCCAGGGCGGCAAGCACGCCCCTTTGAATCACAGTGTTTCCTACGAGCCCCCTCTTTTTGACGGAACCAACGCATATTTGTTTTCCAGTGCCGAGAGCCCGGAGGACGTGGTCATCGGCAGAGAGGAACTGAGAGAGCGCCTGGAGGCGCTCAAGGGCCGATTATCCAAGTTTGAAGCGCAGATATTACCCCCGTACCTGAACGGCCTCTCCTGTGGGGAGATCGCTCAGCGGGTGGGCCGCTCCCAGAAGTCGGTGGACAACGCCATCCAGCGTATCCGCCGCAAAACGGCCCTGCAAATTTCTTCCGGCGTATCCAGCGAGAGCTGATCGCAATATCACACGCCCAGGCCAAGTGCCGGGCAAAGAGTCAAAGAGAGGGAAAATCCAATGTACGAAGACAAAATCCTGGTATGCAAAGAGTGCGGCAACGAGTTCACCTTTACCGCTGGTGAGCAAGAGTTCTACGCAGAGCGCGGTTTCCAGAACGAGCCCCAGCGCTGCAAGCCCTGCCGTGACGCCCGCAAGAACGCCGCCCGTGGCCCCCGTGAGTACTTCACCGCCACCTGCGCCGCCTGCGGCGGTGAGGCGAAGGTTCCCTTCGAGCCCAAGTCTGACCGTCCCGTCTACTGCAGCGACTGCTTCGCCAAGATGCGTGAGCAGCAGGGCTGATTAACAAGCCAGGAAAAAAGTCCGCCTTTCGGCGGACTTTTTCTTTAATTTCCCGGTAAGCTGTGGTATAATATTTGATAATAGACAATCAGGAGGGATTAGTATGGCTCTGCCCAAGGAGGAGCGGTATACCTATACGGATTATCTGGAGCAGGACGGGAAGGAACGGATCGAACTGGTTGACGGCGTTCCTCGAATGATGGCGCCGCCGTCCCGGGAGCACCAGGAGATCAGTGGGGAGCTCTACCGGCAGCTTGCCAACTTTTTGGAGGGGAAGCCGTGCCGGGTCTATGCCGCACCCTTCGGCGTCCGTCTGTTTGAGAGGGCGGGGGACGGGCCGGAAGATGTGGATACGGTGGTGGAGCCGGATATCACCGTGGTCTGTGACCGCAGCAAGCTGGACGCCCAGGGCTGCAAAGGCGCGCCCAGTATGATTATTGAAATCCTTTCCCCCTCCACCCAGCGCCATGACAGGCTGACAAAACTGAATCTGTACCAGAGGGCCGGGGTGGGAGAGTATTGGATCGTCAACCCGGAGGACCGAACGGTACAGGTGATGCTGTTGGAAAACGGTATTTATCGGGTAACTGACGTCCGCACGGCCGGGGATGTGATCAAGGTCAACAGCCTGGAGGGCTGCTATCTGGAATTGGAAAAGGTATTCCGCTGAATCGGCATAAAAAGTGAACACCTCCCCTATTCTGGCCGGGACATCGGCCAAAAGCCTACGGCCAGCAGGAGGCAGGACAGCCAGATGGCGGGCAGGTCCAGCAGTTCCACGGCCAGGCTGCCGGCCTCGGCCCCCAGGGCGAACAGAAAAATCACAAAGAAGTACAGCCGGGCCTTCCGCCTCTCCCGGCGGTCTCCGCCCCGCAGATAGGCGCACAGGGCCTCCATGCCGCTGCGCAGGTTGCCGATGCACATGGTGCTGGCAAAGGGGAAGCTCTCCATCTTCCGAAAGGACTGGACCTGCATGGCGCAGGAGAAGGAGACCAGGGCGTTGGCCAGCTGGTCCAGGGAGTGGGGGATGAAGCCCACCAGAAACAGCAGGAAAATCTCCCACAGCAGCACCCGCCGCTGCCAGTGGAGGCGGGACGGGTGCAGCCGGAGGAACTCCGCCGCCGCCACCCCCAGGGCAAAGGCCAGCACAGGGAGGAGGTAGCGGGCGGCCCGGGACCAGTCCCCGTCGAACAGGCTCTGGCCCAGGAGTACGATGTTGCCCGTCTGGGCGTTGGCGAAGACCTTGCCCCGGCGGAGGTAGGTGTAGGCGTCCTGAAGGCCGCCGGAGAGGGTGAGCAGAGCCACCGGAAAAAGCCGCTCGGCGGCGGGATGGGTGTGCTGGTCCATACGATCAGATCCTTGTCTTTAAAATCACCTGATTATAACGCTGGTTTTTCCAAAAGGGAAGAAAAAAATTCGTTGCAAAAAAGCTGCACATCGGTTATACTATCTCCATCCCAACCATAAACGGAGGAATTGTACTATGAACATTACCAAAGACACCATTATTGGCGATATCCTGAAGATCGCCCCCCAGGCCGCTCCCATCTTCATGGGCATCGGTATGCACTGCCTGGGCTGCCCCGCCTCTCAGGGCGAGACGGTGGAGCAGGCCTGCAAGGTCCACGGCGTGGATGTGGACGAGCTTCTGGCCCAGGTGAACAAGCTTCTCGGCAAGTGAGACCCCAACCGCCCTCGTAAGCCGGGGGCGGTTATTTTTGCCCTTTACAGCGAAGGGGTTTTGTGTTAGAATAAGTACGAATGTTCGATATAGTGAGGTTGCAGCGATGAAATTTTGTGTACTCATGGGCAGCCCCCGGGAGGAGGGCAACACCGCCGCCCTGCTGGCGCCCTTTCTGGAGGAGTGCGGGGCGCTGGGCTCCCAGGTCCAGGTGATTCCGCTCTACGACCGGGCAATAAACCCCTGCCTGGGGTGCATGGCCTGTCAGGATGCGCCGGACGGCCCGGGCTGCGTCCAGGACGACGACTTTGCGGCGGTTTTCCAGGCTATGGCCGACTGCGACGTGATCATCCTGGCCACCCCCATCTACGCCTTTTTCTGCACCGCCCCCATGAAGGCCCTGCTGGACCGGGCCATCTACGCCGGAGTGAAGAACTACGGACGGGAAAAGGGGCCCAGGCTGCTGGCGGGGAAGCGTCTGGCCGCCATCGCCACCTGCGGCTATCCCCCGGAGAGGGGGGCCGACCTGTGGGAGGAGGGCGTCAAGCGCTTCTGCCGCCACGGCGGTCTGGAGTACATGGGCATCTTCTGCCGCCGGGACTGGGGCAGTCGGGAGCCCTTCATGAACGAGGAGCGGGAACAGGCTGTCCGGGATTTCGCACAGGCTCTGACCCTTGCGGTGCGAGCCGACAATATGGCGGAGCTGACATAGAGGGGGGACGGCTGTGAAAAAGATTCATCTTACGCCCCGCCTCCAAATGGCGGCGGACATGGTGGTCCAGAACGAACGGAATGGATGGCTGGTAGACGTGGGCACCGATCACGCCTACCTGCCGGCCTGGCTGCTCCAGAACCGCCGGGCGCAATTTGCCTATGTCATCGCCACCGACCTGCGGGAGGGCCCTCTGGACCGGGCCCGGCAGACCGCCCGGGAGGCGGGCTGTCATCAGGACATCGACTTTCGCCTGTGCGACGGCCTGGCGGCGGTGGATGCCCGGGAGGCAGACCTCATCGTCATCGCCGGCATGGGCGGGGAGACGATTGTCCACATTTTGAAAAACGCCCCCTGGTCAGACTGGCGGGGGGACGACCCGATGGAGGACAAGGTACTGGTGCTCCAGCCCATGTCCTCCTTCCCAGACCTGCGGAGCTGGCTTCAGGCCAACGGCTTTTCCATCGAGGAGGAGCGTCTGGCCCGGGAGGGGGAGACGCTGTACACCGCCCTGCTGGTCCGGGCGGGAGAGATGGACCCTCTCACCCTGGCGGAGCTGTGGGCGGGGAAAAATACCCGCGATCCCCTGCGGGGGGCCTGGCTGGACATGTGGACCGCCCGGGTGAGCCGGGCGCTGGAGGGGATGGCCCAGGCGAGAGGCGAGGGCATTTCCGTCCGAAAGCGGGAGCTGGAGGAGGTCCGCGCCGGCCTCATTGAGATGAAGAAGGAGTTGGAAACATGACAAAAGTGATAAATGTCTGCCAATGTATAGATGCCTTTGCCCCGTTCGAGACCCAGTGGGATTTTGACAACTCCGGTTTCCAGGTGGGCCGGAGGGATCAGGAGGTCACAAAGATCCTGGTGTCTCTGGACATCACCCGAGAGGTGGTAGAGGAGGCGGCTCAGTTGGGAGCCCAGCTGATCGTAGCCCACCACCCGATTATCTTCCACCCGGTGAAGTCGGTCATCGACAGAACCCCCACTGGAGAGATTCTGCTGGCGCTGATTGAGAACAAGATCGCCGCCATTTGCGCCCACACCAACCTGGATGCCGCCCGCGGCGGGGTCAACGACTGCCTGGCCAAGGCGCTGGAGCTGACAGAGATCGGCCAGCTGTGTCAGGCGGGGGTGGACGCCCAGGGCCGCCCCTACGGCATCGGCCGGGTGGGAACGGTCCACCGGCCTGGGCTGTCCGCCAGGGAGTACGCCGCCTTTGTCAAGGAGAGGCTGAATGCCGCCAATGTCCGCTTTGTGGGCGGGGGAAAGCCTGTCCAGCGGGTGGCGGTGGGTGGCGGCGCCTGCGGCTCCATGCTGGAGGACGTCGTCGCCCAGGGCTGCGACACCTTTGTCACCGCCGACCTGAAATACAACCAGTTCCTGGACGCCAAGGCCCTGGGACTCAATCTGCTGGACGCCGGCCACTTCCCCACGGAAAACGTGGTGTGCGGTCCTATGGTTCGGTGGCTGTCCGAGGCCTTCCCGAAGGTGGAGGTGCGCCTGTCGGAGGTTCACAGAGAAGTTTACAAATCGGTGTAAAAAATCCTTGCAATCTGGAAACTCCTGTGGTAAACTGTTTTGGTCTGAATAACGGGCGGTCCTCTGCGGTGTCTCCAGAGAGAGAAAAGCCGGAATGAACGCCTATACAACAGGAGGAAATTTTCATGGATCTGATGAAAGCATTTACCGAGAAGTACAAAAAGGCCGAACCCCCCAAGGTGAACATCGGCGATACCGTCCGCGTCCATCTGCGGGTAAAAGAGGGCAACCGTGAGCGTATCCAGGTCTTCGAGGGCACCGTCATCGCCAAGAAGCACGGCGGCATCGAGGAGAGCTTCACTGTCCGCCGCATCTCCTACGGCATCGGCGTAGAGAAGGTGTTCCCTCTCCATGCTCCTTCCGTGGAGAAGGTAGAGGTGGTCCGCCGGGGCAAGGTGCGCCGCGCCAAGCTGTACTACCTGCGCGACCGCGTGGGCAAGGCCGCCAAGGTCAAGGAACTGCTGTGATTCAAAAAAAGGAGCGGCTTTGCCGCTCCTTTTGCTTAAATTACCTCTTGTTGTTGATTAAATTGAGAGAACGGCGCGGGGAGGAGGAGCGGTGTGGCCAGAAAGAAAGAACGGGGCGGCATCGCGCTGGCGGACATCGCCAAGGGCGTTTTTATGCTGGCCACTGCGGCGAAGCTCAAAACTAAATGGGAGGTGGAGGCCGGACTGAGGGAGGCCCTGCCCGGTGCGTCCGTCCTCAGCGTGGAGAGCGGCACGCGGTCCAAGGGCTATAAGTTCAAAATCTTTACCATAGCCTACAGGGATATCCAATTTACCTATGAGAGCTACCAGTCAGGCAACTTTTTCTTCGCCGGAAAATCCGCCATGTCCAACGACGACTACTGCAAACAGCTCTTTCGGCATTTTTCCCAAGAGATCGGGGAGATCGGGGAAAAGTATGGGGTAAAAATCGACGGGTTGTGCGGCATCAGCATTTGCAATGATGTTGCCGCCATGGAGGACCTGGACGCCGGGGTGGACGCCCTGGGGGAGCTGTACGCCCTTTTGGAGGACTACATCCCCCGGAAAAAGCTGAGGTGGCTCTCCTGCGAGCTGGCGCTCTGGACCCGTTACGGGGAGCGGCAGCGCGACTCCATCGAGCAGCGGGGGGACTGGGACCCTTCCTGGACCCGGCGGCGGCTGTATCTGAACTTCAAGGCGGCGGCGGACATGGGGCTGACGAAGAATGTGTCGCTGTGTCAGGAGCGGCTGGACGCCATTCCCCAAAAGTTTATCCGGGCCCTGTACATCAACGGGGAGCCCTATGTATCCAGCCGGTATGAGATACGCTTTCTCTACAGCCTGGAGGACGGGCGGTATTATGCCCCTGTGGGCTTTGGCATCAAAATAAGCTATAACGGTGGGGTGGAGGACCATCTGCAGCGGGAGATTATAAAGGCCTATTACCCGGACGCCCGGTATAAAATCTCTATGGAGGACCAGACCACCACCTATCAAATCGGGCCGGACCGCTTTCAGGTCCAGCGGGGGCGGAACAGCCTGACCTTTTGGAAAAACGGCCGGGAGCTGCCAATCCGGTACTACCACGAGCGGTCCGGCACCCACACCGGCGCGGAGTACTTTTACTGGGTCACCGTTGAGGATTTCGCCATGCTGATGGGGATGCGGGTGGACAGGGTGGAGCCGGAGGGGGTCTATCTCCGCCTACCATAGGCCCTGTATTTTGGCGCTGACCAGCCCCAGCACCAGCAGATGGGCGGGGTAAAAGACGTACCACAGGTATTTGTCCCCCGGAAAGGAGGGACCCTTCTTTCCGTTGTAGAAGAAGGTGAACGCCACCCCCAGCAGAGGCCCCACCGCGTTGATGCACAGCATATGGAGCCAGCGATAGGTAAACAGTTGTTCAGAGAAAAGCATCCAGACCAGCCTGTACCGGGACAGGGGCATGAGAAACAGCCACAGCAGGGCCTTTTTTCGGATGGGCCAGTGGTCCGTAAGATAAAAGGTGAGGATGAACAGGATGTAGCGCCCTTTGCCCTCGGCAAGCGCGAAATGTTCAGCGGCAATTACCACCCCGGCGGCCAGCAGATACCCCAGCCCCGCCCGCTTTTCATTGCCCCAGTCCATCAGCCGCAGGGTGAGCAGGCCCAGCAGCAGGGTGAACATGATGTTGCCGTGAAAGCCGAACAGGAGATAATAGGGATACTCCGCCAGACAGGCAAAGATCAGCAGCCGCAGGGCGTATTTTTTAAAATTCCGGGTGTGCCGGTAGCCGTTGGCGATGGAGAACAGAAAGATGGGGGCGGCGATGCGGCCGATGTAGTCGGTGGCCCGCTGGAGAACCAGAAGGGCCGGGATGGTCTCGGCGGCGTCGGGGAAGAACAGGACCTCCACCGTCAGGGTCAGGGGCCAGACATAGGTGACGTGGTCCCACAGCATGGACAGCAGGGCGATGATTTTTAACGCGAAAAAACTCAATGTGGTTCCCTCCTTAAAAAATTATAGGGAGAGGATACCAGATATTTCTTACAAAAAAGCGGACAGGTTTCTTACAAATTTCTGAATTTCAGGAGGTCTCCTATGAACATCCAATGGTATCCCGGCCACATGACCAAGACCCGGCGGCAGATCGAGGCCGACCTGAAGCTGGTGGACGTGGTGGTGGAGATCATCGACGCCCGCATCCCGGCCTCCAGCCGCAACCCGGACATTGACGCCATCTGCGCCGGCAAGCCTCGCTTGATTGTTCTCAACCGGGCGGACCAGGCCGACCCTGCCCAGAACAAGGCCTGGGGGGCCTGCTTCCGGGGCCAGGGCCACTCCGTGCTGGAGACCGACGCCCGGTCCGGCCGGGGGATCAATCAGTTTTCCGCCGTGGTCCAGGGGGTGCTCCGGGACCAGATTGCCAAATGGCGAGAGAAGGGCCAGGTGGGCCGTCCGGTCCGGGCCATGGTGGTGGGGGTGCCCAACGTGGGCAAGTCCACCTTTATCAACAAGGTGGCCAAAAAGAAATCGGCCAAGGCCAGCGACCGCCCCGGCGTCACCCGGGGCAAGCAGTGGGTCCACGTGGACCAGGGGCTGGACCTGCTGGACACCCCTGGCATCCTCTGGCCCAAGTTTGAGGACGAGACCACCGGCATGAATCTGGCCTTTACCGGGGCGGTGAAGGACGAGATTATGGACGTGGAGACCCTGGGCTGCCACTTCATGGCCCTGCTGGGGGAGCGCTACCCCCAGGCGCTGACGGACGGCTACAAGCTCACCGAAGTCCCCGGGCGGGAGGAGGGGGAGAACGACGTAGCCTGGGGCTACCGTCTCCTTCAGGCCTGCGCCGCGCGCCGGGGGATGCGCGTCTCCGGCAATGAGCTGGACACCGAGCGCATGGCCCGTGTCCTGCTGGACGAGTACCGGGGAAGCAAGCTGGGCCGGTTCACCCTGGAGGTGCCCCCCGCCACTGAATGATTTTGGGATATGGTGCGGGGGCTCTGCCCCTGTTGGGAGAGTGTCAACCGCGGGGACAACGGCATAGACTGATGCGAGAGGGGAACGGAAGTTCCCCTCCCGGCTATTTCTGCGGGGCGGATGGATTTCCCCCCAGAAAGGAAACTATGCCATGCTCTATTATTTAATCGTATGCCGCTCACTGACCTACGCCCAGCGCACCGCCGCGGCGCTGGAGCGGGCGGGGATCACCGCCCGGGTGCTGCGCTCCCCTAAGAGCATCTCCGGCGAGGGGTGCAGCCACTCGGTAAAAATATCCCAGCGCAATCTGCCCGACTCCCTGCGCATCCTCCAGCGGGTGGGGCTCACCCCCAAGCGGGTGTATATCACCGCCGGGGACGGCAGCTATCAGGAGGTGGCCCTGTGATTTATCTGGACAGCGCCGCCACCACCATGCAGAAGCCCGCCGCCGTGGCGACGGCCACCGCCTGGGCCATCAACCACCTGGCCAGCCCGGGGCGGGGAGGGCACTGGCCCGCCATGGCAGCGGCAGAAAAGGCCTTCGCCTGCCGGGAGGAGGCCGCCCAACTGTTTCATGTGAAGGACCCGGAGCGAGTGGTGTTCACCTTCAACGCCACCCACGGGCTGAACATCGCCATCAAGACTCTGGCCAGCCCGGGCAGCCGGGTGGTGATCTCCGGCTATGAGCACAACGCTGTCACCCGTCCCCTCCACGCGCTGAAGGCGGATATCCGGGTGGCCCGGGGGCCGCTCTTTGACCAGGGGGCGGTGCTGGCCGCCTTCCGCCGGGAGCTGGACAAGGGGGCGGACCTGGCGGTATGCACCCATGTCTCCAACGTATTCGGCTTTATCCTGCCCATCGAGGGCATCGCCGCCCTGTGCCGGGTGCGGGGGGTGCCGCTGATTATCGACGCCTCCCAGTCGGCGGGCTGCGTGCCGGTGGATTTCACCGGGCTGGGGGCGGCATTCATCGCCATGCCGGGCCACAAGGGGCTGTATGGCCCCCAGGGTACCGGCCTGCTGCTGTGCGGCGTTGACCCCGCTCCCCTGCTGGAGGGGGGCACGGGCAGCGAGTCCCGCCGGCAGTCCATGCCCGACTTCCTGCCCGACCGCCTGGAGGCGGGCACGCACAACGTGGCCGGCATCGCCGGCCTGCTGGAGGGCCTGCGCTATGTAAACAACCTGGGGGTGGAGAATATCGCCGCCCAGGAGGCCGGGCTCATCCGAAGCATGGGAAAGGGCCTGCGTGCCATCTCCGGTGTGACCGCCTTCCAGGCGGAGGACCCGGCGGTCCAGAGCGGGGTGCTCTCCTTCTGTATGAAGGGGCGGGACTGCGAGGAGGTGGGGGAGGCCCTGGGCGGCCGGGGAATCGCCCTCCGGGCCGGGCTCCACTGCGCCCCCCTGGCCCACGAGACGGCGGGCACCCTGGAGACGGGCGCCCTGCGGGCCAGCGTCTCCGCCTTTAACACCGAGCGGGAAATTGACCAGTTCCTCCGGACCCTGGGGGAGATTGCGGGGGCCTGAGCGCGACCTGCCGGAATGGGGGCGGCTGACAGCCGCCCTCATTTGCCGCCGGAGACAGTTCCTAAAATTTTCACGGGGGAATTTGTCTTTATGGTTGCCAAACCTTTGGAAATATCGTATAATACGATGATGAAGTATTTTGCGCTCCGTGGATAAAAGATGAGGTGGGACCTGTGGCAGAGCCGTTTCACAACATACAGATATTTTTACAGTCCAATTTCCCCCTGCTTCAGCTCCAGCTGACAGATATCCTGGATATTGCCATCCTGTCCTTTGTCATCTACAAGCTGCTGTGGATGCTGCGTAAAACCAGCTCGGGCCGGGTGCTCCGGGGTCTGCTGATTCTGGGGCTGGCAATGGCGCTTTCCTCCTCCAACTTCCTGGGACTTACCGCCACCAGCTGGCTGCTGGACCGGGTGGTGCAGTGGGGCATTGTGGTGCTGGCGGTCCTCTTTCAGCCGGAGATTCGCCGCTTTCTGGAGCGGATGGGCAGCGGCCGGCTGGGCCTTGTCTTTGCCTCCACCAAGGAGGCGGGCCAGGAGGTGGAGACCGCCATCCTCCAGACCACCGAGGCCTACACCGACCTGTCCCGGGACAAGGTGGGGGCGCTGATGGTATTTGAGCGGCAGAACCTGCTGGACGACGTGATTAAAACGGGTACCGCCCTGGACTGCAGTGTGTCCAGCGAGCTTTTGAAGAACATATTCTGGAACAAGGCCCCCCTCCACGACGGGGCGGTTATCGTCCGGGACGGTCGGATTGTGGGGGCGGGCTGTATGCTCCCCCTGTCGGGCAACGTGAACCTGAGCCGGGACCTGGGGATGCGCCACCGGGCGGGCATCGGCATGAGCGAGCACTCCGACGCCGTGGTGGTCATCGTCTCGGAGGAGACGGGCTCCATCTCCGCCGCCGTGGGCGGAATGCTCAAGCGGCACCTGGCCCCCGAGACCCTGGAGCGCCTGCTGCGCAACGAGCTCCTCAATGACAAGCAGGAGGAGAAAAAGAGTGGTCAGCTCCCCCTGGTGGGGATGCTGCTGGGCGGAGGCAAGCGAGAGGAGGGCGGCCAGCTATGATGGCACGGCTGAAGGAGAGCCGGTGGGTCTACATTTTACTGTCGATTCTGCTGGCCATCATCTTCTGGTTCTATGTACGGGCCGCGGTGGACCCCAGCGGGGTCACCAACATCCACAATGTGCGGGTGGAGGTCACAGGCGCCAATGTGCTGGCCAGCCAGGGCCTGGCCATCTCGGAGATATCCCCCCAGGTGGTGGAGCTGCGGGTAGAGGGCCCCACCAGCGCCCGGACCAACCTGCTGCGCAACCGGAGCGGTCTGTATGTGCGGGTAGACGTCTCCAGCTGCGTGGAGGGGGAAAATACCCTGCGCTGGCGGGAGGTATGGCCGGAGGGCGTCAATACTGACGACCTGACCGCCTTGCGGACCACCGTCACCGTAAAAGTGGAAAAGCTGTACAGCAAGACCTTCGACATTCAGTTCAAGCTGGAGGGAAAGGTGGCCGGCGTCTATCAGATGGGCACCCCCGCCATTGAACCGGAGAAGGTGGTGGTCAGCGGCCCGGTGGAGCAGGTGAACCAGGTGGACAAGGTTGTGGCCATTCTCAAAACCGAGGAGCTGAGCGAGCGCTTTGCCGGCGACCTGCCCCTGACCCCTCTGGACAAGCAGGGCAAGCCCCTGACCGATCTGGAGCTTACCTTCAGCGCCGAGACCGCCTACGTGGTGGTGCCGGTGGTAATGATGAAGGAAGTGCCCCTCACTGTCAACCTTCTGCCCGGCGGCGGCGCCACCGGGGATGATGCCGTGTGGGGCATTGATCCCCGGACCATTGTGGTCTCCGGCTCCGAGGCCGACCTGGAGGGGCTGGAGGAGATCTCGCTGGGCTCTATTAATCTATCCGATGTGGTGGGCACCAATTCCTTTACCCGGCCCATCACTCTGGATCCCAGCCTGACCAATGAGAGCGGCCTGACCACGGCCACTGTCAAGGTGACGGTGGAAGGGCTGGACACCGAGGTCTTCGTTGTGTCCAATATCCGCACCACCAACAAGCCAGACGGCTACACCGTAGATGTGGTGACCCAGAGCGTTCTGATAACGGTCCGGGGGCCGGCGGAGGAACTGGCGAACATTGACGCCAGCCAGATACGCGTTGTGGCCAACCTGTCCGATGTGACCACCGAGGGCACCCAGCAGGTGCGCGCCCATGTCTATCTGGACGGTACCAGCACGGTGGGCGTGATCGGAGAATACAGCATTTCGGTTAATATCAGCAGATAAGCGGGGAATATTATGGTTCAAAACGCGATTGTAAAGAAAATTGTCCGGGAGGGAGTGGCCGAGGTGTCCCTCCTGCGGCAGATGGAGTGCGGCCTGCACTGCGACGGGGCCTGCGCCGGCTGCTCGGCCAAGCCGCCCCAGGAGATTCTGGCCCTGGCCACAAACGGCATCGGGGCCAAACCCGGCGACTTTGTGGAGGTGGAGCCCTCCGACGGACACAACATCAGCCCCTCGGTGGCGGTGTTCCTCCTGCCCTGTGTGGGGCTGGGGGTGGGCTACGCCCTGGGGACGAATCTGCTCCATCTCAGTGAGCTGACCGCCATGGTAACAGCCCTTCTGGGGCTGGCTGCCGGCTTTATCCCCGCCTTCCTCATGAACCGGGCCATCACCCGGAGCGCCGCCCCGGAGTTTGCCATCCTGAAGCAGCTGCGGCGGGGGTAAGGGATGTTCGGCTATGTGCGCCCCTTCCGGCCGGAGCTGAAATGTAAGGATTTCGACCTGTACCGGGCGACCTACTGCGGCCTGTGCCGCTGTCTCCGGCGGCGGTATGGCCTGATTGCCCCCATGCTTCTCAACTTTGATTTTACCTTTCTCGCCCTGCTGCTGTGGGAGCCGGAGGAGGGCTTCACCCCCTGCCGGGGCCGGTGCCACGCCAACCCCCTGCGGAAGCTGCCCATGTGTCCCGACAGTCCCGCCCTGGAGCTGGCCGCCGACGAGAGTGTGATTCTGGCCTGGTGGAAGCTGCGGGACGGGGTGCAGGACGAGGGCCCGGTAAAGGGCCTGCCCGCCCGGGCACTGTCCCTGCTGCTGCGGCCCGCCTATCGAAAGGCCGCCCGGCGCTGCTCCGCCTTTGACGGGACGGTACGGGACTGTCTGGCCGAGCTGTCCGCTCTGGAGCGGGAGAGCTGCCCCTCGCTGGACCGGACGGCGGACACCTTTGCCAGGCTGCTCCAGTCGGCCGCCCCCCGGGAGGGGGAGCGGGGGCGGGTGCTGGCCCAGCTGCTGTACCACCTGGGCCGATGGATTTACCTGGCCGACGCCCGGGACGATCTGGAGGAGGACAGGCAGTCCGGCCGGTACAACCCGGTGGCCGCCCGCTACGGCCCGGCTGGGGACGACGGGGCCCTGCGGCTGACCATGGACAATTCCCTGGCCCAGATGGGAGCCGCCCTCCAGCTGGGGGATTTCGGCTGCCGGACGGCTCTGCTGGAAAATATTGTATACCTCGGCCTGCCTCTGGTGGAGAGGGCCGTGTTTGATGGGACCTGGCGCGATATAAAAAAACAAAAGATTTGGAGAAACGACACATGAGAGACCCGTACAGCGTTTTGGGCGTGAGTCAGAACGCCAGCGACGACGAGGTGAAAAAGGCTTATCGGGAGCTGGCCCGAAAATATCACCCCGACAACTATCAGAACAACCCCCTGGCCGACCTGGCCGAGGAGAAGATGAAGGAGATCAACGAGGCCTACGACACCATCACCAAGCAGCGGTCGGGGGGCTATTCGGGGAGCTCCCCAGGGGGCTATGGCGGCTACCAGCAGAGGAGTTACTCCTCCGGCGACCCCGCCTATGCCCGCATCCGCAATCTGATCAACATGGGCGACCTGAACCAGGCGGAGCAGCTGCTCTACGAGGTGGGCCAGAAGAACGGGGAGTGGTACTTCCTGTCGGGCAGCATCGCCTACCGGAAGGGCTGGATGGACGAGGCCATGCAGAACTATGTCCGGGCCGTACAGATGGAGCCTAACAACATGGAGTACCGCCAGGCCCTGTCCGTGATGCAGCGGGGGACCATGGGTGGCTACCGCCCCGCGGGCTACACCACGGGGATGGACGCCATGGACTGCTGTACCACCATGATGTGCCTCAACTGCCTGTGTGGGGGAGGCCGCTGTTAAATGGCCGGGCGGGATAGAAAACAGAGCGTCGGTACGGCGCTGGGCGGAGTGATGGCGGCGGGCAGTCTGGTGGTCCTGTGGCTGGCCTGTGTGGCCCCCTCGGGCCGGATCGGCCTCACCGCCGCCGCCGGACTGTTCCCCATGGCCGCCACTCTCTACGCCGGGCGGACTGCGGGCTGCCTGTGCTGGGCGGCCGCCTCTCTGCTTGGCCTTTTTATGCTGCCCGACAAGGGGGTGGCCCTGCTGTTTCTGGCCTTTTTGGGGCTGTATCCGGTGATAAAGGGCCGCATCGAAACGCTGGACCGCCTGGCGGTGGAGTGGGGGCTGAAGCTGTGCTGGTTTGAAATGACCCTTACCCTGTTCTGGTTTGTGTTTCAGGAGCTGTTTCTGCCCGAGGCTCCGGCATGGCTGGCCAGCAATGCTGTGCTGGTCTATGTTCTGGGCGGCGTGGTTTTTATCTGTTATGACATTGGCTTATCCCAACTTATTACCCTTTTGCGCACCCGTCTGTACCGCGCGAAAGGACATTAAGGAGTGAATAACATGGTCAAAAGCATGACCGGGTACGGCCGGGCAGAGGAAATCTTCAACGGCTGTACCATAACTGTGGAGCTGCGCTCCGTAAATAACCGCTATCTGGACTGCAACGTCCGCATTCCCCGGCTGTACCTCTTTGCGGAGGACGGCATCAAAAGCCGGGTGCAGGGCGTGATCTCACGGGGAAAGGTGGATGTGTTCGTTACCCTGGACAGCGCCGGCGCCGATAAGGTGCAGGTGTCGGTGAACCGGCCGGTGGCCGACGGCTACTACCAGGCCCTGAAACAGCTCTCAGAGGACTACGGCCTGTCGGGGGAGATATCCGTGTCCCTGCTGTCCCGCTTTCCGGAGGTCCTGCTGGCCGAGAAGGCGGAGGAGGACGTGGAACAGATGGCCAGGGATATCTGCTCCGTGCTGGACCGGGCCTTGGCCGACTTCGACCAGATGCGCACCCGGGAGGGGGAGCGGCTGAAGGAGGATATCCTGTCCCGGGTCGCAACCATCGAGGAGAAGGTGGCCCTAGTGGAGCAGCGCTCCCCCCAGACGGTGGCCGAGTACCGGTCCAAGCTGGAGGCCCGGATGAATGAGGTGCTGTCCAACACCCAGCTGGACCCCGCCCGCATCCTCACCGAGGCGGCCATTTTCGCTGACAAGGTGGCTGTGGATGAGGAGACCGTCCGCCTGCGCAGCCACATCGGCCAGCTTCGGGAGATGCTCTCCAGGGGGGGAGCCACCGGCCGGAAGCTGGACTTCCTCATTCAGGAGTTTAACCGGGAGGCCAACACCATCGGCTCCAAGTGCAGCGACATCGAGATTTCCGCCCAGGTGGTAGACATCAAGGCGGAGATCGAGAAGATTCGGGAGCAGGTGCAGAATATCGAATAGAATCAGTTTGTAGGGCGTGACGACTCGGCACGCCGAAAATATGGAGACCGGAAAAACGGCGCGCCGAGGTCGGCGCGCCCTACAGGACAAGAATGGCGGGAGGGAATAGATTGAAGCTCATCAACATCGGCTTTGGCAGTCTGGTATCCGCCGGCAGGCTGGTGGCGGTGGTCAGCCCGGACTCCGCCCCCATAAAGCGCATGGCCCAGGAGGCCAGGGAGCGGGGGATTCTCATTGACGCCACCTACGGGCACAAAACCAGAGCGGTCCTGATAATGGACAACGACCATGTGGTGTTGTCCGCCCTGGCGCCGGAGGTCATCGCCGGCCGCCTGGAGGGCAGGGAGCCGGACAGCGGGGAGGAGAAGCCATGAAAAAGGAAAAGGGCCAGCTGATTGTGCTGTCCGGACCGTCGGGCGTGGGCAAGAGCACCGTAATCGCCGAGCTGCTCAGCCAGCGGGACAACATTTATTTTTCCGTGTCTTACACCACCCGGCAGCCCCGGGTGGGGGAGCAGGACGGGGTGAATTACAACTTTGTGGACCGGGCGGAGTTTGAGCGGATGATCGCCGCCGGCGAGCTGCTGGAGTACGCAGAGTATGTGAGCAACTACTACGGCACCTCGCTGAAGGCCATTCAGGACAAGCTGGACGCCGGCGTGGATGTGCTGCTGGACATCGAGGTCCAAGGGGCGGCCAAGGTGCGTGCGCGGTGCCCCGGGGCCCTGTTCATCTTCATCATCCCCCCCTCCTTCGAGGAGCTGTCCCGCCGCCTCCACCGCCGGGGCACCGACGGCGAGGATGTGATTGCCGGCCGGCTGGAGAAGGCCAGGGTGGAGTTCCGGGAGATTCCCAACTACGACTACCTGGTCATTAACGACAAGGTGTCGGGGGCGGTGGCGGAGATTGAGGCCGTTCTCACCGCAGCCGAGTGCAGGGTGGAAAACCGAAAGTCTATTCTGACCCAGTTTGCGTAACAATAGAAGGAGCGCCAGACAGAGGTGCGTGACATGCCTCTGGGGCGTGACGATAACAGGAATAAGGAGTTTTTATTATGATGCTGGAACCCGCAATGAAGGATCTGCTGGAAAAAGTGCCCAGCCGCTATGAGCTGGTAAACGTGGTGGCCTGCAAGGCCCGCCGCATCGCCCGGGAGGCCGAGATGGCCGGCGAACCCCTGGATGAAAAGCCGGTGAGCATCGCCATCCAGGCCGTGGCCAGAGGCGAGCTGGACAACAGGGCCGGCGAACCGGAGCAGGCGGAGGGCTGAAGGCCGGTCCGCCGCCATTCGGATTGGAATGGACACGACAAGTCGTGTCCCTACACAGAAATTTTGTAGGGCTGCGACTTGTCGTGGCCGTTTTCCCTTGGGAGGGGACAAAAAGGGGGTGATGGCCCTTGGGCAGAAAAATCGCAAAGGTGGCCGTCGCCAGGGCGGTGTACGCCATTGACAAACCCTATGACTACCTGGTGCCCCGGGAGCTGGAGGGGCGGCTGGAGCCCGGGATGCGGGTGCTGGTGCCCTTCGCCGCGGGCAACCGGGGGTCGGACGGACTGGTGCTCTCCCTGTATGAGGCCCCCTCGGCGGGGGAGTCGCTGAAGCTGATTCAGGCGGTGCTGGACGACCAGCCGGTGCTGGACGCCAGAGCCATCCAGCTGGCCCTGTGGATGCGGGAACGCTGCTTCTGCACCGTTTACGACTGTGTAAAGGCCATGCTGCCCGCAGGGCTGTATTTCTCCCTGCGGGACCAGGTGGCCGTCCGGCCGGGGGTGGACCGGGAGCGGGCCTACCGGGCCGCCGAGGGCTCGTCCGCCGCCGTCCAGCTGCTGGACCTGCTTTGGAGCTGGGGCGGCAAGGGGGATATGGAGCAGATACGCCTGGCCTTCGGGGCCAGAGACCCCAACCCCGCCATCCGCCGGCTCACCGAGGCCGGGGTGACCGCCCTGGAGACCGCCGCTCAGCGGGCGGTGGGGGATAAGAAGGAGAAGCTGGCGGTGCTGGCTGTCCCGGCGGAGGACGCCATGGCTATGGTGGCCTCCAGACGGAAGTCCGCCCCCCTGCGGTACGCCGTGACCGAGCTGCTGTGCGCCCTGGGCGCCGCATCGGTGAAGGACCTGTGCTACTTCACCGGGGCCTCCGCCTCCACCCTGAAATCCCTGGAAAAAAGCGGCATCCTCACGCTGGAGAAGCAGGAGGTGCTGCGTCGGATTCCCCTGGAGGACGTGGCCCCGGCGGAGCCCCCGGTGCTCAATAAAGAGCAGCAGGCGGCCTTTGAGGGGCTGGACGCCCTGGCCCGACAGGGGAAGCCCGCCGCCGCCCTGCTCTACGGTGTGACGGGCAGCGGCAAGACCCAGGTCTACATCCGCCTGATTCAGGAGACCCTGGCCCGGGGACGCACCGCCCTGGTGCTGGTGCCCGAGATCGTCCTCACCCCCCAGCTGCTGCGGATCTTTGCCGCCCACTTCGGCAGACAGGTTGCGGTGCTCCACAGCTCGCTGCGCACGGGGGAGCGGTACGACGAGTGGAAGCGGGCCCGTCGTGGGGAGGCCCCGGTGGTGATTGGCACCCGCTCGGCCGTCTTTGCCCCCCTGGACAATCTGGGTCTCATCATTCTGGACGAGGAGCAGGAGGGCAGCTACAAATCGGAAAACGTCCCCCGCTACCACGCCCGGGATGTGGCCAAATACCGCTGTGTTCAGAATCGGGCCCTGCTGGTGCTGGGCTCGGCTACCCCGTCGGTGGAGACCATGTATCAGGCAAAGGAGGGCCAGATCGGGCTGTTTCAGCTGAAAACACGCTACAACCGGAAGGCTTTGCCCCAGGTGCTGGTGGTGGACCTGAAGGAGGAGCTGCGCCAAGGCAATGCCGGGGCCATCAGCTCTGTCCTGCGGGAGGAGCTGGCGGAGAACTTTAAGCGGGAGGAGCAGGCCATCCTGTTCCTGAACCGCCGGGGGGCCAGCCGGATGGTGTCCTGCGGGGAGTGTGGGGAGGTGCCCGAGTGCCCCCGGTGCTCAGTAAAGCTGACCTACCACTCGGCCAACAACCGCCTCATGTGCCACCACTGCGGCCACTCCCAGCCCCTGCCTCCGGTGTGCCCCGCCTGCGGCGGACTGCTCAATTTTGTGGGCACCGGCACCCAGCGGGTGGAGGAGGAGCTGCGGGACCTGTTCCCCTGGGCGGAGGTGCTGCGGATGGATACGGATACCGTCTCCGCTGCCCACCCCCACGAGGAACTGCTGGACCGCTTTCGCAGGGAGCGCATCCCTGTGCTGGTGGGCACCCAGATGGTGGCCAAGGGGCTGGATTTTGAAAATGTCACCCTGGTGGGGGTGGTGGCCCCCGACCTGTCCCTCTATGTGGACGACTTCCGGGCGGGGGAGCGGACCTTTTCCCTCCTGACCCAGGTGGTGGGCCGGGCGGGCCGGGGGGAGAAGCAGGGCCGGGCGGTGATCCAGACCTTCACCCCCAAAAACGACGTGATCCGCTGTGCCGCCCTTCAGGATTACGACGGCTTCTATGAGCGGGAAATCGAGCTGCGCCGGCTGCGGAACGACCCGCCCTTTGCCCGGCATGTGGTGATTACCGCCTCCGGCCTGGAGGAGGGAGCGGTGCTGCGGTGCTGTTCCCGCCTGCGCCGCTGTCTGGAGCAGGACCTGCCCAAAATTCCCGGCCAGTGGCAGCTCCTTGGCCCTGTCCCCGCCGCCGTGGCTAAGGTGAACAACCGCTATCGCTACCGCCTCACCCTCACCGGACAGCCGGGGAAGGAGTTCCGGGCCCTGCTGGCCTACCTCCTCCAGGCGGCCCACCGGGATAAGGAAAACCGGGGTGTCTCCGTCTACGCGGACGCGGACCCCTATCATAATTGAGAATAAGCCCAAAGGAGAAGGAAGTATGGCAATCAGGACGATTTTAACCCAGGACGACCCCGCGCTGAATAAGGTGTGCCACCCCGTCACCCGGTTTGATGACAAGCTGGCCGATCTGCTGGACGACCTGAAGGAGACCCTGACCCAGGCCAACGGCATGGGGCTGGCGGCCCCTCAGGTAGGCATCCTCCGCCGGGCGGCCATTGTGCTGCTGGAGGACGAGAGCATGCTGGAGATGGTTAACCCGGAGATTCTGGACCAGCGGGGGGAGCAGCCCGGCTGGGAGGGCTGCCTGTCCCTGCCCGGCATGTGGGGCAATGTGATGCGGCCCGACTGGGTAAAGATCAGGGCCCAGGACCGGAACGGCCAGTGGTTTGAGATGGAGGGGACGGACATGACCGCCCGCTGCTTCTGCCACGAAATCAGCCATCTGGACGGCCACATGTACACCGAGCTCACCGAGCGTCTGTATACCGCCGAGGAGCTGGACGAGATTCTGGCCCAGGAGGGGGAGCAGGCGAACCATCCGAAGCGGGAGAGACGAGGAAGGAGAAGACGATGAGGCTTGTCTTTATGGGCACCCCCGAGTTTGCCATCCCCTCTCTCAAGGCGCTGATTGGCGGGCATGAGGTGGTGGGGGTGTTCTGCCAGCCGGATAAGCCGGTGGGCCGGCATCAAAACAAGCTGGAGCCCCCTATCGTGAAGCGGTGCACCCTCAACTATAACACCATCGGGTACAACATCCCGGTCTATCAGCCGGAGACCCTGCGGGACGGGGCCGCCCTGGCCATTTTGAAGGAGCTGGACCCGGAGCTGATCGTGGTGGCGGCCTACGGCCGCTTCCTCCCCGACGAGATTTTGAACCTGCCCCCCAGGGGGTGCATCAACGTCCACTCCTCCCTCCTGCCCAAGTACCGGGGCTCCGCCCCCATCAACTGGGCTATCCTCAACGGAGAATCGGAGACCGGCGTCACCATCCAGCGCATGGCCCACGACATGGACGCGGGGGACATCATCCTCCAGCAGTCCACCCCCATCCACCAGTCGGAGACGGCGGGTATGCTTTACGGCCGGCTGGCGGAGCTGGGCGGAAAGCTGGTGGTGGAGGCCGTGGCCCAGATTGAGGCCGGGACGGCCCGCTACACCCCCCAGGACCACGCGAAGGCCACCCCGGCCCCTATGCTGTCCAAGGCCCTGTCCCCGGTGGACTGGACCCGGAGCGCACAGGAGATTTATAACCAGATCCGGGGACTGGACCCCTGGCCGGGGGCCTCCACGGATGTGATTTCCGGCGAGCCCATCAAGCTCTGGGGGGGGCAAGTGGTGGAGAAGCACACCGATGCCCTCCCTGGCGCCATCGCCGCCGCCGATAAAAACGGCATAGATGTGGCCTGCGGAGACGGAAACGTCCTGCGCATCCTGGAGCTCCAGCCCCCCGGAAAAAAGAAAATGACCGCCGCCGCCTACCTGGCGGGACACCCGATTCAGGTGTGATACAGGGTAGGGGACGGGCTCCGTCCCTTACGGATGACAGCCATGTAGGGGCGCACATTGTGCGCCCGTCCAGCCCCGGGATGGATAACGGCGGGCGGACAATGTCCGCCCCTACACCAGCAACAGAGGGAGGTAGATGTCCATGGACGCCCGGGAAGCGGCGCTGCTGGCGCTGAACGACTGCCAGCGGCAGGGGGGATGGTCGGACGCCATTTTGAAAAAGCGGCTGGCCTCCGCCGGACTGGACAGCCGGGACGGGGCTTTAGCCACCCAGCTGTGCTTCGGCGTGCTGCAAAACCGGCTGCTGCTGGACTTCTACCTGTCCCACTTCTCCAATCTCCCCCTGAAGCGGATGGAGGGCCGGGTGGTGGAGGCCCTGCGGCTGGGGGCTTACCAGATGCTCTTTCTGGACAAGATTCCCCACAGCGCGGCGGTAAACGCCTCGGTGGAGCTGACCCGAAAGCACTGCAAAAATCCCCGGGCGGCGGGGATGGTCAACGGTATTTTGCGCAATCTGGAGCGGAACCTGGGCGGCCTGCCCACCGTCCCACAGACCGACCCGGTGAGCTACCTGTCCACCCTCTACTCCCACCCGGAATGGCTGGTGAGGGAGCTCCTCACCGCCCTGGGCAGCGAGGAGACAGCCAGACTGCTGGCCGCTAACAACAGCCAGGCCCCCATCACCGCCATGGCCAACACCACCCAAACCACGGTGGAGGGGCTGGCCGAAGCGCTGGCGGAGGAGGGGGTTACAGCCCAGCCCCACCCCTGGCTGGCCGATTGCCTGATTCTGTCCAAAACGGGCAATCTGGAGCGGCTGGCCGCCTTCCGTGACGGCCTGTTTTATGTTCAGGACCCGGCCAGCAAGCTGGCCGCCCTGGCGCTGGACCCCAAGCCGGACATGCAGGTGCTGGACTGCTGCGCCGCCCCTGGCGGCAAGAGCTTTGCCTGCGCAATCCGGATGGAGGGGAGGGGTGAGGTGATCTCCTGTGACCTCCACCCCCACAAGAAGAAGCTGATTCAGGCCGGGGCGGACCGCCTGGGCCTTGAAAATATTACCCCCATGACCGCCGACGGTAAGGCGTTCCGCCCCGAGTGGGAAAGCGCCTTTGACCGGGTGCTGGTGGACGCCCCCTGCTCCGGCCTGGGAGTTATCCGGAAGAAGCCGGATATCCGCTACAAGGACCCGGGGCCGTTGGCGGATCTGCCCCAGGTCCAGCGGGCCATTCTGGACAACGCAGCCCGGTATGTGAAACCCGGCGGGGTGCTGGTCTACTCCACCTGCACCCTCCTGCGCCGGGAGAATGAGGCGGTGGCCCTGGGCTTTCTGGCGGATCACCCGGACTTTCAGGCGGAGGGCTTCCCCCTGCCCGAGCACGTGGGGGACGCCCGAGGGGGGATACTCACCCTCTGGCCCCACCGCCAGGGGACGGACGGGTTTTTCATCGCGAAACTGCGCAGAGGGGGTGAGCCCTGTGGTTGATATCAAATCCATGACCCCTGAGGAGCTGGCTGTCTGGCTGAAGGAGTTGGGGGAGCCCGCCTTCCGGGCCAAGCAGGTCTTTCAGTGGCTGTACCGGGGGGTCACCTCCTTCCAGGAGATGACAAACCTGTCCAAGGCCCTGCGGCAGAAGCTGGAGGAGACGGCCCTCCTGACCCTGCCCACCGTGGCCCGGAAGCAGGAGTCGGCTCAGGACGGCACCATCAAATATCTGTGGCAGCTGGCCGACGGCAACTGCGTGGAGTCGGTGCTCATGCGCTACCAGCACGGCAATACGGTGTGTATTTCCTGCCAGGTGGGGTGCCGGATGGGGTGTGCCTTCTGCGCCTCCACCATCGCGGGGAAGGTCCGGGACCTGACGCCGGCAGAAATGTTGGATCAGGTGCTTTTTACCCAAATTGACAGCGGAGTGCCTGTTTCCAACATCGTTTTGATGGGAATTGGGGAGCCACTGGACAATTTTGACACGGTTTTGCGCTTTTTGACCCTGGTAAACCACCCCGAAGGGCTGAACATCGGGATGCGGCACATCTCCCTGTCCACCTGCGGTTTAGTGGGGCAAATTGACAAACTGGCCGGGTATGGGTTACAATTAACGTTATCGGTTTCTCTCCACGCCCCGGATGATGAGACCCGGAGCAGAATCATGCCCGTCAATCAGAGCGTGGGCGTGGAGAAATTGATGGAGACCTGCCGCCGGTATTTTGAAAAAACCGGGCGGCGTATCTCCTATGAGTACGCCATGATCGACGGGGTGAACGACGCCGACTGGCAGGCCGACCTGTTGGCCAAACGGCTGCGGGGCGCCCCGGCCCATGTGAATCTCATCCCTCTCAACGAGGTGGAGGAGAGCCCCTTAAAGCCCAGCCGCCGGGTGGCGGCGTTCCAGAAGCGTCTGGAGGGGCACGGCGTAACGGTCACCGTCCGGCGCAGGCTGGGGGGCGACATCGACGCCTCCTGCGGCCAGCTGCGCCGCAAGGCCATGAAGCAGGAGCTCCGGTAGGGCGGCCTGCGGCCGTCTCTCAAATCCCAGGCGGTGGAATCTGCCGAAAGATGTGACAAAGCAAGCAGCCGGGAAACCGGCGGAAACGAGGTTGAGCACTATGCAGGTATGGGGAGTTACCGACCGCGGCGCGGTACGGCAGCAGAATCAAGATGCCTACGCAGCCAGGGTGCTGGAGGATGGCCGGGTAATCGCCCTGGTGTGCGACGGCATGGGCGGCGCCCGGGCGGGCAATGTGGCCAGCACAATGGCGGTGGAGCTGTTCATGGAGGAGTTCCTCAAGCCGGGGCAGGAGGGGCCGATGGAGGAGCGGATGGGCCATGCCGCCTCGGTGGCCAACCAGGCGGTGTTCCACCGCTCTGTCCACGACGACGACTGCGCCGGCATGGGCACCACCATGGTGGCGGTCCTGGCCGGGGAGCGGGAGGCCGTTATCCTCAACGAGGGGGACAGCCGGGCCTATCACATCAACACCGACGGGATTGTTCTGGTCACCCGGGATCACTCCCTGGTGGAGGACCTGGTGGAGCGGGGAGAGCTGACCCGGGAGCAGGCCCGCACCCACCCCCACAAGAACCTGATCACCCGGGCCCTGGGGGCGGAGCCTGCCCTGATGGCCGACTGCTTCCGCCAGCCCCTGAACGAGGGGGACTATCTGCTGCTGTGCAGCGACGGACTGAGCAATGTGGTCAACGAGCAGGAGATGCTCTACGAGGTAATCCACGGCGGGGGAGATGCCCAGTGCTGCCACCGCCTGCTGGAGATTGCCCTGAGCCGGGGCGCGCCGGATAATGTGACTGTCGTGCTGGTGAAACGCTAAGAATAGGAGGATATTTACCATGGACCAATACATCGGTAAATTACTCGATAACAGATACGAGATACTGGAGCTGGTGGGGACCGGCGGCATGGCCAAGGTGTATAAGGCCCGGTGCCACCGCTTAAACCGGCTGGTGGCCATCAAGATCCTGCGGGAGGACCTGTCCCAGGACGCCGAGTTCCGCCGCCGCTTCCACGACGAGTCCCAGGCCGTGGCCATGCTGTCCCATCCCAATATCGTGGCCGTATACGATGTGAGCCGCTCCTCCGAGCTGGAGTATATCGTCATGGAGCTGATCGACGGCATTACCCTGAAGCAGTACATGCAGAGGAAGGGCAACAAGCTGAACTGGCGGGAGGCCCTCCACTTCATCACCCAGATTACCAAGGCCCTGGGCCACGCCCACAGCCGGGGAATCATCCACCGGGACATTAAGCCCCATAACATCATGGTGCTGCGGGACGGCAGCGTGAAGGTGGCCGACTTCGGCATTGCCCGGGTGGCCTCCGGCGGACACAGCACCCTCACCCAGGAGGCTTTGGGTTCGGTGCACTATATCTCCCCGGAGCAGGCCCGGGGCAGCCACATTGACAGCCGGTCCGATCTGTATTCCGCCGGCGTGGTCCTCTACGAGATGATTACCGGCCGCCTGCCCTTCGAGGGGGACACCCCCGTGTCGGTGGCCATCCAGCATATCAACTCCATCCCCCTCTCCCCCCGGGAGCTGGACGACTCCATCCCCGAGGCCCTGGAGGCCATCACCATGAAGGCCATGGCCCCCAACCCGGATAACCGCTATCTGTCTGCCGATGAGATGCTGGCCGATCTGGAGGAATTTCGGAAGAACCCCAGCATCAATTTCGACTACAGCGCCTCCGAGCCCATCCCCGAGGAGAACCCGGAGGAGGATTACACCCAGGTCCGTCCCGTCCACGCCGCCTCCGGCCGCTCCCTTCCCGAGCACCGGTATGAGGAGGAGGACTATCCCCCTCAGCGCCGCCGCCGGTACGAGGACGAGGACTACCCGCCCCAGCGCCGCCGCCGGTATGACGACGAGGAGGACTATTCCCGCCGCCGGGGACCCATCTGGCCTGTGCTGCTGGCCGTAGCCGCTGTGCTGCTGTTTGTGGGGCTGATCTTCTCCTTCCTGTGGAAGACCATCTTCCCCGGGATACTGGCTCCGCCGGAAACCCACACCGTCCCCACGCTGGTGGGCGAGGCATACGACGCGGTGAAGGACAACACCGAGCTGCTGGCCGGCTTTACCCTCATCGAGGGGGAGACGGTGGCCAACGATGCCGACCCCGGCACCATCATTGACCAGGAGCCCAAGGGGGGCAAAGAGGTGGGAGAGAATGTCACCGAGATCAAGGTCACCATCAGCGGCGGGCCGGAGGTGGTGGAGATGATCCCCCTGGACGACATGGACTACCAGACTGCCTCCACCGCCCTGCGGAATATCGGGCTGAAGGCCGGCGTGCCCTCCTATGAGAACAGCGAGACCATTGAGCAGGGCTTTGTTATCTCCTACACCCCCATGGAGGGTGTTGAGGTGCCCCCGGGCACGGAGGTGCAGATTGTGTTGAGTAAGGGGCCCGAGGATAAGCCCTTCCCCATGCCCAAGCTGGTAGGGATGACCAAGGCCAGGGCGTTGGCCGAGATTGAAAATAAAAACTTGAAGCAGGGCAATGTGGAGCAAGAGGAGTATGACGACGAGATCGAGGAGGGCAAGGTTATCAGCCAGTACCCCCTGGAGAACGCCGAGGTGACCGAGGGCACCGAGGTCAACCTGGTAATCAGCAAGGGCCCCGACCCGGCCAACAAGCCGCCGGAGCCCCCTGCAGGCAATACAAAGACCGTTTCCGTCCCCCTCCACGGCTATGAGGGTATGGTCAGCGTGCGGCTGCTCATGGACGGCGTCGAGGTGGGCAGCAAGCTGGAGGACGCCACGTTAAACGAGGCGACCCCCTTCGAGGTGACCGGAACGGGGCAGAAGGAGCTGGCCTACTATATCAACGGCGAGGCCAGAGGCACCATCCCCGTGAATTTTGACGAATGAGCCAGGGCGTAATCCGAAAGGCCCTCAGCGGCTTCTACTATGTGGACGACGGCCGGGCTGTCACCACCTGCCGGGCCCGGGGAAAGCACCGCCATGCGGGGGTGTCCCCCCTGGTGGGGGACCGGGTGCGGTTTACCCCGTTGGCCGACGGCTCCGGCGCGCTGGACGAGATACTCCCCCGGAAAAATGAGTTTTACCGCCCGGCGGTGGCCAACATCGACCTGCTGGTGGTGGTGGCCTCCCAGGCGGTACCGGTGACCGACCCCTTCCTTATCGACCGGGTGGCTGCCATCGCCGCCACCCGGGGGTGCGAGACCCTGATCTGCGTCAACAAGTGCGACCTGGAATCTGGAGATGGGCTGGCTGCCATCTATGAAAAGGCGGGCTTCCCCACCCTGCGGGTGAGCGCCCAGACCAGGGAGGGGCTGGACGCCCTCCGGCGCTGTCTTGCCGGGAAGGTGTGCGCCTTCACCGGTAACTCCGGGGTGGGCAAATCCAGTATTTTAAACGCCCTGGAGGCAGATTTTGACCTGGCCACCGGCGAGATCAGTGACAAGCTGGGCCGGGGCCGGCACACCACCCGCCATGTGGAGCTGTTTCGCCTGTCTTGCGGGGCGCTGGCGGCGGACACCCCGGGCTTCTCATCCTTCGATGTGGACAAGATGGAGCTGGCCCGGAAGGAGGAGCTGCAATACGCCTTCCGGGAGTTTGCCCCTTACCTGGGAACGTGCCGGTTTCAGGACTGCGCCCATGTGAAGGAGAAGGGCTGCGCCGTGCTGGCGGCGGTACGGGCGGGGGAGATTGCACCCAGCCGCCACCAGAGCTACGTCCGCCTGTATGAGCAGGCCAGGGCGATTCCGGACTGGCAGAGGAAGGATATGTAGGGGCGGCCTGTGGCCGCCCGCAGAACTCTGTAGGGCGCGACGACCCGGCGCGCCGTTTCATGCGGCGGGCCGAGGTCGTCCCGCCCTACAGTTATGAATCAGGTGATTATTATGAACGAAATGATCCTCCTCAAGCTGGGGGAGATGGTCCTCAAGGGCCTGAACCGCCGCAGCTTTGAGGACAAGCTCCAGGCCAACATCTACCGCCGGCTGAACAATCTGGGCCAGTTCCGGGTGTACACCCGCCAGTCCACCACCTATGTGGAGCCCATGACCGACGCATGTGACATGGACGGGGCCTGGGAGGCGCTGACCCGCGTGTTCGGCGTGGTGGGTCTCAGCCGGGCTCGGGCCTGTGAGAAGGACAAGGACGCCATCCTTGCCGCCGCCCGGGAATATCTGGATGACAAGCTGTCCGCCGCCCGCACCTTCAAGGTGGAGACCAAGCGGGCGGATAAGACCTTCCCCATGACCTCTATTCAGCTCAGCCAATACGTGGGCGGCGAGCTGGACGAGCTCTACCCCGATTTGAAGGTGGACGTCCACAACCCGGAGCTTACCGTCCATATTGAGGTCCGGGACTACGCCGCCTTTGTCCACGCCGACCCGGAGCCGGGGGCCGGCGGCCTGCCGGTGGGCATCAACGGCCGGGCGGTGTCTCTGCTGTCCGGCGGCATCGATTCCCCGGTGGCCTCCTGGATGATCGCCAAGCGGGGGGTGGCCCTGGAGATGGTCCACTTCTTCTCCTACCCCTATACCTCCAACGAGGCCAGGGAGAAGGTCCTCGACTTGGCCCGGTTGCTCACCCCCTGGTGCGGACGGCTTACCGTCCATGTGGTCCCCTTCACTGCTATTCAGGAGGAGCTGCGCCGGTCTGTCCCCCAGGAGCTGTTCACCCTGGTCATGCGCCGGTTTATGATGCGGATCTCCGCGCAGGTGGCCCAGCGGTGCGGGGCCAAGGCGCTGGTCACCGGTGAGTGTCTGGGCCAGGTGGCCAGCCAGACCATGGAGGCCATGACCGTCACCGGCGCGGTGGTGGATTTGCCCATCCTCCGCCCGGTGGTGGGGATGGACAAGGAGGATATCGTGAAAATTGCCCGGAAAATCGGCACCTTTGAGACCTCCATCCTCCCCTATGAGGACTGCTGTACCGTGTTTACCCCCCGCCATCCTCGGCTGCGTCCCACGCTGGAGGAGCTGGAGGCGGCGGAGCAGGCGCTGGACATCGAGGGGATGATCCAGGCCGCCGTGGACGGCATCGAGCGGATACAGGTATGAATAAGTAAGAGCCCTCTCACCCGAACAGGTGAGAGGGCCTGATTTTTTATGATTACCGGCGTCCGCCGAAGCCTCCGCCCCGGGAACCGCCGCCGAAGCCGCCGGACCGACCACCGCCAAATCCGCCGCCCCGGGAGCCGCCAAAGGAGCCGCCGCCCCGGCTGCCGCCGAAGGAGGAGCCGCCGAAGCTACCCCCAAAGCCGCCCGACCTGCCGCCGCCGGAGGGCCGCCCGCCAAAGGTGCCGCCCCCTCTGGGACCCCGGTTGCCGGCGCCGCCGAAGCCGCTGGAGCTGCCCCCTCCGAAGCCGGAGCTGCCGCCAAAGCCGCCGCCGGGACCTCTGGGAGGCCGGGGCGGGGGAGGGGGAGGCCGATGCCAGTGCCGCCGGTACCAGTAGGAGCCCGGCCCGTGCCAGAAGAAGATGGGCCGGAACATCACCGGAGGATTGACCACACCGTAATACTGCCGCCGGTAGGTGTTGTAACGCATCCGGTCAATGGCGCTGACCACCAGGACGATGGCAATAAGGATCAATACCAGCAGCATAACACCTGCAACAGTTCCGCCGCCGGAGTAGCCCGGGGCATATGTGGAGCCGCTCCCGGCGTTCCCTAGGCCGAAGTTGTCCAGATAGACCTGGTTCAGCGCCTCATAAAAGGCTAAGACTGTCTTGTCGTTCAGTTTGCCCGACAGAATGTCCTCCAGGTCAGAGACCACCCGGTTGGTGAGGATGGTGGAGAAGTCGTCACCGGGGGCCACAAACCAGTCCTCGTCCCTGGCTGAGATGGCCAGAATGGCGTCCCCCTCGCCCAAGCCCAGGTCGATACCCTGGTCCCAGGCGAACTCCTCCAAATCGCCGGTGGAATCGGTGGTTACGATGGCCACCACACTGTTGTAGCGATAATCCCAGTTGGCATTGTAGAGGTTGATCTGCTTCTCGGTGGAGGCAGACAGAATGCCTGCGTCGTCCCAGATCCACTTGTCGTAGCCGGCGGTGGACAGGCTCTCGTCCAGCGCGGTACTGCCGGAGGGCAGCGGCTCAGGTTCGCGCCGTTCGCCTCTGACCTGTCCGATGCCGATAGCCGCCACAATCATAACGGCGGTGAGCAGCCAGGCCACCCAGGTTTTCTGCAAAAATTTCATAGCGTTCTCCTAAACTCAGCCCCGCAGCTCCAGCAGCTTCTGCTTCAGCTCACCCTCGATGCGGCCCAGCTCGGCCTCGGCGTCCTTCCGCTTCTGAGCTCCCTCGGTCTGAATCCGCATCACCTCGTCCAGGGTGGTGATAAGCTGCTGATTGGTGTGCTGTAAGGTCTCAATGGAGACCACGCTCCGTTCCGCCTCCCGGGCGGTCTCGATGGTGCCCATTTTCAGCATGTCGGCGTTCTTTTGCAGCAGCTGATTGGTCATATCGGTAACGGCAGCCTGGGCGGCGGTGGCCTGCCGGCCGTGCTCCAGACCTAAGGCCAGCACCATCTGGCTTTTCCACAGGGGGATGGTGTTCACCAGGGAGGACTGGATTTTCTCCAGCATCTGTGTGTCGTTGTTTTGCAGCAGGCGGGTCTGAGGGCCCATCTGGATGGAGATCATCCGGGTGAGCTCCAGGTCGTGGAGCTTCTTCTCAAACCGGTTGCACAGGTTGGCAAAGTCGTTGTAGGCCTGGGCGTCCTCCTGGGCGCCGGTAGTCTCCGCCTTTTTCTTCAGCTCGGCCAGGTCGTGGGCGCGCAGGTACTCCAGCCGCTTCTTGCCGGCCAGGATATACATGGTGAGCTCCTTGTAATACTTGGTGTTCAGCTCATACATCTGGTCGAACATGGCCACGTCCTTCATCAGGGTGACCTGGTGGTCCTTCAGCACCTTGACGATCTTATCCACGTTGACCTCGGCCTTGGAGTAGCTGGCCTTCATAGCCTCCAGCTCGTTGCGCTTCTTCTGGAAGAAGCCGCCAATACCCTTTTTCTCCGGCTGGCCGAAGGTTTTCAGCTCCACCACCAGGGAGGACAGGGCCTCGCCCACCTCGCCTAGGTCCTTGGTCTTCACGTTGTTCAGGGCGCTCTCGGAGAAGGCGGCGATGTTCTTCTGGGCGGCCGCGCCGTAGTTGAGCACCAGATTGCTGTCGGTCACGTCAATCTTCTGGGAGAAGTCCTCCACCATCTTCTTCTCCGCCTCGCTGAGCATGGATTCGTCCAGCTTGACGGCGTTAGCGTCACGGGCGGCCTGGGCCGCCTCGTCCACCTGGGGGGCCGCCGGGGCGGAGGGCTCCAACGTCAGAGCCGGGGCCTCCACCGCCTGGGCGGCAGAGGGCTCGAAGGTCAGCTCCGGGGTGGTGTTCAGGTTCAGTTCGTCACTCATGGTTTTGTTCCTCCTGTATTATAATTCCAGTTTAGGCCCGTTAGCCCCGCCGGTGGGTTTGGAGCCTCCGGACAGTCCCTCCTGGGCCAGCAGATTCTCCATCACGGTGATGTCGGTGGAGATGTCCAGGGCCTCGTCGCCAAAGAGGGAATCCAGCTGCTTGTCAAAGGCGGCGCACAGGGTGTCCAGCATGGTCTCTACCTTCTGCTTGGTGGCGTCGATGTTGCTGCCCGAGATGCCGGCGGAGTCCATCCGGTCATAGGCGTTGAGCAGCTTGATGGTGGTGGGCAGGAAGTAGTCCAGGAACCGGGAAATTTGGGGCTGCTTGGCCGGATTGGCAATCACGTGGTCGATAATCTTCCCCGTGACCTCCTCCAGGTGGTCGATCTGAGCGGAGATCTTCTCGTCGGGGATGGCGTCGTTGAGCCGCCGCAGCTCGGAGATGGCCCGGTTCTTCTCCTTCCGCAGCGCGGCGATCTTGGGGTCCTCCTCCTTTTTGGCCTCGGGCCTCTTGGCCTCCTCCTTGGCCGCGCCGGGGGTCTGGTAGACCTTGTCGGGCCAGATGGCCTTGCCCAGCACAAAGGCGGCAAAGGACAGCCCGGCGCACAGGATATAGTGCAGGGGGGCGTTCAGGGGGAAGACCAGGGCATAGCCCAGCCACACCAGGCCCAGCAGGTAGATGGGCAGGACGGATACTTTTTTGTGGGTGGTCATGGCGTACCTCCGCATAAAATGAATCAACCGTATTTTACCCCCAAAGGGCGGGCAGTGTCAAGGAAATTGAGACAGTTTGCAAAATCGCCGGGGAAGGGGTATAATAAAGAAAAAGCGCCCGGCGCGGGCGCGGGAGGTTTTTATGAAAACAGGACTGGTGTTGGAGGGCGGGGCTCTCCGGGCAATCTTTTCCAGCGGTGTGTGTGATGGCCTGCTGGAGGGCGGCGTGATGACGGACTATGTCATCGGCGTGTCGGCGGGCATCGCCTACGGGGTGAGCTATGTGTCCCGGCAGCCCCGGCGCAATCTGGAGGTGGTCACCCGCTTCGCTCCGGACAGGCGGTACATGGGCTGGCGCAACCTGACAGATAAGAGCAACCGCAGCTATTTCGGGCTGAAATTCGGCTTTAGCACCATCCCAAACGAGCTGGTGCCCTTCGATTACGACACCTTTGCCGCCTTCCCCGGCGAGGTGGAGGCGGTGGTCACCAACCTGAACACCGGAAAGGCGGACTACCTGTCCGTTCCCCGGCGGGACAAGGAGTCCACCGTCCTCCAGGCCAGCTGCGCCATGCCCCTGCTCTTCCCCGTCTATGAGATTAACGGCCAGCCCTATCTGGACGGCGGCATCGGCGACGCCATCCCCTGGCGGAGGGGGCTGGAGAAGTGTGACCGGGTGATTGTGGTGCTCACCCGTCCCCGGCACTACCGCCGCAAGCCCGACCACATGATGAAGCTGATTCGGAAGCGGTACCGGGACTATCCCGCGTTCGTGGAGGCCATGGAAAACCGGGCGGAGGTCTATAACCGGGACCGGGAGGCCCTGTTCCAGGCGGAGCGGGAGGGAAAGGTTCTTGTCATCGCTCCTGAGTCCACCCTGGGGGTGGCCCGGACCGAGCGGGACACCGAGAAGCTGCGCCTGCTCTGGGCGGCGGGCTATCAGGGGGCAATCGACCGGCTGGAGGAAATCAGAGATTATCTGCGAGGCTGAGCGCCGTCCCGGCCCGGTCCACCTGGCTGGGCTGGAGGGCGTAGAGGTTCAACGTGTCCCCGACGATAGTGAAAAAGGCCCCCAGCTTGGCCAGATTGGCCTGGCTCTGTCCCTGGGCCAGTGCGGCCGAGAGAGCCACCGCCATGGTGAGCAGCTCCCCGCTGTTGGCGTTATAGATGGAAGACAAAGAATCACCCCCCGGAACATCCTATGCGGGAATGGGCCGGAGCGGTGCGGAAACGAGGTGTTTTTATGAAAATTGTGGTCATCGACGGCCAGGGCGGCCGGTTGGGCCGTCTGCTGGTGGAGGGGGTCAAGGCCCGCCTGCCCCAGGCCCAGGTCTATGCTCTGGGCACCAACACCGTAGCCACCGCCGCCATGCTGAAGGCGGGGGCGGACTTCGGCGCCACCGGGGAGAATCCGGTGCTCCGGGGCGTTGCGGACGCCGATGGGGTGCTGGGTCCGGTGGGGGTAGTGGTAGCCAATGCCATCCTGGGGGAGGTCACCCCGGCAATGGCCGAGGCGGTGGGCAGCTGCCGGGCTAAGAAGTTCCTGATTCCCATGAACAGCTGCGGCGTCCTTGTGGCCGGGGTGGAGGAGCAGCCCCTGCCCGCCTATGTGGCCCAGGCGGTGGAGGCTTTGGCAGCAGAGCTGAAAAATGATTGACTTTTCAGGCGATGTCCTGTATGATAGAGTCCGCTACGCGGGTATGGCGGAATTGGCAGACGCGCAGGATTTAGGTTCCTGTGAAGAAATTCGTATGGGTTCGACCCCCATTACCCGTACCACAAAAAACAGAAAGCAGACGAGTATGTATGTTCGTCTGCTTTCTGTTTTTTAAAAGATTCCAAACGGGGAACCCGCGCCTTGCTAAAATAACTGACCAGTACCGCTGCTTCCCTGTAAAATTGTTGTTTCAGCAGTGGACAATTTGCTGTCCTGGTGGTAAAATTAAAAATGCTACGTTGGGAGATTGTGCATTGAACACAGTTTCCTTATGAGTTTGGGAGGTTATAGCATGAAACGCAGAGTACTAAGTTCCATTCTCTCTCTGGCTCTGTGCCTGAACCTGTGCCCCGTTTGGGTATTGGCTGCTGAGGAGGCAGACGGCGGGATGTGTCCCCATCATCCGGCGCATACGGATGACTGTGGGTATGCAGCGCCAGTATTGGAACAGGAATGTACCCATGACCACGACGATAGCTGCTACACAGCGGAAACGGCCTGTATTCACGAGCATACGGCCGAGTGCTATCCGGATTTGGCCGACGCTTCGGAAGCGGCCGAACCGGCTTTGTGTGCACATGTTTGTACAGAGGACAGCGGCTGTGTTACGCAAACGCTGTTCTGCCTGCATGAGCATGACGATATCTGCGGCTATGTCCCGGGAAATCCCGGTGAGCCGTGTGCGTTTGTCTGTCAGATTTGCCCCATCGAGGCCCTGATTGACAAGCTGCCCCACAGCGTTTCAGAATATAACAGGGATCAGGTCCAGGCCCGGCTCAGCGAGATTTTCGACCTGTATGACGAACTGGCCGGGGAAGAACAGCAGCAGGTGGACTTGTCGCTCTGCGTCTCCCTGCTGGACCAGATTGACGAATTAGATGCAGCGGTACAGAGCGATGATTCCGGTGCGGGTAAAGATATATTGGACTCAGATGAGAGCCTTAAGTCTGTGTACGTGATATCGGAAATTTTTACCATTGATACAAAGAGTTATACCCTTACCGCCTTGAACTCGAACGCCATACAGGTCACTGCGTCGGGCGAACTGGACCTCAGAGGTAAAGTTGTCTCCAAAACGGATGTCGGTATAGAGGTCCTTTCGGGAGGCTCTCTGCGCATCACAGAGCCGAGTACAAACATCACCGGTGCGACGTATGCCTTGGATATTGCCTCCGGGGCAAAAATTCACCTCTCTGCTGGCAGGTATTTTGGCAAATTAGCCGCAATTCAGGTGGCAGACGGCGACTTTGCCTCTCTGCTGGCGCCGGGCTGTGCCTATTTTGACGAAACAGGCAATCCGATCCAGCCGGAGAATATGGCCAAGGCCAAGACAGTTGTAGTAGGCGAGTGTACCGACCATGCGGGCAAAAGCTACGAACATACTCCCGGCGCCACAGAGCACACCTGGACCTGTCCGCTCTGCGGAACGGAGGAGACGGAAGCGTGTACATTCACGTTCCAGAACAAGGACGGAACCTGCGCCTTGTGCAACAATTCCCTCACCATCGAAGTAGACGAGAACGATTTGGCCGACCTGGTTTATGACGGCACCATCCAACCGGAGGATGTAAAGATTACAGTTACCTTGACCGACGGTTCAAACAAGGTGCTGGTGAAGGGGACTGACTACGGGGTTGAATATGAGCCCCGCAAGGACGCCGGGGAAATTAAGGTGACAGTTACCGGTATCACCTTCAACGGGACCTTTACCAAGACCTACACTGTGAACCAGGACAGTCCGGCTCTCTCGTGGGATACCGCTGCTAAGCCCGTTCCGGTGATAGTAGACTATGACGGCGAGCCGGTGGAGGCCAGCACGCCTGCCCGGACGGGCGACCTCCCGCCTGTGAAGATCAATATCCTGTCCACCGAAGATAATTTGCAGCAGTATCTCCAGTATTCCCACAAAAAACAGGGGGATGCCGGCTATACCGACGGCCTGCCCACCAACGCGGGTACCTATGAGGTTATTGTCAGCCTTCCGGAGATGCAGAACTTTGAGGCTGCTGTCAGCGACCCCATCACACTGATAATCAACAAAATCGACCCCATTGACACGCCCCCCGCCGCCGCAAGGCCGGTTTACAACGGCACGAAGCAGAATCTGGTGACTGCGGGCACGCTGGACCCTGTGGCAAAGCGTGACGGCCTGGAGATCAAATTTGCAACGGAAGAAAATGGAAGCTACTCCACCACAATCCCCACCGACACCAATGCGGGGGAGTACCATGTCTGGTACAGGGTGGAGGTGCCCGCAGCGGTGGCCGGCAACTACAACGCGATTACCCCCACCGAGATCGCCGGCGTAGAGATTCGGCGCAAGTCGATCACCCCCGTGGTGGAGCTGTCTCAGACGAAATACCAGTATAACGGCGACTGGAAAGAGCCTGCGGTCACAGTCAAGGACGGAGATACCGTTCTGCCGACAAGCGAGTACAGCGTGACCTATGAAAACAACCGGAACGTGAGTACCCCGGATAAGCCGGCAAAAGTTATCGTTGATGACAAAGCGGGCGGTAACTATGACATTACCGCAGTTACGGTTACGTTCCAGATCACCCTCCAGGAGCAGGCGACGCTGTCCATCACCCAAAAGCCCAACACCTTTGTCTACGGGGACAAATTTGTCCTGGGTACCTCCGGGGGCTCGGGTAATGGTCTTGTTACTTGGGAGGCCATAGACGTTGACGGTGTGACCGTTGCGAAGGTGGACCAGGACAGCGGGCTGGTCACCATCATCGGTGATGGAAAGGCCACGGTGAAAGCCACCAAATCCGGTACGGACCCTGTCACCGGCTTGACCAACTACCAGGACGCAGTTGCCTTCCTGACCTTCACCGCAGAGAAGAAGTCTGTCACCGCTATCGTGACGGCGGATGATAAACCCTATGACACCAATACGAGCGCCACTGTCCACGCTGTTGTAGAAGAGGGTGTTCTGTCTGGGGATGAGATTATCATTACCGGCCTGACCGGCGAATTTGGCAGTGCGGACGCCGGGGTGGATAAGACCGTGAATGTAGATATAACGGGCGCGACGATTACCGGCAAGAATTCCGAGCACTACACCGTTTCCTACTCCAGCACCACCGTCAAGGCGACCATCCGCAAGGCGGTCGCCAAGATTACAACGGCCCCAGTGCCCGCAGCTCTGACTTACGACGGCACTGAGCAGGGGCTGATTGCCACCGGGGCGGTGGTTGATCCCGCCGGTGTGCCGGTGGAATACGCCCTGAGCGAGGACGGCCCCTACTCCACTGACTTCCCGAAGGGTACCAACGCGGGCACTTACACCGTCTGGTACCGCATCCAGGAGACGGCCAATTACACCGGCGAAGCTCCTCAGAGCGTGAAGGCGGAGATCGCCAAAAAGCCGGTGAATCCCACAATTGAGCTGAGCGGCGAGGGCCTGACAGTGGAGCCCGACGGCACTTACTCCTATGTCTACGACGGCACCGCCAAGGAGCCGGTCGTCACGCTGAAGGAAGCTGACGGCACCACAGTGATCCCGGCCGGTGAGTATACAGTGGCGTACAGCAACAATATCAACGTGGGCACTACCGCCACCGTGACCGTCACGGCGAAGCCCGACGGCAACTACTCCTTTGAAAACGCCCCTGTTACAGAAAAGTTTAAGATTCAAAAGGAGAAGGCCAAAGTCACCACCGCCCCGGAAGCGGCGGGTGAACCGCTTGTCTTCAATACCAGAGCCCAGAAGCTGGTGACTGCGGGCTCCGGGACCGGCGGCACGATGGTTTACTCTGTGGATGGTGAGAACGGAACCTATTCGTCAACCATCCCCACCAAGACCGACGCCGGAGATTACACGGTACATTATAAGGTACAGGGCGACAGCAACCACAGCGACTCCGATGTGGGCTCGGTGGTTGTCACCATCTCCCCCAAGACGGTGAAGGACCCGCTCATCACGCTGTTTGACGAGAACGGGGACCCCCTTGTCAGCTATACCTATGACGGCAACGCCAAAGAGCCCACGGTTACAGTCATTGACGGCGATAAACTGATCGCCGCGGGCGAATACGAGGTCCGCTACGAAAACAACACAGATGCCGGTAATACCGCAACGGTCAACATCATCGACAAGCCGGGCGGCAATTACACCGTGTCAGGCTCCAAGACGTTTGTCATCCAAAAGGCGAATATCGTGTTTGCTCCGGCCCCGACCGCGGCTGACATCACCTACGACGGCAAGGCCCATGAGCTGCTGCGCCCCGGCACGGCCAGCGGCGGCGAAGTCCAGTACGCGCTGGACAGCGCGACAAGCAGGTATGACGCGGCCATCCCTCAGGCCACCGAAGCGGGGGATTACACCGTCTATTACAAGGTTGTGGGGGATAAGAACCACAACGATTTCGCGGTGCAGTCCGTAGACGTGACTATCAAGCGCAAACCCCTGACCGACATCACCATTGAGCTGACCCCCGACAGCTTTGAGTACGATGGTACAGAGAAGCTGCCCACGGTCACGGTCAAGGACGGCAAGACGGTACTGCCGGAGGAGGAGTACACATGGGCGTGCGACGTGTCTTCTCCGACGAACCAGGGCACCTACACCGTTACGATTTCTGACGCAACAGGCGGCAACTACGATCTGAGCGGAGTTACCGCCAACACCGCCACCTTTACCATCGGTAAGACGGCTCAGGCAGAGCTGGTGATTGAGGGCAAACCCAATTCCACCATCTACGGTGGGACGTTCACCTTGACCACCAGCGGCGGTTCCAGCAGCAGTGCGGTGACTTGGAGCATGACAGGTCCCGCCACCGTGGACACGGCCACCGGCGAGGTGGAGATTACAGGTGTGGGCGAGGTGACTGTCACGGCCACCAACCCCGGCGACACGAATTATCTGCCTGTCTCCGATCAGTGGACCTTCACCGCCGCGCCAAAGCCCGTTACGGCTTCCGTTGTGGTTGGAAGTAGGGACTATGACGGCACCACAGACGCCACTGTGACCACCGCCGGCATTACCACAATTAACAGCGACACGGTGACCATCGACCCGGCCAGCATCACCGCCGCCTTTGACACCATCAACGTGGGCACGGGGAAGACCGTCACACTGGATACTTCCAAGGTCAAGGTGACCGGTGACACGGCCAAATACGCCATCAGCTACCCCGATACAGTGACGGCGGATATCACCCAGGCCACCACGACGGTCACCACTGCTCCCGCGAAAATCGACCGGCTGACCTACGACGGCCAGCCCCAGGAGCTGGTCACGGCGGGCAAGACCAATGTGGGATTCCTGGTCTATTCTCTGGATGGGACCAATTTCTCGTCCGACATCCCCACCGGGACCGACGCCGGCACCTACACCGTCTATTATAAGGTAGACGGGACCGCCGACTACACCGGCGTGGCCGTGAACACCCCCCCGATTTCCGTGACCATCGCCCCCAAGGCCATCACAGCCAAGATCGAGCCTTCGGAGTTCTCCTTCCTGTACGACGGCACCAAAAAGGAGCCGGAGCTCACGGTGCTGGACGGGAAAACCGTCATTGACCCGGACCAGTACACAGTCACGTGGAAAAATAACAATCCGATGGTCACCGATGGCCTGCTGACCATTGCCGGAAGCTATACGGCCACCATCGAAAACGTGCCCAACGGGAACTATTCGTTCACCGCCACAGCCACGGCGGAGATCACGGCGGCGACCCAGGGTGCGCTGAAAATCACCGGCAAGCCCGAGCACGTCTATTACGGCGACACGGTCACAACGCTGGAGGCCACCGGCGGCACTGGAAACGGGACGGTTACTTGGAGCATCGAACCGGGCAACGCCGACGCTGAAATTGACTCGGCTACAGGCCATCTTACCGTCAAGGACATCGGGTCCGTCACGGTGAAGGCGGAGCGGACAGTCCCCAACTACGAGCCTGCCACCGACACCTGCACCATTACCGTGGAGCCGAGGCCGGTTGTGGCCGAAGTGACCATTGCGGAGAAAAACTATGATGGCAAGACAACCGCCACTGTGGACTCTGCCAGAGTCGCCACGATCAACGGCGACACGGTGACGATTGACCCAGCCAGCATCGTCGCCGCCTTTGACACCCCTGCGGCTGGCACGGGGAAAACGGTCACGCTGGATGCCTCCAATGCCCAGGTGACTGGCGCGGACGCTGGCAAGTACACTGTCAGCTATCCTGATACTGTCAAGGGGACGATCAAGCCCAGGTCGGTTACTGTGACGGTCACGCTGTCCGGCAACGACCTGAAGCAGGAGACCAACGGCGACTATTACTACGACTACGACGGCACCGAGAAAACCCCCAATGTGACCGTCACAGCGGACGATGATAATGCGGTACTGACAGCCAGCGACTACAGTGTGAACATCACCGACAACAAAAATGTTGGCGACGCAACTGTAACCGTCACCGCAAAGGAGGGCGGAAACTATACCTTCACAGAAGCGAAGGTAAAGTTTGCCATCAAGGAAGCCGGCGCAAAGCTGACCAAGGCCCCGGCGGCCAAGAACTTGGCCTATACCGGGCAGCCCCAGGACCTGGTGGACGTAGGCACCGCCACCGGCGGTACGGTGGTGTATTCCAGCACAGGCGCGGCAAATTCCTATTCGGAAACCATTCCCCAGGGGACGAACGCAGGCACCTACACCGTGTATTACATGGTAAAGGGCGACGCCAACCACGCCGATACCGCTCCCGGTCAGGTGCCCGTGACCATCAAGCCGAAGGAAATCACCCCCGCCATTACGCTGGAGAAGGACTCCTACGAATATGACGGCACGGCGAAAACGCCCGGTGTTACTGTCAAGGATGGTACGGATACGATTGACACTTCGGAGTACAGCGTATCCTACCGCGACAACACTAACGCCGGTACGGCGACGGTCGTCATCAGCAACAACAACGGCGGCAACTACATCGTAAACGGCACGGCCACCTTTGAGATCACAAGGAAAGCGCCCACATTTACGGCTCCGGCGGAAATCCCCAACTTGCAGTACAACGGCGAGGCGCAGGAGCTGGTCACGGCTGGCATTTGCCACGAAGGTACTGTGGAATACTCGGTGAACGGTGGGAATTACTCCTCCGCTATCCCCGTAGGAACAGCTGTCGGCACCTACACCATCGACTACAAGGTGCTGGGCGACGCCAACCACAGCGACACCGCCCCGGTGCGCCTGACGGTGGAAATTGGTAAAAACGAGGTAAAAACCCCCGGCATTTCGCTGTCCTCCAACGAGTTCAAGTACACCGGTAGCCAGCAGAAGCCCGTTATCACCGTATATGATGACAGCGGGCGGCTGATTCCAGAGCGTGAGTACACGGTGAGAATTACCGGCGTTAAGAGTGATGGTACCGCGTGCGATAATATGAGAGATGTAGCTGAGTACACCGTCAAGATTATCACGCCGGACACCTCCAATTATGTCATTGCGGACGATGGTACGGTTAACAACACCCGAACCTTCGAGATCGTCCCGGCGGACCAGGAGAGCATTGTCATCAACGGCAGCCAGGCCCAAGTGCGCTATGGCGATGACATCCAACTGAGCGTTACAGGCGGCACCGGTGCGGGGACCATTTCCTGGGAGGTCGAGGCCAAGGACGGCAGCACTATCACCAGCACCATCAGCCCGACCGGACTGCTCACCGTGCGGGACGTGGGCGGGCCCTACATTGTCACAGTGACCCGTACCAGGCCCAACTACGGCACCGTATCCGCCAAGTGGGAGTTCAGTGTGAGCAAGAAGCCGGTGACGGCTGTGCTGACCGGCGTGGACCGGCCCTATGCCGCCGGCGTCAAAACGGTTACTGTAACCGCCGCCGTACCGGACAGCGAACTGGTGGCCGGCGACTCCATCACGATCGCCGATCTGAGTGGCGTGTTTGACACTGACAGCGTGGGCACGGCCAAGAAGGTGACAGTGAACCGCTCGAATCCGAACATCAATGGTAATAATTCGGATAAATACACCGTTACCATTCCCGAGACCACCACTGCGTCCATTCTGGCGGGGGCCGCGACGGTGGATACCGACCCGGAAGCTGTGCCCAACCTGACGTACGACGCACGCAAGGCCCAGTATCTGGTGACAGCGGGCACCGTAACCGGCGGAACCATGGTCTATTCCCTGGACGACGGCACCAATTTTTACGCCGCCATCCCCAAGGCCAAGGACGCCGGAACCTACACGGTCTACTACAAGGCCCAGGGCGACGGCAACCACACGGACAGCGAGGTCAAATCTGTGCCGGTGACCATTGATAAGCAGACGGTAGCATCGGGAGACGTTCAAATCGAGCTGACGCCCCCCAGCGCACAGTATGATGGCAATGCGAAGCGTCCCGAGGTCGTTGTCAGGGATAAAGCGAACAACGTAATCCCAGCCACCGAGTATAAGGTCACGTATGTTGATGATTCCGGCGAGAACTGGACGAATCAGGGAACATACACGGTCAAGGTTGAGAATATCACCGGCGGTAACTATGTCGTTGAGACGGCTACAGCGGACTTCATCATCAGCACATCGGCCCAGGCCCCGCTGCAGATTGTCAACAAGCCCGGCCTCGTCCACTACGGCGACACCTTCACCCTGAGCGCGGTAGGCGGCTCCGGCAACGGCGCGGTCACATGGAGCAGCAGCGATAGCACGATTGCTGACATCGACGCCAACGGCCTTGTGACCATCAAGGGCGTGGGTTCCGCCACAATCACTGCGACCAAGCCGGGCGGCGGCAACTATGACACGGTGACGGCAACTTATCCATTCAACGCGCTGCAAAAGCCGATTACGGCCATTATCACCGCAAAGGACCGGGTGTATAAGGCCGGCGATGTTTCCGCCGAGCTGATCATCTCCTGGAAGGCGGGCGACCTGGTTGGCAGCGATGCCATCGACACATCCAACATAACGGGTCAGTTTAAGGACGACAGTGCCGGCACCGGCAAGACGGTGGACATCACCGGCATTCCGGTCGATGACACGACCGCTCAAAAGTACGCCATCACCATCCCGCCCACCACCACCGCGTCCATTCTCAAGGCAGAAGCTGAGACACCATCCATAACAGCGAACACCTTGACATACAACGGCACGGCCCAGGCCCTTGTGAGAGACGGAGATGCGAATACCCTCTACTCCGACACCCGGGACGGCGTCTATTCCGCGACAGTGCCCACCGGGACCAACGCGGGAACTTACACGGTCTGGTACAAGGAAAAGGGCGACGCCAACCACAACGATTCCCAGCCCCAGGCCATCCCGGTGACCATCAGCCGGAAGCAGCTGGCACTAACCGATGCTAATGTCACTGTTGAGCTGTCCGGCAACGACTTGCAGACGGATGCCGATGGAACCTATTACTATGAGTATGACGGAAGCGATAAAACCCCCTCTGTTATCATCAAAGACGGTTCTGTGGTCATTCCGGCCAGCGAGTACACGGCCACCTACAGCGACAACAGGAATGTGGGTGACGCCACCGTCACCATCACGAACAGCGACGGCGGCAACTACATTGTTGATGGCAGCGTGACATTCGAGATCCGCAAGGGCGGCGCGGAGCTGGTGAACGCTCCTCAGCCGGTCAGGGGCCTGACCTACACCGGACAGCCCCAGCAGCTGGTGAATGCGGGCACCGCCACGGGCGGCCACATCGAGTACGCGGTAGGCGATACGGTGAGTGACGGCGACTATAAGTCGACCATCCCCACAGAGACAAATGCAGGCAGTTATGTGGTACATTACAAGGTAGTGGGCGACGGCAACCACACTGTTGACAGCGCGCAGGCCGGTTCGGTCACCGTGGCCATCAGTCCGAAGACAGTGGTCAGCCCGATCATCACGGTGTCCGGTGGCCCCTATGCCTATGACGGAAGCGCAAAGGAACCAGGTACCACTAATGTCAAGGTAGAGGACGGCACCACGCTTATCCCCGACACCGAGTACACCCTGTCCTACCGCGACAACGTCAACGCCGGCACGGCGACGGTCATCGTCACCAACGCCAACGGCGGCAACTACATCGTAAACGGTACGGGGACCTTTGAAATCACGAAGGGCGCCGCGTCGGTGGCGACGGCTCCGAAGGGGCTGGAAAACCTGCCCTACAACGGCACCGAGCAGGCGCTGATTGAGGCGGGCACCGCTTCCAACGGAACTATGGTCTACTCTCTGGACGAGGACGGCCCGTATACTCCGGCCATCCCCACCGGGAAGGCGGTTGACACCTACACCGTCTGGTACAAGGCCCAGGGCGACAGCAACCACAGCGACAGCGAAGCACAGTCGATAACTGCTTCCATCGTCAAGAACACTGTGACCAACCCCACCATCCAAGTGGCGCCGCCCTCGGTGACGTTCAACGGAGAGAAGCAGGAGCCTGCGGTTACTGTCAAAGACGACGCTGGCATTGTGATCGACGGCAGCGAGTACACGGTGACGTACAGCGGTGATCTGATCAATGTGGGCAAGTACACTCTGAGCATTACCGAAGTTGCCGATGGAAATTACACGTTCACGCCTGGTAAGAACACCGCCGAATTTGAAATCCTTGCGGCGGGCCAGACGCCTCTGACTATCACCGGCACACGGGAGCGGGTCTACTACGGCGACACCATCCAGCTGAGGACCACGGGCAGCGACGGGACAGTGAACTGGAGTGTTGGCGGCTCCACGATTGCGAGTATTGACAGCAATGGACTGCTCACCATCACCGGCGTGGGTTCTGTTACAGTGACGGCCACCAGCACCAAACCCGGCTACGCCGACCAGACCGCTACTTGGCCGTTCTACGCGGACAAAAAGCAGGTTACAGCCGTTGTGACGGCGGCAGACAGGGCCTACAACGGCGGCACGGATGCCGACTTGACCGTCACCATCAGCAGCGGCCTGGTTTCCGGCGACAGCATTACCGGCGCACAAGCGGAGGGACATTTCACGGATAAGAATGTCGGGGAGAACAAGACCGTCGTCATTGACAGCCTGACTTTCCCGGACGATATCAACGCAAAGTACGATATCGTTCCCCCTGTTACCACCACTGCGACGATTTTCAAGGCGGATGTGGATGAAACAAAGGTGACCGCGCCCACAGCGGCGGCTGATTTGGAGTACACCGGCCTTGCCCAGGCGTTGGTCACAGCGGGGTCCTCTACAGAGGGCACCATGGAGTACTCGCTGGACAACATCACCTATTCCGCCAGCCTTCCCACCGGCACCAACGCAGGCGACTACGAGGTCTGGTACCGCGTGAAGGGTGACAGCAACCACAATGACACGGCGGGCACATCGCTGGGAACAGTGACCATCGCCCCGCAGACTGTGACTGCACCTATCGTCGAGTTCATGCCCAACAACATCGATTATGACGGCAAGATGCACCAACCCGCCGTCACGGTCAAGGACAACGAGGGCCGTGTGATTCCGCAGACAGAGTATACATTCACTTATGACACGGCCACGGACTGGATTTCCGTGGGAGCTCACAAGGTGACCATCACCGACAAGAATGGCGGAAACTACACCTTTGACGATGCGGAGGCGACATTTACTATTCGCCCGGCGGGCCAGGGCGCTCTGTCCATCGTAAATCAGCCCGGCAGGGTCCAGTACGGCGACAGCTTCACGCTGGCTGTTTCGGGCGGCACCGTGGCGGGAGCCGTGACATGGGCCAGCAGTGATCCGGCTATCGCTTCCATTGACCACCAGAGCGGTCTGGTAACAGTCCATAAGTCCGGCGGACCGGTCACAATCACGGCCACAAGGACGGTCCCAGGATATGAAACCGCCACAGCTACTTGGTCGTTCAGTGCGGAAAAGAAGCCTGTCACGGCGATTGTGACCGCGGAAGACAAGGTGTACGACACCACCGACGAGGCCGATCTGGTCATCACATGGAGGGACGGCGACCTTATAGGAAACGACGACATTACCCTTAACTTGACCGGCAAGTTTGACAACGCAAACGTGGGTACGAACAAAAAGGTCAACATTACCGGCGCAAAGCCCACCAGCGACAAGTACACGGTCGATTACAACCAGACCACCACGGCCTCCATCACTCCGGCGGCGGCAAGTGTGACCGCTCCAACGCCCCTGACCTTGGAGTATACCGGACAGCCGCAGGCGCTGGTCAACGCCGGCGTCCCGACAAACGGAACCATCACCTATTCTCTGGATGGCATCGTCTATGGCCCGAACATCCCCAAGGGCACAGCCGCAGATTCATATACGGTTTGGTACAAGGTCACCGGCAATGAGAATTACAAGGACGTTGCCCCGGCCGTGGTACCTGTGACCATCGCGCCGGAGACGGTGACAAATCCCACCATCGAGCTGTCCCCCGAGAGCTTTGAGTACGACGGCACCGCGAAAAAACCCGACGTGGTGGTCAAGGACAATTCGAACGTGATTCCGTCCACCGAGTACACGGTGAGTTACAGCAACAATATCAATGTGGGTACGGACACCGCAAGAGTCACCATCACCGACGTCCTCGGCGGCAACTACACCGTCAGCGGCAGCACGACCTTTACCATCACGGCGAGGACCCCCGCTCTGACAGCCGAACCCCAGTCTAAAGACCTGACCTACACCGGCAAGCCCCAGGCGCTGGTGACAGCTGGCACCGCAGTCAATGGTAAGGTGATGTATTCCCTGGAGTATGACGGCGCCTACAGCACCGCGATCCCCAGAGAGACCGACGCGGGGGAGTATGAGGTCTGGTATAAGGTGGTAAGTACCGACGGCACCACCGAGACCGATCCCTGCGATGAGCCTGTGTATGTGACCATCGCGCCGAAGGAGGTCACACCCATTATCCGGCTGGAGAACCAGAGCTCCTATTCGGTGGCCTTCACCGGCAGTCAGCAGAAGCCCGCTGTGACCGTGTATGTGGAGAGTAAGCTGTATACCGGACTCTATGATGTTGACTATGCCAACAATATCAATGTAGGCACCGCAGAGGTCACTGTACAGAGTGCCGAGGGCGGCAACTACCAGTTCCTGGCGTTCAAGACCTTTGAGATCACCAAGGGCAAGGCGGAATTCCTGAGCCCACCGACCGCCAGGCCAAACCTGGTCTACAACGGCACGGCCCAGCAGCTGGTGAAGGCCGGGTACGCGAAAAATAGCGGCGGCATCGTGCTCTATTCGCTGGACAACTCCGCGTATACCACGAAGATCCCCACAGGCATCAACCGGGACAGCTACACGGTTTTCGCCAAGGTGCAGGGCAGCGGCAACTACGAGGAGAGCGACGTTGTGGTTATCCCCGTGGAGATCGGCGTGAATACCGTGCAGAACCCCACCGTCTCTCTGTCCTCCTCCAGCTTCCCCTACACCGGGAGCGAGGTGAAACCCACAGTCACCGTGAGCGATGACGACGGCAATGTGATCTCTGCCGATGAGTACACCGTGACCTATGGCAACAATGTGAATATAGGCACGGCCACGGTCAATATCAAGAGCAAGACGACCGGCAACTACAGCTTTACGGCCAGCACCACATTCACCATCCTTGATGCCAGCCAGACCCCGCTGACCATCACCGGCAGGCAGGATACCGTCTATTACGGCGACACGCTTTACCTCGGCACCACCGGCGGCTCCGGCGACGGCGCGGTGACGTGGGAGGCAACGGGACCGATTGACAGACTTGGCGACGGCCAGTACAAGATCAACAAGTCGGGTAGCGTGACCATCACGGCTACCAAGGCCGCCAGCGGCAGCTACGCGGCCTCCACCGACACCTGGACGTTCCACGCCAAGCCCAAGCCGGTCACCGCTATCGTAACGGCGGCCAGCAAGCCCTATGACGGCAAGAATACCGCCACATTGACCGTTACCATCAACAGAAGCGACCTGGTGGGCACAGATAACTTCACCGTGACTGCGGAAGGCCATTTCACAGAGACGAGTGTCGGGGAAAACAGGACCGTTATCATTGACAGTCTGACAATCCCGGCTGGTGTCAGCGAAAAATACGACATCAGCTGGCCCGCAACTACCACGGCGTCCATCACCCCGGCGGCCGCGAAGGTGACGAAAGTGCCAGAGCTTGCCCAGTCTTCGTCTTTGACCTACAACGGCAGTCCCAAGCAGCTTCTGGCAGACGGCGGCGAGGCGGAAGGCGGAACTATCTTCTATTCCGTGGACGGCGGTGTCAGCTACAGCCGCAATGCCATGGCCACGGACGCGGGTAACTACGACGTCTGGTACAAGGTGGCCGCCGACGACGAGAACCACAAGGACAGCGCACCTGTGAATTTGGGCACTGTGACCATCATGGCAAACACGAATACGCCTAAAGTCCTGTGTACGCCGGACACGTTCCGGTATGACGGCACGGAAAAGACCCCCAATGTTGAGGTCTGGGTCGATGACCGTATCGTCCCGAAGGACGATTACACAATGGTGTTTGAGACAGGCCGGACTGCGGTGGGCACTTACAAAGTGACCGTCACAGACAAACCGGGCGGGAACTACGAGTTTACCGGTTCTGTGGAAGGAAGCTTCGAGATCGTGACCGACGGCCAGAATCCTCCGTCTATCATCACCGACAAGGCTGTCGTCTACTACGGCGATACCTTCCGTCTCAGCGCGATGGGCGGTTCCGGAAACGGCCCAATCCAGTGGGAGATCAAGGAAGGCGCTGCTGTTGCGGCGGTGGATAAGGACACTGGCGTGGTAACGGTAAAGGGCGTAGGCAAATTTGTCGTTGAGGCGTACTATGGTGCTGTGGCCGGCTACAGCGAATCCGGCAGGTCCAGCGTAACCCTCCTTGCGGACCCCAAGGTTGTAACCCCGGTGGTGCTAATCGCGCCGAAGTACTTCGACGGCAGTACCAATATTGCCACCGACGCCATCAAAGCCACTGTGAAACTCCGTGATCTGGTCGAGGGTGATTCCATCACCATCGCCGGCTTGAGTGCCACTTATGACAGCATAAACGCTGGTACAAACAAGATCGTCATGCTGGATTATTCCAAGGTGGCTGTTACCGGCACCAATCCAGACCGATACGTCATTGACTGGCCGGACAGCGTCACAGGGACAATCGACAAGGCAAAGGTGGAACTGGACACCCGCCCCGCTGACCCCGGCCTGACCTACAACGGCAGCGCACAGCCCCTTGTCACCAGCGGCACAACGGTTAACGGCATTGGTACAATCGAGTACAGCCTGAAGCAGAATAGCGGGTATTCAAAGGATATCCCCACCGGCACCAACGCCGGAAAATACACCGTCTGGTACAAGGTAGAGGACAGCGTGAACTTCACCGGCATCCCCGCCGCATCTGTCGAAGTGGAGATCAAGAAGGCGACCCCGACCATCAGCACAAATCCCACGGCGTCTGGCACAGAGGGACAATCGCTGAACGACATTCCATTGAATGGCGGCGCGATCAACGGCAATGTCCCGGGCAGATTTACCTGGAAGGATGGCACCATCAAGCCTGGAACGGGAACGTCCCAGCAATGGGTGGTCTTTACGCCCAACGACACAGCGAACTACAACGTGGTAGAGTTCCAGATTGAGGTAACCATCACCAGCTCCACCCCCAGCGGCGGCGGTTCCAGCTCCGGCGGCACTACCACCAGCAGCACCCCGACAAAGACCACCGTCCAGAACGGCACGGCGAGCACTGTAGTGAGCGCCGCGGACGGCAGCAAGCTGGTGCGGGACGCGGCGGCGAATCAGAGCCAGAGCATCGTCATCAAGCCGGAGATCACCGGCGGCGTGACCAAATCCCAGGTCTCTATCCCGGCCTCCACCGTGAGCCAGATGAGCCGTGAGACCAGCGCGGCCCTCACTGTCTCCGCCCCCATCGCCGACGTGACCATCCCCAATGGGGCGCTGGATACCCTGAGCCAGGGCGGCGGCACCCTCAACGTAGTCACCGAGCAGGTGGAGCAGGGCATTGCCCTGACCCTGACCGCCGGCGGCAGGGCGGTGGAGAACGTCCCCGGCGGCGTGACCCTCTCCGTTCCGGCGGCGGGCGCCGGCCCCGGCACGGTGGCAGTGCTGGTCCACGAGGACGGCACCCGGGAGACGCTGCGAAAGAGCATCGTGGAGGACGGCAAGGTGAACATCCCCCTCAGCGGCTCCGCCACAGTGGAGATTGTGGACAACAGCAAGAGCTTTGCCGACGTTCCGTCCACCAACTGGGCCGCCGACGCCGTGGCCTTCGCCAGCGCCCATGAGCTGTTCAGCGGCACCAGTGAGACCACCTTTAGCCCGGACCAGTCCATGAGCCGCGGTATGCTGGCAACTGTGCTTTACAGCCTGGAGGGCCGGCCGGATCAGACACTGACCATGCAGGACCTGACAGGCGGATACAGCGACATCAGCGGCGACGCGTGGTATGCCGGCGGCATAGCCTGGGCCGTGAAGAACGGCATTGCCAACGGCTACGGCAACGGTACATTCGGCCCCAACGATAGCATCACCCGGGAGCAGCTCGCTGTCATGCTGTGGAGGTACGCAGGCAGCCCCAAGGCGAGCGGCCAGGACCTCTCCTTCACGGATGCGGACCAGGCCAGCAGTTACGCCCGGGAGGCCCTGAGCTGGGCCGTGGAGAATGGCATCCTCAGCGGTTACACCAATGGCCAGCTTGTCCCCGGAGGAACGGCCACCCGTGCCCAGGCGGCTCAGATGCTGAAAAACTTTATGGAGAGCGCCTGATGTAAGAAGTATCGGGTCGGGCCAGCCTCTGATCAGACTTACCAGGCAAAAACCGCCCTGTGCCAGCTTCGGCACAGGGCGGTTACTTTGTTGTTCACAAACGGGTGGAGGCAGAGATGGAAAACAGCCCGCCACAGACACAAAAAACCCCCGGAATCTCAGCGATTCCGGGGGTTTCTGATGGTGCGCGAGGCGGGAGTCGAACCCGCACGCCCTTGCGAGCACTGGCACCTGAAGCCAGCGAGTCTACCAATTCCACCACTCGCGCATGTGGCACTCGTTCAGCGCAAGAGAGATAATACCACACTTCCCCCCAAGTGTCAACACTTTTTGCAAAATTTTTCTTATCTTTTTTCGCAGGGCCCGTCCCGGGAAAAAACAGGATTTTTCTTCCTGCTGCATATTGACAGAAGCGGTCCGCGTTTGCTATACTAAACGGGCGGCAGGAAGCCGCAGAGGGGCCAGAAGGCTCAATTCTCCGCGAAATAATTGAAATTCCCCCTGGTTTGGAAGACCGGGGATTTGCCAGAAGGCATACCGGACCGGTATGCCTTTTTTCTGTCTGAAGGAGGAATCAGCCGTGACACTGGAACAATTCTTTTTCCGGCACCCCAAGGCGGCGCTGGCCTTTTCCGGCGGGGTGGACTCCGCCTACCTGCTGTGGGCGGGACTCCAGGCCGGTGCCGAGGTGTGGCCCTATTTTGTCAAGACCCCCTTCCAGCCACGGTTTGAGCTGGAGGACGCCTACCGTCTGTGCGAACAGATGGACGCGGATCTGATTGTGCTGGATTACGACATCCTTGACCAGGAGACAGTGGTCTCCAACCCGCCTGACCGCTGCTATCACTGCAAGCGGTGGATGTTCTCCAAGCTGAAACGCTATGCCGCCTCGGAGGGTTTCTCCCTGCTGATAGACGGCACCAACGCTTCGGACGACGGCGGGGACCGCCCCGGCATGCGGGCGTTGGACGAGCTGGAGGTCCGCTCCCCCCTGCGGGAGTGCGGTTTGACAAAAGCGCAGATCCGGGAGCTGTCCAGACAGGCGGGGCTGTTCACCTGGGACAAGCCCTCCTACGCCTGCCTGGCCACCCGCGTCCCCACCGGGCGGACTATCATCCAGGGCGACCTGGAGCGGGTGGAGCGTGGGGAGGAGGCCCTGTCCCGCCTGGGCTTCCGGGACTTCCGCCTGCGGCTGACAGCGGGGGGAGCCAAGCTCCAGCTGCCAGAGGGGCAGCTTCTCCTGGCGTTGGAGCGGAGAGCGGACATTCTGTCTGCCCTGGAGACGGATTTTCCCGAGCTCACCCTGGACCTGCGGCCCAGGGTTCCCATCGATTGAGGAGGTTTTGCTTTGGACAACCGACACGACATTTTACAGCTGCTCCGCCAGGTGGCCGACGGCTCCTCCACCCCGGAGGAAGCTCTGTCCCGGCTGAAACGGGAGCCCTTTGCCGACCTGGGCTACGCCAAGGTAGACTTCCACCGCGCCGTCCGCCAGGGGGCGGCGGAGGTGATTTACGGGGCGGGCAAAACCCCGGAACAGATCGTCGGCATCGCCACAGCCATGGGGGAACGGGGCTGTCAGAATGTTCTCATTACCCGCCTGTCCCCCGATGCGGCGGAGCGGGTGGCGAAGGCTGTCCCTCTGGAGTACCACCCCATTCCCAAGGTGGCCGTCGCTTACCCCGGGGAGCGGAGGTCGCTGGGCCACATCGTGGTGGCCACCGGCGGCACCAGTGACATGCCTGTGGCCGAGGAGGCCGCTCTCACCGCCGAGGTGCTGGGCAACAAGGTTACCCGGCTGTACGACGTGGGGGTGGCCGGCCTGCACCGGCTGCTGGCTAACCTGGAGCCGCTTATGAGCGCCCGGTGCGTGGTGGCGGTGGCCGGGATGGAGGGGGCGCTGGCCTCGGTAGTGGGCGGTCTGGTGGACTGCCCCGTGGTCGCCGTGCCCACCAGCGTAGGCTATGGAGCTAACTTTGGCGGGCTGTCCGCCCTGCTGGCCATGCTCAACTCCTGTGCTTCCGGGTGCAGCGTGGTGAATATCGACAACGGTTTCGGGGCCGGCTATCTGGCCAGTATGATAAACCAAATGGAGGGATTGGAATGAAAACCTTATACCTTGAGTGCAAAATGGGGGCGGCAGGGGATATGCTCATGGCCGCCCTGTATGAGCTGCTGGGCGAGGGCCAGCGGAAGGAGTTTCTGGACACCATGAACGGCCTGGGCCTGCCTGGGGTGGAGGTGGCCCCGGTGGCCGCTAAGACCAGCGGCATTGCGGGCACCCATATGAGGGTGACGGTCCACGGCCACGAGGAGCACGACCACGATCATCATGACCACGATCATCATGAACACGAGCACCACCATCATCACCACGCCACGCCGGGGCACATCGGGGCGATCATCGATGGCCTGTCCCTGCCCCGGGAGGTCCGGGAAAAGGCCCGGCAGGTCTACGACGCCATCGCCCAGGCTGAGGCCCAGGCCCACGGCTGTGATGTGGGGGACGTCCACTACCACGAGGTGGGGGCACTGGACGCGGTGGCCGACGTGGTTGGCGTGTGCTATGCCATGTACTTGCTGAACCCCGACCTGGTGACCGCCTCCCCCGTCCACGTGGGCAGCGGGACGGTAAAATGCGCTCATGGCATTATGCCCGTCCCCGCCCCTGCCACCGCCGCCCTGCTGAAGGGAATCCCCATCTACAGCGGTGCGGTCCAGGGGGAGCTGTGCACCCCCACCGGGGCCGCCCTGCTGAAGACTTTTGTCCAGTCCTTCGGTCCCATGAGCGAGATGGACGTTGAGAAGATCGGCTACGGCATCGGGACAAAGGAATTTCCCCCACAGGCCAACTGCGTTCGGGCCTTCTGGGGGGAGGAGGAGCCCCAGGAGCGGGGAGACATTGTGGAACTGGCGTGCAACATCGACGACATGACTCCCGAGGCCCTGGCCTTCGCCTGCCAGCGGCTGCTGGAGGCGGGGGCGCTGGACGTGTACACCACCCCCGGCACCATGAAGAAGGGCCGGCCCGGCTGGGTGCTGACAGTTCTTTGTGACCCCTATTTGGAGAACGACATCATCCGGCAGATTTTCACCCACACCTCTACCAACGGCCTGCGCTCCCACCTGTCGATGAAATATTTCCTCAAGCCCAGACAGGAACAGGTCCAGACCCAGTGGGGCCCTGTGGGGGTGAAGCTGGCCCAGGGCTTCGGCGTCACCCACGTCAAGCCGGAGTTCGAGGACGCGGCCGCCCTGGCCCGGACGCGCAACCTGCCTTACCGGGCGGTGTTCGAGGACGCGATCCGGAATTTTAAGGAGGACTGAATGAAACGATATGCTTGGCTCGTCTCCCTGTTGGCGCTCTCCCTCCTGGCCGGATGCGGCGGCCAGACGCGGAACCCTTCGCCGGACAAAGCCGCTGTCACGGTCGTCATGCCGCCCACCTCCGAGCCGGAGGCCGGCTTCGATCCCGCCTTCGGCTGGGGAGCGGGGGAGCACGTCCACGAGCCGTTGATCCAGTCCACCCTGACAGTGACCAATCCCGACCTCACCATCGGGTACGACCTGGCCACCGCCATGGAGGTCAGCGGGGACGGCCTCACCTGGACGGTAAAAATCCGGGATGATGTGAAATTTACCGACGGGGAGCCCCTCACTGCTCAGGACGTGGCCTTTACCTACAACACCGTAAAAAATACCAGCTCGGTGAACGATTTCACCATGCTGGACCGGGCCGAGGCCGCCAGTGACACCACCGTGGTCTTCCACATGACCCGCCCCTTCTCCATCTGGCCCTACACCATGGCGGTGGTGGGCATCCTCCCGGAGCACGCCTACGACCCCGCCGCCTACGGCTCCAACCCCGTCGGATCCGGGCGGTACATGTTGAAGCAGTGGGACCGGGGCCAGCAGGTCATTCTGGCGTACAACCCGGACTACTACGGACCCCAGCCCCGGATGGAGCAGGTTACCATCCTGTTTATGGAGGAGGATGCCGCCTTTCTGGCCGTTCAGGCGGGCCAGGCCGACCTGGCCTACACCTCCGCCGCCTACTCCGACCAGAGCGTGAACGGCTTTTCCCTGCTGTCCGTTCAGACGGTGGACAACCGGGGAATCAATCTGCCCGTCACCATGAGCTCGCCCACCATGGAGCTCCCTGTCCGTCAGGCCATCAATATGGGGATCGACCGGCAGAGGATGATCGACAACGTGCTCGACGGCTACGGCACCCCCGCCTACAGCGTCTGCGACGGCTTGCCCTGGTACAGCCCTGTCAACGAGGTGGCGTACGACCCAGAGGGGGCCAGAGCTCTTCTGGACGAGTGGGGCTGGCCGGTCGGGCCGGACGGCATTCGGGTCCGGGGAACGAGTGAGATGGAGCTCAGTCTGACCATCTACTACGCCGCCGGAGACTCGGTGCGCCAGGGCCTGGCCGCCGAGCTGGCAAACCAGCTCAAAGAGCTGGGCATTGAGGCGGATATCAAGGGGGTGGGCTGGGACACCGCCTATGAGGACGCCCAGTTCAACCCGCTGGTCTGGGGCTGGGGGGCCCACACCCCTATGGAGCTGTATAACATCTACCACACCGACGACCCCGATGGGTACTCCGCCCGTTACTCCCCCTACGCCTGCCCCGCGGCGGACGAGCTGATGGACGCGGCCCTGGCCTGCACCGATCTGGAGGAGTCCTACGCCCTGTGGCAGCAGGCCCAGGAGGAGATCGCCGGGGACGTGCCCTGGGTGTGGCTGGTGAATGTGGACCACCTGTATTGGGTCCGGGACGGGCTGGCGGTGGCCGAACAGAAAATTCACCCCCACGGACACGGGTGGTCCATCGTTAACAACGTCGATCAATGGAGCTGGGAGATGTAGGGCTTTGCGGATGCGTTCAAGCTGTCCACAGGGCAAAAAAAAACCGGGGTATCCCCCGGTTCTGTGTAGATTATTCGTGTTTGACGTCCTGCAAAATGATTTTTCGCCCTTCCACGGATTCAAGGCACTCGACGATTTTATCGTCACCCATGCCCTGCGCCCGGAGCCAATCAATGAGGTTCAGCAGCTCTCTGGCTGTCATTGTCTCCACCTCCTTTCCGGTTCCTTGTCTCTATAAATATTATAACCCTTTCAACAGGGGGACACAATGGACCAAATTCACAAAATAAGACAATGGACCTTGTGAAATATCCCATTTAGAGGAAAAATCCATGAAACACCGACTGAAATTCACAATAAAAAAGCTGTTTCGTATGGCGCTGCTCCTTCTGGGCGTCAGTCTGACGGCCTTTCTGCTGATGGACGCATCCCCCCTAGACCCGCTCCAGACCAATATCGGCCAGGCGGCTCTGGGGGCCATGAGCCCTGAGCAGATCGTCAGGTTGGAGACCTACTGGGGGGTGGATACCCCGGCGGCGGAGCGGTATGTGGGCTGGCTGGGCGGTGTGCTCCGGGGGGACTTCGGCCTCTCCCTGCTCTACCGCCGGCCGGTGCTGGAGGTGATCGGCCAGCGGCTGGCCGGCTCCCTGGGGCTGCTGGTGTGCGCCTGGATTTTGTCCGGGGCGCTGGGGCTGGCTTTGGGCGTGGCCGCCGGGGCCAGCCGGGGCCGGTGGCCTGACAAGCTGATCCGGGGGTACTGCCTCACCGTCTCCAGCACCCCGGCCTTCTGGCTGGCTCTGCTGCTGCTCATGGTCTTTGCCGTGTGGCTGAAGGTGCTGCCCATCGGCCTGTCTGTCCCCATCGGAGGGGGGCAGGTCACCCTGCTGGAGCGCCTGCGCCACGCCCTCCTGCCCGGGCTGACCCTGTCCATCACCGGCGCAGCCAACATCGCCCTCCACACCCGGGAAAAGGTAATCGACGTGCTGGACAGCGACTACATCCTCTTTGCTCGGGCCCGGGGGGAGGGGCACATCCTCCGCCGACATGTGCTGCGCAACGTGGCCCTGCCCGCCATCACCCTGCAATTTGCCTCCATCGGGGAGCTGATCGGCGGCTCGGTGCTGGTGGAGCAGGTCTTCTCCTACCCCGGCCTGGGTCAGGCGGCGGTAGCCGCCGGTCTGGGGGGCGACATGCCCCTGCTGCTGGGCGTTACCCTTATCACCGCCGCCATCGTCTTCGGTGGCAATCTGGCCGCCGACCTGCTCTACGGGGTGATCGACCCCCGCATCCGAAGGGGGGCGGCCAGAGGATGAGGACAAATCGCCGTGCAGGCACCCTGTTTCTGTTGATTTCCGCCTGTATATTACTGCTGGTAATTGCTTGGGCCGGAGAAGCTCTGTCCCAACCGGCCGAGCTTGCCGACTTCACCCGGAAAAATCTGCCCCCCTGCCTTGCCCACCCCTTCGGCACCGACTGGATGGGCCGGGACATGCTGGCCCGCACCGTGGCCGGGCTGTCGCTGAGCATACGGGTAGGGGCCCTCACTGCCGTCCTCAGCGGAGGAATCGCCCTGCTGCTGGGAACTGCCTCCGCCGTCTGCGGCCCCCGGGTGGACGCTCTCGTCTCCTGGATCATCGACCTGGTGCTGGGGATTCCCCACATTCTCCTCATTATCCTGGTCTCCCTGGCCTGCGGGCGGGGCTTCTGGGGGGTGATTGCGGGGGTGGCCCTCACCCATTGGCCCTCCCTGGCCCGGCTGGTTCGGGGGGAGGTGCTCCAGCTGAAGCAGGCCACGTTCCTCCGGGCCGCCCGGCGGCTGGGGGTGTCCCGGGGGCGGGTGCTGCGCACCCATCTGCTTCCCCACCTGCTGCCCCAGCTTTTCACGGGGCTCATCCTTCAGTTTCCCCACGCCATCCTCCATGAAGCCGGCGTCACCTTTCTGGGCTTTGGCCTGTCTCCGGAGCGGCCCGCCATCGGGGTCATTCTGGAGGAGAGCATGGGCTATCTGGCTGCGGGGCGCTGGTGGCTGGCCCTGTTTCCGGGGCTGTCGCTGGTGCTGGTGGTGATGCTGTTCGCCGTGGCGGGGGAGCGGCTGCGGCTGCTGCTCACCCCCGCCAGCGCCCAGGAGTAGGAGGAAGCTATGGAACCGATTTTATCTGTGGAGCATCTGTCCGTCACCTTCACCCGGTACGGCCGGGGGCTGAACCGGGTGGAGCTGAATCCCATCCGGGACCTGTCCCTCGCGGTGGAGCCGGGCCGGGTGACGGCGGTGGTGGGGGAGAGCGGCTCAGGCAAGAGCCTGCTGGCCCACGCTGTTTTTTATCTGCTGCCCCAAAACGCCCGGGTGGGCGGGACCCTCCGCTATGACGGCGCACCCCTCACCCGGGAGCGGGCGGAGGCCCTGCGGGGCAGGGAGATTGCCCTGATTCCCCAGGGCGTCACCTGGCTGGACCCTATGATGAAGGTGGGGGACCAGCTCCGCCGGGGCCGGGGCGGCCGGGAGGCCCGGAACAGCTGCCGGGCCGCCCTGGAGCGCTACGGCCTAGGGCTCGAGGTGGAGGAGCTTTACCCCTTTCAGCTGTCCGGGGGGATGGCCCGGCGGGTGCTCATTGCCTGCGCCGTGGCCGACCGCCCCCGGCTCATTGTGGCCGACGAGCCCACCCCCGGCCTGGACATCCGAGCCGCCGGGCGGGTGCTGGGCCACTTCCGTGAGCTGGCGGAGGAGGGGGCCGGGGTGCTGTTCATCACTCACGACCTGGGCCTGGCCCGGACCGTGGCCCATAAGGTTGTGGTCTTTCGGGAGGGGCAGACGGTGGACGAAGTCCCTGCCCGCTGCTTCCAGACCGGCGAGGGGCTGACCCACCCCTACAGCCAGGCCCTGTGGCGGGCCATGCCGGAGAACGATTTTGAGGTATAAAAGGCTCCCTCTCTGAGGGAGCTGTCAGCCCGCAGGGCTGACTGAGGGAGTGATTTATCAACAAACTCCCTCCGTCACGGCTTTGCCGTGCCACCTCCCTCTAAGAGGGAGGCTGTGAAAGGGGCTGTATCCATGACACTGGAAGCCAAAAACCTCACCTTCCGCTACCCCCGCCGGGGGGCTGCCCCGGTGCTGGAGGGGGTAAGTCTCACCCTGCGCCCGGGGGAGCGGCTGGGGCTGTCCGCCCCCAGCGGCCGGGGGAAGACCACCCTGTGCAAGCTGTTGGCCGGGTGGGAGGAGCCAGCCGGCGGCCAGGTGCTGCTGGACGGCCTCCCCCTGGCCCGGTATCGGGGCTTCTGCCCGGTGCAGCTGCTGTGGCAGCACCCGGAGGAGGCGGTGGACCCCCTGCTCAAGCTGCGTGCTACCTTATACGAAGCCGGGCCGGTGGACCCCGCTGTGCTGGAGGGCCTGGGCGTCCGGGCGGAGTGGCTGGAGCGTTACCCCTCGGAGCTGTCCGGCGGGGAGCTCCAGCGCATCTGCACCGCCCGGGTGCTGGGGCCGGAGCTGAAATTCCTGCTGTGCGATGAGGCCTCCGCCATGCTGGACTTGATTACCCAGGCCCGGCTGTGGCGGTTTCTCCTGGACCAGGGGGAGAAGCGGGGGCTGGGCATGCTCATTGTCAGCCACGATACCGCCCTGCTGGAGCGGGTCTGCACCCGAATCCTCACCTGGGAAGACATAACCGCGCCCCGCCGGACCTGAATCCGGCGGGGCGCTGGTCTGTCTGGTTCTGTCAGTTCATGGGAACCGCCTGAACGCCGGCGGGCAGGGTGGTCACAGGGGCCTTGGTAGTGGGAACGCAGTTCATATCCAGCGTGAGCTTCACGCTGGCGTCGCTGTCCTCCACTGCCATATCCATGTCTACCGTCACCTTGTCGGGGGCGGCGTGCTCGGTCATGGTCATGGTCATCTTCGCGCCGTCCTCCTCAACCGCGCAGGTCATCTTAATGTCGGCGGCCACAATGTCCTCCCCCCGCTTGGTGAGGGTGACGGACATATCCACAATGTCCTCCAGCTTCATCTGGGCCACATAGGTGTTCCCCTTCTGGGTAAAGGCCTGGTCGCTGAGCATATTCACATACACAGAAGCCACCTCGGCCACACCGGTGTAGCTGTATTCGCTGTCGTTCAGGGGCATGGCCTGAATCACCGCGGTGAGAGCCTCCCGGATGGTGGCGTCCTCCTCCAGCTGGGTCAGCTGGGTCATGTCCAGCGCGCCAAGGAGCTGGGCCTGATAGGCGGCGAGATCCACAGAGTACCAGGTGTCGCCGCTGCCGCCGGTGAGCTCGGTGGGCACAGACAGGTAGAGCATACCGGAGTCCATATCCATGCGCACCTCGCCCTTCAGGTCAGACAGGGCGGCCAGCAGCTGCTGTATAAGCATCTGCTCCATGGGGGAGCCGGCGCCGCCCGCCGCCAGCCCGTCCAGACCGGCCAGCTCCAGCCGCCAGTTCATCTGGAGACCCTTGTCGCTGGTGATGCCGTCGATGCTGCCCTTGGCGCTGACGGGCTTGGGCAGGAACTGTCCGCTCTTGTCGGCCGCGTCCAGGGCCAGCGTGCCGGTCATGGCCATGTTCCGGTTCTTCTCCTGCTTGGCGCAGTAGGCGGCGAAGCTGTCCATCAGGTCAAAGGTGGCATCCCCCAGCAGGGTGTCCACGTCCACAATGACAACGGTGCTGGTGTCGGCGTCCCAGCCCACGGCGCAGCCCCAGGCCTCGGCCACAAAGCGGACGGGCACATAGGTGCGGCCCTCCTTCACATAGGGCGTCACGTCCATCTCTACTGTGCGGCTCTGGCCGTTCTCGGTGACAGAGACGGTATTCTGTCCCAGCACCATGGACAGCCCCACATCGCCCCGGTTGATGGCCACCGTTCCGGTGGCACCGTCGTAGTCCACTTGGGCGTTCATGGCCTCCATCACCGCCCGGAGGGGTACAAAGGTGCGTCCGTCAGACAGCTCAGGGGCCGCGTCGGTAAAGGCCACCGGTCCGCCGTTCAGCTGGACGGAGATACCCCCGTCCCCGGGCCCGGCGGCCAGGGCCGTACCGGTCAGCATCACCGTCAGGGCCAGCAGGGCGATCAGCGCCCCGCTCAATCGTTTCCAGGCTTTCATTTCCTGCAACCTCCTTTATGTTACTGTGTTCGCTGCATCCTACAAAACAGGAACCACCTTCATTATAGCACACTTCCCCGCCCGCTTCAAGGAATTTTGTCCTATTGTCCCCAAAATTCTCACCAGAATTTTGGCGGATCATACAAAGCCGGGCCCCTGCTCCTCCAGAGGCCCGGCCAATGCGGCAATTTTGTGCGGGGGAGGGATTAGGCCCCCCGGATGATATTCAGCGCCTTCTGGCAGTTTTCCACGCGGTTGACGGTCTGGCTGCCGCCAAACTCTCCGTCCACCGTCCAGGGGACAGGCTGCTCGCAGATAAAGGTGAGCTGCCGGGCCTGGAGCTGGACCAGCGCCCCGGAGCGCTCCGCCGGGGACAGGCTCACCAGGGCCTGGAGCCCGTCTGTGAGGTCAGCCAGCTTGAGAGGCTTTTTCACCAACGTGACCTCAAACAGGCCGTCGTCCAGCACCACCCGCTCCGCCTTGGGGGGCTTAAGCCCGCCGATGGACTGGGAGTTGCTCACCATGCCGAAGAAAAAGTCGTCCTCCAGGCTCTGGCCGTCGAACTCCACCCGCATGTGGTAGGGGGCGATGGTGGGCAGGGAGGCGATGCCGGCGAAGATATAGGCCAGGTGGCCGAAGGTGTTTTTCAGCTCCTGGGGGGTGTCGTAGGCCACCTTGGTAAAGGCGCCGAAGGCGGCCACATAGATAAAGGGCCTGCCGTTGAGCCTGCCGGTGTCAATGGGGACAGGCACCCCGGTGCCGGCGGCCACCAGGGCGGCCTCCCGGGGCTTCCGGGGCAGGTGGAGGGTGGTGGCGCAGTCGTTGGTGGAGCCGAAGGGGATGTAGCCCAGAGGGGGCGGGTCGGACAGCCCGGTCAGGCCGGCCACCGCCTCGCTGAGGGTGCCGTCCCCTCCGGCGCAGATGACCCGGTCGAACCGGGGCCCCAGCTCCCGAACCACCCGGACGGCATCCCCCTTGCACTGGGTGGGGTAGGAGGTGGTGAGCCACCCCGCCTTGGTAAACACATCCAGCACCGGAGCCAGCGCCCCCTTCACCTGTCCGGTGCCCGAGGTTGGGTTGTAGATAAAAAGAAGCTGATTCATGGTATAATCCTCCGGGAATGTGAAGCTGTAGATACATATTATAGTAGTCCCGCCGGAAAAATCAAGACGGGCCGAAAAACTTTATCCCTTCTTAACAACATAGACAAAAAGGGCGCGTCCCATTCGCTGATCCCCCTGTAGGGGCGGACATTGTCCGCCCGCGGGCGCACGCTGTGCGCCCCTACAAATCGTGCCAATTCTCCTGACTGTGATAAAATGCGCGGTAGGACACTCCCCCGAAAAACAGGGACTTGCACCGGAGGAAAAAAGCGAGTAAAATAGGGGAAAACTGTTTTGTCGAGGTGTACATCCGCTATGAACCGAAAGACCCTGGCCGCCGCCTTTCCTCTGACCGTCCCCGTACTGATGGGGTATCTGGCCATTGGAATCGCCTTCGGCCTGATGCTCCAGTCCATCGGCTACGGGGTGGGCTGGGCCCTGCTGATGAGCGCGACCATCTACGCCGGCTCCGGCCAGTACCTGGGGGTGTCCCTCCTGGCGGCGGGAGCGCCGCTGACCCAGGTGGCCTTTCTTACCCTGATGGTCAACTTCCGCCACCTGGTCTACGGCCTGTCCATGCTGGAGAAATTCCGGGGGATGGGCCTGCGCAAGTTCTATATGATCTTTTCCCTTACCGACGAGACCTATGCCCTCCTCTCCTCGGCCCAGGCCCCGGAGGGGGTGGACGAGCACGACTTTTTCTTCACCGTGGCCCTGCTGGACCAGAGCTACTGGGTGCTGGGGTCGGTGATCGGCTCTCTGCTGGGCTCCGCCCTGGGCTTCAACACCACGGGGGTGGACTTTGCCATGACAGCCCTGTTCCTGGTCATTGCGGTGGGCCAGTGGAAGGCCGCCGGCAGCCACCTGCCCGCCCTGCTGGGGGGCGCGGCCACGGTGGCGAGCCTGCTGCTGGTGGGGGCGGAAGACATGCTCCTCCCCGCCCTGGCGATCATTGTAATTGCCCTGACCCTGCTCCGGCCCCGGCTGGAGGACAGACGTGAGAGAGAGGAGGAGACCCCATGCCCCTGACACCGATGCAGACCCTGGCTTCCATCGCCGTGATGGCGGCCGTCACCTTTCTGACCCGGGCCCTGCCCTTTCTCCTTTTCGACCGGGGGGACCATCCCCCGAAGCTTGTCCTCTACCTGGGCCGTGTCCTGCCCCCGGCAGTGATTGCCATGCTTATCGTTTACTGCCTGAAGGGGGTCACCTTCACCGCCCTGGGGGGCTGGGTTCCGCCCTTCATCGCCGGTCTGGCCGCCGTCCTCCTCCACCTGTGGAAGGGAAACGACCTGATCTCCATCTTCGGGGCCACGGTGCTGTATATGGCGCTGGTCCAGGGGGTGTTCGGCTGAATGTCCAACCATGTTTTGATCACCGGCGCCTCCCGGGGCATCGGCGCGGCCGCGGCCCGGCTGTTCGGGCAGGAGGGCTGGAGCGTGGCGGTCCACTACAACGCCAGCCGGGCGGCGGCGGAGCAGCTGGCGGCGGAGCTGGCCGGGCTGGGGGTGAAGTCCGTCCCCATCCAGGCGGACGTGGCTGACCCGGAGCAGGCGGAGCGGCTGGTCCGGGAGGCGGAGGGGGCCCTGGGGCCGCTGGACGCCATAGTCTGCAACGCGGGGGTGGCCCTGCCCCAGCAGCTCCTCACCGACACGACGGCGGACCAGTGGCGGAGGCTGATGTCGGTGGACCTGGACGGTATGTTTTACACCCTCCGGGCCGCCGTTCCCGGCCTGGTGCGCCGAAAGCGGGGGGCCATTGTGACGGTGTCCTCCATGTGGGGCCTCACCGGCAGCTCCTGCGAAGCCCCCTACTCCGCCGCCAAGGCGGGGGTAATTGGACTGACCCGCGCCCTGGCCAAGGAGCTGGGCCCCTCCCACGTCCGGGTGAACTGCGTGGCCCCCGGGGTCATCGACACGGCCATGAACGCCCATCTCTCCCCCGAGGACCTGGCCGCCCTGGGGGAGGAGGCCGCCCTTTGCCGCATCGGACAGCCCCGGGAGGTGGCCGAGGCCATCTGGTTTCTGGCCTCGGAGCGGGCCTCCTTCATCACCGGCCAGGTGCTGAGCGTGGACGGCGGCATGATAATTTAGCAAAAATTTCGTCGAAATTTAAGATTTAGGCGGGTGATTTGCGGTTGTAAAATGGGCGAAAACTTGGTATAATAAATCGCTTGCAGAATGATATGAGCCAATATTTACCAAAATTCGACAGGAGGGGAAGTATGGGCCGCTCCAACAAAGACGTCGGCGGTTATCGTGGCCGCAGGACGGTAACAGATATTTTGCGCTTCATCGCCATCGCGCTGGCCGTGGCGGTGGTTTTGGCGGTGGCCGGGGCGCTCTACCTCCAAAAGTACCTGGTCTATACCGACGACGGCGTCCGGCTGGACCTGCCCCCCTTCCTCCAGATGTTCCGCCAGGAGGCCGGCGGAAAGGAGCCGGCGGGCTCCGTCACGCCCCCGGACCCGGGAAACGTCAGCGTGGTGGTGGAGCCGGACGGCAGCGCCTCCGAGCCTCCCCAGGAGCCGGAGCAGGCGGGCTTTGCCATGCAGCTGCCGGTGGACGACGTGATAAACGGAACCGCCGCCGGTAAGCTGGCCGAGGCGGGGGCCCAGGCTCTGATTCTGGAGATGAAGGACGCCAGCGGAAAGCTGGCCTGGTACTCCGACGACCCCACGGCGGAGCGGGCCGAGGTGAACGCTGTCCAGTCCAACAATGATGTGTTAAAGCAGTTTAACAGTGGGGATGTGTACACTATCGCCCGGGTGTGCTGCTTCCGGGACGACAGCGCCCCCTATTTCCGCAACAAGCTGGCCCTGCGCCGGGGGCAGAACAACTGGCGGGACGAGCGGGGCCTGCGGTGGCTCAGCCCCGCCCACGAGGACGCCCAGGCCTATATCGCCGCCCTGTGCGGCGAGCTTGGGGCCCTGGGCTTCGACGAGATCGTGCTGGAGGACTTCTACTTCCCCGTCCAGGGGAACCTGGACAACATCAACCGGGGGGACAGCTACGACCCCGCCGCCTTCACCGCCCAGCTGGAGGCCTTCCTCACCCAGGTCCAGGGGGCGGTGGAGCCCTATGGGACGAAGGTCTCCCTCCGCTTCCCGGCGTATGTTCTGACCGGGGAGGGCTCCGCCCTCAGCGGCGTAACCGCGGACCTGCTGGACCGGTATTCCGCCCGCTTCTGGTCGGAGCAGGAGGGGCAGAGCGCCCTGGCCGTGGCCTCCGGCGGACCGGCTGCGGCGGAGCGGACGGTGGAAATCGTGACGCAGAGGCAGGAGGGAGCGGAGCAGTTCCAGGCCGTCCTTCCGGCTGAGGAATAACACAAAACAGCGCCGCCCGGCCCGGGAGGGTCGGGCGGTATTTTGTGTAAAGCGGAAAAAGTGCGGAAAAATCAGTCAAATGGAAAGAATTGTACGGGTAAAAATGGAGAAAAAGGCCTTGATTTTTTGGACGGATTTGACTACAATGGGAGGTAGCGATTTCCTCCATTCTAGCATTGGAAAAGGTGGTGAAAACATGGCATTGGAAGCTATCCAGACGGTCACACAGGCGGAGGCCCGAGCCAAGGCGGACCGGGAGGCCGCGGCGGCGCAGGCCAAGCAGAAGCTGGCCGAGGCCCAGCGGGAGGCAAAGCAGACTGTGGAACAGGCCCGGCAGCAGGCCCGGGAGGAGGCCCGCCGAATGATGGCGGAGGCGGAATCCAAGGCGGCCCAGTTGACCCAGGAGGAACTGACCCGGGCCGCGGCGGACTGTGACGCGCTGAAGCAAAATGCCCGGGGGCGGCTTGAGAGGGCCGCACAGCTCATTGTTGGAAGGGTCGTGGAACGGTAATGGCTATCGTAAAAATGAAGCGCCTGCGCATGGTGGCCATGACGGCCGACCGGGAGGCGCTGCTGCGCCGGCTCCAGCACATGGGCTGCGTGGAGATCGTCCAGCCCGAGGCGGACCCGGACGACCCCCTGTGGGCCGCCCTCACCCCCCCGGAGACGGGGGGACTGGCCGCCGCCCACGAGGAGAAGACCCAGGCCGAACGGGCGCTGGAGGTCCTCAAGCGGTACAAGGCCCTGCCCAAGTCCGGTTTTCTGGACCCCAAGCCCGGGGTTCAGGAAGGGGAGCTCTTTGACGAGGCCGGAGCAAAGGCCGCCCGGGACATGGCCAAAGAGGTCAACGACCTGGACCGGAGGCTGGCCGCCATCCGGGCGGAGGAGAACAAGCTGGACGCCCAGAAGGATGTGCTCCGTCCCTGGATGGACCTGGACCTGCCCCTGGAGACCGGCTCCACCGCTCAGGTGACCATCCAGCTGGGCACCCTGCCCGCCAATGTCCCCATGAACCAGGCGGAGGGAGAACTCCAGGCTATCGGCGAGCTGGCTCAGCTCACCGAGGTGTACAACGCCGAACGGGATTTCCACTACTGTATGCTGGTGTGTCACGCCAGCCAGGCGGAGGACGTTCTGGAGAAGCTGAAGGCCTTGGGCTGGTCCCGGGCCAACCTGCGGGACTGGACGGGCACCGCGGCGGAAAACCTGGGCCGCCTGTACCAGGAGACCAAGGCGCTGAAGGCGGAGGCCGCCTCCATCGAGGAGAAGCTGTCCGGCATGGGGGAGAGCGCCCCCGCCCTGCGGAAGCTGTCCGATCTGGCCGGCCTGGACGCCGGCCGGGAGGAGGCCCGAGGCCGCCTGATGGACACAGGACAGACCTTCCTGCTGGAGGGCTGGGTGCCAGAGGAGAGCTGGCCCGCCCTGAAGCAGGAGCTGGACAAATTCCCCTGCGCCTGCGAGGTGGGCGACCCCGTGCCGGAGGAGTATGAAAAGGTGCCGGTGAAGCTGAAAAACAACACCCTCACCAGGCCGCTGAACATGGTCACCGAGATGTACTCCCTGCCTGCCTACGGCACCTTGGACCCCAACCCCCTGATGGCCCCCTTCTTCATCCTGTTCTACGGGATCATGATGGCGGATATGGGGTATGGCCTGCTTATGATGCTGGCCGGGGCCATCATCCTGAAAAAGAAGAAGCCCGGCGGCACCTTCGGCCACCTGTGCGGCCTGCTGGTGCTGTGCGGCGTCACCACCTTCATTATGGGCGCGCTGACTGGCGGCTTCTTCGGCGATTTCCTCACCCAGGTGGTCAAGCTGACCACCGGCGGCGACTTTGCTCTGCCCGCCCTGTTCACCCCCCTGGAGGACACCATGATGATCCTGGTGGGGGCCATGTGTCTGGGCTTTGTGCAGATCATCACCGGCATGGCGGTCAGCTTCGTGAGCAAGCTGAAAAACGGCCAGGTGCTGGACGCCGTCTTTGAGGAGGTTACCTGGTGGATCATTTTTGCCGGGCTGGGCCTGATGATCGCGGGGATCACCCCCATTGTGCTGGCAATTGGCATGGTAATGGTGGTGGCCGGGCCTGTGATTCAGAATCAGGGCTTTGGAAAGGTCACCGGCATCTTCGGCTCCCTGTACAACCACGTGACGGGCTACTTTGGCGACATTTTGTCCTACTCCCGTCTTATGGCCCTGATGCTGGCCGGCAGCGTGATTGCCCAGGTGTTCAACACCCTGGGGGCCATCCCCGGCAACATTGTGATTTTCCTGATTATCTCCTTCGCGGGCAACGCCCTGAACTTCGCGCTGAACCTGCTGGGCTGCTACGTCCACGACCTGAGACTTCAGTGTCTGGAGTACTTCGGCAAGTTCTATCAGGACGGCGGAAAGCCCTTCCGCCCCCTGAACCTGAATACCAAATACTACGAGGTAGTGAAATAAGAGGAGGAAAAACATTATGGAAACTATGGACATGATCCAGATGATCGAGCAGAACGCGGCGGCGAGCTCCTTTGTGGGCGCCTTTGGCGGCCTGGCCATCGCCCTGCTGGGCGCGGGCCTGGCGGCGGTGCTTAGCGGCATCGGCTCCGCCAAGGGCACCGGCATCGCCGGCGAGGCCGGCACCGGCCTGCTGTGCGAGGACCCCAGCAAGTTCGGTAAGGTCATGATTCTCCAGGTCATCCCCGGCACCCAGGGCCTGTACGGCCTGGTGGTGTGGTTCTTTGCCGTGTTCCGCATGGGCCTGCTGTCCGGCGCCCTGCCCCAGCTGACGGTTGTCCAGGGCTGGCAGTACTTTGCCGCCTGCCTGCCCATGGCTCTCGGCGGACTGTTCTCCGCCATCGCCCAGGGCCGCGTGGCCGCCGGCTCCATCAACATCCTGGCCAAGAAGCCCGACGACTGGTCCAAGGGCATGGTGCTGTGCATCACCGTGGAGTTCTACGCCATTCTGTCCCTGCTGGCCTCCATGCTGATGATCATTAACATCAGCGCCTAAGGCGGGTGAGAAGCCAATGGAAGGAATCGAAAAAATCACCGCCAAAATCGCCCAGGATGCCCAGGCTGAGATCAGCCAGCTGATGGCCGAGACCGACCAGAAGGTCCAGGCCGTCCGGGCCAATGCGGCGGCCCAGGCCCGGCAGGAGGCCAACGACATTGTGGAGAAGGGCCGTGCGGCCGCCAGCGAGCGGCTGGAGCGGCTGAGCTCCGCCTCCCAGATGGAGCGGCGCAAGCTGGAGCTGGCCGCCAAGCAGGAGGTGCTGGGCGAGGCCTTCGATCTGGCCCTGGAAAAGCTGTGCGCCCTGCCGGAGCAGGAGTACATCGCCCTGCTCACCCGGCTGGCCCTGGAGGCCAGCTCCTCCGGAAAGGAGCAGATCATCTTCTCCCAGAAGGACCGCAATACCGTGGGCAAGCAGGTGGTCATGGCCGCCAACGACGCCCTGGTGAAGGAGCGGGCTCCCGGCCTGCCCGAGGAGATTACCAAGTCCAGGGTGGGCACCCTGATGGATAAGCTGATCCACAACACCACCGCCATCGTCACCGGCGCAGGTCTCACCCTGTCGGAGCAGACCCGGGATATCAAGGGCGGCTTCATCATGGTGGACGGCGACGTGGAGATCAACTGCGCCTTCGAGACCCTGGTCCGCCTTCAGCGGGAGCAGATGGAGAAGAAGGTTGCTGACGCGCTGTTTCAATAACGTGTAGAGGCCGCCGCCTTCGGCGGCCCGCGGGCGGTCCAGATGCCGCCCTTGCAGAGCAGAATCGAAAGCAAGCGAAACGAGAGGAGGGATATTTTGTCCCACCGCAAAAAAGATACTGACTATTTAGCCATCTCTGCCCGGATCCGGGCCATGGAAAACCGGCTCCTTACCCGGGAGCGGATGGACCGGATGATCGAGGCCCGGGACGACGCCGAGGCCATGAAGCTGCTAACCGAGTGCGGCTATAACGACGCTGCCGGCCTGGACGCGGCTCTGGCCCAGGCCCGTGCCGAGGTCTTCAAGGACATGGAGCAGGGGGCCCCCGACCCCCGTCTGGTAGAGGTCTTCCAGATCAAGTACGACTACCACAACGCCAAGACCATCCTCAAGGCCCAGGCCATGGGCTCCGACCCGGAGCGCCTGCTGCTGGCCGGGGGCCGCTACGACTCCGAAGCCCTCTGGGACGGCTGGAAGCGGGAGGCCCTCAGCGGGGTGGGGGAGGCCTTCAGGCGGGCCATGGAGCAGGCGAAGGCCGCCCTGGCCGACGGGGGCGACCCCCAGCAGGCCGACCTGATCCTGGATAAGGCCTGCTACAGCGAGATGGCCCAGCTGGCCAGCGAGCTGAGCAGCCCCTTCCTCCAGGGCTATGTCCGCCTGTCGGTGGACGTGGCTAACCTGCGCGCCGCCGTCCGGGTGGCCCGCATGGGCCGGGAGGGCGAGTTCCTGCGCCAGGTGCTGCTGCCCGGGGGCAATGTGTCCGAGCAGGCCATCGCCTCCGCCCGGGGAGACGCCCTGGGCGAGGTGTTCCGGTCCGGGCCGCTGGCCCAGGCCGCAAGCCTGGGGGCCAGACTGGCCCAGCCGGGCGGGGAGTCCCTTACCGCCTTCGAGCGGGAGTGCGACAACGCCCTCACCGCCTACCTGGCCGCTGCCCGCCGCATCCCCTTCGGGGAGGAGACGGTGATCGGCTATCTGTACGCCAAAGAGCAGGAGTTCACCGCCATCCGGGCCATCTTCGCCGGACGTGCGGCGGGGCTGGATGGGGACACCATCCGCGCCCGGCTCCGGGAAACCTACGTGTAAGGGGGATTGCAGATGTATAAAATCGCCGCCATGGGCGACAAAGACAGCGTACTGGGCTTCAAGGCCCTGGGGCTGGAGGTCTGCCCTGTGGACTCCCCCGAGGCGGGCCGGGAGGCCCTCCACCGGATGGCCAAGGAGAACTACGCCATCATCTATATGACCGAGCAGCTGGCAGCCCAGCTGCCCCAGGAGGTCGCCCGGTATAAGGACGCCCTTACCCCGGCCATCATCCTGATCCCCGGTAAAGAGGGTTCCCTGGGCATCGGCATGGCCAATGTGAAAACGGCAGTCGAACGGGCCGTCGGCGCAGATATTCTGTAAGATGCAAAAAGGCCTCCCTCTCAGAGGGAGGTGGCACGGCGAAGCCGTGACGGAGGGAGTCTGTCAAAGGAATACTCCCTCAGTCACCGCCTGCGGCGGTGACAGCTCCCTCAGAGAGGGAGCCTTTGGAAGCGGAAACAAGAAATTTACCCAGAAAGAAGGTTTTAACGCCTATGGGAAAAATCGTTAAGGTCTCCGGCCCGCTGGTGGTGGCCACCGGCATGGAGGAGGCCAACATGGCCGACGTGGTCCGTGTGGGCGAGCAGCGCCTGATCGGTGAGATCCTCACCATGACCGGCGGCTCGGCCTCCATCCAGGTATATGAGGAGACCTCCGGCCTGGGCCCCGGCGCCGACGTGGTCACCACCGGCGCCCCTCTGTCCGTGGAGCTGGGCCCCGGTCTGATCGAGAACATCTACGACGGCATCCAGCGCCCGCTGGAGGTCATCATGAAGAAGGTCAAGGGCAACAACCTGCCCCGCGGTGTGGAGGTGCCCGCCCTGGACCGGGAGAAGAAGTGGGACTTCACCGCCACTGTCAAAGCCGGCGACAAGGTGGTGGGCGGCGACATCATCGGCACCGTCCAGGAGACCAACTCCATCCTCCACAAAATCATGATCCCCCCGAAAATGAGCGGCACCATTGAGTCCATCCAGTCCGGCTCCTACACCGTGCTGGACAAGATCGGCGTTCTGGTGGACGACAAGGGGGAAAAGCACGAGCTGACCATGATGCAGAAGTGGCCCGTCCGTGTGGGCCGCCCCTATAAGCATAAGTACCCCCCTGTGATTCCCCTCCAGTCCGGCCAGCGGATCGTGGACACCTTCTTCCCCGTGGCCAAGGGGGGCACCGCCGCCATCCCCGGCCCCTTTGGTTCGGGCAAGACGGTGATGCAGCACGCCCTGGCCAAGTTCTCCGACGTGGATGTGGTAATCTACATCGGCTGCGGCGAGCGTGGCAACGAGATGACCGACGTGCTCCGGGAGTTCCCCGAGCTCATCGACCCCCGCACCGGCGAGACTCTGATGAAGCGTACCGTGCTGATTGCCAACACCTCCGACATGCCGGTGGCCGCCCGTGAGGCCTCCATCTACACCGGCATCACCATCGCCGAGTATTTCCGGGACATGGGCTACGCCGTGGCCGTCATCGCCGACTCCACCTCCCGCTGGGCCGAGGCCCTGCGTGAGATGTCCGGCCGTCTGGAGGAGATGCCCGGCGAGGAGGGCTACCCCGCCTACCTGTCCTCCCGTCTGGCCCAGTTCTATGAGCGGGCCGGCTCCGTCTCCTGTCTGGGGTCCGACGAGGACCGCCGCGGCTCCCTGACCGCCGTGGGCGCGGTCTCCCCCCCGGGCGGCGACCTGTCCGAGCCCGTCTCCCAGGCCACCATGCGTATTGTAAAGGTGTTCTGGGCTCTGGACGCCTCCCTGGCCTACCGCCGCCACTTCCCCGCCATCAACTGGCTCACCTCCCATACCCTGTACCTGGACTCCCTGCGCCCCTGGTATGACGAGAACCTGGGCAAGGACTTCCTGATTAACCGGGAGTGGGCCATGTCCACCCTCCAGGAGGAGGCCAACCTGAACGAAATCGTCCAGCTGGTTGGTAAGGACTCCCTGTCCGCCAAGGACCAGATCACCCTGGAGATCGCCAAGATGCTCCGGGAGGACTTCCTCCAGCAGAACTCCTTCGTGGATATCGACTGCTACTCCGAGTACGACCGCCAGGCCCGGATGCTGGCCATGATCCGCCGCTATGAGGACCTGTGCCGGGACGCCTCCGCCAAGGGCGGCAGCCTGAACGACCTGTTCTCCGTCCCCGTACGGGAGAAGATCGGCCGGGCCAAGTCGGTGGTGGCCGACGAGTATCAGGCCGCTTACGACATTATCACCAAGGAGATGGAGGACCAGATTACCGCCATCGCCGAGAAGGGAGCGGATGAAGCATGATTCGGGAATATAAGACAATCGAAGAGATCTCCGGCCCTCTGATGGTGGTCAGGCGGGTCCAGGGCGTCACCTACGACGAGCTGGCTGAGGTGGAGCTCACCGACGGCACCATCCGCCGCTGTAAGGTGCTGGAGGTCAACGGTGATTCCGCCGTGGTCCAGCTGTTCGAGGCCTCCGCCGGCATCAACCTGGCCGAGTCCAAGATCCGTTTCCTGGGCCACCCCCTTCAGCTGGCCGTCTCCGGCGACATGCTGGGCCGGGTCTTCAACGGCATGGGCCAGCCCATCGACGGCGGCCCCGCCATCCTGGCTGACGAGTACCGTGACATCAACGGCCTGGCCATGAACCCCGCCGCCCGGAACTACCCCAACGAGTTTATCCAGACGGGCATCTCCACCATCGACGGACTGAACACCCTGGTCCGCGGCCAGAAGCTGCCCATCTTCTCCGGCTCCGGCCTGCCCCACTCCGCCCTGGCCGCCCAGATCGCCCGCCAGGCCAAGGTGCTGGACGGTGAGTCCAACTTCGCCGTGGTCTTCGCCGCCATCGGCATCACCTTTGAGGAGTCGGAGTTCTTCGTCCAGGAGTTCCGCCGCACTGGCGCCATCGACCGCACCGTGCTGTTCACCAACCTGGCCAACGACCCCGCCGTCGAGCGTATCGCCACCCCCCGTATGGCCCTCACCGCCGCGGAGTACCTGGCCTTCGAGAAGGGAATGCACGTGCTGGTCATCCTCACCGACATCACCAACTACGCCGAGGCCCTGCGCGAGGTGTCCGCCGCCAAGAAGGAGGTCCCGGGCCGCCGCGGCTACCCCGGCTACCTGTATACCGACCTGGCCACCCTCTACGAGCGGGCCGGCCGTCAGGTGGGCAAGGAGGGGTCCATCACCATGATCCCCATCCTCACCATGCCCGAGGACGACAAGACCCACCCCATCCCCGACCTGACCGGCTATATCACCGAGGGCCAGATCATCCTGTCCCGGGAGCTGTTCCGTAAGGGCGTCAATCCCCCGGTGGACGTGCTGCCCTCCCTGTCCCGTCTGAAGGACAAGGGCACCGGCGAGGGTAAGACCCGTGAGGACCACGCCGGCACCATGAACCAGCTTTTTGCCGCCTACGCCACCGGCAAGGAGAACAAAGAGCTGATGTCCATCCTGGGCGAGGCCGCTCTGTCCCCCACCGACCTGCTGTACGCCAAATTCGCCGACGAGTTTGAGCGCCGGTACGTCTCCCAGGGGACGGACGAGAACCGCTCCATCTTCGAGACTCTGGACCTGGGCTGGGACCTGCTGTCCATCCTGCCCAAGACCGAGCTGAAGCGGATTAAGCCCGAGATGATCGAAAAGTATCTGCCCAAAAAGGAACAAGGGGGGGTATAAATGCCTTCCACAACAATCAACCCCACCCGGCAGGAGCTGAACCGGCTGAAAAACCGCCTGCGTACGTCGATTCGCGGCCACAAGCTGCTGAAGGACAAGCGGGACGAGCTGATGAAGCAGTTCATGGACGTGGTGCGGGAGAACCGCGCCCTGCGCAAGCGGGTGGAGGAGGCGCTGATGCGGGCCCACGGCGCGTTTACTGTGGCCGCCGCCCTCATGTCCCCGGAGATGCTGGAGCAGTCCCTGCTCTACCCCAAGCAGAGTGTGGAGCTGGACATGACCTTCCAGAATATCATGTCGGTGGACGTCCCCCAGTACCAGTTCCGCACCAGCAGCCAGGACCCCGGGGAGGTCTACCCCTACGGCTTCGCCCAGACCAGCGGCGAGCTGGATGACGCGGTGGACGCCCTGTCCCGGGTGCTGAGCGACATGCTCCGGCTGGCCGAGGTGGAGAAGACCTCCCAGCTGCTGGCGGAGGAGATCGAAAAGACCCGCCGCCGGGTCAACGCGCTGGAGTATGTAAAAATCCCCGAGATGCAGGCCAACATCAAGTATATCACCATGAAGCTGGATGAAAATGAGCGATCCAACACCATCCGCTTGATGAAGGTAAAGGACCTCATCCTGAAAGAGGCCATTGAGGAGAAGCGGGCGGAGACTGCCCACGCCATCGAGGCCTTCGGGGGAGAAGCGCCCCAGTCTGTGTAAGCTGTTTCGGCGGTACTGCCCTGAATCTCGGGGCAGTACCGTCTTTTGTAGGAAAGGGAGGAGCGGCCATGAGTTTAGTCCAAGCTGTCCTGTGCAGCGAGTTTGCCCTGGTCTGCGGCGAGCAGCAGCTAAATCTGACCAGCGGCGGAGTGCTGCATAATTTCAGAAAGATTTTTAAGGTGAACGAAGCGGTCATCATCGGCCTGTCCGGGGCCATTGAGGACAACTATTACCTGTTTCAGGACTATCTGAACGTAGATTTTACCCTGAAGGAGGACTGCCCGGACAGTCTGGCGGAGGTCTTCAACAAGGTCACTGCAAGATACCGGGAAATGACGGAGCAGGGCGAGTGCGATGTGTTCAGTCTGGTCTGCGGCTGGAACGGCTTCGGCTTTGAGGGCAAGACCTTCTTCATCAACTCCCAGTTCGGGGAGGAGAGCCGGATCACCGACGTAAGGCCAGAGCACGAGAAGGATGCAAAGCTGATCTCCTGCGGAGACAACCGGCACTACGACAATTTCCTGGCTGGCGTGTACCGCTACGGCGCCGAGGTCTACGCCCTGCAAAGGGCCTTTCGTGACACCCTGGCGCAGGGCGTCATGTTTGACGAGTATATCGACAAAAATGCCCAGTTTGAACTGATCAGGAGGCCGGTAGTATAAGCCGGGCTCAACCCGCCAACCGGATAATTAAAACAGGGAAATGTGGAAAGAAGGGATTCCAATGGCGCAATCTATACTGGAAAAAATTATAGAGGGAAAAATTATTGCCATCGTCCGGGGCATCCCCAGCACCAAAATTCTGGGGCTGGCCTCTGCGCTGGAGCGGGGCGGCGTCAGCTGCATCGAGGTCACATTCGACCAGACCAGCGAGGAGAAAGCCCGGGACACCCTGGCCTCCATCCGCGCCATCCGGGAGGCGCTGGGGGACAGGATGTGCGTGGGCGCCGGCACAGTCATGACGGTGGAGCAGGTCCGCCAGGCGGCGGAGGCCGGCGCGGAGTATATGATCTCTCCCAATGTGGACGAGGCGGTCATTGGGGAGACCAAGCGCCTGGGCAAGGTGTCCATCCCCGGAGCCATGACCCCCACCGAGGCGGCCTTTGCCCACAAATGCGGGGCAGATATTGTAAAGCTTTTCCCGGCCGGCCTGCTGGGCGCGGCCTATATCAAGGCGGTAAAGGCGCCTCTGAAGCACATTCCCGTCACCGCAGTGGGCAATGTAACCGTAGAAAACTGCGCGGAGTTCATCAGGGCGGGGGCTGTGGGCGTAGGCGTTGGCGGCAGCCTGGTCAGTGCCACACTGGTGGACGAAGGAAAATTTGACGAAATCACCGCGACCGCCCGGGCCTATGTGGCGGCGCTGCGGGGCTGATGAACAGGAGGGACTGAACATTGGACAGCTATCTGCTCTACTTTGACTCCGGCACCTCCAACACCCGGGCCTATCTGCTGGACCGGGACTTTCAAGTGAAGTATGTGGCCAAAAAGGCGGTAGGCTCCAAGGATTCTGCCATCGCCGGGAGCAACCGGGTGCTGGTGGAGGGCATGAAGGCGCTCCACGACCAGGTGCTGGCGGAAAACGGGCTGACGGAGGCGAACATCTCCGCCATCTATGCCTCCGGCATGATTACCTCCCCCTATGGGCTGAAGGAGGTCCCCCACCTGCCTCTGCCACTGACGGTGAAGACCTTCGCAGACAGCCTGTACCCCTTCCGGGAGGACACCTGCTTCCACCGGGACATCATTCTGGTGCCTGGGCTCAAGACGCTGAGCGATGACTTCTCCTTTGTCAACAATATGCGTGGGGAGGAGATCGAGATTATCGGCGCTCTGGAGGAGCTGAAGGCCATGGACGATGTCCAGGATGCCGCCCTGATTTTCCCCGGCTCCCACACCCACGTCACCTATATTCAGGGGGAGGAGATCACCGGAATTATCTCCAACTTCACCGGAGAGCTGTTCTATGCCATCCAGAAGGACACCATCCTGTCCCCCGTCCTCACCCCGGACGGCAGCCCGCCCGACGTTGAGATGGTGCGCCAGGGCTACGAAAACCTGAAGCGCTTCGGCTTTAACCGGGCCCTGTATATCTGCCACGCCATGCGGCTGTTTGACCAGGGGACGCCCCATCAGCGCCTCTCCTACGGCGAGGGCGTCATCATGGGCGGCGTGCGGGAGTCGCTGGAGTACTACTGTGAGAACTTCTGGCCCAGGTGCCGGACAGCGGTGCTGGTGTCGGACGAGTTCATGTATCAGCTCTTTGCCGCCCTGCTGGAGGGCAGCCCCTATATAGACCGGGTACTCTGGATGCCCATTTCGGCGTCCAAGAGCTACGCAGTCAGCGGCCTGAAAAGGATTATCCGCGCAAAGGAAGAAACCGGCATATAAACAGAACACGCATATGTTTTCGGAAGGAAAACATATGCGTGTATTTTCTGCTTCTGCCCCAGCGGCCGGGCGATTAGAGAGCTCCGCCGTTCCAAACCTGGGACTGCGCGGGACACTAGCCGCCCCTGCGCACCGGCTCCCGCCAGGGGACGTCCTGAAACCGCTCCCCGGCCTCCAGCGCCTCAATGGTCCCGGCGGAGACGTCCAGCAGGTGGGCGGCAAACAGCCCGGCGCGCTCCTCGGGGATAAGCACCGACAAAAGCACGTCGGCGCCGTAGTCCACATGTTCCTCCACGCCGCCGTGGCGGAGTATCTCCCTGCGGACCTCCTCAAACTGAGCGTAGGTGCAGGGCACCTCCATAGCCACCCAGCGGCGGACCACCGAAATGCCGGCGGCGTCCAGGGCGTCCTTGGCGGACTGGGTGTAGGCCCGAACCAGCCCGCCGGCCCCCAGCAGGATGCCCCCGAAATACCGGGTGACAACGCACACCACATCGGTCACGTTTTCCCGCTGGAACACGTTGAGCATAGGCTGCCCGGCGGTACCCTGGGGCTCCCCGTCGTCAGAGTACCGCTCCACGCCCCCCTGGCGGACGCGGTAGCACCAGCAGTTGTGGCGGGCGTCGTAGTGCTTCTTTTTTGTCTCCTCGATCCGGGCCCGGGCCTCCTCCTCGGAGCTCACCCGCCACACCTGTCCGATAAACCGGGACCGTTTTTCCACCAGCTCCGCCTTGCTGCGGCCGGTGGGGATGTAATACTCTGTCATGGAATCACCTCTCGTCCGGGAAGACCTGAATTGCCAGAGCCTGGCAGATACGGAAAAACACCTCAATGGAGGGGCTTTTTTTGCCGCTCTCTATCTCGTTCATAAAGGATTGGGTAATGCCCACAAGCTTTGCCAGCTTATACTGGCTCCAGCCCAGCGCAATCCGCTTGCTGCGGATGATTTCGCGATAATCTTCCATTTCTATCACCAGTAGCTATTATAGCTCAGAGCTATCACGCTGAAAATATATAGCTTTCAGCGATTGAATAGGTGGGGGGCAGTTTGTCTTCCCCAGGTTAGGAAACACGCTTGTCTCAAAATTTCGAAAAACTGCCGCATGTAGGGCAAGGGCTCTGCCCTTGCCTTACCTCGTTTCCGTCTTTGCCTCATTTCGATTCATTTTATCCCCTTACGGGGATAGGCAGGGGTAGAACCCCTGCCCTACAGGACGTACCGGCTAGCATTTCCAGAGGCTTTCCATATTGATGAGACGGGTGTGGGTTAAGAAAAACACCAGTTGACAAATCTTCGCCGCACCGATATAATATAAATGAACACGTTCATAATAAGCGGAAGGAGGGTCTCATGCGAAAAAAGAACGACGCCCTGGGCGGCCGGCTGCTGGAGGCGGCCCGCAGCATCGCAGACGCCGACGGCATAGACGCCATCAACATCCGTTCCATCGCGGCCCGGGCTGGTGTGGCGTCGGGAACGGTCTATAACTACTTCTCCAATAAGGAGGAAATTCTTCTGGCGCTGACCGAGGAGTACTGGAGGCAGACCCTGTTCGAGCTGGAGGCGGTGGTGGGCCCGGGACCTTTTTGCCAACAGCTCCAGGAAATCTTCGCCTTTCTCAAGGCGCGGATGGAGGAGTCCGGCGGAAAGCTGATGAATAGCCTGGGAAAGGCAGAGGCAGAGGGCCAGGCGCGCATGGCGTCCATGCAGGCGGCGCTGAGCGCGGCCCTGGCGGAGCGCCTGGAGCGGGATAAGACAATCCCCAGGACCCTCTGGACGGAGGGGTTCTCCAAAGAGGAATTTGCCCACTTTCTCATGATGAACATGATGCTGCTGCTGAAAACGGGAGCGCCCGACATGTCCTTTCTGCTTCAGATTGTCCGGCGCACCATCTACTGAAAAACGGGAGGAAAATATTGTGATACAGGCAATTGCAGAGACGATTTTCGACATTTTATACCTTGGCTTTGCCCTGACCGCAGGGCTCACCATGCTGAGAAAGGGGAAGGAACCGCTGGTGCGGAAGGCGGGCCTGATGGCCGCCGTGCTGGGCGCGGGGGACGCCTTCCACCTCGTCCCCAGGTCCTACGCCCTCTGGACCGCCGGCCTGGAGGCCAACGCGGCGGCCCTGGGGATTGGCAAGCTCATTACCTCCATCACCATGACCGTCTTTTACCTGATTCTCTACTACATCTGGCGGGAGCGGTATCAGATTACAGACCAAAAAGCGCTGACCGGGACCATGTGGGGCCTGGCCGCGCTTCGGGTCCTGCTCTGCCTGCTGCCCCAAAACCAGTGGCTCACATACCGTCAGCCCCTCCTGTTTGGCGTCCTGCGCAATATCCCCTTCGCCATAATCGGCGTTATCATCATCGTCATCTTCGCCCGGGAGACCAAAAAAGCGGAGGACCCCGTCTTCCGCTTCATGCCGCTGGCCGTGGCCCTCTCCTTCGGGTTTTACCTGCCCGTCGTGCTGTTCAGCGGGGTGGCTCCGGCTGTGGGGATGCTGATGATCCCCAAGACAATGGCCTATGTATGGATTGTGTCGATGGGCTGGAAGCTATACCGGCAGGGGGCGTGATACCGGCACAGAACAGAAGGTGGTTCTACCACTACAGCCCCGTGCCGGACGTAGACGAGCAGGCCTGTCCCACCTGCCAGAGAATGCCCCCGGCCTGATAGGCCGCAAAGTCCCAGGGGTCGAAGACGGCCCCCGGCTTCCAGACGGGGGCCAGCACCTCCCAGACCAGGCCGCAGGCCAGCAGCAGGAGGGCGGTCTGCTGCCAGGAGCGGACAGGGGGCAGCCGTCCCCACCGGAGGAGCAGGTCGGTCCAGGCCACAATGGCCGCCCCGGCAAAGATATCGTTGGCGTAGCAGGACAGAAACCAGCCCGCCGGCCCGCCCACGGTCCGAGACAGCCACAGGCGGTTGACCAGATAGAAGCCCCCCGCCGCCAGAAGAACGGCCAGGTCGAACCGCTTTGTTCTCATAGAAGCATCAGCAGGAAGACGGCCCCCACCACGCCCAGAATGACGGCCAGCACCACCATGCCGAAGGACAGCGGCTCCCGGGAACCGGAGATCAGCGTCTCCGGATCGACGCCGGGGTAATTGGCCAGCACCAGGGGGTCGGTCTCCTCGCAGTCCTGGAAGAAGGAGAACAGGCCGGGATAAAGCAGCTTGTTCCAAAGCATGTTGACCTGCTGGGCGGACAGCCCCCGGGCCAGGACGACGGGGGCGGAGTGGGCCAGCGTCTGGACGTCAACCTGAGAAAGGGGCTTGTGCAGAGGGGAGTCCTCCGAGAATTTCCCCAGGTCAGACAGCCGTGCCAGGTCCACCTGGGATAGGGGGTCCTTCTTTTTTAACAGCATCGTATAGCCCTGATGGTGTTCCGCCCCGTCCCGCAGGGGGCGGCCGCAGCCGGGGCAGAACTGGTCCAGCCCGCTGACAATGGCCTTGCAGCCGGGGCACCGCTCCGGAGCGGCGTTCCGGGCGGCTTCCTCCCCCAGCAGCAGCCAGTCGGAGGACACCCCCAGCAGCCGGCACATCTGGGCCACATAGGCCACATCCGGGTTGGTCTGACTGCTTTCCCACTTGCTAACCGCCTGCCGGGACACCCCCAGCTTCTCTCCCAACTGCTCCTGAGACAGCCCGGCCTGCTTCCGGGCCAGGGCGATGCGTTCTCCCAATGACATGGACAATCCCTCCTTTTTCTGCTTCCAGCATAGCAAAATTCGGGCAGTTTGACAAGACAGGAAAGCTGGAAAGTTGTCAACGCCAGGTTGACACCCGGCATTTTCCCGCCCCCTCCCCTGCGTCCGAAGCAGAAACGTCTTCTGTAGGGGCGGCCTGTGGCCGCCCGCGAAATAGCACGCCCGGCCCGTAAATGTGGAAGGTTTCCTAAAATACCATCTGGTACGTCATGTAGGGCAAGGGCTCTGCCCTTGCCTATCCCCGCAAGGGGATAACCGGGACCGGAATACACGCCCGCCCCATAAATTTGGAAGGTTTCCCCCAATACCATCCGGTACGTCATGTAGGGCAGGGGTTGGAGGTGAATTGGCCCGTAGGGCCAAGAGAGGCCGGCCTGGGCCGCTACCCCTGCCTATCCCCGTAAGGGGATAAAACGGGATGGGAAAGGCAAGGGCAGAGCCCTTGCCCTACATGCGGCAGCTTTCCTGAATTTATGAGACGAGCGTAGACCGGAACAAGCCAAGACTTGACATTTCTCCCGGAGAAGTATATGATGGTGAGAAATTGCGAACTGGAAACTGGAGGCGGCAGGACAGATGGATATTTCGCTGGTGATCCCTGCGTACAACGAGAGCGGGATCATAATGGACACCATTCAGACCGTATCCGCCAGGCTGGCGGAGCTGACGGCGGAGTATGAGGTGCTGATCGTGGACGACGGCAGCACCGACGGCATGGCAGAGCTGGTGCGCGGCTGCGGCGATCCCCGCGTCCGGCTGGAGGGCTATGCCTCCAACCGGGGCAAGGGCTGTGCCGTCCGGACGGGGATGCTGGCCGCCCAGGGGGACCTCATCCTGTGTACCGACGCAGACCTGGCCTACGGCGTGGACGTCTTCGCCGGGCTGCTGGAGCGCCTGCGCACCGGGGAAGCTGATCTGGTCATCGGCTCCCGGCGCATAGGGGGCGAGGGCTACAAAAACTACCCCCCGCTGCGGATTTTGATGTCCAAGTGCTTCGGCCTGCTGTCCCACATGATCTCCGGCCTGCCCTACGATACCCAGTGCGGCATCAAGGCTTACCGCCGGCAGGCGGCCCGGGCCATTTTCAGCCGCTGCACCACCGACGGCTTCTCCTTCGATTTCGAGGTGCTCATGCGGGCGGACAAGCTGGGGCTGAAGGTGGAGCAGTTCCCGGTGTCGGTCATCAATTTCCGGGAGTCCAAGGTGAACGTAGTCCGGGACAGCGCCCGGATGTTCCGGGATGTGTTCCGCATCCGTAAAAAAGTCAGGAGCGGGAAATGAGAGAGAAATTTGTATATCTGATCCAGCTGTTCGACCTGAAAAAGTTTATCAAGTTCGGCCTGATCGGGGTGCTCAATACCCTGGTGGACTTCGCGGTGTTTTATGTGATGGACCGCTGGGTGATCCGGGAGGGCCCAACCCTGGTGCTGCTGGGGATGACCGTTGTGGCCGGCCCCTATCTCTCCAACGCCATCGCCTATGTGGTGGCTAACGTCCATTCTTTTGTGTGGAACAAGCTGTGGACCTTCGAGCGGCGGGACCGGGTCACCCGAGGGGAGGCGGCCCGCTACCTGCTCACCAGCGCGGGGTATGTGCTCATCTCCACGGTGAGCCTGGCGGTGTGCATCCGCATCCTGTCCCTGCCTGTGATCGCCCCCCTGGTGCCCCAGGGCTGGACCAACCTGCTGGCCAAGCTGCCCACCGCCTGCGTCACCATTTTTTACAACTACCTGATGAATAAGTTTTGGGTGTTCAAAGCGTAAAAATCCCGGCCCGGAGGTTGTTTCCTCCGGGCCGGTTTTGTCAGTTGAACAGATCGACCATCTGGATCATATAGACCACGTCGTTGACAAAGAAGAAGTACAGGTGCGGACCAATGCCGTCTTCATTGGCGCAGTACCACAGGTAGTCGTCCGGGGAGGCCCAGGTCCAGTCTTTCTCGTCGGAGAGGAGTCCGGGATAGGCGGCCAGCACCTCCTCCCGGGTGGCCCCCACCCGGATACCCCGGGGGGTGACCATATCGGCGCGGCCCGTCTCCATGCGGTTAAGGGAGAAGCTCCCTGAATCAGCACTGTAGTACCGCAGAGCGGACACCCCGCCTGCGTCGCCGCCGCCGTCTACAGACCAATTTTCCCAGTAGTCCCCGGGCTGATAGATGGGTTCGCCTTCCTTAAACACTGATGTCTCCGGTTCAAAGTCTGGGAACATGGAATCTGTCCAGCTGCCCAGACCGACGGGGGTGGTGAAGCCGTCCCGGTACAGGCAGACCTCCAGGTCCATCAGCCGCCAGACTGCCTGACGGATGGCATCCCCCGAGGCCATCCCTTCCCGATAGTAGTCAAAGTGGACCAGGAACTCCGCCGGGCTGCCGTCCTCGTACATGCGGGCCACCAGGTAAGCGGGGGACCATGCCGACCACTCCAGCGCGCCCGAGCTTTGCGCAGAGACGCCGCTGTAGTTGATTTGATAGAGCCCCAGGAGCTCTCCCTCCAAAGTATCCGTTCCAAGCAAATTAACGGAGTCCAGGCGGAAATTCCTGTCCTGGGGTGTGTCCGGGGCGTCCGCCGCCAGGTAGACTGTGGCGTTGTACGCCGCCCGGAGGTATTCCAGGGCCATCTCGTTGAGCCGCGTGTCGAAGTTGAGGGCATCCGGCGACGACCTGTCCACAAAGCCCCCCACCGGCTCCTCCCCGGCGAAGTACCACTGATTCCACAGCGGCGGGTCCAGCCGGTCGGTCTCCTCAGCGGGGACCAGGGGGGAGGGCTTCCCGCTGTACTGGTCGTAGGTCGTAACGGCCCGGTCCTCCCAGATATACAGGTAGTCCGCCCCGCTGACGTCGTCTCGGACGGCATCGTCCACGTCGTCAATGCGTCCAGTGAGGTAGAACACAGGCTGGCCGTTCGCCTTGATGCGGAAGCCTTCAATCGTGAGACCATACAGAGCCAGACGGAGGTCATCCCCCTGAGTATCCCGAGCGATTTGCGTTAGAACCTGTTCCGTCACCTGGTCCAGCAGCGCCTTCTCGTTCAGACCGGCCAGGGCCAGGGCATCCTCAGCAGGCACCAGCGTCCCCTCTTTCAGGTCGTAGACCAGGGAGAAGATGTGCCCGGTGTTCAGGTCGGAGGTGAAGGTATCCCGATAGAACAGCAGATTCAGATACCGGTCGGTGGTGGAGGGGTAGAACAGGCACTGTTCCTCCACAAAGCCGTATGAGTTGTCCAGAAGGTCGCCGTACTGACTGCGCAAATCGTTGAGTGCGGCATTGATGGCGTCCACCGCCTCGTTCTCCTGTCCGGCAGGGAGGGCCAGAGCGGGGATTTCCACATAGTTGCCATAGCTGTCATAGTACTGGGTCTCCATCAAAAGGGAGGGCTCCGGCGGCCGCTGGCGGCAGGACACCAGATTGCCGCAGAAGATGGCGATGGCAAACATCAAAATCAAAAAGGGCAGCGGCGGCCGCTTCTTGGGTCCGGCAAAGATATTGCGCAGTCGAATTTCCGTCTCCCTGGCCGACCCGGACAGGTGGGTGGAGAAGGGGGTGCGAGGCATTTGTTGATTCATAATAAGCTCCTTTTAATCGGCAATGGGTTCAAAGTGGGAATAGCGCCATTTTTCAGGCAGGGGGACGTCATTGTATTCCGGGTTATAGAGCTGGAGCCGGTACTGGGGGTCGATCTCATACACCTCCAGCCCGCCCTCCACCGGGACCACCCGCTCCTCATACTCCCGGCGGTCCAGCTCCTCCAGCGTTTTGCCGTCGAAGCGGTAGTAGGCCGCGGTAAAAGCGCCCTCGTCGCCCTGATAGATGGCGGTATTGACGCACAGGATATGGAGGGCTCCGTCCGGGGCCGTCCAGGAGGAAAACTGGCCGTCGTCTCCTCCAACCTCATAAACGGGGCCGCGCCACTCCTGCGCCTCCTTGTCCCACAGGCCCAGCATCAGATTGCCCAGCCCTGCGGGGTGCTGGCAGCCGTTCACCAGGGCCAGCCCCAGCGTGCAGTCCTCCCCCTCCTGGGACAGAAGCAGCCGGGAGAACATGTTCTCCGCGGAATAGGGGTAGTTTTCATGCTCCCGCATAAGCAGCCAGGCCAGGTCGGGCTCGTCGGACGGGAGGGGCGTCTCGTCCACCATCCGCAGAGCGTGGTATCGCTCCTCGCCCTCCAGCAGTATCGTATCCGCTTCAACGGCCAGCCGTCCCTCTGACAGCTTCCGGCCGTCTGTGTACCGGAACCTGGACACCTGGAGCTGTCCGCCCTCCAGGGCCAGGCCATAGTCAAACATCCACCGGCTTTGCAGCATATATGTCTTTTTGGCGGAAAAGTCGTATGCGATAATGCGGTCGTCCACTATCCCGGACCCGAAAGACGTCACAGAGCACAGCTCCCGCAGGCCGTCGCCGTTTAGGTCGCAGAGAAAAACGCTCCATACGGGCATTCCAGAGAACAGCACCGTCTCATTCCCGTCCTCCACCGCGCAGACCCGGTCCGCCGTCCAGCGGAAGGTCACGTCCGGATACTCGGGCAGCCCGGTTTCAATGCTGTCGTCCCAGGGCATGTCTTCCCCCGAGCCGTCCCTGAAGTCCAGCCACACCTCCGCCGGAGGCCCCTCCGGCCCGCCGCCCTCCTCCGCCATCTGGCAGGACACCAGATTGCCGCAGAAGATACACACGGAGAACATCAAAATCAAAAAGGGCAGCGGCGGCCGCTTCTTAGGCCCGGACATGATGCTGCGCAGTCGAATTTCCGTCTCCCTGGCCGACCCGGACAGGTGGGTGGAGAAGGGGGTGCGGGGCATTTCTTCAAACATCGCTAAAAATCCTCCTGACATGCGTTCTGCGCTTCAACCATAGTGTCCCAGGTGCTCTCCAAAATGAGCCAGCCCCGGTTATTGAAGCTGTAGATGTTATAGAGCTTGTTCTCCCAGTCCTCGGTCCAGCACGCCTCGATCAGGTGCTGACCCTGGGGGACAACCTCCACCTCCCCGGCCAGGGAGAAGGCATATTCAAACCGTCCCTGCCCCTCATTCCAGCGGAACCAGCGGCAGCCCTGATTTCGGGTGCTGTCGCAGAGGACGGCAAAGTCCTCCGCGCCGTCGAAGTTGATATCCTGAATCCAGACGCGGGAGGAGTTGTCGGCCACGAAAATCTGATCCGGGAAGCGGTCGTCCCCCGGGATGTCCTCCGGAAGGATGGTCTGGAGCAGCATATTCGGGTTGAACATCATATCCCCGTCGAACACCTGAATCTGGTCGTAGATCAGGTGGGGCCCAAAATCCTCGCCGGTGGAACGCCCCCGCAGCGCCAGGGTCAGTACCCGCCCGCCGGTGACGGTGACCGTCTCGGCGTCGGTAAAGTAGCCGTCCCCCACAAAATCCCAGCCGGTCCCGTTCCAGCTCAGGGTGTAATACTCCGGGTCGTGCCACTTGTCCACCAGGAGGGGAATGCGGACGTCGCAGAGGGGGGAATCCTCCCGGCCTGTGAGGTAAGCGCCGGATATGGTGGATGCATTCTCGGTACGGTAACGCTCGGTCAGGCTGCCGTCGGTAAGCTCAAAAATATACATTTCGGCGGCGCCGTAGGTGCTGGTGGGGGAATACAGCTCCAGGACCAGAGCGTCCCGGTCCGGGCTGGTGAGGTATCCGGCCATCAAGTCCCCGATACCCAGCCAGCCCTCCTCCGTCCATTGGCGCTCCACCGTTTCGCCCCGGCCCAGGGCGGCGGTGAGGGTGATGATTGTGCTGCCGCTCTCATCCTGTGGGTCAAACCGGGTGGTGGCCGTGACGGTGTCCGCCAGGCCGTCGCCGTCCAGGTCGATATCTTCCAGCACCACCTGGCTTTCACGGACCTCCATCTCCGGCTTCTGCTCCGGCGGGTCGGGGAGGTCCGCCAGGGAGCTGCCGGCCCCGGTGTCGGGGACCTCCGTCTCCTTCACCTGGCACGACACCAGATTGCCGCAGAAGATACAAACGGAAAACACCAGCGCCAGAAACAGCACCGGCGGCCGCTTCTTAGGCCCGGACATAATATTGCGGATACGAATTTCCGTCTCCCTGGCCGACCCGGACAGGGGAGTGGAAAAGGGCGTGCGGGGCATTTTGTTGTTCATAGCGGTTTCTCCTAATTCAAACGGTTGATGTTTTCTTCTGTCAGGGGCAGATATTCCAGCTCCACGGGCTTGGCGTCCCCCAGAATGGGCTCCAGCCACTCCAGATAGACCGACTGGTCCACCGCCATGTTGACGCGGCTATCGCTGGTGTTAAGGTATTCGTATGATGAAATCGGGTGAATGTAATAGAGGATGCCCGCCCCGCTCTTGTCCTTCTCTGTGGGGAAGGGGGGCAAGGACTCCGGATTGATGTCGGAAATCACCTTTTCCCAAGCGTCCACATGACCCGCCAGCTCGTAGCTGTCCGAACCGGACAGATAACGGTAGATGTTGTGGGGCCAGAACTGACTGGTCCAGCTCCCCTGAGCGTGGGAGTCGTCCTCTGTAAACGCTCCGTTGCTGTAGAAGGTGAAGGAGGGGAAGCCCGAGTGCTGAATTACCAGCGTGTTGTTGTAGCACTCCAAAATGTAGCCCCGATAGCCGGCGTAGATGTTGGGACGGGTGAGCAGGACCAGTTCCTCCCGCCCGTCGCCGTCCACGTCGGCCACGGCGAAGGTGTTGTCTGCCATGTCGCTGAAGATGCCCGTGCCGTCTGAGTTGTCGGGCAGGATGGAGTTGTTGAGCAGATTTTCCAGCACCCGGACATAGGCCGCCCGGGTCTCCGGGTCGGGAACGGCGGCAGAGGGGAGCGGGGCGCGGACCTCGGCGTGGATCAGTTCGCTGTAACTCCGGGGCCGGGCCGGCTCCGAATCGTAGCTGAAAAACAGGTCAGCGGTGAAGGTCCCTGTGCCGTTGTCCATGCAGGCGGTGAGGGTAAAACAGTCCATCCGGGCCTCCAGGTCGGCCCGCTCCCGGTTGGGCTTCAGGGAGAGGACCCGCCAGCCGCCGGGGTCGTTGGTGTAGCCCACCAGCCAGCTCAGCGACTGGAAGTAGATGGGCATGGGAAGGTCTATTTCCTCAGCTTCCCAGAAGGTCTCGTTGTGGTCCAGCTGCCAGATGGACCAGGGCTCGTCCCCGCCCCATTCAAAATCCGGGTTGACGGCGTACACGTCCACCCCGCCGGGGGCCGCGACGGCCAGGTACCCGGTCCAGAAATCCCGATACGCCTGACCGGCCGGGCTGTCCGGGTCCCGCACATCCCCCTCCGCCGGCCACTTCCAGGCGAGGTCCTTCCCGTCCAGACAGACCAGCCCCGCCTGACCGGTGTACTGCCCGTTCTCCTGGCCGTTGAAGGTGTAGAGCAGACAGGGCCCCTCCTCACTGTTGTAGTCGGAGAGATTGGGGTAGACGGTGACGACGTTGGGGAAGCCATTCTTTACAGCGTACTGGAAAACGGGTCCGGTCAGCGCGCGGGTCTCCTTATCCATCACCCCCAGGAGCAGGGTGTTTTCCAGGTGGTCCTCCATAAGGGCCGCCCCCAAAATCAGGTCGTTGGTCTGGACATAGTCCAGCAGACGGGCGCTGGGAGACTGGAATGGTTCCGTCTCGCCGGAGACCTGGCACAGTGCTTGAAGCAGTGCTTCCTCCGCCCCATCGGCGGAGAGACCACCCAGGTCCGCGGGAGTACCCTGGACCTCCTGAGAGGAGGAGCCGCCCGGCTGAGCGCCCTCCGTCTCCTTCACCTGACAGGATACCAGATTGCCGCAGAAGATACAAACCGAAAACACCAGCGCCAGAAACAGCACCGGAGGCCGCCTCTTGGGCCCGGACATAATATTGCGGATACGAATTTCCGTCTCCTTCGCCGACCCGGACAGGGGGGTGGAGAAGGGGGTATGGGGCATTTTATCATTCATCTTGTTTACTCTCCTTGCGATGTTCAGCAAATCTTATCTGAGAAAAAGTAATTGATATAACATGTCAGTAATTCTTTATCTTGCGGCATTATCAAAAAGTACGGCTGCTCTGCGATGGGAAAAGATTCTTCTTCAATCAGTTTTTGCGCCAAATCGTCCAGCGGACCGCAAAAGTCACGAATCTGCTCCGTATTGTCTGCTCCGTCCAGTGTTTCTTGCAGTTCAATTAGTTGTCCGTCCCTTCCCATCGTAATCAGGGCAAGGTTTTCCGCTGCTCCGCTCTTTACTTCGGTTACATCTAAATCAGGCAATTTTTCCGGATCGTTCCCTATGTCATAGTAAAAGTAACGGCGTAATATCACAACGTAGTTGTCGTTCCCGTTTTCATCTTCATACCACCCCAAAACATCCATAGCGGGCAGCACCAGCATTGGATCATTAGGCTCCAGTTCAATTACATCCTCAACGACCTTTTGTGCCATGGCCCGATAGACATTTTGATAGTGGATGTCAGAATCAACGGGGGGTTCGCGAAGCGTGACCGAGCCCAGGAAGATATCCAGCGTGGGGATCGGAAACTCGTCGATCTGCAAGATACCGTCTCCGTTTGAATCAAACGCTGTAAAGGCGGTTGCGCATTGCTCCGCCCCCTCCATCAGCCGGGCCAGCACCTGGCCCGCGTAGAGCATTTCCTCCTCGGACAGCTCCAAAGCCTCGTCAAGCTCCGCTTCAAAGGCCGACTCTGCTACCGTTTCTTTGCCCAGGTCCACCACAAAATGGAGGTAATAGCCGTCAATGGTGCCGTCCTCCAGCCGGTCATCGTTGATGCTGATGGTGACCGATATGACCTGGTTTTCCCTGTCCTTCCATAGGGCGCTGCCCTCCGCCGTTCTGCCCGCCAGGTTGGGACAGCAGAAACCGGGGTCATGGGCGAAGTAGAGGAAGCCTCCGGAGGGGGAATTGTCCCGGTTCCACTCCACATAGGCACCCTCTAGACCCTCAATCAGCACATCGCAGTTCTCTCCCGTGGTATAGATGGGGGAGATGTCCGGCATTTGGGACAAATCAACGGACGCGTCTGGGGTCGGCGGCTCCGACTCCTTTATCTGACAGGACACCAGGTTGCCGCAGAAAATGCACACGGAGAACACCAGGATCAAGAAGGGCAACGGCGGCCGCTTCTTGGGCCCGGAGAAGATGTTTCGCAGGCGGATTTCTGTCTCCCTGGCCGACCCGGACAGGGGAGTGGAGAAGGGTGTGCGGGGCATTTTATTCTTCATGGGTGTTTTCCTTTCTATTTTGTAATCTGGCCACAGCGGCCAAAATGGTCTGGCCGTAGCCGGAGTAGTCCTGGGGGGACAGCCGGCGCAGGGCGTCCTCGTCGCAGGCCAGCTCGGTGTCCCGCTCCACCAGGCGGATCATATACCAGGCCAGCGGGTTAAACCAGTACAGGGCGTTGACCCACATAGCCAGTGTTTTCAGCCAGATATCCCCTCTGCGGTAGTGGGTGAGCTCGTGGAGCAGGGAGAAGCCCAGCTCCTCCCCGGTGATTTTCCCCTGGGGCAGGAGGATTGCCGGGCGCAGCGCCCCGGCCAGCATGGGCACCTTCAGCCCCTGGCACACCAGCAGCCGGGGCCGGGTGTGGAGCTGGAGCTGATCTCCCAAGTGGTTAAAGGCGGCCACCGCGTCCCAGTCCTCCACCGGGGCGGCCCACCGGCGCAGGTAGGACAGAAACCGCAGGTGGGCGTACCCGCTCCAGAGCAGCATGGCCGCCGCCCCCGCCAGCCACACCGTCAGCAGCAGCCGGGCGGCGTCGAAGGACGGGTTTTCCTCCGGCTGGGGAACGGGAGCGGGGAGGGGGGAGCTTGTCCCGGGCCCGCCGGGGACGGCGTTCCCGCCCTGATTCCCCGGCTTGGGGCCGGAGTGGTCCCCGGTATTGGGCGGGGCGGGGACATTAGGCGTGTTTGGGGGTGTAACAGGCCGGGTGACAGCGGGGGGATTGGGGACGTCCACCTGAATCGGGGCCCGGGTCTCCCCCCGGAACACCAGGGGCAGAGGGACGGCCAGCCGCAGACACAGCAGCAGCCAGGCCCAGCAGCGCCATTTTGCCCCGTACCGCCCCCGGGTGGAGCTGCCCATCCAGGCCAGCAGGAGCACGGCGGCGGAGCCCCCCAGTGTGAGGGCCCCCAGCGTGAGAAGGATCTGATTCATGTCCCCTGCCCTCCGTTCAGCTGGTCCAGCAGGGCCTGGAGCTCCTCCAGCTCGTCCCGGCCCATCCCCTCCCGGGCCAGGGCGGCCACAAAGTTCCTGGGGGAGCCGTAGAGCCGGTCCAGCACCGCCCGGCTGTCGAAGGCCTGGTACTCGTCGCAGCCCACCAGGGGGGTGTACAGGTTGCTTTTCCCCTCCCGGCGCACGGCCACAAAGCCCTTTTCCGCCAGGCGGGCCAGATAGGTGTTAATGGTGTTGGCGGCCCAGCCGAAGCTGGCCAGCCGCTCCTCCAGCAGGGCCCGGGGGGTGTCCGGCCCGGTGGTCCAGAGGGCCTTCATAACCTCCAGCTCAGTGTCGGGCAGTCGTTTCATAACAGATCACATCCACTTCAAATGTAGTTGATTATCATACTACACTTGAAGTAGGTAACCGTCAAGTTACAGTGCGGTTACAAAAATCACAATTTCCTGCCCCAACTTAAAAAAACCTTCACGGAATTTTCATAGACTTTTGGCCCAGAACATGGTAAAATAGCGGGAAGTATAAGGAAAAGTATATCCGCCCCTGTTTGAGCGACTGTCCGGCCGGGAATCATCACCAGGAGGGACAAAACAGGTGCGGACCAGGAAGCGCCCAAGGCGCATGGAGGTACGATTGAAAAAAGAAGTGTTAGGCGTCAACTTTGACGATCTCACCCGGGAGGAGGCCGCCCAGGCGGGGGCCGCCCTGCTGGCGGAGGACAAATTCCACTATGTGGTAACCCCCAATCCGGAGTTTATTCTGGCGGCGGAGAAGGACCGGGAGTTCCTTCAGGTGCTCAACGGGGCCGACCTGGCCCTGGCCGACGGCATCGGGGTAATCTACTCGGCAAAAATCCAGGGCACCCCGCTGAAGGGCCGGGTCACCGGCATCGCCTTCGCAGAGGATATGCTCTCCTGTCTCAACGGGCGGGGCGGGCGGCTCTACCTGCTGGGGGCCAAACCCGGCGTGGCCGAGGAGGCGGGCCGCCGCATCCTGGAGCGGTATCCCAACATCACCCTGTGCGGCACCCAGGACGGCTACTTCAAGGACGAGGAGGCGGTGTTGCTCAAGGTGGCGGCCGCCCGGCCCGACCTGCTCTTTGTCTGCCTGGGGGCCCCCAAGCAGGAGAAGTGGATGGCCCGGTGGGGCAAGCACACCGGGGCCCGGCTGGCCATCGGCCTGGGCGGGGTGCTGGACGTCTTTGCCGGCAAGGTGGAGCGGGCTCCCGAATCCTGGCAGAAGCTGGGCCTGGAGTGGGCCTACCGCCTGAAAAAGGAGCCCCAGCGGGCGGGCCGCATGGCCAAGCTCCCCCTGGTCCTTGTAAAGGCTGCGGGGAGACGCGTGAAGAAATCGTAGGGCGCGACGACCCGGCGCGCCGTGTAGGGGCGGCCTGTGGCCGCCCGCAATTCCCGCGCCTGAGCGTTCGGGCGGCCACAGGCCGCCCCTGCAATTAGGATGTGGGTTAATGTTAAGGAGGAAAATATTATGGTATACATCCTGTTAGCCCCCGGCTTTGAGGAGGCCGAGGCCCTGGTGCCGGTGGACATGCTCCGCCGGGCGAATATTGAAACGGCCACTGTGTCCATCACCGGCGAGCCCGTCCCCGGCAGCCACAATGTCACCGTGACGGCGGACGTCACCCTGGACGACGTGGACCTGTCCAAGGCGGACATGCTCGTCCTGCCCGGCGGCGGTCCCGGCTACAAGAACCTGGGCAAGGAGCCCAGGGTAGAGCAGCTGGTCCGCAATGCCGCCGAAAAAGGCCTGTGGCTGGCCGCCATCTGCGCCGCGCCCACCCTGCTGGGCCGCTGGGGCCTGCTGGAGGGCAAAAACGCCGTCTGCTACCCCGGCATGGAGGAGGGTCTCACCGGCGCACAGCCCCGGATGGACCAGGGCTTTGTAGTGGACGGCAAGATCATCACCGGCCGGGCCGCCGGCTCCGCCTTCGACTTCGGCCTGGCCCTGGTAGAGGCCCTGGCCGGAGCGGCCGAGGCCGATAAGGTGCGCCATGGCATCTACTATTGATTCCGAAAAAAAGGCGCTGCGCCGCCGGGTGCGGGAGCAGCTCTCCGCCCTGAGACCGGAGGCGCTTGTCCGCAGCGATGCCGCCCTCTTTGAGAAATTTCTGGCCCTGCCCCAGGTGGAGGAAGCGAAAACTGTTTTCGCCTTCTGGGGTATCCCGGGCAAGGAGCCTGACACTGCACAGCTGATCCGGGAGTTGCTGAGGCGGGGCAAAACGGTGGGCCTGCCCCGGATGCTGCCGGACCACCGCATGGAGGTGCGGCGCTACGATCCGGACAAGCCTCTGATGACGGTCTCCTTCGGTATCTCCGAGCCGGGGGAGGACTGCCCGCTGCTGGAAGGGGAGGACATCGGCCTGGCCCTGGTGCCCGCCGTGTGCTACGACCGGCGGGGCTACCGCCTGGGCTTTGGCGGCGGCTACTACGACCGCTGGCTGGCCGGCTTTTCCGGCGTGACGGTGGGCCTGTGCCGGGAGGCGGTCCTTCAGGAGGCGGTGCCCACCGAGGCCCACGATGCCCGGGTGGACCTCCTGCTCACCGAAGGGGAGTGCCTGTCCTTCCAAGGGGATGGAAAAAGCGGGAGATGTCTCCCCCGCCCTTCCGCTGTGTAGCGTTTTCAGCAGCCGCAGTCGTTGTCACAGCCGCAGCCGCAGTCGTTGTTGCAGCCGCAGTCGTTGTTGCAGCCGCAGTTGTTGTTGCAGCCGCAGTTGTTGCCGTTGCCGCCCCAGCCAAACAGGATGATGATCAGAATGATGATCCACAGCGCACTGTTGCCGCCCCAACCGTTGTTCCCACAGAACATGAATACTTCACCTCTCTTAAAATCGCGCCGGGACGCTGTCCCCGCGTTCTGTACCATTCTATGGCCCACTCTTGTCCCGGGTGACAGGGGGGCGGAAAAATTTGTTAGGAGCTGACCCTATGCCACAAGATTTTTACGAGCCCAGAGAGCGCCGCAGCGAGCCGCACCCCTCCCACGGGGAGCGGGAGACCCCCCGGCGGGAGCACAGTGCAGGCTCCGGCGGCCGCCCCCGGAAGAAGAAGCGCCGCTCCGCCGGACGCACCGCGGCCCTGGTGCTGCTGTATGTGGCGGCGGTAATCGGCATGTCCATCCTGCTGGCCTGCATCGGCTGGACCGCCGCCGGCGACGTGCTGGCCCTGAATAAGCCGGAGAAGACCATCACCTTTACCATCACGGAGCACGAGGACTTCGACAGCGTAGCCGACCGGCTGAAGGACGAGGGGATGATCGAGTACAAATTCCTGTTCAAGCTCTTTGCCTCCATCACCCACAAGAAGGACGAGATCATCGCCGGCAGCTACACCCTGAACACCGACATGGACTACCGGGCCCTGCTGGCCGGCATGAGCGCCAACTCGTCCAACCGCTCGGAGGTGACGGTGACCATCCCGGAGGGCTACAACACCGACCAGATATTCGCCCTGCTGGAGGAAAAGGGTGTGTGCACCGTGGAAAAGCTGCGGGAGGCCGCCGCCAGTCACGACTACGCATTCTCCTTCCTCCAGGATATTCCCCTGGGGGACTACCACCGGCTGGAGGGCTACCTCATGCCCGCCACCTACGACTTCTATGTCAACCACGACCCCATCTTCGCCATCAACAAGCTGCTGGTCCACTTCGACAGCCAGGTGAAGGACGACTTCCGGGAAAAGGTGGCCGCCGGCGACTTCACCCTGCGGGAGATCCTCACCATCGCCTCCCTCATCGAGCGTGAGACCACCGGCGAGGACCGCACCGACATCGCCGCTGTTATCTACAACCGCCTGAACAACCCCGGCGCAGGCACCCAGGGCTACCTCCAGATTGATGCCACCCTGGTGTATATCAACGGCGGCAAGGAGCCCACCGAGGCGGACAAGTCCATCGACTCCCCCTACAACACCTATCTGTATAAGGGCCTGCCCCCCGGCCCTATCGCCAACCCGGGCATGGAGTCCATCGTCGCCGCCATGAACCCGTCAGATATCAAGGAATTTTACTACGCTCTGGGCGACGACAACACCCACCACTTCTTCAAGACCTATGACCAGCTGCAAAAGTTTATCAACAGCCAGGAGCGGTACAAAGTATCTTGACCTCTTTTGTAGGGGGCGGCCTCTGCGCCGCCCCTGCATTTATCTGTGGGGCGCGACGACCCTGGCGTGTCATCCGTGAAATGGGCCGCCCCTGCATTTATCTGTGGGGCGCGACGACCCTGGCGTGCCATCCGTGAAATGGGCCGCCGGGGTCGTCGGCCCCCACACACGGTGATGAGGTAAAGGAGAGATACCATGAACAAAATCGAACTCCTGGCCCCGGCGGGGGATATGGAGCGGCTGCAAATGGCGGTAGCCTACGGGGCGGACGCCGTCTATCTGGCGGGGAACACCTTCGGAATGCGCACCTTCGCCGGCAATTTCTCCCCCGAGGCGCTGAAAGCGGCGGTGGAACTCTGCCGGAGCCACGGGGTGCGGGTCCACGTCACCTGCAACACCATGCCCCGGAACGACGAGGCCGCCCGCCTGCCGGAGTGGCTGGAGTACCTGGAGGCGCTGGGGGTGGACGCGGTCATCCTGGCCGACGTGGGCGTCCTGGCCCTGGCCAAAAAGTACGCCCCCCACGTCCAGGTCCACATCTCCACCCAGGCCAGCATTGTCAACTACCAGTCCGCCCGGGCCTGGCACGATCTGGGGGCCAGCCGGGTGATCCTGGCCCGGGAGCTGTCCCTGGAGGAGATCAGGGAAATCCGTGCCAAAACGCCCCCCGAGCTGGAGCTTGAGGTCTTCGCCCACGGGGCCATGTGCGTCAGCTACTCGGGCCGGTGCCTGCTGTCCAACTACATGACGGGCCGGGACTCCAACCGGGGGGCCTGCGCCCAGCCCTGCCGCTACCAATACGCCCTGATGGAGGAGAAGCGCCCCGGCGAGTACTTCCCCGTCTACGAGGAGAACGGCGAGACCTACATCATGAACTCCCGGGACATGTGCATGATCGACCACGTGGCCGACCTGCTGGCGGCCGGGGTAAGCTCCCTCAAGCTGGAGGGCCGGGCCAAGTCGGCCTACTACGCCGCCATCGTCACCGGGGCCTACCGCCACTCCATCGACGCGGCGGCCGCCGGGGTCCCCCTGGACCCGGTGTGGCGGGACGAGGTGGAGCACATCAGCCACCGGCACTACTCCACCGGCTTCTTCTACGGCCAGCCCGGCCAGTTCACCGACGACGCCCGGTACGTCCGGGACTGGCAGATCGTGGCCAAGGTCCAGTCCTGCGACGGGGAGGGAAACGCCGTCCTCACCCTGAACAACAAATTTGCCGTGGGAGACGCCCTGGAGCTGGTGGGCCCCGGCGTCCGCCCCCGGTCCCTCACGGTGGAGGCCCTGTGGGATGGGGACGGCCTCCCCCTGAAGGAGGTCCGCCACCCCCAGATGGTCTTCCGCATGCACCTGCCCCAACCCGTCCCGCCCCTGTCCCTGCTGCGGCGAAAGGCTGACCTGTCGCCCTGATTTCAAAGAGGGACGTAATGTAGGGCAAGGGCTCTGCCCTTGCCTTTTCACCGAGGAGACAACCTGATTAGAAAAGGGCAGAGCCCTTGCCCTGCAAGAGGGGTGTTTGCGTGGGCGGATTTGCGCCTAAATCAAAGGAGGAGATGAAATGCTGATCGCGCGGTTTGGCGGTGGAGAGCTGGCGAAAATTGCCGAATTAGAGGAGCGGTATCATATAACTTTTCCCGAGGAATACAGGGCGTTTTTGGTGAAATACAACGGTGGCTTTACCCCAAAAACCAAGTTTAAAAAGGGAAGAATGGCTTCTGACCTGAAGGGCTTTTACGGCATTGGGAAGGTGAAGCTGAGCTTTGACTCGCTGGACATGGAGAAATGGCTGTGCCTGTCGATGTGGCCAACGGCCTGCGATTCCTTTGGAAACCTCATCCTGACAGGCCTGGACCAGGAACGCAGGGGAAAGATTTATTTTTGGGATCACGAGCGCGGGGGCGCGCTGACGCTGTTGGGGGCTGACTTATCACAATTTGTAAGCCTCTGTAAAAGCGAAAGGATCAGTGAGAACGCCAGACGCTCCATCCAGGAGAGGGAGGCGGCACTGATCCAACGGGGCCGGGGCGGTGTTATTACAGACGCGCTACGGAAAATGTGGCAGGATGAATTGGATAAATATGGAGATATGATACAGGAAGAATTGATACTGGCATAGGGGGAGAGGGAATAAAAAAGCCTGTCTCCCGGTTTGTAAAATAGGAAAGCGCGCCCCGTAAGGGGCGCGCTTTGTCATTCAATACCGCCGCACCACGGCCACCACCCTGCCGATAATTTCAGCATAGGTGCCGTCGATGGGCTCATACTCGGGATTCTCGGGCAGGAGCCAGACCTGGCCGTTTTTCCGCTGGTAGGTCTTTACGGTGGCCTCGTCCTCAAAGAGGGCCACCACAATCTCGCCGTTGCGAACCTCCTGCTGGCGGTGGACCACCACCAGGTCGCCGGGGAGGATGCCGGCGTTCAGCATGGACTCCCCCCGGACCCGCAGGGCGAAGTGCTCGCCGGACAGCCCCTCCGTGTCGAAAGTGAGGTAGTCCTCAATGCACTCCTGGGCCAGGATGGGGGAGCCGGCGGCCACATTGCCCACCACGGGCACCTGATTGGCCCGGGGGTCGGTCTCCTCGGCCACCGGGCCTACAGACACGCCGGGCAGGGAGATAGCCCGGGTCTTTCCCTCGGCCTTGACAATCACGCCGGCCTCCTCCAGCCCCTTCATGTGGAAGTGGACGGTGGAGGGGGATTTCAGCCCCACTGCCGCCCCGATCTCCCGCACAGAGGGGGGGTAGCCGTGCTCGCTGGTGAAGGCAAGGATAAACTCATAAATTTCCTTCTGTTTCCGGGTCAAATTAGCCATAGCGGCGGCTCCTTTCGGTGGGGACACCCCGACGCGGACATATTACGCAGTGGTGCAATTATAACACAAAAGATCCAGTTTGTCAAACAAATGTTTCATAAAATTCGGGAATTTTAACCGCCCGTCAAAGCGCCCCGCCCTTCAGTCCAGCTGAGTGACCCAGCCATCAGCCAGGCAAGCGTCGAAGCACATACCGATCTGGGCCTCGGTGGTCTTTTCAGTGGACAGCTCCGGCAGCTCGTCCAGACCGAACCAGCCGCTGTCCAGCGTCTCCAGATTGGGCTGGAAGGAGCCGCCCAGGAGCTCACACAGCACAAACACCTTGCAGATGCCGAAGGCGGACGGGGGCGAATTGTGCCGGTTCCGGTCCTGAAGGGCGATAACCAGCTTTGGAACCACGTCCAGCCCCGCCTCCTCCTTGACCTCCTTCACGGTATTTTCGCCCACGGAGATATCCACATCGGCCCACCCCCCGGGGAGGGACCACCGGCCGTCCTCCTCCTGAACCAGAAGGATTTTCCCCTCCTGAAAGACGGCGGCCCGGGTGTCCAGCTTGGGGGTCTGATAGCCGGTCTCGCCGCAGAACAGGTCCTTAACCCGCTCCAGAGGCAGCCGGGTCTGCCGGGCCATCATCTCGGCGGCGATGTCCCGGATGCGCTGGTAGCGTTCCCGGTCGTACTTGTCCCGGCCGTAGAACAGCCCGGCCTGAGCCAGGGCCTGGAGCTCCACCGCCCACTTCAGCCACTGGGGTCTTTCATCCATGGTAAATCCCTCCCTCAAAGCGGCGGCATGTCGGGTCGGTCAGTGGCGTCGGAGGCGGCCAGCAGGCGGAAGTCGTAGAAGCCGGCCCGCGCGGTCTCCTGATAGGGCAGCAGCCACAGGGTCACGGGAATGGTGACCACCGTGGTCAGGAAGAACACGGGCAGGGAGTTGATCACGACTATGGCCTGCTGGTACTGGGCCTGGTCCAGAATAATCTGGGGGAAGGACAGCCCCGCCCGGTCCAGGAAAAAGAGGGTGACAATAAGGTTGAGGAAAAGGTTAATCAGGTGCCAGCCGAGGAAGGAGAGCTCCAGCCGGAACAGCTCCCGCTTCCAGCCCCGCATCAGGGCGGCGCTGCGGTGGATGGGGGCGGAGGCGCCGTCGTCTGGCCGGTCGGCCAGCAGGTAAGGGGCCAGGGCGTACCGCAGCCGCAGGATGACAATGGTGGCAATCAGCCCGGCGAAAAACAGCAGAAGGGTAAACATCCCGATTCCGGCCCCGGCCCCGGAGAGCAGCAGCACAAGCACCGGGATATACAGCGTGAAGGCCACCGCGAGATACCACCCCAGCATCCGGATATAGATGCCCAGATTCATCAAAACCACCCGTCCGGCCACCGAAAAGCCCTGCATCAGGGAGTTGGTGTCCGGGTCCAGCTGCCGGTAGGTCCACAGGGCCCACAGGCACAGGCCGAAGCGGACAACGGTGGTATACAGGTTCAGCAGCAGCTGAAGAAACAGGTGGGTTGCGGGGAGGGACCCGTCCCCCGCGCCGGGCAGGGGAATCAGGCTAAACAGCAGGGACACCCCGGCGGTCATGGCGATATAGGCCAGGGCCACCACCCAGAATTTCGGGTCGGTGAGGGCCATTCGTTCCCTGGCCTGGCGCTTGAGCTCGATGTGGTCAAATTCCATGAGGTGGTACTCCAATCCTGGTTTTCTAAGGGCCGCCGTCTCCGGCGGCCCGGTGTGTCAAAAAAGCACTCTGTGAAAGCACGCGCCCAAAAGCCTTCCCCCTTCCAGAGGGAAGGTCAGCTTGTCGAAAAACGCTCTACCGTTCTCTAAGGCTCCCTCTTTGAGGGAGCTGTCGCCGCCGAAGGCGGTGACTGAGGGAGTAAAACAACGAATCATATCACTTTTTGCTTCAAAACTCCCACGTCACGGGCGAAGCCCGTGACGGATGAGGGGGCGAACGTTAGGCGTACAGCTTGCCCGCCTCACCCTCCCATCAGCCCCGGTGTGCACACCGGAGCACCTGCAACAGACCTCAGGCCGGCTCACTCCCACTTCTCCATAAGCTGCCGGATCTGGTCGGCCAGCTTGGCCAGGTCCTTGTTGGACCGGCCCCGGCTGCGCTTGACCAGGTCGTCCAGGTCGTGGGACACATTTTGCAGCCGCAGATAGGCGGCGGAGGGGGTGGCGGCGGAACCCACCGTCTTCTTGACCTCCAGCACCACGCCCTTGGCCAGCATGCAGTTGGTGGACAGGTCATAGACCTCCTCATAGAGGGGGGCGTGGGCAGGGATGCCCCGCTGGTTCAGGTCGTGGGCGAACAGCTCGGTAACCTCGCTGTCCCCGTGGACCACAAAGACCTGCTTGGGGGTGGGGGAGAAGTGCTCCACCCACTCCAGCAGATGGTCTCGGTCGGCGTGGGAGCTCAGGCCCTTGAAATTGACAATCTTGGCCCGGACGGAGATGTCCTCTCCGAAGAGCTTTACCGAGCGGGCCCCCTCCAGCAGGTGCCGGCCCAGGGTACCCTCCCCCTGATAGCCCACGAACACCACGGCGCACTCGGGCCGCCACAGGTTGTGCTTCAGGTGGTGGCGGATGCGTCCGGCGTCGCACATGCCGGAGGCGGAGATAATGATTTTGGGCGTCTTGTCGTCGTTCAGCGCCCGGGACTCCTCGGTGGACTGGGTGAGGGTGAGGCCGGGGAAGGTGAACAGGTTTTCGCCCCCCTGGATGACGGCGATGGCGTCTTCGTCCAGGTAGCCCTTCAGGTTGCCCGAATAGATTTTGGTGGCCTCGGTGGCCAGGGGGGAGTCCACATAGACCTTAAAGCTGGGCAGCGACTGGACCAGACCGTCCCGCTTGATCTCCCGCAGGTAATACAGCAGTTCCTGAGTCCTCCCCACGGCGAAGGAGGGGATGATGATGTTGCCCCCCTTGGAGAAAACCTCGTCAATCAGGGCAGCCAGAGCCCCGGTGTAGCTCTCCGGGGGCTCGTGGTTCCGGTCGCCGTAGGTGGACTCCATCACCACATAGTCGGCGGTGTCCACAAAGGAGGGGTCCCGGATAATGGGCTGGGCCTCGTTGCCCAGGTCGCCGGAGAAGACGATTTTTTTTGTAACCCCGTCCTCGGTGGCCCAGAGCTCCAGAATGGAGGAGCCCAGCAGGTGGCCCGCGTCGTTAAAACGGACCTGCACCCCCTCGCACAGGTCAAAGCGCCAGCCGTACTCCACTGTCTCCAGCATGTGGATGGCCTCCTCGGCATCCATCAGGGTATACAGCGGCTCCACCGGGGGCAGGCCGGCCCGTTTTCCCTTCTGGTTGTGCCACTGGGCGTCCCCCTCCTGGATGTGGGCGGAGTCCCGCAGCATCACGGACATGAGCTGCGCGGTGAGGCCGGTGGTGAGGATGCGGCCGTTGAAGCCCTCCTTCACCAGCAGGGGCAGCCGGCCGGAGTGGTCGATGTGGGCGTGGGTGACCAGAACGTAGTCGATGTAGTTGGGAGCGAAGTCCAGGGTGTTGTCGTCGTGCTCGTCCCGGCCCTGCTGCAAGCCGCAGTCAATCAGAATTTTCTTGCCGTTGACCTCCAGGCAGTGGCAGCTGCCGGTTACCGCATGGGCGGCGCCGAAAAATGTCAATTTCATAGGGCGGCCTCCTTATGTCGAAAATGGTTGTCTCTATTGTACACCACTTCCCGGGGAAAAGCTATAGGAAATTGTGAATTTTTACGGAGTGGTCATAAACCACACATCCCGCCCCATAGGATAGAGAGAAAGGGGGAAGCGCTATGGCGTTTGTGGACGACCGGGCCCGTCCCGAGATGGCCCATCACATTATTCTGGAGGAGCGGGAGCAGCTGTCCATCTCCGGCGTGGAGGAGGTGGAGAGCTTCGACGAGAACACCATCCTCCTCACCACCGCCCAGGGCGCGCTGGAGATCCAGGGGGAGGGGCTGCACATCGAAAAGCTGTCCCTGGACGGGGGCGACCTGCGGGTAGAGGGCCGGGTGCATGCCCTGCTCTACGAGTCGGAGGCGGGCCGCCGCGGGGGCGGCTTCCTCTCCCGCCTGCTGGGCGGATGACGGTGGACCTTCTCCAGCAGCTCCGGGCTCTGTGCCAGGCCCTGCTGCTGGGCGGCGCCATGGGGGTGGTCTACGACCTGTTCCGCATCCTGCGGGTGCGGGTAAAGCTTCCCCTGCTGGGTCCGCTGCTGGACCTGCTGTTCTGGCTCACGGCGGTGGCGGCTCTGTTCGTCTGGTCTCAGGGGGCCTGGGGGGGCCAGGTCCGGCTGTACGGCGCTGTGTTCTGCCTGGTGGGAGGCACGCTGTATTTTTGGGCCATCAGCCCCTGGCTGCTGCGCTTGGGCTACCTGGGAGCCGATCTGATGGCCGCACTTTTGGGCATTTTGACCTTTCCGCTGGGGGTGGCGGGGGGCATTCTGAAAAAAATCAGAAAAATTGTAAAAAACATCTTCCTTTCCGGGGCGAAATGGTATAGAATAGGGGCGATAACAGAGCAGCTGGATACCGCGGCCCGGCGCCGCACCCTTCGGGAGAGAGGAGAGAGGGACTATGACCTTCAAACGGGCCGGATTTTTAACAAAAATCGTCGTTCTGGCACTGCTGATCTACATGGCTCTCTCTCTGGGGGATCTGCGGGGGAAGATTCAGGACGTGGAACTCCAGCGGGACGCCCTGGCCCGGCAGGTGACCGACCAGCAGCTGGAAAACCAGAAGCTGGCCGACGCCATCGCAAACAGCGGCGACCCTGAGATGCAGGAGCAGGTCGCCCGGGACCGGGGCTATGTGGAGAAGAACGAGACTCTGTTTGTCGATGTGGCCAACTGATGGGGCCGCAGCGTTCCATGCGTGTGTTGTGAATTTTACAAGGGAGGATTTGGCGCTTCAATGGAGTTAGGTGTAGGGGCCATCGTGGATGGCAAGGTGACAGGCATAACAAAATTCGGGGCCTTCGTGGCTCTGCCGGAAGGAAAATCCGGGCTGGTCCATATTTCGGAGATCGCCTATTCCTATGTGAATGAGGTGAGCGACCATCTGCACGAGGGGCAGGAGGTCAAGGTAAAGATTATCGGCATTGACCAGGCCAAGCGGATCAACCTGTCCATCAAGCAGGTGGAGCCCCCGCCCCAGCGCGCGCCCCGTCAGGGCGGCGGTCCCCGCCAGGGGGGCGGAGGCGGACGGCCTCCCCGTCAGGGCGGCGGCGCCCAGCGCCCCATGGGCTTTGTCCACCAGGCCCCCAAGGAGCCCACCGACTTTGAGGACCGTCTGAAGCAGTTCATGCAGTCCTCCGACAGCAAGCTGTCCGAGCTGCGTTATATAGAGAAGAAGGGCGGAAACCGCCGCGGCGGCGGCCGCCGGTAATCCTGCGCATTTTCCAGGGGGCCGTCTGCACAGACGGCCCCCTTTCCGCAATGCAGGGGCCAACCCTCATATCGGTAGGGACGCATCATGATGCGTCCGCCCCAAATGCAGCATACACTGGCAAGCGCCCCGAATGCAGCATACGCTACCGGTTGAAAATGCACCAAAAGGCCCCTTTTGAAAGGGGCTGTCAGCCGCAGGCTGACTGAGGATTGCGTTTTGCGAAGCAAAACATACGAAGTAAACAAAGTTTTGCAAACCTTGTTTATTTCATACATTTCGCCTGCGGCGAAATACAATCCTCCGCCCCAGTTTGCGAACTGGGGCACCTCCTTTCAAAAGGAGGCTTTTTGCGCATCCCTGTAAGCGGGAGGCAAAAAAAGACGCCCCATTTCGGGGCGTCCATGTGCGGGGAGAGACTCGCACAAAGCATATTGGTCGAGCTGGGACAAGTCTACCATAATTTGCCAGCGCAGTCAATGGGAACCTTTGTCGAATATACGCCCGTCCCGAAAATTCAGAACGCATTTGGAAATACCGGCCGGTACGTTATGTAGGGCAGGGGTTCTACCCCTGCCTATCCCCGAAAGGGGATAAAATGGGATCGGAATGAGGCAAGGGCAGAGCCCTTGCCCTACTGACCCCGGCTTGCGGGGGAGGAAAATGCAATGCCCACCTGGAGTGGAACAAGAAAAAAGCTGGAAACGGACTACCTCTGTCCCGCTCTGCGGGGGAGGGTGCGGTACTTCGCTACCACCTACCGGGAGAGCCACGACCGGGAGGGCCGGGCGGCCATCCTGGTGGACGGCGAGGAGATCTTGAAAAGCAACTACTTCACCTATTCCCGCGTCCTCTGGGAGCGGGCGCGGGATTATCGGGATGAACAGGGGCTCAACTGGCGGGAGGCGTACCTGAAAGCGGACAAGACGGTGTTGGACGACGGCCTGTTCGACCAGCGGGATTTTTACATGGCCTTCCAGAAATTCGACAACCAGAGCATTGAGGCCAGCCTATCCAGTGAAAACCCTATCGTCCGAATCTTCGCCCTGCTGGACCGCCGGCTGGGCAAACGGCGTCTGGCCGCCCTGGAGGAGACCATGGAGAACGAGCTGGACTGGGTCCGCCCCTTCTACCGTCTGCGGATGGAGGCGGAGGGGCTGACGTTAAAGTGAGCCAGTACCGTATATCCATTAAAAACAGTTATATTTGCACGAACAAAATCGGGTTTGAACAGGTGCTGCAAATGAAAAAAATACTGGTTATCATTGTTTTAACTGCGGCGATTATTCTTTTATCTATTTTGGCCGCTGCGCCGATTGTAAATGATACTGTAGCGAAAAAAACGGCAAATGAACTTGCACATTTCCCCCTCCCTGGCAGCACAGAATTGATTGAGCCGATATATAAAGCGGGAAAAATGGTTGGAAATGGAAACGGGATGCAATATTTTGGGGCAATTTTAATTAAAAGTGAGCTTTCTTTAGATGAATTAAAAGAATACTATTCAGAATTTGCTAACAGTGAATGGAAATGTATAGTCAAAAATCAGACAAATAAAGATATAGGGTTGATTGAACATACAAAGCTGGCATTCAAAGCAGATATAAAAGGAAATAATTATTATATTGTCTATTCATGGGGAAATAATAACACTATTTTTCACGAATTAGATATAAGAGGCCATTGATTCCTGTTTGTAAGGAGAACGCTCATGCTGATTATCAACGGTACCGTCCACACCATGGACGGACCTGTCATTAAAAACGGCTATGTGGCCGTCAAGGGGAGCAAAATCGCCCGGGTGGGCCCCATGAAGGACTGCCCCAAGAGCTGGGAGGGGGAGGTTTTCGACGCCCAGGGGGGGCACATCTGCCCCGGCTTTATCGATGCCCACTGCCACCTGGGCATGTTTGGCGACGCCCTGGGCTTCGAGAGCGACGACGGCAACGAGGAGACCGACCCCTGCACCCCCCACCTCCGGGCCATCGACGGGGTGAACCCCCTGGACCGGTGCTTTACTGAGGCCCGGGCGGCGGGGGTGACCACCGTCCTCACAGGCCCCGGCTCCGCCAACCCGGTATCCGGCCAGTTTGCCGCCCTGAAGACCGACGGCCGCTGGGTGGACGCCATGGTGGTCCGAGCCCCCGCCGCCATGAAGCTGGCCCTGGGGGAGAACCCCAAGCAGGTCTACCACGACCGGGACGAGACCCCGGTCACCCGCATGGCCACCGCCGCCATCATCCGGGAAAATTTGCGCAAGGCGGTGGAGTACGGCGAAAAGCTGGACAAGGCCACCCGGGACGAGGACACCGACCCGCCCGATTACGACGCCAAGCTGGAAGCCCTCCTGCCTGTGGTCCGGGGGGAATTGCCCGTCCACATCCACGCCCACCGGGCGGACGATATCGCCACCGGCGTGCGCATCGCCAAAGAGTTCGGGCTGCGCTGCGTGATTGTCCACGGCACCGAGGGCCATCTGATCCCGGAGCTGCTGGCCCGGGAAAAAATTCCGGTGATTACCGGCCCCGCCCTGGGGGACCGGTCCAAGCCGGAGCTGGCCAATATGACGCTGGAGAACCCGGCCATTCTTTGGAAGGCGGGTGTGCGCTTTGCCATCTGCACCGACCACCCGGAGGTGCCTATCCAGTACCTGCCCCTGTGCGCCGCCCTGGCCGTGAAGGGCGGGCTGGACCCGGAGGAGGCTCTGGCCGCCATCACCGTCACCGCCGCCAGGATTGCCGGGCTGGACGGGGCGCTGGGCTCCCTCGCCCCCGGCAGGGAGGCGGATATTGTGGTCACGGACCGCCACCCCCTGGAGCTGCTGGGCGAGGTGCGGGCCGTCTTGATAGGGGGCCGAAGAATTTAGAAAATATTAACAAAAACCAGTGGACTTTCCGGCGGTTTGTGGTATAATAAGGATAACCGAAGGGGGACCCCCTCCTCCGGCCTATACCAGCCCTCTGGGCGAAAGGAGCGACGGATATGAAATTCGTATTTACGGACAAAAAGGTGAACCTGCCCGATTCCGTACACAAGTACGCCGAGAAAAAGGTGGGCAAGCTGGACCGTTTCTTTAAGGAGGATGCCACCGCCGCCATCACGTTCAGCGTGGAGAAGGAGCGGAACAACAAGGTGGAAATCACCATCCGCTCCAGCGGCACCGTCTTCCGGGTGTCGGAGAGCACGTCTGATATGCATGCCTCCATCGACGCCGCTGTAACCACGCTGGAGCGGCAGATTCGCAAGAACAAGACCCGCCTGGAGAAACGGCTGCGTCAGGGGGCCTTTGAGCGGGCGCTGGATGTGAGCGAGGTGTCTACCTTTGCACCCGACGAGCCGGAGGAGGGTGAGTACCGCATCGTGCGCAGCAAGACCTTCCCCCTGAAGCCCATGACCCGGGATGAGGCCATTTTGCAGATGAACCTGGTGGGACATGGCTTCTTTGCCTTCCGGGATGAGGAGGCTGGCGGGGCCTTCGCCGTGGTGTACCGCCGCAATGATGGGGACTACGGTCTGATTGAGGACGAACAGTAAGACGGTGAAACTGTCCGCCGGTGGCGGACGTAGAATACTAGATGTAATTTCGAAGCGAAATAATACACCCTAAAACGGGCCAAAACAGACCCTTTAAGGGCCGTTAAGGTGGCAAAACGGGACTTTAAGGTGCCTGTCCGTCTGGTGCGGACAGAAAAACGGGCCGAAGGGCCTGTGTCGAAAACTTTTGTGCAATTTGACAAGTGCGCCGCAGCGCGGCGCACTTGTCTGTAATGGAGACGAGAGGAGGAACACCGCTGTGAGCCGTGAAAGAGTGTTGGCCCTGCTGCGGGAGCGGCAGGGGGCGTATCTGTCCGGGGAGGCCATGAGCCGCACCCTGGGCATCAGCCGGGCCGGGGTGTGGAAGGCCATCGAGGGCCTGCGGCAGGAGGGATACACCATCGCCTCCGCCCCCAACCGGGGGTACTGTCTGGAGGACGCCCCCGACCGCCTGCGGGTGGGGGAGCTGTTCGGGCTGCTGTCCGACGCAAAAATCGGCTCGCAGCTGCTGTGTCTGGATGTGATCGACTCCACCAACACCGAGTGCAAGCGCCGGGCCATGGACGGCGCCCCCGAGGGGCTGGTGGTGACGGCGGAGGAGCAGACCGGCGGCAGGGGCCGCCGGGGGCGGTCCTTCCAGTCCCCCAGGGGGACGGGGCTGTATCTGTCCGCCCTGTTCCGCCCGGAGCTGGAGCCGGCCCGGGTGAGCGACTTCACCGCCTGGGTGGCAGTGGCGGTGTGCGACGGCATCGAGGCCTGCTGCGGGGTCCGGCCCCAGATCAAGTGGACCAACGATATCGTGCTGGAGGGGAAAAAGCTGGTGGGCATCCTCACCGAGCTGGGGCTGGAGAGCGAGACCAACACCCTGGACTATATGGTGACAGGCATCGGGGTGAATGTGAACCAGAGCCCGGAGGATTTTTCCCCGGAAATCCGGGATATGGCCACCTCCCTGTCTCAGATTCTGGGCCGCCCGGTGCGCCGGGCGGAGCTGGCCGCCCAGATCGTGCTGGCCCTGGACCGGATGTACGCCGGCTATCCCGAGGACCGGGCGGAGTATCTGGCCAAATATCGGGCCGACTGCATCACCACCGGACACCAGGTCCAGCTGATTACCCCCACCGCCCGCCGACAGGCCTTCGCCCTGGAGATTGACGACGACTTTAACCTGGTGGTGGAGCTGTATAACGGTAAGCGGGAGACCGTCTCCGCCGGGGAGGTGTCGGTGCGGGGGATGTATGGGTATGTGTGATGGGAAGGCTTTCCGCTTTGTCCCCCTCAGGGATAGGCAAGGGTAGAACCCTTGCCCTACGGGCGGTTGTGGCAGAGGTAACCATCGTTCCACGCAGGGAGGATGACGGGTGAGGATGTGGTGAGGTTATCGCCTCTTATCGAAAGAACTGCTTGCCCGCCCCGCCCCCTCATCCGCCCCAGTGTGCGCACTGGGGCACCTTCCCCCCGGAGGGTGGAAGGCTTGCCCTGCGGGGGGACGGAAGGAGTTTTGACCGATTATCCGGGAAAATCGACCACTTATACCCAATGACTTGCCCCCTTTCCTTCGGTTCGCTATACTGGAGGAAAGGGGGCGGTGTTTTGGAGAAAATCTGGAAGAATGGGCGGGTTTGGGGATGTGTTCTGCTGTTTGCGGGGCTGTTTGGACTGGCGCTGTACTTTGAGCACATTGACCGCTATCATCCGTTTCCGTATATTATGGTGTTTCATGCCCTGACCCTCGTTGCATGGGTGTGGGGGCTGTACCACCGCTGGAGGCCGGGGGACAGGCGCGCCTGGGGGTGCTGGGTCCTTTTAAGCGCCCTGCCGCAGATACTGATGTGCATGGTGAGTTTTGTGGCCTGGGGGCTGCTGGGGATGTCCCTGGTTATGGGGATCGCCGCCATCATATGCAGAGAAAAATAGGGCAGGCCCGCCGTTGGCGGGCCTGTTTTGTACCAGAATATCTGAATCAAGTTATGAAACCAATTAAATGGCCTTCCAGCCAGTCGAAAAAGGAGGTGGTACCCAGGCGGCCGAAACTTCCCAGACCCTGGCAGGAGTTGTAGTTCAGCATCCAGATTTGTCCCCTTGCGGCGCCGTTGACGACTAACAGAACAGCCTGTTCCAGCGGAAGATTTCGCTTTTTTTCCGTGGTGAGGGTGAGATATCCGTTTTGAGCGCGTTCCCATAGCCCGTCCGGGTCGGCGGATATGTTATAGGAATACTGCGGCTCCGATTCCGGGTGGCGGCATTGATCGGTGTGAAAAAACCAGGGGTCCTCCAATGGAAAGGGCCGGCTGAGCCGGTCAGAGGCGCTGTGTTCCAGCGGGTACAGCAGCCTTAGCGTTCCGGGCACGACCCTGGAGGCGTCGTAGCCGTTGCCCACAGTGGTGATGAACCAGACGTATTCCTGGGGCAGCGTAATTTGATACTGCGCCTCAAACTGACGGACCGTGTCCAGTGTGACCGTTGGATTTAGCCGGGTGTGCCGTTTCCGGATCAGCTTCATAATATCTTCCTGTTGACTACGCTCCATCTATGTCAGCCTGCTTTCCAGCCAGGTCAGCAGGTCCTGGAAGACCTCCTGGCGGTTGGTCTCGTTGAACATCTCGTGGCGGCCGCCGGGGTAGAGTTTTACGGTTACGTCCCTGCACCCTGCGGCGCGGAACATCCCCGCCACCTTCCGCACCCCCCGGCCCATGGAGCCCACCGGGTCGTGGTCGCCGGAGAGGAAATAGACCGGGGTCTCCTTTGCCATTTTGGCCAGATTGCTCCGGTCCGCGATGAATTGCAGGCCGCCCATCATGTCCCGGAACATGGCCGCTGTGATCAGAAAGCCGCACAGTGGGTCGGCCAGATAGGTGTCCACCGCCGCCTCGTCCCGGCTGAGCCAGTCGGAGGTGGTGCGGTTGGGCTTGAAGGCCCGGTTGTAGCTGCCGAAGGGCAGGTCGTTTAACCGCTTGCTCACATGGTCGGGGCCCCGGAGCTTGCAGAGGACTTCGGCCAGGGCCTTGCCGGAGGCCACGGCGGCGGCGGACTCCTGGCCTGTGCCCGACAGGACGGCGGCGTCCACCGTGCCCGGCCAGCGGATCAGATAGGTGCGGGTGAGGAAGGAGCCCATGGAGTGGCCCAGGATCACGTAGGGCAGGGCGGGGTGTTTTTCCCCCTCCAGCTCCCGCAGGCGGCGGACGTCCCGGGCCACCAGGTCCCAGCCGTTTTTGGGGCCGAAATAGCCGAACTTGCCCCCGGCGGTGAGTCCGTGGCCGAGGTGGTCCTCGCCGCACACCACGTAGCCGTGGGCGGCCAGGAAGCGGGCCGCCTGGTCGTAGCGGCCGATGTGCTCCGCTACGCCGTGGACAAGCTGCACCACCCCGCGGGGGGCGCCCTCGGGCACCCACTCCCGGGCGTGGACGGAATGGATTCCGTCGGAGGAAGGATAGGAAAGGTCGAAGGTCTGGATCATAGCGCACCTCGTTTTCTTGTGTAGGGGCGGATATTATCCGCCCGCCTGAAAAGGACCGGTGAATATTATGTGCGGGCGGGCACTGCCCGCCCCTACACAGCATACCCCAAAAGAACCATTTTCGTCAAGCCATCTGTTCCAGCAGTGAGCGGATGGTGCCGGCGTGGTAGGCCCCCTCCTGGGCCAGCTCCAGGTAGAGCTCCCGCAGGCAGGGGTCGGCGGTGGCCTGGGCGGACTGTTTGTTCTGCTGCTCCCACTGCTGCTCCCAGAGGAACTGCTGCCGCAGGGCCAGAGGCAGAGAGGCGGGCAGGGTGGGGGCAGCGCAGCGGGGGGTATAGCGCCGGCCGGTGATGAGGAAGTAGGCGGCGGACAGCCGGCGGAAGGCGGAACGGTGGTCGCAGGCCAGAACGGCCAGCGCACGGGCGCAGGCGCCGCTGGCCCGGCGGGTCATGGCCCGGGCGGCGGCCGCGCCGGACTGGGCCAGGGTCATCAGCGCCTCCAGCCGGGCGGCGTCCCCCTGGGAGGCCTCACCCAGGCAGAAGGTGGGGGTGTCGGGGGTGTCGGGTACGTCCGGGCAGGCGGGGCAATCGGGGCAGTCCGGGCACTGGGGGCAGTCGGGACACTGGGGACAGTCCGGGCAGGCAGGGCAGTCGGGGCATACCGGCTCGGCGGGGCAGTCGGGCACCGGGGGGAGGTCCGGGGTGACAGGGGGCTGCTCCTCCTCCGGCGGTTCCACCGGGGGCGGCTCTACAGGCGGGGTCTCCTCCGGGAGCTCGGTGGGCTGGGCGGGGACGGCGCTGTCCGGGATGGCGTCGGACCGGGGGGCGGGCTGGTTGGGCATTACCCGGTCCCAGACCCGCTGGAAGGTGTTGGGGTCGATGTCCTGCCCGCGCAGGGCAGGAAGATCAACTTTTAATTCCATGATGTAAGACTCCTTTGCTGGAAAAATAGTCCGGGGGACTATCCCATCCTATGCCCTGGAAGGAGCTTTGGATTGCGTAAGAGGGAAAAATGTGGTACAATACCCTGGTCACCTTTGCCGGAGGAGCGTGTGCATATGGAAGAAAAAATATACCCGGTGGCGGGAATCGTCAACAGCCCCCACCAATTTTCCTACGAAAACGGGATCGTTGTGACCTGTGTAGAGCCCGGGCTGGCACGGGGGGAGCTTCGCGCGGGACCGGACTCCATCAATCCCCACGGGATGATTCACGGCGGGGCTATGGCGACGTTGGCGGATACGGTGGCGGGCTGCTGCGCCTGCTCCAAGGGGGGCAACTGCGTGACCGCCTCCAGCTCGATGGAGTTTTTGCGCCCTGCTCAGGGGGAGCTGTTCTGTGAGGCCACCCCCAAAAAGCTGGGGAGGCAGCTGTCGGTGATTCAGGTTACCATTGCCAATGCCGGGGGGAAGACGGTGGCGACCGGGACGTTTAGCTTTTTTATGGCGCGGCCGGGGGAACATGAAAAAGCCCCCCCTCTGAGAGGGGGGTGGCACGGCGGAGCCGTGACGGGGGGGAGTTTTGAAGCAAAAATGATATAGATTCGTTGTTTTACTCCCTCAGTCAGCCCTGCGGGCTGACAGCTCCCTCAGAGAGGGAGCCTTTTTTGCTGTGGCGGGACAGAGGTTTTCGGGCCCCGTTCACGTTTCCTCCAGAGCAAGCTGGAGCAGGTATCCGTGTGTCCGGCGGGCGGTCCAACTGTCGCTCCAGCCGCCGAGGCGCAGGCCGTTTTTCTCCGCCTGAGCCAGCTTTCCCAGGGCCGGGACGGCCTTGGTGCACTTGGCCTTCACCAGCTTGTGGCACAGCACTTCCAGAACATACTCGTTCTCCTTGGGGGAGATAAAAGGAATCAGTTCATCGGCGTAGCAGTCGGGCATGACGGCGCAGACGCAGAAGCCCATATTGATATACCAATCTTCTCGCAGGTCCTCCGCCTTCCAGAGCCTGATGAGCTCCTGAGCGGCCAGGTGGAAGCGCTCGGTCTCCTCCTCGGTCATGGGCTGGTTGTCGTTGAGGTCGATGTCGTCCCAGAATTTGTTCTCATAAGTGGGGTCGCCGTCGTCGGTGTAATCCCGGATGACCCGGCGGTAATAGTCCGCGAACCGGGTCAGGGAGAAGAATTTAGGGGAGATATCGGTGGGGCCGTGGAGCATGTAGACCGTCCCCTTCAGCGGGCCGGTGTAGTAATAGCCCACCACGGCGGAGATGTGGTCCGTGTCCCAGAAAAAGACAGACTCTCCGCCGGGGAAGCCCCGGAAATTGTTCTCGATAAAGCCGTCGTACTTCATAAAGTCCTCGAAGGACATGAGGTAGGGGATGGTACAGTCTTCGGGGGCGGGCTGGGTCTCCTGCCAGCGGTTCAAAATTTCCTGGTCCTTTGGAGAGATGTCGATGCCGTGGGCCAGGAAGGGGTCGACGTAGGCCATGGAAATCACTCCTTCTGTCAGATTTGTGTATAGTTTACCAGATTGAGCCAAAAAACACAAGGGTTTCCCCCAAATTGCCATTGACATCCCTGCGGATTCGTGGTAGGATAATTGCAATTTCATAGTGGATAGAGGCGCGGCGCTCATGCGTACTGCGGGATATGGCCAGGCAGCCGTCCCACGGGAGAGGGTGCGCCGCCGAAGGTCGGACGGCTTGCCTGAGCCGTTGGTCCTGGGCCGTTGGGAGAATATCCTGCGGACTGTCACGAGAGTGGAGCGCTATCCAGAGGTCCCCGGTGTGAGGCTGGGGGCGTCCGGTTTTGCCGTGGGGCGCGTTCTGCGCACCGCGGTTTTGTTTTGCGCGAAAGGGGCTGTGTGTGGCCCTAAAAATTAGGAGGGAATACAAATGAGAACCAGAAGAACCTTTGGCCTGCGGACCATTGTCCTTGTGATGATGCTGCTGGCCATGATGACCACCGCCTTCGCCGCCGGCGACCCCACCGACGCCACCGGCACCAAGATGATCGAGTGCCCCGACTGCGGCGCGGTGGGCGTGGTGCTGTCCGACGAGGCCGAGGCCGTTACCTGTGAGACCTGCGGAGGCACCGGCTATGTCCAGTCCCCCAGCAGCTTCTTCAACACCCCCATGGCCCTGCTGCCCCCCGTAATCGCCATCGCCCTGGCCCTGATTACCAAGGAGGTATACTCCTCCCTGTTTATCGGCATCCTGGTGGGCGGACTGCTCTACTCCAACTTCTCCTTTGAGGGGACGGTGCTCCACGCCTTTAACGACGGCATTGTGGCCTCCCTGTCCGACGGCTACAACGTGGGCATCCTGGTGTTCCTGGTCATCCTGGGCGTGATGGTGTGCCTGATGAACAAGGCGGGCGGCTCCGCCGCCTTCGGCCGCTGGGCCAAGCACAACATCAAGTCCCGGGCCGGGGTCCAGCTGGCCACCATTGTGCTGGGCTGCCTGATCTTTATTGACGACTACTTTAACTGCCTCACCGTGGGCTCCGTCATGCGCCCCGTTACCGACAAGCAGAACGTGTCTCGGGCCAAGCTGGCCTACCTCATCGACGCCACCGCCGCCCCCATCTGCATCATCGCCCCCATCTCCTCCTGGGCGGCCGCCGTGGCCTCCTTCGCGGAGGACGGACAGGGCCTGAACCTGTTCATCAAGGCCATCCCCTACAACTTCTACGCCCTCCTCACCGTGGTGATGATGGTGGGTATGGTGCTGATGGGCGTGGAGTTCGGCACTATGGCCCGGTATGAGAAGAACGCTGTGGAAAACGGCGACCTCTTTTCCGGCTCCAACCCCTATGCCATGCTGGACGAGGAGAACGACGAGAGCAAGGGCATCGTGCTGGACCTGGTGCTGCCCATCCTGGTGCTGGTGGTGGCCTGCGTCATCGGCATGATCTACTCCGGCGGCTTCTTCTCTGGGGAGAACTTTGTGGACGCCTTTTCCAACTCCGACGCCTCCGTGGGCCTGATGCTGGGCTCCGCCTTCGGCCTGCTGTTTGCCTTCCTCTACTACCTGGTGCGCCGTTCCATGTCCTTTAAGGAGATGATGGGCTGCATCCCCGAGGGCTTTAAGGCCATGGTGCCCGCCATTTTGATCCTTACCTTTGCCTGGTCCCTGAAGGGCATGACCGACTCTTTGGGCGCCAAGTTCTTTGTCCGGGATTTCGTCCGCTCCGCCTCCGGGCTCCAGGTGGTGCTGCCTGTGATCGTCTTTGCCGTGGGCTGCCTGCTGGCCTTCGCCACCGGCACCAGCTGGGGTACCTTCGGTATCCTGATTCCCATTGTGCAGAGCGTGTTCGAGATGGACAACCCCATGGCCATCATCTGTATCTCCGCCTGTATGGCCGGCGCGGTGTGCGGCGACCACTGCTCCCCCATCTCCGACACCACCATCATGGCCTCCGCCGGCGCACAGTGTGACCACGTGAACCACGTGTCTACCCAACTGCCCTACGCCGTCTCCTGCGCCGTGATCTCCGGTATTACCTACCTGATTGCCGGCTTGCTGGTGACGGCAAAGGCACCCGGGATTATCTCCCTGCCCATCGGCATCGTGCTGATGCTGGGGTTCCTCTTTGTGATGAAGGGACGCCGGCAGAACGCCTGAGCGGTTTGAAAATGGAACAACAGGAGGCCGCCCCGGTGGGGCGGCCTCTGTGTTATTCTCTGAAGGTAACTGGGAATTGACCGGAAGTCCTTATTAAGAACAGAAATTAGCACAACCCCGGCTATTCTGCAAGGAATGGCCGGGGACGATTTGTTTATAATAAATTCATAAAGTGGCTATTGACAATTTCCGGGGGGAGTGGTACATTATCTTTAGCACTCGGGGAATATGAGTGCTAAACTGACGAAAAAGAAGGGCGGTGAGTGCCGTGGCACTGTCGGACCGGAAAAAGCGCATACTTCGCGCCATTGTGGAGACCTACATCGCCACCGCTGAGCCGGTGGGCTCCAAGGCCGTGGCCCAGCTGGCCGGGCTGGACGTGTCCACCGCCACCATCCGCAATGAGATGGCCGACCTCACCGACCAGGGCTACCTGGAGCAGCCCCACACCTCTGCCGGACGCATCCCCTCCGCCGCCGGCTACCGGCTCTACGTCAACGAACTGATGGACCGCCAGCAGCTCACCCTTCAGGAGACCCAGCGCATCAACGACGCCCTCAACCTGAAAATGGAGGAGCTGGACCGGGTGATTGACCGGGCGGGCAAGGTGCTGTCTCAAATCAGCGACTACCCCGTGTTCACCATGGCCGCCGCCAAGGAGCGGGTTACCGTCAAGCGGTTCGACCTGCTGATGGTGGAGGAAAACGCCTTTATCGCCGTGGTCATGACCGACAGCAGCGTGGTGAAAAACAAGCTGATTCACATTCCGGACGGCCTGTCCGACCCCCAGCTGCAAATGCTGTCCGCCGTGCTGAACTCCTCCTTCGTGGGCCTGTCCCGGGAGGAGATGGAGGATACCTTGGACAAGATGGAGACCCATACCGCGCCGGGGGCCTTTCAGCTCATCGCCCTGGTGGTGGAGTTCGCCATGGAGGTGCTGTCCGGCCAGCGGGAGCAGAAGTTCCGCACCGCCGGCATCACCCACCTGCTGGAGCACCCCGAGTACCGCAGTCTGGACAAAGCGAAACCCCTGATGGCTTACCTCAGCGAGGAGAGCGACGTCCCCCGTCTGCCCGCCACCCTGGACAGCGGCAAGAATATGAATATCCTCATCGGGCCGGAGAACGTGAACGACGCGTTAAAGGACACCAGCGTGGTGATGGCCAGCTACGACATCGGGGACAATATGCGGGGCGTGATTGGGGTGGTTGGCCCCACCCGGATGGATTACGCCAAAGTGACAGCCCGGCTGTCCTACTTTGCCGACAGCCTCACCCGGATGTTCGGCAAGGAGCTGCCCGCCGGGGATTCGGAGGAGTGAAGTTTCGGACGCTTCATGATGTGTCCGCTGTCGATTCCGTAACATTATTATGAGTCGTGAAGGAGCATGAATCGTGAGTAAGAAGAAAGAAAAGAAAGAGCTTCCCATTCAGGAGACCCCGGAGGAGGTCCTGGAGGAGCAGGCCGGGGAAGCGGAGGTTGTGGAGCCGGAAGCCGAGCCCCAGGCCGATACCCCCGGCGAGGAGCCGGAGACCGCTCCCGAGGAGACCGAGTCCCCCACGCAGGAGCAGCTGATCCCCAAGGAGCAGTTCCTCCGTCTGGCCGCCGAGTACGACAATTACCGCAAGCGCACCGCCAAGGAGAAGGAAAATCTCTGGACCGACGCCAAGGCGGATACCGTACAGGCCTTTCTCCCCGTCTACGACAATCTGGAGCGGGCCCTGAAGCAGGACACCGCCGACGAGGCCTATAAGAAGGGCGTGGAGATGATTATGAGCCAGCTGAAGGAGGTCTTCGCCAAGCTGGGCATCACCGAGATTGAAGCGCAGGGAAAACCCTTCGACCCCAACCTCCACAACGCCGTGATGCACATTGAGGACGAGAATCTGGGGGAAAATACAGTGGCCCAGGTGTTCCAGGCCGGCTTTATGCTGGGGGAGAAGGTCATCCGCTTCGCCATGGTGCAGGTTGCAAATTAATCTAATTAATGGGTAATTTTGAAGATACAATATTTATCAAAAATAGATGACTAAAATGAAAAGAGAATTGTATGAGATTTTTTAGACGTCGAGCTTCTGATAATGAAAGCCATTCTCCACCTCAAGAAGCATCAATAAAACGACGAGCATTTGATTATTTTGTAAATGAAAAAATAGTATGTAGTTCTTATGTGGATGAGGAGACTATAGAGCTAATATATAAAGCATTAAAGGAAGATAATTATGATACTGTAAACGATACAAACCTTGTAGATGCAATTAGTTCTCTTGATGCAAATATATATCATTTGTGCCGAGCTCTAGTTTTTCAAAACTTTATGCTCATGCGAAAAGTGGATAAATTATCCAAAAGAATTGATGAAATAACGACATTTAAAAAATAGAAATGAATAATGACTTCATGTCTTTAGGATGTGTAAAATCTGGAGTAATTTTCCTAACAAAAACACTTTGGCAATAATTGTGCTATATATTGTTAAATAAAAGGGGGCCAGGTCAACATGTGTAAACCCTGCAAAAACGTCAAATTCACGCTGATGCTCAGCGCCGGGCTGCTGGTCTGGCTGTCCGCTCTGTTTTCTGTGGGGGCGCTGCTCCTGCATTAAATCCGTTAACACCAATCTTTCATATATTTAGGAGGAAAAACATTATGGGAAAAATCATTGGCATCGACTTAGGTACTACCAATAGCTGCGTTGCGGTGATGGAGGGCGGCGACGCCGTGGTCATCGCCAACGCCGAGGGCAACCGCACCACTCCGTCCGTCGTGGCCTTCTCCAAGGACGGCGAGCGCATGGTGGGCCAGGTGGCCAAGCGTCAGGCCATCACCAACCCCGACCGGACCATCAGCTCTATCAAGCGGGAGATGGGCTCCGACTACCGGGTGGAGGTAGACGGCAAGAAGTACACCCCCCAGGAGATCAGCGCCATGATTCTCCAGAAGCTGAAGGCGGACGCCGAGGGCTATCTGGGCCAGACCGTCACCGAGGCGGTGATCACCGTCCCCGCCTACTTCACCGACGCCCAGCGCCAGGCCACCAAGGACGCGGGAAAAATCGCCGGCCTGGAGGTCAAGCGCATCATCAACGAGCCCACCGCCGCGGCTCTGGCCTACGGCGTGGACAAGGAAGAGGCCCAGAAGATCATGGTCTACGACCTGGGCGGCGGTACCTTCGACGTGTCCATTCTGGACATTGACGACGGCGTCATCGAGGTGCTGGCTACCGCCGGCAACAACCGCCTGGGCGGCGACGACTTTGACAAGTGCGTTATGGACTGGATGGTGGCCGAGTTCAAGAAGGCCGAGGGTGTGGACCTGTCCGGCGATAAAGTCGCCATGCAGCGCCTCAAGGAGGCCGCCGAGAAGGCCAAGATCGAGCTGTCCGGCGTGACCACAACCGCCATCAACCTGCCCTATATCACTGCCGACGCCACCGGCCCCAAGCACCTGGACCTGACCCTGTCCCGGGCCAAGTTCAATGAGCTGACCCACCACCTGGTGGAGGCCACCATGGGCCCCGTCCGCCAGGCCATGGGGGACGCCAAGCTCTCCGCCGGTGACCTGCACAAGGTGCTGCTGGTGGGCGGCTCCAGCCGTATCCCCGCCGTTCAGGACGCGGTGAAGAACATCACCGGCCGGGATGGCTTCAAGGGCATTAACCCCGACGAGTGCGTGGCCATGGGCGCGGCCCTCCAGGGCGGCGTGTTCACCGGCGACGTGAAGGACCTGCTGCTGCTGGACGTCACCCCCCTGTCCCTGGGTATCGAGACCGCCGGCGGCGTCATGACCAAGATCATCGACCGCAACACCACCATCCCCGCCCACGGCAGCCAGGTGTTCACCACCTACTCCGACAACCAGACCTCCGTGGAGGTCAAGGTGCTGCAAGGCGAGCGGGAGATGGCCCAGTACAACAAGCAGCTGGGCGTGTTCATGCTGGACGGCATCCTCCCCGCCCGCCGGGGCGACCCCAAGATTGAGGTCACCTTCGACATCGACGCCAACGGCATCGTCAACGTGTCCGCCAAGGACCAGGGCACCGGCCGGGAGCAGCACATCACCATCACCTCCTCCACCAACATGAGCAAGGAGGAGATCGACAAGGCCATGCGTGAGGCCGAGCAGTTCGCCGCCGAGGACAAGAAAGCCCGTGAAGCCGCCGACATCCGCAACGCCGGCGACCAGACCGCCTATCAGGTGGAGAAGACCCTGGGCGAGGTGGGCGACAAGATTCCCGCCGAGGACAAGGCCAAGGTCCAGGCCGCTCTGGACCACCTGAAGGAGACCCTGAAGGGGGCCGACATCAACGCCATCAAGGACGCCACCGAAGCCGTCAATAAGGAGTTTGCCGAGGTGGGCTCCAAGATTTACGGCCAGACGGGAGGTCAGGCCGGTCCCGGTCCCGACATGGGCGGCGCAGGCTTTACCGGTGGTCAGCAGCAGTCCGGCCCCGCCGGCGACGGCGTGGTGGATGCCGACTACGAGGTCATCGACGACGATCAGAAATAAGACAAAACCAGCCTTCCCCCTCCGGGGGGAAGGTGTGGTTTGTTAAAAAGCCTCCCTCCCAGAGGGAGGTGGCACGGCGAAGCCGTGACGGAGGGAGTCCGCAAACGGGAAACTCCCTCAGTCACCGCCTTCGGCGGCGACAGCTCCCTCAGAGAGGGAGCCTTTTAAGCCAAGAGGTGATAACATATGGCGGAACAAAAACGAGATTATTATGAGGTCCTGGGCCTGTCCAAGGGGGCCAGCGACGAGGAACTGAAAAAGGCCTACCGCAAGCTGGCCAAGCAGTACCACCCCGACGTGAACCCCGGCGACAAGGACGCCGAGGCCAAGTTCAAGGAGATCAACGAGGCCTACGGCATCCTGTCCGACCCGGAGAAAAAGGCCCGGTATGACCAGTTCGGCTTTGCTGGTGTAGACCCCAGCTACGGCGGCGGGGGCGGCGGCTTCGGATTCGACATGGGGGACATCGACCTGGGCGACATCTTCGGTTCCTTCTTCGGCGGGGGCTTTGGGGGCGGCTTCGGCGGCGGGGGCCGCCGGAACGGTCCTCAGAAGGGGGAGAGCCTGCGGGTCAATCTGGCCCTCACCTTCGAGGAGGCGGCCTTCGGCTGCACCAAGGAGATCGAACTCAGCCGCACCGAGCCCTGCGAGGAGTGCAAGGGCTCAGGCTGCGCGGCGGGCACCACCGCCGAGACCTGTCCCGACTGCCGGGGGGCCGGCCAGGTGCGCATCCAGCGTGGGGCGGGGGGCTTCGCCTTCTCCACCACCACCACCTGCTCCAAATGCCGGGGTACGGGCAAGCTGATCCACACCCCCTGCAAAAAGTGCGGCGGGGCGGGGAGCGTGCGGAAGAAACAGCGCATTTCCGTCACCATCCCGGCGGGCATCGACGACGGCCAGGCCGTCTCCATGCGGGGCCAGGGTAACGCGGGGACCAACGGCGGTCCCGCCGGCGACCTGCTGGTGCGGGTGCAGGTGAAGCCCCACCCCCAGTTCCAGCGGGAGGGCACCACCGTGCTGTATGAGTGCCCGGTGAGCTTCTGCCAGGCCGCCCTGGGGGCCGAGCTGGAGATTCCCACCATCGACGGCAAGGTGAAGTACAGCCTGCCCGCCGGCACACAGACAGGCACCACCTTCCGCCTGCGGGGGAAGGGCATCCCCGAGCTGCGCAGCAGCCGCCGGGGGGACCAGTACGTCACCGTGAAGGTGCAAGTGCCCACCTCCCTTAACGCGGAACAGAAGGCTGCCCTGCACGCCTTCGCCGCCGCTATGGGCGAGGAATCTCCCGAGGGGGGCCTGAAGGGGCTCTTTGACAAGAAGAAGCGGAAGAAGTAGCCCCGCATGGCTGAGCCGTCTCTGCGCTTCGTCGTGCTTCAAGCGTTCATTTGCCTATCCGTATGCGGCCCTCTGCCCGGCAGGGGGCCGCTCGTTTGCCCAGTCCGGCGGCGGCGCACCACTCCTCAGCCCGGTGCTTGAAGGTGGTGCGGGAGACGCCCAGCGCCTTTCCCGCCTGGACAGCGGTGACGCGGCCGTGCCACCAGGCCTCAGCCAGCCCGGTGAACTGCTCCGGCATGGGGATGGGTTTCCGCCCGAACCGGACGCCCCGTTCCCTGGCGGCGGCGATTCCCTCGGCCTGCCGCTGGCGGATGTACTCCCGCTCGGTCTGGGCCACGTAGCTGAGGAGCTGAAGCACGATGTCCGCAATGAGCACACCGGTGAGGTCACGGTCGGTTCTGGTGTCCAGCAGGGGCATGTCCAGCACCACAATGGCCACCCCGCGCTCCTTGGTCAGGCCGGCCCACTGTTCCAGAATCTCCTTGTAGTTGCGTCCCAGACGGTCGATGCTTTTGACCACCAGCACGTCGCCGCTCCGCAGCGCCCGGGTCAGCCGGAGATAAACCGGGCGTTCAAAATCCTTGCCGGACTGCCGCTCGATTATGATGTGCTCCTCCGGGATTCCAAACTGCCGCATGGCAATCAGCTGCCGGTCCTCTTTCTGGGCCTTGGTGGATACGCGGACATACCCGTATGTTCTTCCTGACATTCCTGTTTTCCTCCTAAGAAAAATTTGTGGAATATCAGTTTATTTTAGCGAAAAATGCGGGGCTTGTATAGAAAAATCTATAAAATCGAAATATCCCCCGGCATAACAGCCGGGGGGATATCAGCTTGTCGAAAAACGCTCTCCCATTCTCTAAGGCTCCCTCTTTGAGGGAGCTGTCGCCGCCGAAGGCGGTGACTGAGGGAGTAAAACAACGAATTAATATCACTTTTTTGCTTTAAAACTCCCCCCGTCACGGCTCCGCCGTGCCACCCCCCTCTCAGAGGGGGGCTTTTTTGACAGTCTGAGGCCCCGCCAGCCGGCGGGGCCTGTTTGTACCTTCAAACTGCTTTTCCATCCAAAAAGTCCTTGAGCCAGTCCAGAAAATCCAGGCCGTTGCCGTAGGGGGCGATGCCCACGTCGGCCACGTCCCACACCTCGCCCTTGGCCCCGCCGCAGACGATAAGCCGGAAGGACTGGCCGCAGCCCCGGTCCACCAGCTCAATCTGCCCGTTGGTGGTAGCGGCGGCGATTTTCCGGCCGGTGGCGGAGTCGTCGTCCTCCCAGCACCAGCTTTCCCGGTGGGAGAACCGCTTTTTGATCCCCTCCGGGTCGTAAAGGACCTCCGACAGGGGCGGGAACTTGTAGAGGAAAGAGTCAAGCTTCACCTGGAAGCCGTCCCCGATCTTCGTGAGGAAGGCCGTGTATTCCTTGGGCAGCTTCACGCCGGTTTTCTCCTGAAAGGCGGTGACCTCTGTCCGCTTCAGGGGCGGTCGGGGGGTAATCCCCAGCTTCTCCAGCCGCGCCCGGACCTCCTCTATGGCGGTTTTGATCTCCACGGCGGACTTGCCCGCCTTTTTCAGCCCCAGCTTCTTCCGCTCAATGCCCAGGATGTGCTCCCGGCCTTTGAATGCGGACAGGTCCACCACCTGGGTCTTGCGCAGGTTCAGGTCGTTCAGCCTGGGCAGGGAAGCCAGACAGGACACGTCCTCCACCGCCGTGCCATACAGCCAGACCATCTCCAGGGTGGGGATGGTTGCCAGCGGGGACACGTCGGTCACCTTGGTGCAGCTTAACGTGATTTCCTTCAGGCTGGGGTGCCCCGCCAGAGGGGACAGGTCGGAGACGGCGGTATCCACGACGGACAGCTCTGTCAAATTGGGACACGCCGCCAGAGGGGACAGGTCGCTGAGGCCTGGGTTGTTATCGAGATTGAGCCACTCAAGGGAGTCCATGCCCCGCAGACACTCCAGATCGTCGATCTCGGTCACAGAGAGGGAGGACAGTTTGCCGGGCAGCTTTGGCATATTGCAGCGGGGTGTGGTGTGAAGGCTCAGGGTCTGCAATTCTTTCAGCGGCGTCAGGTCGCAGGGGAGAAATTCCGGCCCGCCGCTGATGGTAAGGTGCCGTAAGCCAGTGAGCTCCGCCAGGGGGGAGATGTCCCGCACCTGGCAGTCGTAAAGGGTCACCTCGTCCAGCTCCCGCAGCCTGGCCAGGGGGGAGATGTCCGTCAGAGGCGGACGGGTTTTGTAGCCAAAGTAGTGGAAAATATACCGCCGGTCGCTGTGGGTAGAGGTTTTGTAGATTATCTCCGGCTCGGTGTTGTTGAGCCGGGCCATTTCGGCGAAGACCTCCCGCTCCAGCGGGGTCAGCGTATAGGCCTTCATAGCCGTCACCGCTCACATTTCCAGAAGAAGGCGCTGTAGGGGGGCAGCTCGGAGCCGCCGCCGAAGTCGTGCTTCTCTCCGGAAATCAGGTCCACTGCCAGGCCGCAGCCGGCGTCGAAGTGGGCGGTGTAGGGGGAGGAATCGGCGTTGATGGCCACCAGCACCCGCTCGCCGTCGCAGGCCCGCTCAAAAATAATCTGCTTGTTGGTGAGCACCACATTGCGGTAGGCTCCATAGCACAAGGCGCGGCTTCCCTTCTTGGCCTCGGCCAGCTGGGAAATCCAGGTGGTAAGGTCGTTCCACTCCGGCCTCTCCAGGGCGGGGCGGAGTTCCGCGTCGCTGCCGTGGCCCTTGGCCCCCTTCATCGCCCACTCGCTGCCGTAGTAAACGGCGGGCACGCCGGGCATCCCGAAGGCCATGGCCCAGGCGGGGACCAGATGGTGGGGGTTGGTGAGCTGGGAGGCGATGCGGTCCACGTCGTGGTTGTCCAGGAAGGACAGCAGGTGTTTGCCCTTGTACAGGGTCCACTGCTCCGGGCCGAACTGCCGGGCCAGGGAGTGGCCGATTTCGAACATGTTCATGGAGTTGAAGGCGGACCAAAGCCCCTTGTAGCACTCGTAGTTGGTCACCGAGTGGCACATGTCGTCGGCCATCCAGCGGTTGTAGTCCCCGTGGAGGGTCTCGCCCATGAGGGCAAAGTCGGGCTTGAGGGAGTTGGTGAAGGCGCGCAGCTGCTTGAGGTACTCCGGGGGCAGGCAGTAGGCCACGTCCAGCCGCAGGCCGTCGATGCCGAAGCGGTCCACCCAGGAGCGGATGGCGTCGAACTGGTGCTGGACCACCGCCGGGTTGAACAGGTTCAGCTTCACCAGCTCGTTGTGGCCCTCCCAACCCTCGTACCAGAAGCCGTCGTTATAGCTGGTATTGCCGTCGAAATTGATGTGGAACCAGTCCTTGTAGGGGCTGTCCCAGCGTTTCTCCTGCACGTCCTTGAAGGCCCAGAAGCCCCGGCCCACATGGTTGAAGACTCCGTCCAGCATCACCCGGATACCGGCGTTGTGGAAGGTCTGGCAGACCTGGGCCAGGTCGTCGTCGGCGCCCAGGCGGGGGTCCGTGTGGAAGTAGTCCCGGGTGTCGTAGCCGTGGCGGTCGCTGTCGAACACCGGGTTGAGCAGGACGGTATTCGCACCCGTCTTTTTGATATGGTCCACCCAGTCCAGCAGACGCAGGATGCGGGGCTGGGTGCTGCCGTCGTTGTCCGCCGGAGCGCCGCACAGGCCCAGGGGGTAGATTTGATAGATGACTGCCTCGTCAAACCACATAATGATCTCTCCTTTCGCCCGGAGGGGCGAGTTGTTGTCTGATACATCATACTACGTTTGCCCGGGTTCCGCAATAGGTAACTGGCTTCAAGTTACGCCCGTCTCATAAATTCGGAAGGCCTCGGAAATACCGGACGGTACGTCATGTAGGGCAGGGGTTCTACCCCTGCCTATCCCCGTAAGGGGATAAAACGGAATCGGAATGAGGCAAGGCCGGGTAAGGGCAGGCAAGGGCAGAGCCCTTGCCCTACATGCGGCAGCTTTCCTGAATTTATGAAACAAGCGCAGGCTTCAAGTGTTGGAAAGGCATCCGTGCCCCACATGGGTATGCAGAAAAAGAGGCGGCACGGAGGCCGCCCTCTACTGCTTTACTTTAGCGCGTCCGACACCTTCATAAGGGTCTCCTCGTGGGTGTGGTCCACCAGGTGGGTGTAGATTTTGCCGGTGGTGGCGGGGGTGGCGTGGCCCAGAGCCTTGCCGATGTCGAACAGAGGCACCCCCTGGAAGGAGGCCACGGTGGCGAAGGAGTGGCGCAGGCCGTGGAGGGTGACCCGGGGCAGGTCGTTTTTCCGCACAAACCGGGTGAAGGCCAGGGACAGGGCGTTGGGGGAGTAGGGGTAGCCCTTGTGGTCCAGCACCACGAACTGGCTGGGCTCCTTCAGCTTGCCATCCCGCAGCCAGGCCTCCTGCCGCGTCTGTTCCAGCTGGAGCAGCCGGGCCACATCGTCGGGCAAAAACAGGGTGCGCACCGAGGAACGGGTCTTGGTCTCCTTCTGGACGATGGTGGCCCCAAAGGCGGTGCGGGCCTCCCGGATATAGAGCAGCTGGCGCTGGTAGTCGATGCAGTCCCATTTCAGGCCGCAGATTTCCTCCCGGCGCATCCCCAGGCTGCCTGCCAGCTTGACACACAGCTCCAGGGGGTGGCCCTCCAGCAGGGCATACAGCTGCTTCAGCTCCTCCGGCCGGTAGTAGGAGGCCTCTTTCTGCTTGGCTCGGGGGGGCTCCACCCGGTCCATGGGGGAGACCAGCAGCTTGTCCTGCCGCACCGCCGAGCGCAGGGAGGAGGACAGCAGGTCATGGTGCCGCCGCAGGGTGTTGCCGGACAGATTGGCGGTCTGCTGGACCTGAATGTAGTACTGCTGGATGTCCATGGGGGTGAGCTTCAGCAGGGGGATGTGCCCCAGGGCGGGGAGAACGTGGTTGTTGATGATCTTCTGATAGCCGTAGACCGTGGTCTCCGCCCGGGTGGGCCGGACGATGTTTTCCATCCAGCTCTCCAGCCAGTCGGCCAGGGTCAGGTCGTGCTTGGGGGTGCGCAGCTCTTCCTCACGGTGGGTGAGGAAGTTCCGAAGCCCCATCCGGGCGGCGTAGAGGGTGCGGTAGGTCTGATACCGCTTGACCCGCTTGCCCTCCTTGTCCTTGCCCAGGTCCATGCTCACGTAATAGATCTTGCGGATGTCGTCGTAAGAAATGTTACGCTCCACAGTCTTTCTCGCCATAGTGATTACCTCCAAATTTTTTTATCTAAGGGTAGGTTTCCACCGGAATTGGTGGAAAATTCTCCCTGATAAAAAATATGGAGGATAACAGGGCCAAGCACAAGCCTAAATTGTTCTAAATTGACGAATTTTGTCGAAAAGCTTCCAGTGAAGGCCTTTCTATGGTACAATAAGGAAAAAACAGGAGGGATGCGCGTGCTTCGGATTGGAAATCTGCCGCTGCCCGTTGGGGGCGGCATGGAGCAGCTGCGGGGGCGGGCGGCCCGGGTGCTGGGGGTGCGCCCCGGGGCGCTGGGAGAGCTGGAGATCGTCCGGCAGTCCATCGACGCCCGGAATAAGCGGGATGTCCACTATGTATACACGGTGGAGGTGTCCATGCCCGACGAGGCGGCGCTGCTGCGGACGGCCCCCAGGGGCCGCGTCACCCTGGTGGAGCGGACCCCCTATGCCTTCCCAGCGGTGACCCGGAGGTCCGCCACCCCCCCGGTGGTGGTGGGGATGGGCCCGGCAGGGCTGTTTGCCGCCCTGTTTCTGGCCCGGAACGGCCTGCCCTGCGTCATTCTGGAGCGGGGCCGGGACATTGACAGGCGTACCCTGGATGTGGGGGACTTCTGGTCCACCGGCGTTTTGGACGAGGCGTCCAACGTCCAGTTTGGCGAGGGGGGCGCGGGGGCCTTCTCCGATGGCAAGCTGACCACCGGTACCCACGACGCACGTATCTCCGCCGTGCTGGACGCCCTGGTGGAGGCGGGAGCCCCCGCCGACGTGAAATACTCCCACAGGCCCCATGTGGGCACCGATGTGCTCCGGACGGTGGTGAAGGCCATCCGGAGGGAGCTGGCCGCCCTGGGCTGTGATATCCGTTTTGGCCACAAGCTCACCGGCCTGACGGTGAGCGGCGGCTGTCTGGCCGGCGTGGAGGTGGAGGGGTCCCAGGGGGAAAGCTATCTTCTGGCGGCCAACGCCCTGATTCTGGCCCCAGGCCACTCCGCCCGGGACACCTTCGCCATGCTCCGGGAGGTGGGAGTGCCCATGGAGCGGAAGGGCTTTGCCGTCGGCGTGCGGCTGGAGCACCGGCAGCGGGACATCAGCCTGAGCCAGTACGGCCCCGCATGGGCACAGCTGCCCCCCTCCGACTACAAGCTGGCCTGCCACCTGCCCGGCGGCCGGTCGGTCTTCACCTTCTGCGTCTGTCCCGGGGGGCAGGTGGTGGCGGCCTCCTCCCGGCAGGGGGGCGTGGTCACCAACGGGATGAGCCACCGCGCCCGGGACGGGGAGAACATCAACGGCGGTCTGCTGGTGGGGGTGGGCCCCGAGGACTTCCCCGGGGAGGATGTGCTCGCCGGCGTCCGCTTTCAGGAGCAGTGGGAGGCGGCCGCCTTCCGCCTGGGGGGCGGAAATTTCCGGGCTCCTGCCCAGCGGGTGGAGGACTTCCTGCGGGGTCGTCCCTCGGAGGGCCCGGGGGCGGTGGCCCCCACCTACCGGCTCGGGGTGGCGTGGACCGACCTCTCCCCCTGCCTGCCCGGCTATGTGGGGGAGGCCCTGGCCCAGTCCCTCCCCCTGCTGGACCGGAAGCTCCACGGCTTTGCCAGCCCGGACGGCGTACTCACCGGGGTGGAGACCCGGTCCTCCTCGCCGGTGCGCATCCTGCGGGACGCAGGCTTTCAGTCGGCCCTCCGGGGCCTCTACCCCTGCGGCGAGGGGGCGGGCTACGCCGGAGGCATTGTCTCCGCCGCCGTGGACGGCATCCGGGTGGCCGAGGCGGTGGCCACGCAGTAGGTTCGGCCCGCTGCCGTTGGGGATGCTTTCCTTTCCCTTTTCAGGCGTTATCAGCACAAAGGCGGCGTGATTCTGGATTTTTTTTCGGGCCTTGGGACATACTAGGACCATCCAAAACAAGGAGGTCTTACCATGAGCAAACCCAAAAAGCAGCCGGTCCGGGATCCCCGCACCGGCCGGGACCTGCGGGGCTCCGCCCCCATTGCCGGCCAGAACCGCACCGACACTGTCACAAACGCCCAGGACCCTATGGCCGATCCCCTGGAGATGCGGATGAAGCGGGAAGGACACGATATGTAAAAATGACCGGGGCGGCGGAAGCCGTCCCGGTTATCTTCACATATTTTTCACAAAAAGTTCCAACTCTGGTGAAGAATCACAGGGCCGGAGGTGGTATCCTATGGGCAGATCAAGGAACTGATCTGATTTCCTCCCGGGACGGCAAAAGCGGTCCCACGGTCCGGCAGACTGCGCAGAAGACCGGACATATTTGGCAACACCCTACGGCGCGGGGTACGCGCCCCACTGCCGCCCTGCGGGCAGCTGCTCCGGTGCGGCAGACCAAAAATCCCCGTCTGCGGACGGTTTATATAGTCAATTGTACCCTCTCTTTTCTGGCAGGGCCCCCGGTTTTCGCCGGGGGCCCTGCCAGTTGCGGCGGGGATCAGCTCCGCAGCAGGAGCGGCTGAAGCTGCGTTCCGTTCAGGGCCGCCTGGGCGGCGTCGGCCACCAGAGAGAAGTTGGCCACCAGAGAGGTGGGTTTTTTCTCAAAGTCGTCCTGACCGAAGGGGACGAAATAGATGTATTTCCGGGGCAGCAGGGCGCCGATGCTGGCTGCAGAGGCGGACAGCCCGTCATTGGTGGAGGGGGCGATAAGGACCGGGCGCTCGTTGCGCAGGTGGGCCTTGGCCGCCATGGTGACGCTGGAGTCGGTCACCCCCGCCGCCAGCTTGCCCAGGGTGTTCCCGGTGCAGGGGGCGATGATGAGCAGGTCGAGAAGCTTCTGGGGCCCGATGGGCTCCGCCCCTTTGATAGTGGTGATGACCCGGTGGTCGCAGATGCGCTCCATTTCCCGCATCAGGTCGTGAGCTTTGCCGAAACGGGTGTCGGTGTCCGCCACCACCTGGGAGACAATGGGCACCACCCGCTCAAAGCGGGCCTTTACCTGCTCCAGCGCCTCCATTGCCTTGGCGTGTGTACAGAAGGACCCGCACATGGCGAATCCTACGGTTTTATTTTCCAATGAGAATCTTCCTTTCGATTTTAAACGGGCAGGGGCGGGAGCTCCGGGCGGACAAGGGCTGCCCCCGCAGCGTGTTACATTCCAATTTCCCGCAGCATGTTATAGATGGTGTCCCGGATGGCGGCCCCCGCCGTCACCGGGGCCACCTTACCGGGGAGGGACAGGGCCCAGACCACCGTGAGACCCAGCGCGCCGGCCGCGACCAGGTCCACCCCTCCCGGCTTGGAGGCCAGGTCCAGAATGAGGCAGTCGGGCTTTACGTCCTCCAGCTCCTCCTGGCCAAGCACCTGGGCGGGGACGGTGTTGACAATGAGGTCGTAGCCGCACAGCCAGCCTTTGAGATGGGCCAGATGCTCCCCGCCGAAGCCCAGAGCTTGGGCCCAGGCCAGCTGTTCATACTTCCGGGCAGCCACGCTTACCCGAGCGCCCAGGGCCTGGAAGCGCTGGGCGGTGAGCCGTCCCACCCGGCCGAAGCCTATTACAAGCACCCGGGAGCCGTGGATGGTGATGGGCAGGTGCTCCATGGCCAGCTGAACGGCCCCCTCCGCCGTGGGGACAGCGTTGGCCACCGCCAGCTCCTCCCGGGCAAAGTAGTCATGAATGGTGAGGCCGCGCTCCCGGGCCAGCTCCTCCGTCTCCCGGTCCACCCGTCCGCCGCAGAGGAACTGCCGGGGGGAGAGCTGGTCTAAAATGGGGGGCAGGGGGTGCTCCGACAGGGAGAGGGGGGCGTTGAGCAGCCCATTCCCGGTGGTGACTGTAAGGGGAAGAATGACGCAGTCCGCCTTGTCTGCCTGGCGCAGGGCGGACTCAGCGGTAAGGCCGGAAACGGCCTCCTGGGGCTGGCCCAGGGCGTAGGTATGGACGGTGTGGCCGTCTTCGGCCAGCAGCTGGGCCAGCTTTTCCTGCCGCAGGTCGCCGCCCACCACCCAGATGTTTAATTCGTGCTTCATAGAATACCTCCAGAACCGCCGTTGAAGCGGCGGCAGGTTTCTAATCCATTGTATGGCGGCGGGCGGGCGGAGGTGCAAAAGGCCGGGGCGAAAGCCCCGGCCTTTGTGTGGTTTATTCAGAAAATACCTTGCTGAGGTCAATAGTGCAGTCCTCCAGGATGTTGACCTTCGCCATGTCCTCCCGGCCGTAGTCCTCTACGGGGAGCAGGTAGCTGTCTTTCAGGAGCATAACCTGTACGGTCCGGTCCTCCGGGTTGACCACCCAGTACTCCCGGACGCCGGCCCGCTGATACAGGTCCAGCTTGACGATCCGGTCGTGCCGCCGGGAGGAGGGGGAAAGAATCTCAATTATCAGATCGGGCGCGCCCTTGCAGCCGTAGTCATCCAGTTTGTTGCGGTCGCAAACCACGGCCAGGTCCGGCTCCACGATGGTGTTGACATCCTCTGGCCTGTCGCCCTCCTCCTCGAAAAGGCGGACGCCAAAGGGCGCAGAATAAACTTCGCATTTCTTACCGTCCAGATAGTTTGCCAGCTGGCGAAACAGTGCGCCGCTGACTTTTTGGTGGATTCTAAGCGGTGGCGACATCATATAGGGATAACCATAAATCAGCTCGATATGGTCGTCTTCATCCCAGGTGAGATAGTCCGCAAAGGTATACCGCATTTCTTCCGCTGGCAGCGCCATCATTCACACCTCCTAATTTACTGCTATTATAGCACACTTTTGGGCAATAAAAAAGTAGACAGACAAAAAAAGAGCGCCTGTCCAACCGGACAGGCGCTCTTGAACTTGGGAAAATCCCTTACTTCGCAGCCTTGGCGGCCTTGATGGCCTCGATCAGCAGCGGGGTGACCTTGAACAGGTCGCCGCAGATGCCGTAGTCGGCAATCTCGAAGATGGGGGCGGTGTCGTTCTTGTTGACGGCGATGATGCACTCGGAGTCCTGCATGCCGGCCTTGTGCTGGATGGCGCCGGAGATGCCCAGAGCGACGTAAATCTTGGGGTGGACGGTCTTGCCGGTCTGGCCCACCTGATGGTCGGCGGACAGCCAGCCGGAGTCGATGGTGGCACGGGAGCCGCCCACGACGCCGCCGAGAACCTCAGCCAGCTCCTCGGCCAGCTTGATGCCGCCCTCCACGTCCTTGGAGATGCCGCGGCCCACGGAGACGACTACGTCGGCGCCGATCAGGTCCACCAGCTTCTTGGCGGCCTTGACAACCTCCACCACCTCGGTCTGCATGTCGTCAGCAGTGAGGGTGAACTCGGGCTTGATGATCTCGCAGGCGTCGGCCTTGGCCTGGTCGAAGGCGGCCTTCTTCATCACGCCGGGGCGGACGGTGGCCATGGCGGGACGGAACCGGGGGCAGATGATGGAGGCCATCAGGTGGCCGCCGAAGGCGGGACGGGTCATCTTCAGGTCGCGGGACACATCATGCTTCTGGCCCAGCACCATGGCGTGGCTGGTGGCATCAATGCGCTCGGGGGCCAGGGTGGAGTTCTCCTTCAGGAAGTCCTTGTAGATGCCCATGTCCACGTCCAGGTGGGTGCAGTCGGCGCACAGGCCGGTGTGCAGACGGGCGGCGCACCGGGGGCCCAGGTCACGGCCGATGTTGGTGGCGCCGATGAGCATGATCTCGGGCTTGTACTCCTCAATCACATCGCAGATGACCTTGGTGTAGCCGTCGGTGGTGTAGTTCTTCAGCAGGGGGTGGTCGCAGACATAGACGCCGTCAGCGCCGTAGCCGCCCAGCTCCTTGGCGATGCCCTCGATGCCCTCGCCCAGCAGGATGCCGTACAGCTTGGTGCCCAGCTCGTCGGCCAGCTTGCGGCCCTCGGAGATCAGCTCGTAGGAGGTGGGCATCATGCTGCCCTGGCGCTGCTCGCAGAATACCCAGACTCCGCCCTTGAAGGCGGCGACGTCGGAACTATTAAAAGTAGACATATTCTTCTATCTCCCTTCTTAGATCATGTGCTTCTTGGCCAGAATTCCGGCCAGCTGCTCGCAGGTAGCCTTGTCAGCGCCCTCCAGCATCATGCCGGCGCCCTTCTGGGGAGGTGTAAAGGAGGTCAGGATGTTCGTGGGGGAGCCGCTCAGGCCGATGGTGTCCTTGTCGATGAAGGGATGATCTTTCAGGGTGTTGTAGTCGAAGATCTCATAGGGCTTGGAGTAGCACTCGTAGATGCCGCCCACGCTCATGTAACGGGGGGTGTTCAGCTCCTTGATGCAGGTGATGAGGCAGGGGGGCTTGACCTTGATGGTCATGTAGCCGTCCTCCAGCATCCGCTTGACGGTGATGGTGTCGCCCTCCTTGGTGATCTCGGCGGCGTAGGACACCTGGGGCAGACCCAGCTTCTCGGCAATCTGGGGACCCACCTGGGCGGTGTCGCCGTCGATGGCCTGACGGCCGCACATCACGATGTCGTCCTTGTCCACGCCGATCTTGTCGATGGCGGCGGCCAGGATCTGGGAGGTGGCGTAAGTATCGGAGCCGCCGAACTCACGGGCGGACACCAGAATGGCGCGGTCCACGCCACGGGCCATGACCTCGCGGAGCATACCCTCGGCGGGCGGGGGGCCCATGGAGACCACGATCACCTCGGCGCCGGTCTGCTCCTTCAGGACCAGGGCGGCCTCGACGGCGTTCAGGTCGTCGGGGTTGGTGATGGCGGCCATGGAGGCCCGGTTCAGAGTACCATCGGGGTTGACGGCCACCTTACCGGAGGTATCGGGGACCTGCTTGACACAAACAATGATTTTCATTTCAATCTGCCTCCTATCTTATTTCACGCCCAGGTGGCTGGAGATAACCATGCGCTGAACCTCGGAAGTGCCCTCGTAGATCTCGGTGATCTTGGCGTCGCGCATCATGCGCTCCACGGGGTACTCACGGGTGTAGCCGTAACCGCCGAACAGCTGGACGGCGCGGCGGGTCACGTCGGAGGCGGACTCGGCGGCGAAGAGCTTGGCCATAGCGGCGTCCATGGAGTAGGGCTCGTGGTTCTGCTTCTTCATGGCGGCGGCGTACACCAGGTACTGGGCGGCCTGCATGCGGGTGTGCATGTCGGCCAGCTGGAACTGGGTGTTCTGGAACTGGCTCAGGCGGCGCTTGAACTGCACGCGCTCCTGGGTGTACTTGACGGCCTCGTTGATGGCGCCCTCGCCCAGGCCCAGGGCCTGAGCCGCGATGCCGATACGGCCGCCGTCCAGGGTCATCATGGCAATCTTGAAGCCCTTGCCCTCCTGGCCCAGCAGGTTCTCCTTGGGGACGATGCAGTCCTCAAAGATCAGGTCGCAGGTGGAGGAGCCGCGGATGCCCATCTTCTTCTCGTGCTTGCCCACAGAGAAGCCGGGGAAGCTCTTTTCCACGATGAAGGCGGAGATGCCGTGGTTGCCCAGCTTCTTGTCGGTCATGGCGAAGACTACAAAGGTCTCGGCCACGGTGCCGTTGGTGATGAAGCACTTGGAGCCATTGAGGACGTAGTGGTCGCCCTCCAGCACGGCGGTGGTCTGCTGGCCGGAGGCGTCGGTGCCAGCGTTGGGCTCGGTCAGGCCGAAGGCGCCGATCTTCTTGCCGGAGAGCAGGTCGGGCAGGTACTTCTTCTTCTGCTCCTCGGTGCCGTGCTCAAAGATGGGGGCGCAGCACAGGGAGGTGTGGGCGGACACGATGACGGCGGTGGTGCCGCACACCTTGGCCAGCTCCTCCACGCACATGGCGTAGCTCAGTACGTCGCCGCCGGCACCGCCGTACTCCTTGGGGAAGTAAATGCCCATCATGCCCAGCTTGGCCATCTTCTCCACGGTCTCCATGGGGAAGCGCTCCTCCTCGTCGATCTCCTCGGCCAAGGGCTTGACCTCGGTTTCGGCGAACTCGCGGTACATCTTGCGGACCATCTCTTGCTCTTTAGACAGGTGAAAATCCATTTTGCAGTCCTCCTAGTTTAAATTACTTGACACTATCGTGAGCGCCCCGGCCGTCCCCCCACCTCTCTCAGACTGGGGACGGAGGGGCAAAACGATACATAAGACGCGCCAAACCCTTCCGTCCATCTTTGTTAGATTTTTAACAAAGATAAGGCGAAAAAAGAGCAACACGGGCCGATCCCGGCGTTGCGGACTTATCAGGTCTGGCATTATGTAGTGTCTTAACCATTGAAATTATATCGGGTTTTCGAGTGTAAAGCAAGTGGGACAGCCCTGTCAATTTATACAGTTTTTTCTCTCGAAATTTGTGTAAAAAATAAAAGTTCGTCGATACCGGCAAAAACCATTGGAGAACCTGCATAGAATTGCCATTCAGCGCGGGGGAAAGGGGATGAACAGTGGGAAATGGCGTTCGTCATTTTTTCGGCGGGGTATTGACTGTAAAGGGCCTTGATAGTGTATACTCGCCTTAAATTCAAGAGAAAGAGGGGTTGATTATGACCATCAAGGAAGTGGAGACCCGCACTGGGCTGGCCCGGGCCAATATCCGCTACTATGAGGACCAGGGCTTTTTCTCCGCCGCCCGGGGGGAGAACGGCTATCGGAACTACTCCGACGAAAATGTAGACATTTTATTAAGGGTGAAGCTGCTGCGCCAGCTGGGCTTCTCTCTGGAGGAGATCCACGCGCTGCAGAAGGGGGAGCAGTCCCTGGACCGGGCGCTGGCGGAGCGGGAGAGCGGCCTGGAGGCGGAGCGCCGGTCGCTGGACCAGTCACTGGAGCTGTGCCGCGCCATGCGGCAGGAGGGTGTGGACTTCTACACCCTGGACGCCCGGCGCTATCTGGACCGTCTGGCCCAGGAGCGAGTTCTGGAGCAGGACCGGGACCCGGTGCGTATCTTCCCCTGGCGGCGGCTGTTTGCCCGGGAAATCGACGTTCTGCTCTGCCTCACGGCGCTGGTGGTGCTCCTTCAGCTGTCTGCCCGAATCAATCTGATTCGGGTTTCGGAGGACGTGGGCAGTCTGTTTCTCCTGCACCTGGGGGCCATGGTACTGTTGCTGGGGATGGAAACGCTGTCCCTTGCCCTCATCGGGACCACCCCGGGCAAACTCTTGTTTGGGCTGAAAATCCTGCGGGAGGACGGCAGCAAGCTGGACTTTGCGGAGGCGGGCCAGCGGACGGTCTACGTGGTGCTGTTTTATGGCTTTGCCCAAACGCTGATCGGCAGCCGCATCCCGCTGCTTTCCATCGCCGGGATCGGGATGCTGGTTTGGGCCTGCTGGCAGGTGTACCACGAAAAACCCCTGTTCTGGGAGGCGGACCAGCTTTATCTGGACGGCAGCACCAAAGAGCGGGCCTTTTGGGACAACCGCTGGAATTACCTCCGGGTGGCGGGCTATCTGGCAGCGTGGGCGCTGTGCCTGGGGCTGATGGTGGGGGGCCACTATCTGGCCGCCCGTCCGCCCCACCGGGGGGCAAGCCTGACGGCGGAGGAGTTTGTGGACAACTACAACCAGTGCATGGCCTTTGCCTACGGGGAGGAACACGTAACCCGCCGCCTCACTCTGGCGGGAACCTTTGAGGAGGAGCCCTCCCAAGGGGTGGTCATCTATATGTGGGGGGAGCCTCCCGTGCCGGAAGGGTACTTTATCTTCGACCAGGAGGGGGATAGACTGCGCAAGGTGGTCTTTACCCGGACATATGAGGGCGGCGGCCCGCTGGAGGGGGAGAAAACCTACAGTGTGGGCATCCCTTACGACGAAATTCACGTAGCCATGCGCTCCTTCCTCTGGGGGAGGCTGGGCGATCAGGGGGTCAGAGCCCTCTATGAAGCGTTGGCGGAAGGGGAGGGCAACTACCATGCCAGCCTGAAGGGCGTTCAGGTGGACAGCGCGATGCGTTTTTCCGGATACAGCTTCTTTGGTGAGCGCGTTCTCTTTGCCCAGGAGGGAGAGATGCAGAGTTACTTTGTGGAGTTTGCCATGGAATGGACGGAATAGTGAAAAAATTCCCGCCCCTTCCGGGGCGGGAATCCATATTCGGCTGAATTCGGCTTACTTGCTGTAGTCGTAGAAGCCCTTGCCGGTCTTGCGGCCCAGCAGGCCGCCCCGGACCATCTTGCGGATGAGCAGGGAGCAGCGGTACTTGGAGTCGCCAGTCTCGTTGTACAGGGTATCCATAATGGCCTGGCACACATCCAGACCCACCAGGTCGCCCAGGGCCAGGGGGCCCATGGGGTGGTTGGCGCCCAGCTTCATGGCGGTGTCGATGCCCTCGGCGGAGGCCACGCCGGTGTACAGCAGGTCGGCGGCCTCGTTGATCATGGGAATGAGAATCTTGTTGACCACGAAGCCGGGGGCCTCGGCCACCTCGACGGGCTCCTTGCCGATCTCCTTGGACAGGTTGAAGATGAAGTCGAAGGTCTCCTGGGAGGTGTTGGCGCCCCGGATGACCTCAACCAGCTTCATATTGGGCACGGGGTTGAAGAAGTGCATGCCGATGACAGGGTGCTTCAGGCCCAGGGCCATCTCGGTGATGGACAGGGAGGAGGTGTTGGAGGCGAAGATGGTGCCCTCCTTGCACATGGCGTCCAGCTCATTGAGCAGCTCCTTCTTGGTGGCCATGTCCTCCTTGACGCACTCGATAATCAGGTCGGCGTCGGCAGCGGCGGACTTCTCCTCCACCAGCACGTTGGCCATCAGGGCGTCCTTGGCGGCCTGGTCCATCTTGCCCTTGTCCACCCGCTTCTGGAGGGACTTGTCCAGATTGTCCTTGTGCCGCTGGGCGGAGGCCACGCTGCTGGCGTACATCAGGGCGGTGTGGCCCTTGGCCGCGAAGACCTGGGCAATGCCGCTGCCCATGGTACCGGCGCCGAAAATCGCTACTTTCATAACTGTTTCCTCCTAAAAGATGATTTCCCCCTTCCCGCCCGAACGGGCGGAGCGCGAAAAGAGGGATGTTTTTGCCGGACGCTCCGGCGGAAATGGCCGGATATCCGGCCCCGCTCTCTTGGCTACCAGTATAACCGTTTTTTTCCGGAAAGGCAAGAGAAAAATCGTGCCCGAAAGGAGAGGATTTCGCTTGACACATATCCGGCGGGATGTTAATATATTATACTATGAACAGCGCAGAGAACGGAAAAGTAGCGTCCCACCCAAAGGACAGAGAGGGCCCTTCACCGGCTGAAAGGGGGCCCGCGGCGGGAGGATGTGAAGTGCGTCCGGGAGCGCGGCGGGTAATGCCGCCCGGTTTGGCCCCGATAGCGGCCAGTCGAGTGAAACTAAGAGTGGAACCGCGAGATGATCGCCTCTTATGCCTTCGGGCGTAGGAGGTTTTTTGTTTCCACCCAAGGGGGTATCCTATGTTCAAAGCCTTAAACGAGACCCTGGAGGCCTACCAGCGCCGGGACCCGGCGGCCCGGTCCAAGCTGGAGATTTTCCTGCTCTACCAGGGGGTCCACGCCACCCTGTACCATCGGCTGGCCCACTGGCTGTACTGTCACAAATGGAAGTTCCTGGCCCGGGTGATCTCCCAGTGGTCCCGGTTCTGGACGGGCATCGAGATTCACCCCGGGGCCAGAATCGGCCGCCGGTTCGTTATCGACCACGGCATGGGCATCGTCATCGGAGAGACCGCCGAAGTGGGGGATGATGTGCTGATCTACCACGGCGTCACCCTGGGGGGCACCGGTAAGGACCAGGGCAAGCGCCACCCCACCATTGGCAACAACGTGCTGATCTCCTGCGGAGCCAAGGTGCTGGGCCCCTTCAAGGTGGGGGATAACGCCCGGATTGCCGCCAACGCCGTGGTCCTCTCCGAGGTCCCGGAGAACGCCACCGCCGTGGGCATCCCCGCCCAGATTGTCCGTATCGCAGGCCGGGCCACCCACTACGCCGACGACGTGGACCAGACCAGCGTCAACAACCCCACCCTGGAGAAGCTGGCCGCCATCTCTGCCCGGCTGGAGCTGGTGGAAAAGCTGCTGGACGAAAAATATCTGGAGCAAAAAGAGGGGAGGAAACCCAAACGCGCACCCTAACTATAACCGCCCCAGCTCCAGGCCAATGGAGATACCCGCGAGAAGGACAGCACGTTCCTGGTTAATGTCGATTTTCAGCAGTTCTGCCTTTAATTCGTCTATCCAGTTCTCCGCTTCCGGGCCTAAGGTTTTTAGTTGGCTGGTCAGTTTGTCCGCCTCATACCAAGCAGCTCGAGTCTGTGCGGCAGTTTCTTTCTGAAAATGGGGGATAAGGTTTTCAGCGGCATATAGAGTAAGGGCATCTATCAGACTTTCCATAATATCTCTCCTATTTGTCTAATTCCGCACATACGTACTTTGTCAAGGGGTGAATTTATTTTGTCTGTTTTTTCGGAGCGGTTATCCTTTTTGAGGAGGCAAAAGCATATTTCTCAGCAAGTCTTTTCAAAAGAAATTGGAATTTCAAATCGAGCTTATCAATATTACGAAACCGGGACGCGGGAACCAACACTTTCTGTTGCCGCCAAAATTGCTGATTTTTACGGTGTTTCCTTGGACTATTTGGCGGGACGATCAGAAGAAAAATAAAAAATGGAGGAAAAAGCCATGCAATTATACAACAGTGCCACCCACAAGAAAGAAGAATTTACCACCCACACCCCCGGCCACGTGGAGATGTACACCTGCGGTCCCACAGTGTACCACTTCGCCCACATCGGCAATCTGCGGTCCTACATCATGGAGGACGTGCTGGAGAAGTTCCTGCGCTACGACGGCTACAACGTGAACCGGGTCATGAACATCACCGACGTGGGCCACCTCAGCTCCGACGCCGACACCGGCGAGGACAAGATGCTCAAGGGGGCCAAGCGGGAGCACAAGACCGTGATGGAGATCGCCCAGTACTACACCGACGCCTTCTTTGACGACTGCCGCAAGCTGAACATCAAGACCCCCGACGTGGTCCAGCCCGCCACCGGGCTCATTGACGAGTTCATCAAGCTGGTGGAAGGCCTGCTGGACAAGGGCTATGCCTACGTGGCCGGGGGCAATGTGTACTTCGACACCTCCAAACTGGAGCGGTACTATATTTTCAACTCCCACGACGAGGAGGACCTGGCGGTGGGCGTCCGGGAGGGCGTGGAGGAGGACGAGAACAAGCGGAACAAGAACGACTTCGTCCTCTGGTTCACCAAGTCCAAATTTGAGGACCAGGCCCTGAAATGGGACTCCCCCTGGGGGGTGGGCTACCCCGGCTGGCACATCGAGTGCTCCGGCATCTCCCTGAAGTACAACGGTGAATATCTGGACCTCCACTGCGGCGGCATCGACAACGCCTTCCCCCACCACACCAACGAGATCGCCCAGTCCGAGGCCTATATCGGCCACCCCTGGTGCAGGCAGTGGTTCCATGTCCACCACCTGAACACAAACAGCGGCAAGATGTCCAAGTCCAAGGGGGAGTTCCTCACCGTCTCCCTGCTGGAGGAGAAGGGCTACGACCCCATCGTCTACCGCTTCTTCTGTCTCCAGAGCCACTACCGCAAGGGGCTGGTGTTCTCCTGGGAGAATCTGGACAACGCCACGGTGGCCTTCCAGAAGCTGATTGCCAAGATCGCCGCCCTGGACCCGGCCGACGGCCCGGTGGATGAGGCTGTTGTGGCCGAGTACAAGGACAAGTTCCGGAAACAGGTGGGCAACGACCTGAACACCGCCCTGGCCGTCACCGCCCTGTACGATGCCCTCAAGGCTAAAAACAACAGCGCCACCCGCCTGGCTATTCTGGACAGCTTCGACCAGGTGCTCTCCCTGTCCCTGCTGGACAAGGCGGCAGCCGTCCGGGAGGAGCAGAAGAAGCAGAAGACCGCCTCCCAAGGGGGGTACACCATCACCGGCGAGGGCGACCCCGCCGTGGACGCCCAGGTCATGGCCCGGTACGAGGCCAAGAAGGCCAAAAACTTCGCCGAGGCCGACCGCATCCGGGATGAGCTCAAGGCCCAGGGCATCGAGATCACTGACCTGCCCGGCGGGGCGAGCTGGAAAAGAGTATGATTCACGAAACACAGAATCCAAAACTAAAACCTGCCGCACAGAAGTTGCGGAAAGATATGACAAGGGAAGAACGTCACCTATGGTATGATTTTTTGAAGACTCTTCCAGTAAATGTGAACCGGCAGAAAGTAATAGGACCCTATATTGTAGATTTCTATATTTCTCGGGCAAAAATTGTGATTGAATTAGATGGTTCCCAGCATTATGAACCTGAACACAGGCGAATGGATCTCGCTAGGGATGAATATTTAGCGGCTTTGGGCTTGCAGGTTTTGCGCTATTCTAATGCGGATGTTCGAGAGCGGTTCTCTGCGGTGTGTACAGATATATGGAAGCATGTCTTTTCCGATGAAGGGCCTCATCCGTCATTTGCTTCGCAAATGCCACCTTCCCCTAAAGGGCCTCATCCGTCATTTGCTTCGCAAATGCCACCTTCCCCTAAAGGGCCTCATCCGTCATTTGCTTCGCAAATGCCACCTTCCCCTAAAGGGGAAGGCTAAAAGAGATACTATCGGCTACAGTGTCGAAAAAAGGCTTCCCCTTTAGGGGAAGCTGGCACGGCGAAGCCGTGACTGATGAGGCCGTCTCCCGGCGGGGCGAGCTGGAAAAGGGCATGATTTTTGAAAACTTTTGATAAATCTATACCGGCAAGAGACAAATTAAAAAGCGAGGCTCCTCAGTTGGGGAGCCTCGCTCTATTGTCAGGAAGCGGCTGGCCGGAACCCGAGACCAAACTGGATGGCCTTCATGGTGTCATCGTCAAACTGGTAAGTGAAATCCCGGATGCTGAGGGTGGACCCCTTTTTGCGGTACAGCCACATCACGGCGGAGTTGCGCATTTTCTGCTTCATGGTATAGGCTTTGCCAGGCATTCCGGGGTTGTACACAACATCCTTTAAATTTTCGTAGGATATACGCTTCCCGTTCAATACCAAGCCTCGCAGGTAGAACTTCGCCCCTGCGCCCCCGGATTTTTTGGGGATTTCTACAATGAGCTCCCCAAATTCCTGGTCGGGCGCCCCCTGAGCCGTGGGGCCGCTCCATTCCAGCACAGCCTGTCCGCCGTGGCGCTGGCGCTGTGCTTCTGCCTGCGCCTGACGGTTATGCTGGCTCGCGTACCAGCCGCGCAGAAAGCTGACCATTAAAATAATGCCAACCACAATGATGACAAGAGGCAACAGGTCAATCAAAACGGCTAAAATCTGAATCATTTCAACACCTCCCTTCCACTGTGATTTACTTCCCGGCGCGCCTGGAGGCGTTAGCCCCTGAGACGCCGGGCGAAAACAAAAACACTGCGCAGGGCAGGCCTGCACAGTGTGAGAAGTATGTTCCACCTTACAAAAAAGCAGAGATTGAATACGAAAAAGGCACCCTTGCAAACAAGGATGGAATGCCGTATAATATCCCATGCGGATACGGTCTGGAAGCCGTTGTATAGGTGGTATCTTCACCTGTGCAGGCTTGCGGGTGTTGGCGCACCCGTGAGCCGCCGCATTTTTGTTTTCCTGTCGATTATAGCACGGATTTTCTGGTAATGCAATAGAACATTCACCTAATAGATGGAAAAATACAGGCTGAAAGGGACATACCCTCTCAGCCTGTTTCTCAATGGAGGAAGAACCACACTGCGGCCGCAGCCACAATAAGCCCCAGTATAATCCAGGGGGCGGCGCTCTTTTTCTTCTTTTGGGGCGCACTGCGGGAGACGTAAAAATTGACGTCGCCGCGCTGTCTGGCGGGCTCCGGGGCCTTGGACAGCTCCTTCTGCTTTTCCAGGTCCTGAATCAGCCGCAGATGGGCGTCCAGCGTGGCGCCGCAGTAAGTACAGAAAATCCGTGAGTCTTCGTTGACACGGTGACATTCCGGGCAGCGTTTTGACATAATGATACTCCTTTACAAATACGGTGCAAAAGATAGCCACCTGTTTTGATAAATTATACCAGAAAAAAACGTCCGCCGCAAGATGGTATTGCTAAATAAGCTGTCTGTGGAAAAAATTCAGGGCGTTTTTCCATAAAATGCCCTCCGCCTGGGGGACGCTGAGCCCCTGCTCCAGGAGGAAGGCGTACAGCCCGGCGAATTTTTCCGGGCCGTCCAGACAGGGGGGCAGGTCGGCGCCGTCGGCGTCGGAGCCCAGGGCCAGGCAGTGCTCCGCGCCTAACTCCAGCAGGTGCTCCACGTGCCGCCACAGGTCGTCCAGCGTGGCGGGCTGTCCGTCCGGCCGCAGAAAGATGTTGTAGTAGTTCAGCCCAATGAGGCACCCCCGGGCCGACATCTCCCGCACCTGTTCGTCGGTGAGGTTGCGCCGGTGGCCGCAGACGGCCCGGGCGTTGGAGTGGCTGGCCACGAAGGGTTTTTGGGCGACAGAGAGAAAATCCGCAAACCCCCGGTCGTTCAGGTGGGACACGTCCACCAGGATGCCCGCCCCCTCCAGCGCCCGGACGGCCTCCCGCCCGAAATCGGACAGGCCGTGCTCGGTCACGCTGCCCGAGGCGATCTCGTTCTCCCCGTTCCAGGTGAGGGTGACCATCCGCACCCCGTCCCGGGCCAGAGTGTCCACCCGGTCCAGCCGGCCGGCCAGGGCGGAGCCGTTTTCCACGGTGAGGATGGCCGCCGCCTTGCCCTGGGCCCAGGCGGCCTCGATGTCGGCGGCGGTGCGGCAGGGGAGGACCTTGGCGGAGAGGGCCGCCATCTGCCGGTGAAAATTGCCCTGGTGCAGGTGGTAGTAGGCGACAGCCTCCTCCTGGGACAGGCCGTCCGGGATGAAAATGGCACAGCACTGGCACCAGCGCACCCCCTCCGGGATAGCGGACAGGGAGAAGTGCCGGCCGGGGAGGTCCAGGGTGTCGGTGTCCCGGACCCGGTTGGTCAGGGCGGCGAAGGCATCCCCCCGCCGGGGCGGGTCGCGGAGGGCGTCCAGCAGGGGGGCGTCCTCCGGCCGCAGGGCGGTGAGGGTGTCGCAGTGCAGGTCGATAAGGGCGTGGGGATACATGGCGAAGCTCCTTTCAAAGTGGGAATCAAAAATAAAACTTTAATATTCCAACAAATTAAGGGCGGCGGCCTGCGCCGCTTGCCGCCGAGGAATTTCAGGTTGATTATAATTCATCCTCTTATTCTACTCCATCCTGCTCCATTTTTCTACTGTGTTTTATATTATTTACCACAAAAAATCCCGCCACCTTTTTCTGTAAAAAGATGGCGGGGTTTTTCCTGCGCGGGAAATCTGTAGTTTATAACATTGCCGGTGTGCCAGTGGGTTTGCGTTCAGCTCTCCATATGCCGTCCCAGAAATCCGGCAATGGACTGGGCCAGCTTGTACTCCACCTCGCCGCCGGTGAGTTTGTCTCCGGTGCCGGCGAAAACGACACAGCCCAGCACATCTCCCTCGGAGAGAATGGGGGCGGCGGTACACAGGGAATACTTCTCACTGTCGGCGCACAGGGGGACGGTCTCCTCTCCCGGCTTGTACTGGTAGACCTGCCGGCCCTCCATCAGCCGCTCCACCTGGGGGGAGATGGCCTTCTCGGCCAGTTCCCGGCGGGGCACCCCCGCCACCGCAATGCAGCTGTCCCGGTCAGTGATGACCGTCACCTGTCCGGTGGTGCGGTTCAGGGTTTCGCATAGCTGGCCGGCGAAGTCCACCAGCCCGCCCATCAGGGAATACTTCTTAAAAATTACGCCGCCGTCCTTGTCGGTGTATATCTCCAGGGGGTCGCCCTCTCGGATACGCATGGTCCGGCGAATCTCCTTGGGAATCACTACACGGCCCAGGTCGTCCCATTGTGTCAAGTAGGTGCAAACAATTTTTTCAATTCCCGCAAAGCCTTGATTTGCAAGGGTTTGTGGGAATCCATCGTTGCTTTGTAACTTGAAAAACATGGGTGGGGATTATGTTATTTTAGGGGACAAACCATAAAATCAGGTCTTAAACCGGCTTGAAGCACTGCCCAACCGCCTGCTCTATGCGCTAGCCGAGGTATCTTGAAATTTCCAGACAATCTCAATCTCGCTGGGGCCATAGACAACGATACGCTCAATGGCATCGTAAAGATGCTCTCGAAGCTGTTTTTCTGTCAGCCGGATAAAATGATCTACAGACCTCTGCCTTTCATCGGAAGTCTCCATCGTCTGCTGATTCGCTTCCTGCTGCTTTTCGCATTCTGCGATTTGCTCTTTCAAGAGGTTCTGCTGCAAGGTCAGCTGATCGCGGCTGGACAAGAATTCTTCATCCGTAATCCTGCCCTCTCGAAACGCTTCATACTGTGCTAACTTTTCTCTGCCGCAAGCATCATACTGTGTACGCAGAGTTGTAAGCTGACATTGCAGGCTGCTGCCCTTATTTTGAGCAGTAGATTTGGCATTGGTGCTTTCAAGGCGAACAACCTCAATTTGGACCTTCAGGGCCTCAAAAACGGCATCTTCCAGAGCATCCTTCCGCCACCGTACTTCCTCACATGGGCTTCCGGAATGGTAACGGTGAGATGGACAGGAAAAGGATGTTCCGTTTGCCTTTTCCAGCTTTCTTCCACAGTGACCGCAAAAATATATTCTGTCAGACTGATCATGCTGCGAACGGACCGTTTTTCTTCTGCGGCTGATTGCCTCCTGTGCCAGATCGAACTCTTCCAGCGTGACAATCGCCTCATGGGCATTTTCCCGAAGATACCACTCTTCCTTTGGAACGCGCCGCTGGTTCCCATCCCGGATATGCCGGCTTTCCCTTGTATGATTTACCATCGTTCCGGTGTATTTCAGGTTCTCAATGATGTTCAAAATCATGTGATGCGTCCACTGGGGTGCTTTGCGGTCTGCCCGACGGCGAATGGATTTGTGCTCGGCTGGAGTTGCGACGCTCTCACTGTTCAGTTCCTTTGCAATCTGGCTGGTCGTCTTCCCGGCAATCACATCCAAAAAAATACGGCGGACAATGACAGCCGCTTCCTGGTCGATCACCAGCTGGTGTTTTTCGGTGGGACAGATTTGATAGCCATAGGGGGCACAGCTGACATAGCGTGCCTCCCTCTGCTTCATCCCCATTGCCGACTTCACTTTTTTGGAGAGGTCTTTGCAATAGTAGTCATAAATCAAGTTCTTAAACGCAACATCCATCCCGATAGTCTTCCCGGAATGCTTCATGCTGTCATAATGGTCATTGACCGCCACAAATCGAACGCCGAGGAATGGGAAAATATGTTCCAGGTAGTCTCCGACTTCCAGATAGTCTCTGCCAAACCGGGACAGGTCCTTGACCACAATGCAGCTGATCTCCCCATGCTTGACCTGCTCGATCATCCTGGAAAACTGCGGACGGTCAAAGCTGGTGCCCGTATATCCGTCATCACAAAATTCCAGACGCGGGAGACGACTTAGCAGCGGGTCCAAATCCAAGTGACGGGTGAGCAAGAGCCGCTGCGCAGAAATGCTGTTGCTTTCATCTTTTATTTGGCTGGTTCGTTTGTCCATGTCCTCCTGCGAGAGCCGCAAATAAATTGCCACCTGCTGCTTCATCACGCACTCTCCTTTCGGATTTGTTCACAGGCATCCATAAGGGCTGCAAATTCGTCCATATAATTCAGCTTGATCTCCACGCTGCCATCTTTATGCAGTTTTACTGTCTCCACAAAAGCCTCGACCATCTCTGGAGACAGACCGGCGGCACCTTGAAATTTCCGAATCATACCCTGCCACTTCATCTTCCCAATAAGCAGGTCGTTGGTTTTGCTGTTCGCGCTTTCCTGTTCAGCGAGTTCCGCTTCAATTTCGTGGATGTCTGCATCAATACTCTCCCGGGTAAAAAGGTAATCCTGCTGGGATAACAGTCCTTCCTTATAGTCCACATACAGACCGCTCAGAATGGACTTTTTGTTTTCCAGTTTCTGTTGCAGTGCTTTACGCCTCGACCGGATATGGCCCTGCTCAAAACTCCCTGTCTTAACTGCCAGCAAACTTTGCAAGGTACGTTCCATATCAATAAATACAGTCATCTGCGCCTTGATAAACGAAAACACTGCTGCATCCAAATCTGCTTTTCGTATTTTGATGTCCGAACATCCCTTGGCGCCGTGTTCTGCATAGGTCGGGCATTTGAATGTGAAATATGCCTTGTCCCGCTTTGTGCTGAAGGACCGATGGAGCTTCAGCACAGCTCCGCAGCCAGCACAGGTGAATTTCTTCCCAAAAATATTTTTCTCCCTGGGGAGATGGGCATATTTACCGGAATTCTTTTTGGTGCGTTCCGCAGTCTCCCTATTGATTTTCTGTACCGTTTCAAATAAATCCCTGCTGATAATGGGTTCATGGGTATTCTCCGCAATAATCCAGTCATCCTCGTGGGTAATATGATACGGAATACCAGCATAGAGGCATTGACTCCCCTTCTTCTGGGCAAGATGGCCGATATAAACAATGTTATTTAAGATTTCTGTGACCATGTGCTTGTTCCAGAGTACAGGGCGGCCTTTGCGGTTATTGTTGGTTTCAATCCCGTGTTCCAGCCGGTACTGCCCGGGAGATGGGATACCGGCCTCATTGAGCCGCCGGTTGATCCCCATGTAGCTGACGCCCTCAGAGCGCCATTGGAATATCTGGCGAATGACCGGGGCGGTCTCCGGGTCAATGACCAAATGATTCTTGTTTTCTGGATCTTTGCAGTACCCATGAGGCGCATAGTTTCCGATATAGTCCCCCCGCTCCATTTTTGTTTGCAGAGCAGAGGTAACTTTACGGGAGATGTCCTTTGCATAATAATCGTTTACGATGTTGGACAGCGCCATAGACAGCTGTGCCGCATTTGTGACCGCTGACGTATCAAAACTGTCATTTACCGCAATAAAACGCAGTCCATAGAAAGGGCAGATCTTCTCAACAAACTGCGATGTCTCGATATAATTCCGGCCCAGGCGGGACAAGTCTTTCACCACAATACAGTCGATCACACCAGCCTGAACCGTCTCCATCATCCGATTAAACTCGGGACGCTGGAAATTTGTGCCGGTGTAACCGTTGTCCACAAACAGCTCAACCTTACTTAAATCAGGACACCCAGAAACATATGATTCCAAGAACGCGATCTGATTTTCGATAGAATCGGCATCTTTTCCGTTATCTTCTACAGATAGTCTAACATAGAGCGCAGTTCTCCAAATGTGGGAGGCTGTCTCATTGGTTGGGATGTTTTTCCGCTTTCTTGATACACGCGCCATACTATACCGCCTCCCTCCCAAGGGGAATGATCTTTGCATCTCGCCTTAACTGCTGCTCACTCAAAAATGCCACAATGGAGGCGAAGTGGTCCCTGTGCAGAAGACACACATCAATATCCTTATTCTCACGAATCTCAATGCGGTCAACCAAAGCCGCCACACTGTTTCTGGAGAGCTCCTGAATGTTCTCATACTTCGCAAATTGTGCCAGCCATCCCTGCTGCTTTGCCAGACCACCCATGATGCTGTTCCGCTCCTGATCCAGCTGTGCAATCGCGTCCATAGCCGCCCGAATTTGACGTTCAAACTGTTCCGTAAAGGTTTTATAGTCCTCTCTGCTGATAAACCCATTTTTGAAGTCATCATATGCTCCGGCCTTCAGACGCCTGTTTTTGTCCACAATTTCCTCCTGGAACGCACGTTTAGACTTGATCCGCTCCAACTCTCGGTTTTCCCACGCAAGGCTGTCCACCTGCCGCAGTGCTGCCGACATATCCATAGCAGCAGCGATCTGAGCTTGTATGACAGCCAGCACAGCATCATAAACGGTGCTTTCCCGAATCATGTGGCTGGAGCAGAGATGTCTGTCAGCCTTGTTTCCACCGCAGATAAAATATGTGTATTTGTACCCATTCGTGTGAGAAGTCTTCCGCACCATCGTACTGCCGCAGTCAGCACAAAAAACTTTGCCTGAAAACAGATGCACACATTTCGCTCCTGTGGGACTCCGCGTATCATCCAGCATAAGTCTCTGAACCAGGTCAAACTGCGCCGGCGCTATGATGGCCTCATGTGCGTGTTCCGTTCTGCACCACTCCTCGGGCGCTTTGCGCACTGTCTTTTTCACCTTATGATTGGGTGAAGTCGTTTTTCCTTGGACAAGCGTACCAATATAAACTTCATTTTTCAAGATGCGGTAAATTGCCACCGCACTCCACTGCGCAACTTCTTTTGTCTGGAAGCTGGTTCGCTGCTTTGAGCCTTTCCCCTTCTTGTACTCGATTGGCGATGGGATGTGATTGCGATTGAGCCTGTCCGCGATTTGTGCCGGAGACTGTCCATCAATTTTCCAGCGGAATATATCCTGGACCACAGCAGCCGCTTCCGGGTCGATGACCAGCAAATTTTTGTTGTCTGGAGACCTCATATATCCATAGACAACCTTGCTGCCCACAAACTGACCATTCCGGCGCTTCGCTTCCAGGTTGCTTCTCACCTTAATGGAAATATCCCGGCAATAGGAGTCGTTCATCAAATTTTTGAACGGCAGGATCAGCTCATTGTCCGCCGCCCCAGGCTGGGCGTTGTCGTAATTGTCGTTGATTGCGATAAATCTGACCCCAAGCGCGGGAAACAGCTTCTGAATATAGGCTCCGGAGTCAATATACTCCCGGCCAAAGCGGGAAAGGTCTTTCACAACAATACAGTCTATCTCACCTCTTTGGACCGCTTCGATCATCTTCTGAAAATCCGGACGGTCAAAGTTGGCGCCAGTATAGCCGTCATCACAATATTCCCTGACAAATGTGATTTCCGGGCACTTTTTGAGAAAGTCCATAATCACCAATCTCTGGTTTGAGATGCTGTTGCTTTCAAGTTTCTCGCTGGAACAAGAAAAGTCGCCATCTTCCCGGGATAATCTCAGGTAGATGGCGGCTCTATAATGTCTGTCTAAAGATAATTTCAACATCAGCTACCACTCCTTTGTGATATTCCTTGCCCAATAATCGGAAAACACAAGGGTGGTGTTTCGCGTGATTTTGCCCATTTCGATGATAACATACCACTACACAAAAGTCCAGTGAAATATGAAAATCCAATCAGACAGTATTTTCCAATTACTCCACATCTGAACTACATACTCGACAGCAGATTTACAAAATTATCGTTGATTGTTGCCTGCGTATTGGCATAGGAAACACGAACCACCGTACCGCCGACCTTGAACATATACGGGTTCTTGATCTGCTCCACATAAGATTTCATACGCTCCTCAACAGGCTGTGCAGGATCAATCTTCACGGAACGAATATCGACCAGGGATGCCAGAAGCTCCTCCCTGCTCTGTGTGCTTGCCATTGGTTCACCCCCGTTTTCTCCATTAGTATTGACCAAAATTTCCCTTTTTATTCGACGCATAACCGATTTTTCCAAACAGCTGAAACGGCAAGGCCATCGACAATTCCCTTATTCTTGGTTCAAAACACAGCGGGATTTGTCGATGGCCTATACCAAATTTATCTTCAAAGTGTGCCGTATTCTCAGGCGGCAGGACCGCCCTACTGCTCACCCCGGCACAGGGAGTATGCAAGCCCGCCAGCGGCAAACCGGCGGCGCGATACCGACAGATGGCGGCGGCAGTTGACGAAGCTGCCCAGACCATTCCCACAGTATCCCCCTTTGACCCTGCGGTACGGGATGATGCGGCTGCTTCGCTGCGCTTCGGGCGCTGCCTGCGCCGGTCAATGGCTCTGGGGTCCCGCTCGTACCTTTGATATGATCGTTTTGACGGAACAGAGGATGCGGTCTCGCCTCCTTTCCTATATCCCTGTTCCGCAGGCAGTCCTTGCGTCCATAGCCATACCGCAGCAAAGTCTCACTTGCATACTGACTATGAGCGGGAGCTTGTCCCACTGTTTATCAAGGTGCATCGGGTGTGTGTCAGGGAGCAAACTGGACGAGAATGCTGTTCATGGTATCAAGGTCATCACCTATAAGCTGGTTTGCCAGCTTTGTGAGAAGCGAGATTTGCTTTGCGTTAAGGCTTCTGTGATAGAGATAATAACCATCCGCGACTTTAACGCCCCCACCATAACGGCCCCGAACCGTTTCAAGCGGGTAGGAACACATGAGCGCCGCAATATCACGGCAGATTGTCCGTGTGGACACGTTGAACTCAAACGCAAGATTGTAGTATGTATCATGCCGTCTACAGCACAACACCTCTATCAGCTTCTGCCTCCGTTCGCTCGGGCTCATGTGTTCACCCCCTCGCCGCCGCTCTCTGGAGTGAATGATAAAAAGTACAAAAGACAACTTTTGTCGTGATTAAAAAAATTCAAGACGACGCCTTGATCTGCTGAGTGATTTTTCATAGTTACCTCCGAAAATTTGATGATGTGTCAGGGCTCAAATTTTCGGAGACGAGGCGGGGAGCGGCAGCGCGGCATATGTTTTGCCGCCATAGAATGGCATGACGGCCTGCGGCAGCACAGAAAAACAAAAATGACCGCATGGCAGCAAGCCATACGGTCATTGGACGCTATCGGGTTGTCGGACAAAAAGCGAGTAATTTCGACTTTTCGGGTGGTTCGAGCCTTTACGGAAGGCGGGCTTTTTTTGACAGTTCACGCAGATACAATAATACTCCAGACACGGCGATACCTCCTTTGAGCCGCCAAATCTGGAGTATAAGGCGACGGTTTTATATCTCTAACCGTCGATATAGTTCGCGTATTGCCTATAAGAACACAAAACACTCCCGACAATGTAACGGTTTTATTTTTCATCTGCTGGCAGACAAATTTTGTTCTTTTATATCTGACCGCAGATGGCATATGACCGCTATCATTTCCCTGTTGCCATCATTGGGGAATATAAATATATAGCTGCCTCCTTGTGGTAGCTATGACTGAACAATCGAAAATTAGTTCCTCTATTTATATAAACGCAACGAGAGACCAAATTCTCACAGAAAAATCGAAAAAATTTGGATATAATTTTATAAGTGATCTTTATTTACATTTTCCACCAATTATCTGCTACGGACTTTGCGGAAAACACTACACCACAAAGCAAGAAATTTTGAAGAGGTTTATAGGAATGAGGAAACGACCGCCCGCCTTTCTACATACCAAATACAAAGAAAATTCTATTGACAACCACAATATGTTGTGGTAGAGTAGGCTTGTAATTGATTGTTTGTGCGTGCTCCGCTGAAATGCGGAGGCAGGCTGTTGGCCTGGGACCGGGGGGGACACCCGCATTGCATACGTTGTTAAGGTTGTACGTTATGCCGGCAGGGCCGCTACGCAGACAGGCGGACGGCGGCTGGCAGGATTTATAGGGGGCAGTCTGCCCCAACGCTGATAGCGGGAATGACGAAAGCTCTCCAGAGTGGGGGCGGGAATGCGGCTTTACGCCGTATTTTTGTCATTCCCGCTCTTTTTTTGCCCAAATGCCGCAAGGCTTTGAGGATAAATCAAATTATGGAAGGAGCAAAAGACAATGAAGAACAAGTGGAAGCGGAGGAAGCGTCCCCGTCCCTCCAACACTCCCATCCGCGGCAAAAGCCGCCAGATGTGGAAGGTGCAGATGCAGAACATGATTTCAGAGGAGGAGGAACCCCAGTATGGCACAGGACATGGCGTATCAGCCCCTTGTGCTGGTGGACACAGCACAGCTCACGCGGCTTGAATGGCTGGAGTACCGGCGGAAGGGCCTGGGCGGCAGCGACGCGGCGGCAGTTTTGAACCTCTCGCCGTTTCGGACGGCCCGGGACCTCTACTTTGACAAGCTGGGCATCGTCACAGCGGACGATCAGGCGAACTGGGTGGCCCTGGAAGTGGGCAACCTGCTGGAGCCGCTGGTGGCCCGTATCTTTGAAAAGAAAACCGGGCTGAAAATTTACCAGCGCAAGTGTATGTTTCAGCACCCCCACTACCCCTGGATGCTGGCAGACCTGGACTATCTTGCAGAACTGCCGGACGGCACAACGGCTATCCTGGAGATCAAGACCACCAACTATAACGCCAAGGACAAGTGGTGGTACAACGGCCAAGAGATCGTCCCTGTCTACTATGAGACGCAAGGCCGCCATTACATGGCCGTGATGAATCTGGATCGAGTCTACTATTGCTGTCTCTATGGCAACAACGAAGATGAAACCATCATCCGGCGCATTGACCGGGATATGGCCTATGAGATGGAGCTGATCATGCTGGAACAGGAATTTTGGGAGAACAACATACTCGCCAAAATTCCTCCGCCCTATTGGGAGAATGATGGCGACCTGATCCTGGAGAGCTTGCAGAGGGCGCTGGGCCCGGCAGACAAAGACGCGCCGCCTGTCTCATTGAATAAAGCGCAGTCTGCACGGGTCACACGTTTTTTGGAACTCCAGAAGGAAAAAGGCCAGTGTGACGCAGATGCGAAAACCATTGAAGCCGAGATGAAACGGCTGAAAGCTCTGATTGTGGCCGACATGGGTACAAGCTGTTCCGCCATATCGGAAGATGGCTGCACCATCACCTGGAATCCCGTCCGAAAGCCGGGGGTCTCCAAAGAGGGCCTGGAACGTCTGAAGGCCGTCCACCCGGACATATACGCAGAATATGTCACGATTTCCGAGAGCCGGAGATTCAACATCAGGCGGCCAAAATCTGACGCCGCTTAAAAGGAGGAGTGAGCCACTATGGGATTCGTAGCGGCATTTGACAAATCAATTTTTTATAACCAGGAAAACCGATATTGTATTTTTCAGCTGAAAACAGCGGACAAAATGGTTCCACCGGAGGCCCGCAGTTCCTTCAAGCAAAGAGATCATCTGATCCGTTTTGTCGCTGTGGGGTATGACCTGCCCCGTGACGATACGGTGAAGATGGAGCTGGAGGGGACCTGGACCAACGATGGCAAGCACGGATTGCGGTTTGAGGTGGAGCACTGGAAGGAGATCCTGCCCTCCACCGTCCAGGGCATCCGGGCTTACCTCGCTTCCAGGTCGCTGAAATGTATCGGTGAGAAAACGGCGGACGCCATTGTGGAACGGTTTGGCGACCGTTCGCTGGAGGTGCTGGAGCATGAACCGGAACGGCTGCTGGAAATCCGCGGTATCACCGAGGAGCGGCTGGAGGAGATCAAAACCGGCTATATGGAAAGCCGGGTCATGCGAGAGCTGCTTCTTTTGCTGGCCCCGCTGAAGGTGACGCCCAACACGGCTCTGAAAATCCTTGGTCATTTTGGAATGAAGGGTGTGGAGCTGCTGCGTGAAAGCCTGTTCCGGCTCTGCGAGGTGCCGGGCTTCGGTTTTCGCCGGGTAGATGAAATCGTGCGCAACTCTGGCGGCGATCTCCATGACCCCATTCGGATACAGGGGGCGCTGTTCTACACGATAGAAGAATCCCGCGGTAAAAATGGGCATCTCTACATTGAAGTCGAGCGGCTGCTCAGGGATGCCTTCAAGCTGCTCAACGAGGATTTAGACAAGCCCCTGACCCGGGATCAGGTGGAACAGCAGCTGGCCGCCATGATCAATTTGAATGTGGTGGTGTCCAGCGGCGGCAACATCTATCTGCCCCATGTGTATAAGCAGGAATGTGAAACGGCGCTGAAGGTGGCGCAGATGGCGCTGCATGTTCCAGAGCCTGTCAACCTGATGCCCGTTATGGAGCATGTCCGGAACCGGCTTGGCATCACCCTGTCCCAACGGCAGGCCGAGGGCGTGGAAATGGTGTTCCGCCACAATCTGTCCATCATCACCGGCGGCCCCGGTACTGGTAAGAGTACCATTCTGCGGGCGGTCGTGGAGGCGTACCGTATGCTGTACCCGGAGGACAAGATCGCGTTGGCAGCCCCTACCGGCAAGGCCAGCCGCCGCATGGCGGAGACCACCGGCGTGGAGGACGCCCAGACCCTGCACAGCCTCTTGAAGCTCCACGGTGATGACAGCGGCCAGAATAAGAAACAGCCGCTGGAAGCCGGATTGCTGATCGTAGACGAGACTTCTATGGTGGATATGTGGCTGGCCCATCAGCTGTTTACCCGCCTGCCCTCCGACACGAAGGTTCTGCTGGTTGGCGACGCCGACCAGCTGGAGAGCGTTGGGGCCGGAAACGTGTTTCAGGAGCTGATTGAGAGCGGTATCGTTCCGGTCACCGTACTGGACCAGATTTTCCGTCAGGCGGAAGACAGCCGAATCGCCTATAACGCCAGGTTTATCAACGAGGGCAACGGCGAGCTGTACTACGGACCAGACTTCAGTTTTATCCCTGCCACCGATCAGGAGGAAGCGGCGGAGATCGTCTGCCGTCTCTACAAGGAAGAAGCAGCCAGAGTAGGCGTCCAGCAGCTTCAGATCCTGTCCCCCTACCGCAAAAACGGCGAGGCATCCTCCCAGAATTTGAACGAGATGATCCGGGAGGAGATCAATCCCGAAATGGAGGGCAAACCGGAAATGGCGTATGGCGGCAGAGTATTCCGTCTGCGCGACCGGGTGATCCAGCTGAAAAACAACAGCAAGATGGTTTTGTATAACCGTCAGGGCGACATCATTGGGAAAGGCGTATTTAACGGCGATGCAGGCTTTGTTCGTGAGATCAGGCCCGATACTGTCATCATCAACTTTGATGGACGGTATGCCAAGTATCCGCTGGACAGCCTGGAGGAGCTGGAGCTGTCCTACGCCATGACCATCCATAGAGCGCAGGGCAGCGAATATGATACCGTTATCATCCCTCTGCTGATGGCCCATTGGAACCTGCTGACCCGCAACCTGCTCTATACCGCCGTCACCCGCGCCAAGGGCCGGGTGCTGCTGGTAGGACAGAAAAAGGCGCTGTTTACAGCAATCTCCAAGACCCGGAAAGGAAAGCGCAATACGCTCTTGGCAGAGCGGATGCGGCTTTACCACCGTAAGTTGACCAGCCAGAGCCTGACTGCGGCGGACACGCCCATGCGGAAGGCAAGTTGAGATGCAAGCACTTATGAATTGAGTGCCTGCGTCTTTTTTTATTGCGATATAGCGGGGTCCCCGCTGTACGAATTTTTATATGAGAGGAGCTTTCTACATGAATGAGAACATGATCCTTCGCACTGTCCCCGCCGCCAACGATCTGCACAAGGTCCCCGGATTCGACCCCATGAAGTATCTGCGCAAGGCGGTCAATGAAAAGGGGGAGCCGGTCATGCGGCTGGAGCCGCGCTATCAGCGGCTCTGGTTCCGGCTGGCCTGCCCCAAGGGCCGGATGCTGCTCAACCCGCTGCGGGTCACCGACCAGATGGCGATTTTCGAGGCCAAGGTGTTCTTCCACCGGGAGGACGCCGCCCCGGCCAGCAGCTTCACCGCAACCAAGACGGCGCAGGAGACTGCTGGCTATATCCGGGCCGCTCAGGACGAGGCCCTGACGGTTGCGCTGGACAACGCCGGATTTGGCATCCAGCTGTGCGATGTGACCCACGGCCCCGGCGACGGCAAATGCAGTCCACCTGCCCCGCCCGTCCAGGAGCACGGCAGTGTGCAGGAAGCACCGCCGGCCCAGGTTCAGACGGAACAGACCCAGGAGCAGAAGACGCCCGCCGGACAGGGCCCGGGGAGATGCCCGCCGGCCCCCGAGCCGGTTCCTGTGGCCCAGAGCGCACCGGACCCCAAGCCGGTTCCTACTGTCCGGCCCGCAGAGCCGGTCCAGACAGCAGACACCTCCACTGTGGAGAATGTTTCTGAACCGGCTCCGACAGCGCAGTCCGCGCCGGCCGCTGATCCGGCCCCCACAGTCCAGCCTGACCCTGCTCCGATGGCGGAAAGCCAGCCTGTGCAGGAGGCACGTCAGGAGGCGCTGGATGCAGAGCCGCACGAGGACCCCGCGCCGTCTGCCGGCCAGCAGTCCGCGCCGGTAACTGTGCTGAACTTCCCTGTTCAGAGGGACGAAGCTGCCACAACGCAGGAGGATGAAACGCCCGTTTCCACCCAGGACCAGGCCGAAACGCCGCCCCCGGCAGCGCCCAGCTATACGGATGATATGTCGGTGGAAGAAATCTGCCAGGTGATGACCTTGGAGGAGGCCAGCGCCATTGTGGTACCCAGCGGCCCCAATAAAGGCTCGACGATGGCCCAGCTAGCGGAGCGCAGACCGTCCAGCCTGCGCTTCTTTATGACCCCGTTTTATAAGTGCAGCAACAGTCAGAAAGCCGCCGCCACCCTGCTGATACAGGAGCTGGATCAGAAGATAGCCGGATAAATCCCCCGCATCGCCCTTCATTTGATGGAAAGGAGTGAGGCGCATCAGTTCGTCAGATTTTCCCTTTACCATTATGGATGTGGCGTCCCTTCTCCGCCTGAATATCAGGCGGAGAGGGGGCTCCCGGGTGGTGTACGCTGACTGCCCTATCTGCGGCGACCGCCGTGGAAAGATGGGGCTGTACCTCAATATCAATACCTGGCGCTGTTGGCATTGCGGCGAGAGCGGCGGGATGCTTCCACTTTACGGCAGAGTGCATGGGATCAGCAACTTAGAGGCTTACCGGGAAATTTGTGATGCTTTGGCAATCGACGGTTTTGCGGCGGAGGGTTCTGCCCCGGTCTGCCCGGTCAAAGAGCCATCCCCCAGGGATGTACCCCCTGACAAGGCCCCGGACGAGGAGATCCACCGGACGCTGACCGCGCTGCTGTCTCTGCTGATGCTGACGCCGGCGCACCGGGAACATCTGCGGACGGTACGGGGACTGACGGACAACGATATTGACAGCTTTGGGTTCAAGAGCACCCCAACCTCCCGACTTTGCCGGACACTGACGCAGCGCCTGATCAATCAGGGCTGCCGCGTACAAGGTGTTCCCGGCTTCTATGTAAACGACTATGGAAAGTGGACCGTCAAATTCTACACGCGCACATCGGGCATCCTGATCCCTCTGCGCGGCGTGGACGGTCTGCTCCATGGACTGCAAATTCGGCTGGACCATCCTATCCGGGACGAAAACGACCCGCCGGATAAGCAGGGGGCGAAGTATCTGCCGCTGACCTCCACTGGGAAGAATCAGGGAGTCAGCTCCGGATGCCCGATACACTTTGTCGGCAGCCCCCATGCCCGTGTAGTCTATGTGACAGAGGGGGCGCTGAAAGCGGATATTGTCCATGCTCTGACGGGCCGCACCTTTGTAGCTACCATCGGAGCGAACAACCCCAACGGTCTGGACGAGCTGTTTGCCTTTTTGAGCCGCAACGGCACCGAGGAGATTATTGAGGCTGAGGATATGGATAAATACCGCAATGTGGAAGTCAATCGCGGGGCGGCTGCGGTCTACCGGCTGGCGAGAAAACATGGCATGACCTGCCGGCGGCTGAATTGGAACCCCAACTATAAGGGAATTGATGACTGGCAGATCGCCCTGCACCGAAAGCGAATTGAAAAAAGGGAGCCAATCAAAATGAATTTCAAGGAAATGTATCTGTCCGGCCTTTGTGCGCTTGACCACATCGAAAGCTGTGCGGAGCGGTGGCATACGCTGCCCGAGGACGGAACCAGTCTGCGCGACTATTTGGGTCTGACGGAGCAGGAGATGGACGTCTACCTGCAAACCGACCTGACCACCACCTTTGCGCGCCTGCTGGACAGCCAGCGGCGCTGCCAGCGTTACCGCATCTACCAGTTGGATTTGAGCGGCGGGAAAACGGTGCCCTTTGCCTTTGCCGGCATCAGGAAGATGCAGGAAAAGGGCTACGAGCAGCCCCCCGCCTCTTTGTACCGTCTGGTGTATGACGGCGAGATTTTCTGCCCGATGGAGCAGAGTGAGCACGACATTTTGGAACGGATTTTCGCCCGCTACAATGACGTTCTGCCAGAGGGCTTTCCCGGGCGGAACGTGGCCCTGTCCGATGTGATCGAGCTGTATGGAGACAATGGGCGCGCCTATTTCTACTGTGACACAGCCGGATTCCCTGGTGTGAAATTTTCGCCCATGCTGGCAAAGCCGCTGAACGCAGACAAATGACAACGGACCAGCGGCTTCAAAGCATATCGGACCTTTGCAGAGCACTGGGCGCGGATGCCCGATACCAGCCGGAATACCGGCATCTGGTCGTACTGGCCTGGGAGCATGAGGGCGAACAACGGGCCCTTTTCATCCAGCGCCAGATACAGCGGCAGACGGAGGACGATCCAAGGTTGGTGTGCTACTGTTTTGACCCGTTCAGCACGCTGATCTATACAATTTGAAAACAGGCAGATACCGCAGGGTATTTCTGCCCACTTAACAGGAGGAACGTACAATGGGATTCTATTCGGAACAGGACATTGAGCTGCGTTATGGTGACAGTCCCTTTGAGGAGGGCGGCTCACCCCCTGACAATACCAGGATGCAGAGCACTCCCGCCTTTACGGAGGCGGACCCGGTGGAATCGGCTGTTACGCAGCCTGCGGCGGAGACCGTTGTGCCTCAGCCGCAGCAGAATACCGCCCCGGCTCCGTCCGTGTCCGAGCAGGCAGTCGAGACGCCCCCAGAGACATCCACGGATGCCGTCGCCGGGCAGGCGGCGGAAACTGCGGACGGCGCAGTGAGTGAGGACGATAAGAAAAAGGCCCACGAGGAGGCCGAGGCCAAGCGCAAGGCTGAATGGGAGGCCCGTCAGGCGGCAAAAAAGGCCGAGGAGCAGAAGAAAATCGACGAACTGACCGCTATGAGCGACGACGAGGTGCTGGCCGCCTCCATGCAGCGTGTGAGCGCGGATACCGAAAAGCTGACCCGGCGCAACATGAAGGAATGTGTGGCCGAGTACATCCAGACCATGTGCATTGAGGACCCCGCCTTTGCCCGGAAGACCATGCACCCCCGCAAGACCATGATCCGCTGCTTCCAGTACATCAGCCGGAAAGCCTGGGCCTATATCCAGGACGAGCTGAAGGCCAACGGCATCCAGCCCGGTCCGGGACAGCAGGGATATGGGAGCGACATTCCTGACGACTTGTGCTTCCAGTGGGCCGTGGACTATTTCAATGATCCGGACGCCAAGGAGGACCACGAGGACGAAGAAGAATTCGTTCCCAAGCCCTATATTGGCGGCAGCACCTCCAAGAGCAAGGGCAGCAAGACCGCCAAGGGAAAGACGGGAGATAAAAAGGCGGATACGTCCAAAAAGGCGGCCGCGAAAGAGCCCTCGAAGAAGCCAGCTAAAGATGACAGCCAGCTCAGTCTGCTGGGGGTGGCATAATGAGCGGAATAGATAAAAAAGCCTGCCGCCAGTTTTTGGAGCCTGGTTTGGCGCCTAATTCTGACTGTGGCTTGTTCCTTGTTCCCAAGTTGAAGTACATCATCCGCACGGCGGTAAAAATTGTTGGACACCGGCGTCTGCTGATTTTGTGTCTGTATGCCAGGGGGGATACCCCTGGCGACAGGCCGAAGTTGTCCTATACCATCTTTCAGTCCAGCGACAGCTTTGTCACTTATGACCATCAGCCGGACACGAAAACTGTATGGCGGACGGTCATGCTGGAAAATCTGGAGCGGGAATACCAATTTCTTACAGAAAAATGTGCTTTTTATTCCAGACCGGACGAAGTACGGGTGATCAACTTCTGCAAGCCTCATGTGGCCATGCAGCTTTGCGACACTGGTTTCTCCACTATTTCTCATATGCAGCAGCATCTTCGCGATAAAGAGACTCTACAGCGGCAGAAAAACCGGGAGCGGAAGATCAGGTCTCGGTTGAGTGGGCTGAACCCTCTGCCCTGTGACCTGGAGGATTGGCTGCGGCGTAAGGTACTGCCTGCCTACTTCTTTTACGATTACAGAAAAGGGAAAAAAGCTATCCGTGGCCTATGCAGTGCCTGCGGTCAGGAAATCGAACTGACCGGGGTACGGCACAACGCTGCCGGTGTATGCCCTCACTGCGACCGGGAACTTACAATGAAGGCCAACAAGAAGCGTGGGTATATATGGGATCGCGTTACCGCTACGGTGGTTCAGCGTTTTCACGGCGACAGCCTGATCATCCGAATTGTCAAGGCATATCACGACTTTCCTAAAAATGGGCCGGTGAAAATGAACTGCTATGAGGAAACCCGGATCATCATTGACCCGCAGAAAAATGGTGCTCTTGGTGAAGAAGTCTATCACAACTCTGGAGACTCCGTTGGTATTACTCGCTGGAAAAAAGGGTATCCCCCCGTGTCATATCTCTTCCAGCGAAATTTCAATGCGGAGACCTGTGGCTTTCTCTATTGCAAAAACCTGAGCAGAGCGTTGAAGGGTACTCTGTGGCAATATTGCCAGCTGCGGGAGTTTTATGAAGGTGTCCATGACCAAATGGAGGTAGGGCCTTATCTGATTTCCTATCGTAAAATCCCTGCCATAGAGTTTTTTTGTAAGCAGTCAAGTAAAAAGGGCCAAATTTCGCCACAAAGTATACCAGTTTT